>JBDSUF010000010.1:0-36301 GCA_039927835.1 Alteraurantiacibacter sp.
CTGTTGAGCGTGTCCGAGGTGACGATCGCGACGCGGGCATCGGGCATCAGTTCGGCCACTTCGTCGGCGATGCGCTCCACTCCGGGGCCGCAGGCGACCAGGCAATCAGGCGTACCGCATTCGGGGCAGGCCTCGGGCCCGGGAACCTCGTGGCCGCAGTGGTGGCAGGCGAGCCGGCGCGACAAGCGGTGCTCGACCAGCCAGGCGGTGCAGTTCGGGCATTGGAAGCGATAGCCGCAGTGGCGGCACAGCGTCAGCGGAGCATAGCCGCGCCGGTTGAGGAACAGCAGCGATTGCTCGCCCTTGGCCAGCCGATCCTTCAGCGCCTCCACCAAGGGCGGGGCGAGCCAGCGCTGGCTGGGCGGCTTCTCCTTGGTCAGGTCAACCGTGCAGATCGTGGGCATCTGCGCGCCGCCGAAGCGGGCGGGCAGGTCCAGCTTGCGATAGATCCCCTGATCGGCCATCGCCAGGCTCTCCAGCGCGGGCGTGGCGCTGGCGAGGATCACCGGGATAGACTCGAACCGGGCGCGCATTACCGCCACGTCGCGGGCGTTGTAGCGCACGCCTTCGCCCTGCTTGAAGCTGACCTCGTGCGCCTCGTCGACAACGATCAGGCCGAGCGCGGCATAGGGCAGGAACAGCGCCGAGCGGGCGCCAACCACCACTTGCGCCTCACCGCTGGCGATGGCGCGGAAGGCGCGGCGGCGCTCGGTCGACTTGAGCGAGGAGTGCCACACCACCGGGGCGGCGCCGAACCGCTCGGCAAACCGCTTGAGGAAGGCCTCGGTCAGCGCGATTTCGGGCAGCAGGACCAGCACCTGCCGCTGGTGCCGCAGTGCCTCGGCGATGGCTTCGAAATAGGTCTCGGTCTTGCCCGATCCGGTGACCCCGTCGATCAGGAACGGGGCATAGGCTGCTGCCTTGACCGCAGCCACCAGTTCGCCCGCCACCTCGGCTTGCACCGGGTTGAGCACCGGCTGGGCGAAGTCAGCGCGGGCGGGCGGGTAAGGGCGGTCGCAATCGACCTCCACCGGCTCCAGCACGCCGTGGTTGAGCAGGCCGCGCAACACGGCTTCCGATACACCGGCGAGACCAGCCAGTTCGCGGATCGTTGCCTGCTCGCCTTCCAGCGCCTCGATCGCTGCCAGCCGCTGCGGGGTCATCCGCTCGGGCAGGCCGCCCGACAAGCGGTATTCGGTCATCGTCGATGGCCCGCGCAGGGCGCCGCCGCTGGCGATGACCATGCGCGCAATCGCGGCCAGCGGGGCGATGTAGTAGTCCGCCGTCCACTCGATCAGCCGCATCAGCTCGGGCCGCAGCGGCGGCACCGGCAGCAGGCCGATCAGCGGGCGCAGCTTGGCATCGGGCACCGATTGCGCGGGCAAGCGTTCTTCTTCCCACACGATGCCGATCACCTGGCGCGGCCCCAGCGGGGCGACCACCACCGATCCGGGCTGCACTGTCATCCCCTCGGGAACACGGTAATCCAGCGGGCCGAGAGCGGCATTGAGGACAAGCAGGCGTATGCGGCTTTTGGCACGGTTCATGGCGGTGTCAGCTATGGGGGGCCATGAGCCTGCCCTGCAAGTATGGGGAAGGAGAAATGCGATGAAAGCTTTCCACGAGACTGCGGTGGACCGGCGCAAGCTGATCGGCACCATGTTGCTGGGCGGAGCGGTGCTGACGCTGCCGGCCTGCGCCACCACCGGCCAGTGGAGCCTGCTCGATGCGATCCGCCAGTTGCTCTATGTGTCGTCCACCCGCGCCTTCGCCCGGTTGACCGCCGATGGCGGGTTCTGGGACCAGAACGTGGGCCAGCTGGGGTTGGACGGCGTGCTGGGCAATCGCGGCGGAGTGCTCGCCTCGATCCTCACCTCGCAGTTGATGAAAGGGCGGCTGGAACGCGCCTTTTCCGGCGTTGCAGAGCGCGCATCGTACCGCGCCGCACCGCTGGTGACCGATGCCGTACGCGTGATCGGGGTGCAGAACGCCTTGGCACTGGTGCGCGGCGATCCCACGGCTGCCACGGCATTCCTGCGCGGCGAAATGGGCAATGCGCTGGTTGAGGCAATGGTCCCCGAAGTGGGCCAGGCGATGCGCGTGGCGCAGGACCCGGTGATGGGCCAGTTGCTCGCCGCGCTGACCGGGGTGGACGTAGGCTTCGTCGCCAACACCTTCTCGAACCGCGTGAACGACGTGATCTGGAACGAGATCGGGGCCGAGGAAGCCGCCATCCGCGCCGATCCGCGCGCCACCAACGATCCACTGTTGATCGGGGTATTCGGCGTGGGGGCGCGGCTCTGACCATCCGTCTGGAATGACAAATGCTGTCACCCGCCGTGCCCCATCTGGCAAGGTGGGTGACACTAGCCTATACCCCAGTGGCAAGGGGGAAATTGCCGTGCGCCGCACCGTGTCAGCCGCTCTGACTGCCAGCCTGCTGACGATTGCTACGCCCGCGCTGGCGCAGGACCAACCGGCCACCGCTCCTGCCGAGGACGGACGGATCGTGTTCGAACCCGACCAGATTTCGCCCGAAATTGCCGGATGGAACTTCATCGGGACCGGGACCACACAGCAAGCCGTCAACCCGCCGCCAGCTTGCACTTCCGACAGTGATATCATCCAGGCGCAAGCCGCCGGGCCACAACGCTATGACGACAATGGTGCGCCGATCCGGACCAGCGCTGCCGTCTGCTCGGTCGATTAGCAGAACCGCACGGCCGCCGCATCCACCCGGGAAGGCGGATACCACCGCAGTGGCTTGGTTGCTCAAGCCTTGCGCGCGCCTGATTGTGAGGAGACCGCTGTTGGCTATCGCTGCGCCGCGTCTGGCGCAAATGGTGACGTCGCTTACGATCGCCAGTCCAGCGGCGAATGCGTTGAGGAAGCAGGGCGGCGCACATGCCGCAGTTCCAGTTCGGTCAGCATCGGCGGCAGCGCCGAAGGCCGCGCCCAGGCGGAACAGGCGCTGGATGAAATGATGCGCAGCCGCGCGCAGGATTAGCCTGTTGTAGAACTGCCCGCCTGTCCTCTACGGATGGGGCAGCCCATGTCACAAGAATCGCCCCTCGATCGTTTCAAGCTCGCGCTGACCGGGGCCGCCCGCGCCATCGGTCGCGATGCCGAGACCGAGGTGGCGTGGACCGCCGATGCGCCGGGGCAGCAGGGCAAGACCATGCGCGTGCCGATGCCGCCGCGCACCTTGCCGGCCGAGCAGGTGGCCGAAGCGCGCGGCTTTGCGGACAGCTTCGCGCTGCGCCAGCGGCACCACAATACCTCGCTGCACAACCGCAATGCGCCGGCCGAGGCAGATGCGCGCGCCTGCTACGATGCGGTGGAGACGGTGCGCTATGAAGCGCTGGGCGCGAACAACTACACCGGTATGCGCGGCAACCTTGATGCCGCGCAGGACGTGCGCATGGCCGCCGATCCGATTACCCGCGCCGCCACGGCTAACGAGGTACCGATCCAGTCGGCGCTCGCGCTGCTGCTGCGCGAGAAGCTGACCGGACAATCGATCCCGCCCACCGCTCTTGCCGGGGTGGACCTGGTGCGTCAGTGGATCGAGGACAAGGCCGCGGGCGATTTTGAACGACTGGCGCTGTCGCTCGATGACCAGAAAGCGTTCCAGTCCTTGAGCCTCGACATGCTCCGCCACCTCGAACTGGTGCGCGCGGAGGACCAGCCCGAGGATGCGCCCGACGAGGGCGACGACGACGACGGCAAGGACGAAACACCCGACGACAGCGACGACCAGTCGGGCGAGGACGGCCAGCAGAACCAGATCGCCGCCGACGCTGCCGATGCCGATGGTGAAGGCGAGCAGGAAGAAACCGGCACCGAACAGGAAGCCGCCGACGGCGATCCGGGCGACGAGGGCGAGGAAGGCATGATGCCCGTGCGTCCCAATCGCCCGTGGACCGATCTGCCTGATTCGTTCGATTACAAGGCCTTCACCACCGCTTTTGACGAAGTGGTCGAAGCGCAGGACCTGTGCGATTACGAGGAACTCGATCGCCTGCGCGCCTATCTCGACAGCCAGCTGGCGGGCCTCGCCGGCATTGTCACGCGGCTCGCCAACCGCTTGCAGCGCCGGCTGATGGCGCAGCAGAACCGCAGCTGGGATTTCGACCAGGAGGAGGGCCTGCTCGACGCCGCGCGCCTCGCCCGGGTGATCGTTAGCCCCGGCCATTCGCTGTCCTACAAGGTGGAGCACGAGCAGGAGTTCAAGGACACCGTCGTCACCCTGCTGATCGACAATTCGGGCTCGATGCGCGGGCGCCCCATTTCCATCGCCGCGATCAGCGCCGATATCCTCGCGCGCACGCTGGAGCGGTGCGGGGTGAAGGTGGAGATTCTCGGCTTCACCACCCGCGCGTGGAAGGGCGGGCAAAGCCGTGAGCGCTGGCTGGCCGATGGCAAGACGCCCAATCCCGGCCGCCTCAACGACCTCAGGCACATCATCTACAAGCAGGCCGACCAGCCGATGCGTCGTGCGCGCAAGAACTTGGGCCTGATGATGCGCGAAGGGCTACTGAAGGAGAACATCGACGGCGAGGCGCTGCTGTGGGCGCACGAACGCCTGTTGATGCGGCGCGAGGACCGGCGCATCCTGATGGTCATCTCGGACGGCGCCCCGGTGGACGATTCCACGCTGAGCGTAAACAGCGCCGGCTACCTCGAAACGCACCTGCGCAAGGTCATCGATTGGATCGAGAAGCAAAGCCCGGTGCAACTGGTCGCCATCGGCATCGGCCACGACGTGACCCGCTATTACAAGAAGGCGGTGACGATCATGGACGTGGAGCAATTGGGCGGCACGATCATCGAACAACTGGCCGATTTGTTCGAGGTGGATTGAGCTGCCTGCGCGCGTGTTTTGCGTCTTGCGCGAATAGCTGTTCTCTTTCAAATATGGGTGCTTCTGGGGGGAAGGTCGCTGAATCGTTCGGTTTTTGCCGCGTTGGCTTGGGTGGCGCTGATGCCTGCGATGGCAGCGGCGCAAGACGCCGTGGCCGAGCCGCCGCCAGCGGAAGTGGCTTTATCGACCGATGCCGCGCCCACCCTGGCCATTCCGCGCCTGACACCGATTGTAATCGAAGTGCTCGCCACGCTCAGCTCCGAGACCAGCACCAGTGGCGATCGCTTTCCGCTGCGGCTTGTCGAACCGATCGTGGTCGATGGCGTAACGGGTGTTCCGGCGGGTACCGCAGGCGAGGGCGAGGTGATTCACGCCAAGCGCAAGGGCGGCATGGGTGCTGCGGGCGAGCTCATCGTCACCGCGCGATTCCTGCAAGTGGGTGACCAGCAAATCCCCTTGCGCTCGATGCGCGTGGGCGGTGGTGACCCGACCAGCCGGATAGACACTGTCAACAACCTCGCCGTTGCCAGCACGGCAACGCTGCCGCTGGTCGCGCTGGTCGGCTTCTTCATCGAAGGCGGTGCGCTGACCATAGCCGAGGGCGCCCGCGCCTCTGCCCGCATCGCCCAGGACATATCCGTGCCGCTGCCCGCCGCCGCTCCAGCGGTCGAAAGCACCGAACACCAAGACGATCCGCCGGCATTGACCGCAGCGGCGGAAGTAGACGAGCAACAGGGGTCGATTGTGGAAGGGGAAACCGAATGAAGTTGTCACACCGAATCGCGACAGTGGCGAGCCTTGCCATGCTGCTGGCATCGCCATCCGTGGCGCAGGAAGCACCGGCTGATCACACGCCGGCTGGGTCGGAAGTGACCATTCCCGCGCCGCCGACCGGGATGGGTCAGGTCGTGTTTTATCGCACCGGCAGCATGATGGGCATGGCCATGGGCTGCCAGGTCAACGAAGGTGAAGGCACGCCTGACGAAGCCAAGCTCAGTTCGCTGGGTAATGGCAAGTATTTCATCTACCAGACGACCCCCGGATCGCACGATTTCTGGGTGCGGAACGAGCGGCGTGACGCGCTGACCCTGTTGGTCGAGGACGGCGAGACGCAGTTCGTCCGCTGCAAGATCAAGATGGGTCTGATGTCGGGCCGGCCGGATATCCGCCCGTCCGATACGGTCGAATTCGTCGAAGGCAGCGGTAGCGTCTCGCTGGTCGACGACGACGACATGCTGAACCCGGGCGTCCTGCGCGCGGCGCAACTTGGCATCGCACCCGACGCCGATTGACCGGACGAAGGCCGCAGGCGGAACGCTTTCGTTCATCCTGCGGCCAGCCATTTTCACGGATAGCGCGGCCCATTAGTCGCATTCTTCGGGGGAATGTCCATGCGCCTGCCTGTCCGCCTGTTGCTCGTCGCCACGCTGGTGCTCGGCACTTGGGCCTTCGCCAGCCCGTGGTATTCGATGTGGTGTATCGTCAACGCGGTGGAGGAAGGCGACAGCGCCACGCTGGCCGAGTGGGTCGATTTCGAGCGCTTGCGCGGCGGTATGCACGACGATCTGAGCGCCAGCCGTGCAGATGGCGACAGTGACCTGCTCGACCGGATCGGGGATGGCATTGTCAACACGGTGGGCGGTGCCGCCATCGACGTGGCGGTGACACCGCAAGGTCTCGCCGCGCTGCTCGACGCCGCGACGCTGATGCCGGGGCAGGACTGGAGCTGGGATGTGGATCGCACCGGGCTCAACACCTTCACGGCCGTCTCCACTTGGGAAGACGGCCGCGCTGGCCCGCAACTGTTCTTCGAACGCGACGGGCTGGGGTGGGTGGTGGTCGGCGCGCAGCTTTAGCTTAGCGGCGCACGCGCGCCCTGGTTTCGAGGTCAACCAGCCGCGTTTCGAGATAGGCGCGTTCTTCGGCGGTCGTAGTCAGGCGGGCATAGGCGGCCGCCAGCCGCGTCAGGTCGCCATGCTCAACCCGTATTTGCGCCTGAGCCTGCGCCGTGGCGGGCAGGACGCGCAAGGCACTGGCAATCGCGTCAAGTCGCTGCTGCGGGGTCTGCGGTGCGGGCGTGTAGGCGACATCACCCACTCGCGCATCCAGCGCATCCAGCCGTTCGTCGAGATCTTCCTGCTCGGCTTGCGAGATGACCCCGTCGTTGAGGTAATTCGCCTCGATCTGGATCACCGATGCGTAATCGGTCTTGAGGCGCGTGCCTGCTGTGCGGGTAAGACGGCGCGCGGCAACGGCGGCATCGACCCGGCGATTGAACTCCACACGCCCATCGGCAACCACCGTGGTGGCTGTGCCACCGTCGGTATAAGCCCCTGCGGCCACCGCAGCGGCCAGCGCGTTGTAGCGCTCGGTCAGGTCAGACCGCTCGGCCGTCGTGAAGCGGCGGTCGGCGCCATAGCGCGCTTCCAGCTGCACCAGCGCGAGGTAATCGGCCTTCATTCGGCTGCCCGTGTTGAGCGTGATGCGGCGGTCGCGCACGGCGGTGTCGACCTGCGTTTCAAACGCCAGACGATCGTTGGCCAGCGGGAACTGTCCGGCGACCCATTGTGCGTCGATCGAGGTATTGGCGCTGGTCTGTGCCGTCGGGGCACCAAGCAGCTGACCGAGGATGGAACTGATCCGGTCACGCGTGGAAGTCTGTGCCTGTGCAGGCACGGCTGTCAGGGCGATGGCGCTCGCGGCGAGGAGGGCGGTAACGGTTTTCATGGTGAGTAACCTTTGGTTTTATATAAGTGGCGGCAACACAACGGTCGGCAACGCTTTCCGTTTCCGTAAAGGGCAACCCTGCCTAGACCAGCGGCCTTGACCAGTGGCCTTGACCAGCGGCCTTGACCAGCACTGGCCAAACCCGCCAAAGGCTGCCCATGACTGCTCGCCTGCGCCTGTTCAATTCGCTGACCCGACAGCTGGAGGTGTTCCAGCCCGTCCACCCGCACGAGGCGCGCGTTTATACCTGCGGGCCGACCGTCTATAACTACCCGCACATCGGCAACATGCGGGCCTATGTGTTCGCCGACCTGCTGGGCCGCACTCTGAGCTGGAAGGGTTACAAGCTCACCCATGTGATCAACATCACCGACGTGGGCCACCTGACCGATGATGCAGACCAGGGCGAGGACAAGTTGGAGAAGATGGCGGCCGAACGCGCGCAATCCATCTGGGACATCGCCCGGCATTATACCGAGGCTTACTGGGCGGACGTGAAGGCGCTCAACATCCGCCAGCCGGCGCACTGGTCGATCGCGACCGACTATATCGACGACATGCTTGCGTTCGCGAAGAGCATCGCGGAACAGCATTGTTATCAACTGGATAGCGGCCTCTATTTCGACGTTTCCACCGTTTCCGATTACGGCAAGCTGGCGCGCACGCAGACAGACGAGGGCGAAAGCCGGATCGAGGCGGTAGCGGGCAAGCGCAACGCCGCAGATTTCGCGATCTGGCGCACCACGCCGCCGGGCGAGACGCGGCAGATGGAGTGGGCTTCGCCGTGGGGCCGGGGCGCGCCGGGGTGGCATCTGGAATGCAGCGTGATGAGCGGCAAACTGCTCGGCTTCCCGTTCGACATCCATACTGGCGGGATCGATCACCGCGAGATCCACCATCCCAACGAGATCGCGCAGAACCAGGCCTTCTGCCACTCCGACGCAAGCGGCGCGAACCTGTGGATGCATAACAACTTTCTGGTCGAACGATCTGGTAAGATGAGTAAATCTTCGGGCGAATTCCTGCGCCTGCAACTGCTGATCGACAAAGGCTATGCCCCGGTGGCCTATCGCCTGATGTGCCTTCAGGCCCATTATCGCAGCGAACTGGAGTTCAGTTGGGAGGGCCTCGAAGCGGCCCTGACAAGGCTCAAACGGATGCTGATCGCCGTAGAACAGACCCGAGCGCGGTTGGACGAGCCGGTCGACGAACCTGCTGGCGGGTGGACGCTGGACCACGCCCATTCGCACATCGGCGGCGCGCTGCTGCCGCTGCTGGCGCGCTTCGATGAGGCCATTGCCGAAGACCTCAACAGCCCGCTGGCGCTGACCGTGTTCGAGGACGTGCTGAGCCTCAAGAAGCTTGATCCGGAGCACAAGCTGCGAGCCATTGCGGCGATGGATGCGGTGCTGGGGCTGGGCGTGATGACGCTCAACCGCAAGGCGCTGCGCATCCGTCCCAAGTCCGCGACCGCCGACGAAGCCGAGATCGAAGCCACACTCGCCCGCCGCAAGGAGGCGCGCGCCGCCAAGGACTTCGCCACCAGCGACGCCCTGCGCGACGAACTTGCCGCACAAGGCGTGCTGGTGATGGACGGCGATCCGCTCGGCTGGGAATGGGCGCTGGCGTGAAAGCCCTGCTGCCCGCCACCGTCCGGCCCATGCTGGAAGGCCGCCTGCCGTCCGAAATCGAACCGCTATGGTGGGCTGACGGGGCGGAACTGGTGGCCCAGGCCCCGCAGGCGGAGATCGGCTGGTTCGACATGTTCGACAAGACCGCGCCCAAGCAGGCCGTGGCCGCCGCCAGCGGGCTGAGGTGGCTCAACACGATCTTTTCCGGCGTCGATTGGATGCCACTGTCTAACTTGCGCCAGCGCGGCGTGGTGCTGACCAACGGGTCCGGCCTGACCGCCAACCTGGTGGCCGAATTCGCGCTAATGATGATGCTGGCTTTTGCCCGCGACCATGCCGCCATCGTCCGTGCGGCCGACCGGCACAAATGGCTCGCCTCGGTCCCGCTGGTCACCCGCGAACTGGCCGGATCGCGGGTTCTGATTCTGGGCTATGGCGAGATCGGCCAGGCGATTGACCGGATGCTGCAGGGCTTCCGCGCAGATACGGTGGCCGTGCGCCGCCAGCCGGGGCCGGGCACGCTTGGTCCCCATGAATGGCGCGCCCAGTTGCACACGTTCGACTGGGTGGTGCTGGCGCTGCCCGGCACGCCCGAGACGCGCGGCCTGTTCGATGCCGCCACGCTTGCCGCGATGAAGCCCGATGCGGTGCTGGTGAACATGGCGCGAGCCGATGTGGTGGATCAGCAGGCACTGGTCGCCATGCTCCACGCCGGCACGCTGGGCGGGGCGATTTGTGATCTGACCGACCCGGAGCCGATCCCGCCGGGCCATCCCCTATGGGACGCGCCCAATTGCCATGTCACCATGCACCAGGCGGGCCTGCCCACCCAGAACACCCGGCTGGTCGCTGCCGATCGTTTCGTGGCCAATTGCGCGCGCTATCTGGCAGGTGAGCCGCTTGCCGCGCAGGTCGATCTGGCGCTCGGTTATTAAGGCCTGACTCGGGCCAAAGCCTCTGATAGGCTCCCACTCAGAGGGCCGGTCAGGCTCCACGGGCTCGTGCATATCCGGTTGGCCGCGCGGCGCGGTCCAGCCATCTTGGGGGGATCAACGACCATGGCCAATCACGACGCGGCTGACGGCAAGCAGAAAGCATCCGACCTGTTCATCCAGTGCCTGGAGGAAGAGGGCTGCGAATATATCTTCGGCGTTCCGGGAGAGGAAAACCTCGATTTCCTCGATTCGCTGTCACGCTCGACCAAGATCAAATTGATCCTCACCCGGCACGAACAGGGCGCGGGCTTCATGGCCGCGACCTATGGCCGCCACACCGGCAAGACCGGCGTGTGCATCGCCACCCTGGGGCCGGGCGCGACCAACTTCGTCACCGCCGCTGCCTATGCCCAGTTGGGCGGCATGCCGATGATGATGATCACCGGGCAAAAGCCGATCAAGAAGAGCAAGCAGGGCCGGTTCCAGATTCTCGACGTGGTCGCCATGATGGGGCCGATCACCAAGTACACCCACCAGCTGGCGGCGGGCGACAACATCCCCAGCCGCGTGCGCGAGGCCTATCGCCTGGCCGAGGAGGAGAAGCCCGGCGCGGTGCACCTCGAATTCCCCGAGGATATTGCCGAGGAACGCACCGATTCGCTGCCGATCCATCGCTCGGTCGCGCGGCGTCCGTCGGCCGACCCGAAGGCCGTGCGCCACGCGGTGAAGCTGATCGAGCAAGCCAAGGCTCCCGTGCTGGTCATCGGCGCGGGCGCCAACCGCAAGCTGTGCGGGCGCATGCTGCTCCAGTTCGTGGAGAAGACCGGCATTCCGTTCCTGACCACGCAGATGGGCAAAGGCGTGATCGATGAACGACACCCCAAGTTCCTCGGCTGTGCGGCGTTGTCGGCGGGCGATTTCGTTCACCGTGCGGTGGAGGATGCCGATCTGATCATCAACGTGGGCCACGATGTGATCGAGAAGCCGCCGTTCTTCATGCGGGCGGGCGGGCCCACGGTTATCCACGTCTCCACCCGCACAGCGGAGGTCGATCCGGTCTATTTCCCGCAAGTGGAAGTGATCGGTGATATCGCCAACGCGGTTTGGCAGATGAAGGAAGATATCACCCCCAACCTCAGCTGGAACTTTGATCACATGCTCGCCTATCATAAGGCCGAGCTGGACCACACCAGCGGACTGGCGACGGATACCCGCTTCCCGATCTTCCCGCCGCACCTGGTGCAGCAGATCCGCGATGCGCAGCCGCATGACGGGATCATCTGCCTCGACAATGGCGTCTACAAGATCTGGTTCGCGCGCGGCTATTGCGCTTACCTGCCCAACACTGTGTTGCTCGACAACGCGCTGGCCACGATGGGCGCGGGCCTGCCGTCGGCGATGATGAGTGCCATGCTTTACCCCGACCGTAACGTCATCGCGGTGTGCGGCGATGGCGGGTTCATGATGAACAGCCAGGAGATGGAAACCTCCATCCGCCTTGGCCTCAACCTGACCGTGGTGATCCTGCGCGACGATGCCTATGGCATGATCCGCTGGAAGCAGGCGAACATGGGCTTTGCCGATTTCGGGCTGACTTACGGCAACCCCGATTTCGTCAAATATGCCGAGAGTTACGGCGCACATGGCCATCGGGTGGAATCGTCCGATCACCTGCGCGAGCTGCTCGCCCATTGCCGCGATACGCCGGGCGTTCACCTGATCGATTGCCCGGTCGATTACACCGAGAACGACCAGATCCTGAACATCGACATCAAGGTTTTGTCGAAGGCTTTGTGATCTTCAATCCCCCTCCCGCTTGCGGGAGGGGTTAGGGGTGGGCGCGGCGATGCGCTCGCCTCAGAGGCCCACCCCCACCCCCGGCCCCTCCCGCAGGCGGGAGGGGAGAAGGATGTGAAATGCTCAAGGACATCTACCCGCTCTACCTCAACAACAAGGCGGTGCAGCCGAACACCGACCTGGAGGTGACTGACAAGTACACCGGCAAGGTCGCCTTCCGCACCGCGCTCGCCACGCCCGACGTGATCGAGCAGGCCATCGCCGGGGCCGTGCGCGCGACCGAGCCGATGGCGCGGCTCGCCAGTTACGAGAAGCAGGACGTGTTGATGCACTGCGTCGGTCGTTTCAAGGAGCGGTTTGACGAGCTGGCCTATGCCCTGTGCATCGAGGCGGGCAAGCCGATCAAGGATGCCGAGGGCGAGGTGGGCCGCCTGATCGATACGTTCCGCATCGCGGCGGAAGAAGCCACGCGCAATTATGGCGAGGTCCAGCCTCTGGACATTTCCCCGCGCGCCAAGGGCTATATGGGCATGTGGAAGCGCGTGCCGATCGGGCCGTGCAGCTTCATTTCGCCGTTCAACTTCCCGCTCAACCTGGCCGCGCACAAGATCGCGCCCGCCATTGCCATGGGCTGTCCGTTCGTGATGAAACCCGCCAGCATGACCCCGCTGGGCGCGATCATCATGGGCGAAGTGCTGGCCGAGTGCGACATTTTGCCTGAGGGCGCGTTCTCGATCCTGCCCGCCAGCCGCGCGGGCGCAGACCTGTTCACCACTGACGAGCGGCTCAAGCTGCTCAGCTTCACCGGCTCGCCCGATGTGGGTTGGGCGCTCAAAGCTAAGTCGGGCAAGAAGAAGGTCGTGCTGGAACTGGGCGGCAACGCGGCGGTGATCGTCGACAAGGATGCCGACCTCGATCACGCGGTGGAGCGCATCGTGTTCGGCGCGTTCTACCAGAGCGGGCAGAGCTGCATCGGCGTGCAGCGGATACTGGTTCACGCCGATATCTATGATGCGTTCAAGGCCATGCTGGTGGCCAAGACCAAAACGCTTGTGGCGGGCGATCCAAAGGACCGCGACACCTTCATCGGCCCGATGATCAGCGTGAAGGAGGCGGCTCGCCTAAAGGGCTGGATTGACGAGGCGGTGGATGCCGGGGCCACGCTGCTGTGCGGCGGCAAGCTGGAAGGCGCGATGCTTGAAGCGACCTTGCTCGAAAACGTGCCGCAGTTCTGCGCCGCGATGACCGAGGAGGCTTTTGGTCCGCTCGCCAACCTCGCCACGTTCACCGATTGGGACGAGGCACTGGCCGAGGTCAACAACTCCAAGTTCGGCCTGCAAGCCGGCATTTTCACGCGCGACATCCACAAGGTGCTCGAGGCATGGGACGTGCTCGACGTTGGCGGCGTGGTGGTCAACGACGTCTCGAGCTACCGGGTCGACAACATGCCCTACGGCGGCGTCAAGGATTCCGGCCTCGGCCGCGAAGGCGTGCGGTTCGCGATGGAAGACATGAGCGAGATCAGGAACCTGGTGATCCGGCGGGTTTAGCGCAATTCGAGAGCTTCAATCCCGTCGATTTCGCAGCGCTTTTCCTTGCTGACGACTGCCAAATCATAGGCTTGCTGCAAATTGAGCCAAAGCTGGGGCGAGGTTCCGAGCAGCCGCGACAGCTTGAGCGCAAAAACCGTCGAAACGGACGATTTGCCCACCAAGACATTGTGCAACGTAAGCCTGGTAATGCCCAGTCGTGCGGCAAAAGCGGTTTTCGTCAGGCCGCTCGCGGGCAAGACATCTTCGCGCAACACTTCGCCAGGGTGGACGGGGCCAAGGCCCGCGATCGGATCGTAATACATTCTTACTCTTTCCACTTGCCGCGAAAATGGTGCGGCGCCCACACTCAGTGATAATCTTCAATATCTAGGTCAATTGCGTCGGGCTCCAACCAGCCGAATGTCAGCCGGTAATTTGCCGTAATCCTGACGGACCATCGTTCCTCTCCTTTGAGAGAGTGGAAGTAGAAGCCCGGCAAATTCATGTCCTCTGGCTGGATGGCAGCATTGAGGAGCGCCAATTGCCGTGCCAACTTTCTTACCGCTGAGTCGCGAACCGGCAGCTTCCGTGCATCACCGGTCGAAGCAAAGACCCCAAGTGGCTTGTTACGGAAGCTTCTGATCATACGAAACGTATATTAAAGGTATGCAAAAAGTCAAGTCCAGGTATACAGACCTCACCCCTCCTCCAGCATCAGCAACTCGCAAATCACCCGCAACAACGGCGGCGCGGCCACGTGATCGACCTCAACCACCGCGGCATCGGCCACCAGTTGGCCGGGGATGGCGAATTCGTGCTCGGGCAGGAAGGCGATGAAGCATTCTCCCGCCTCGAGCGCGTCCTCGCCGGTGAATTCCAGTACCACGCGATGGCGTGTGCCGGCGAAGGTGATGCTCGCCCAGTTGCTCTCGGCGTGGGACACCAGGCGCGCCTTGCCTTGCGCCAGATCGGCCAGCGTTTCGAGCAGCCGTTCCCCCGGCGTGCGGCGGTTGCGCCTGATCAGGCTGCCGCGCGCGCGCTGTTCGGGCTCGCCCAGAATCGGCTGACGCACGGGCGCGGGGATGGGGGCGGGGACGGACTTGAATTCAATAAGCATGGGTTTGCTCCCGGTAGGCGTTCATGAAATGTTCCACCCGCTGTTCCATTGAAGTGCGCGGCGTGCGGCCCATCCGCAGATCGAGCACGAAGCGCGGATCGCGCGCTGCCATGCGGCCGAACTTGGTGGCGGGCATGCCCGTGCGGCGCAGAAAGACTTCAATCTTGCGGATCAGCATCGCGGTTTCCTCTCACGGATCAGTTGTGGTCTTGGGCGACTCCGCTGGGAAGAATCACCGTGCCCTTTTGCTGAATGGCAAAATCCTACTTGTCTAGGAAAAATACATCATGTACATCGTTGTCTCGGAACGCGACATGGAGCGAAATGATGCAGGCGCGACAAAAATTGGGTGAACTGTCGCGACAGAGGGGCACCAGCCTTGCATCGCTTTCGCGCATGCTGGGGCGTAATACTACGTATTTGCAACAGTATATCTCGAAGGGCAGCCCGCGAAAGCTGGAGGAGGACGATCGCCGCAAGCTGGCGAAGTTCTTCGGCGTCGCCGAGACTGCACTTGGTGCATCGCAGGAAAAATCCTACGATACGCCGCGTGACTGGGTCGAGGTACCGCGCCTGTCAATTGAGGTTTCTGCCGGGCCCGGCGCCGTTGCGCCGCCCGAGCAGCCGTTCGATTCGTTCCGCTTCTCGCAGCGCTGGCTGCGCGAACAGGGGCTGGAGCCCGACAAGCTCTCCGCCGTGCGCGTCATTGGCGATTCGATGGAGCCGCTGCTGCGCGAAGGTGACGACCTGCTGGTCGATCTGGCCGAACGACCGTTCCGCGATGGCATCTATGTGGTCCGGCTGGACGAGAACCTGCTGGTCAAGCGCGTAACCAGCCAAGTCGGGGGCCGCTTTTCGCTGCTCAGCCAGAACCTGTCCTACCCGCCGCTGTCGGTTACCGCCGACCAGCTCGACCTGTTGGGACGGGTGGTGTGGAAAAGCGGGCGGTTGTAATTGCCCGGCGGTAACGCCACTAATCGCGCATGACTTCTCCCGCCCATGCCCCTCTGCGCGCCACGATCATTCCCGTCACCGCGTTCGAGCAGAACTGCTCGCTGATCTGGTGTGCGGTGACGATGAAAGGCGCGCTGGTCGATCCCGGTGGCGATCTCGACCGGTTGAAGGCGGCGGTGGCGCATTATGGGGTGACGCTGGAGAAGATCCTCCTCACGCACGGCCACGCCGACCATTGCGGGCAGGCGGGCATGCTGGCGAAGGAACTGGCCTTGCCGATCGAAGGCCCGCACGAGGCAGATCGGTTCTGGATCGCCCGTTTGGAGGACGATGGTCCGCGCTTCGGCATGCATTGCCAGGTGTTTGAGCCGGATCGCTGGCTGGTCGATGGTGACACGGTGACCGTGGGCGAACTGACGCTGGAAGTGCTCCATTGCCCCGGCCACACGCCCGGCCACGTGGTGTTCTTCCACCGCCCGACAAATCTGGCACTGGTGGGCGACGTGCTGTTCGCCGGCTCGATAGGGCGCACCGATTTCCCGATGGGCAACCACCAGGACCTGCTCGACGCGATCACCGGCAAGCTGTGGCCACTGGGCAACGATGTGGTCTTTGTGCCCGGCCACGGTGAGCGCAGCACCTTCGGGCAGGAGCGCCTGACCAATGCCTTCGTGGCTGACCGGGTGCTGGCAGCAGGCTAGATCACTCGGAACGCCACCAGCGCGGCCCACACAGCCCACAGCAGTAACAGCGGGAACGTCAACAACATGCCCACCATGCGCGGGCGGGCGGCAATCTCGGCGTCCATGCCGATGGCGTGAAGCACGCGGCCGAGCATGAAGGCGAGCGCGGTTAGCCCGAGCAGCCAGCCATCCTGTCCCGCCAGGTCCAGCACCAGGATCAGCACCAGCGCGATCGGGGTATATTCGGTGAAGTTGCTCTGCGCCCGCATGCGGCGGAGCAACAAGCCGTTGCCACCGTCGCCATGGAGGATTTTCTCGGAAACGCGGATCTTGCCGCAGCGCCAGCCGAGCCAGCCTGTGATCAGTCCTGCCAGTGCGGCCGCCAGCAAGGTGATGTGCAAATCCTGCATGATGCGATTTCCCCCTCTATGGGGGGCACCCTAGCGGCGGATATGATGGGTTGCAACGCAGGCCAAATCATCTATAGCGCGCGCCTTCGTCGCATCTTGAACGGCATCGGAGGTCACGCTTGCGTGGACCCGTTGCCTGCCCTAGGGCGGCTCCACGAAATTGCGTAAATTCAAGGAACAGGTGCCGAGATGGCCGTCCCTAAAAGAAAAACTTCGCCGCATCGTCGCGGCAACCGTCGGTCCCACGATTCGCTGAAGGTGGAAGCCTTCCACGAGTGTGGCAACTGCGGGGAACTGAAGCGCCCGCACAACCTGTGCGGCGCCTGCGGCCACTACAATGGTCGCCAGATTCTCGAGCCCAAGGGCCTCTAAGCCCTTTTATCCGGGGGATTTGCGCACATGAGCCTGCCGCGTATCGCGATTGATGCGATGGGCGGGGACGAAGGCGTGCGCGTGATGGTCTCCGGTGCCGCCCTGGCCCGCCGCCGCCACGAGCAGTTCAAGTTCCTGCTCGTCGGTGACGAAACCCGCATCAAGGCGGCGCTCGACGCGCATCCAAACATGCGCGGCGCGTCCGAGATTCTCCATTGCGACGACGTGGTGGCGGGCGACGAAAAGCCGACTGCCGCGCTGCGTCGCGCCAAGACCACCAGCATGGGCCTGGCGATCAACGCCGTGAAGGCGGGCGATTGCGCGGCGGCCGTCAGCGGCGGCAACACCGGCGCGCTGATGGCGATGAGCAAGCTGGCCCTGCGCACCATGCCGGGGATTGACCGGCCCGCGCTGGCCGGGCTTTTGCCCACGTTGGGCGACAACGACGTGGTCATGCTCGATCTTGGCGCCAATACCGAATGTGACGCGCGCAACCTGGTGCAGTTTGCGATCATGGGCGCGGCCTATTCGCGCATCGTCACTGGCAAGGAAGCGCCCAGCGTGCGCCTGCTCAACATCGGCACCGAAGAGATCAAGGGCACCGACCGGTTGCAGGAAGCCGCCGCCATCTTGCGCGGCGCTCCGGGTTTGGCGCTCGATTTCCAGGGCTTTGTGGAAGCCGACAAGATCAATCGCGGCGAAGTGGACGTGGTCGTGACCGATGGCTTTTCGGGCAACATCGCGCTCAAGGCGATCGAGGGCTCGGCCCGCTTCGTGACCGACCTGTTGAAGACCGCCTTCCGCTCGTCGATCCGTTCGAAGTTCGGGTTCCTTGTCTCGCGCCCGGCTACCGAGCTGCTGCGCCATCACCTCGACCCCAACAACCACAATGGCGGCGTATTCCTCGGGCTGAACGGCGTAGTCGTGAAATCGCACGGCAGCGCCAACGTCCAAGGGGTCGCCAATGCGGTGGAAGTTACCGCGCGCATGCTGGAGGAAAGCCTGACCGAACGCATCATGGCCGATCTGGCCGAACTGGGCGCGGCGCGCCTGCGCGAAAACGGCGGATTGGCCAAGTGAGGCGCGCGGTTTTCCTGGGCTCGGGCTCAGCCTTGCCGCGTCGCGCGCTGACTAACGCCGAGCTGGCGCTGCAGGTCGATACCAGCGACGAGTGGATTCGTGAGCGGACCGGCATCACCCAGCGCCATGTCGCGGGCGAGGGGGAGACCACCTCCACGCTGGCCATCGAGGCGGCGCGCAACGCGCTCGACAATGCCGGCCTGACCATTGCCGAAATCGACCTGATCGTGCTGGCGACGACGACGCCCGACCTGACTTTCCCGTCAACCGCCACCATCGTGCAGAACGCGCTGGGCGGGGCGGGGTTCGCTGCATTCGACGTGTCGGCGGTGTGCACCGGGTTCATCTATGCCCTGGCAACCGCCGAATCGATGATCCGCACCGGCCTTGCCACCAAGGCGCTGGTGATCGGCGCGGAGACGCTCACCCGGCTGATCGACTGGGAAGACCGCACCACATGCGTGTTGTTTGGCGACGGCGCGGGCGCTTTCGTAATCGGTGCGGGGCCGGAGGACGATGCGACCGAGACCGGCTTCCTGGCCACCCAGCTCCACGCCGACGGGGCGCATCGCGATCTGCTGTTCACCGACGGCGGCGTGTCCACCACGGGCACTTCCGGCCACATGCGCATGAAGGGCCGCGAGGTGTTCCGCCACGCGGTCGTCAACCTCGCCCAAGTGCTGCAGGACGTGCTGGCCAAGTCGGGCTATGAGGCGGCAGATATCGACTGGGTGGTGCCGCACCAGGCCAATGCCCGCATTCTCGAAGCCACCGCGCGCAAGCTGAACCTGCCGATGAGCCGCATGGTGGTGACCGTGGACCGCCACGCCAACACCTCGGCCGCGTCGGTGCCGCTGGCGTTCGACACCGCATGGCGCGACGGGCGCATCAAGCGCGGCCAGCTGGTCATGCTGGAAGCGATGGGCGGCGGTTTCACCTGGGGTGCCAGCTTGTTGCGAGTCTAGGGTCACAAGCCGGGGACAGGCCGAGGTGTTAATCTTGCCATCCGCCGGGGATTGCTGCACTATTAAGTCGGGTCGCGCCATTTGAGGAGTTGCTACGCATGGATTCGATGCGCTCTGTCGGGACGCTGACCCGGGCCGACCTGGCCGAGACGATCAATCGCAAGATGGGCTTCTCGCGCGCCGAGAGCCTCGACATGGTTGAATCGATCCTCGGCAAGATGTGCCATGCGATGAGTGAAGGCGAAAACGTCAAGATTTCCGGCTTCGGCACCTTTATCCTGCGGGACAAGAAGCAGCGCATCGGCCGCAATCCCAAGACCGGTGTCGAAGTGCCGATCACACCGCGCCGCGTGCTCACCTTCCGCGCCAGCCAGAAGCTGAAAGACCGGATCCTTAAGGGATAACGATCGATGTCCGCCGCGCCCCACTCTTTCGAAGATGGCCAAAAAGGCTTCGAGGACGGAAAAGCTCCCGATGCCATGCGCACCATCGGCGAGGTGGCGGAGGCTTTGGGGATCCGCCAGCACATCCTCCGCTACTGGGAGCAGCAGTTCCCGATGCTGCGTCCACTGAAGCGCAGTGGCGGGCGGCGGCTCTATCGCCCGCACGACGTGGCCATGGTCGCCACCATTGATCGGCTGGTCAACCACGAAGGTTACACGCTGAAGGGCGCCCGCGTGGTGCTGGCGGGTGCTGAGAAGTCCACCGCCGCCGCCAGGTCCTCCCCACACGAAGAAGCATCGCTGGCCGATATTCGTGCGCGACTGACGGCCATCCGCAATCGCTTGTCGGGCGCGTTGCAGACGGTCTGAGAACGACTAACCGGCGCCTACCGGACCGAGCGCAGGATCGAGATCGCGGGGGCGGGCGAAATGCACCAGCCTGCCGCAGCCCGGACGGCACTGATCCCAGGTGTCGATATCCAGTTCGAGCACGGCAAATGCGGCGGTGGGGAATTTCTCCAGCAATTCGCCAAACTGCGCCGTTTCGCTGTCCGGCGCGACCAGTTCCATCACCAGCTCCTGCAGGCCGGGATTATGCGCCACCAGCAGCACAGCCTTGGCCGCCCCGCCGTGCTGGCGCAGCAGGCCTAGCAAGGTCGGGGCATCACCAAGATAGGCCTCCTCCGCGAAGGTGACTGGCTGCGGCAGGCCCGAGGCATCGAGCGTGGCCATGACCCGTGCGGCAGGGCTGGCGATGATCGCATCCCACGGCTCACCGTGTGTCACGATATGCGCGCCCATCAGCGCCGCGCCCCGCCGCCCGCGCGCATTCAGACCGCGATCGAAATCGCGCAAGGTCAGGTCGTCCCAATCGGATTTGGCGTGGCGCAGCAGGCCCAGCAATTTCACCGTGCTTCGTCCTCGTGCCCTGCTTCGTTTGAGCTCGGTTCTAGCAGAGGCGGATGGCCAAGGCGAGCGAGCGTCTCGTCCAGCGTCAGCCGCAGGACCGGCGTGCCCTTGGGAAAAGCGCTCACCAGCCGGCTGGGAAAGGCGGCTGACAGGACGATGAAATGGCCCCGGTCATCCTTGCTGCGGATCAGGCGACCGAAAGCCTGCGCCAGCCGCGCGCGAATGATCCGGTCATCGTGCGCCGCACCGCCTTCCGCCGCGCGGCGGGCGCGGTGGAGAATGCTCGGCTTCGGCCACGGGACCTGCTCCAGCACCACGCAGCGCAAGCTCTCGCCGGGCACGTCGACCCCGTCCCGCAACGCATCGGTGCCCAGCAGGCTGGCGCGCGGATCGTCGCGGAAGATGTCGACCAGCGTGCCGGTGTCGATCGGATCGACGTGCTGGGCGTACAATGGCAAGCCGGTGCGGGCGAGCCGGTCGGCGATGCGCCCGTGGACCGCGCGCAAGCGGCGGATGGCGGTGAACAGCCCCAGCACGCCGCCGGCGCTCGCCTCGATGATGCGGGCATAGGCACCCGCGAGCGCAGCCATGTCGCCCTTGGCCACGTCGGTCACGATCAGGACCTCGGCGTTGGCGGCATAGTCGAATGGGCTCTCCGACTCGGTCTGCAGCGGCGTGACGCCCAGCCACGGCGCGCCCGAGCGGGTGACCGCGCTGGCCCAGCCATCGCCCGCGCCGCCGCGATCGGTCAGCGTGGCGCTGGTCAGCATCACGCCGTGCGTGCCCGCCAGCACGGTGCGGGCGAAAGGGCGCATCGGATCGAGATAGCGGCGGTGGATCCCCACATCGTATTCGCGCGCATCGGAACGGTCGACCGCCAGCCAGTCGACGAAATCGGGGTCCGCCGGGCCGCCCAGCCGATCGAGCAGGGCTTCCCACGCGGTCAGCATGTCCACCCGCCACGCCAGCGAGTGCCGCGCGCCTTCGATCCGTGCACGGCCCTGGCCATCAAGCCAGTCGGGCGCATCGGTGATGATCGCTTCCAGCCGAACGCCCAGACGGATCAGCGGCTGGCGGATCGCGCCGAGCGCAGCGGCGGCTTCTCCCGCCAGTTGCACCAGCGGTCCATCAAGCTGCGCGGCCTCGGTCTCGATGCCGTAGCCCGCTTCCTGTCCGCCGCTCTCGTCGCGCGCGTAAGTGGTGGCGCGGACGGCGGAGAACAGGTGTTCGAGCGGACCCGAAGGCGCACCTTCGGTCAGCCGTTGCAGCCAGCCGGAGCCGGGCAGGGCTTCGGCCCCTTCGCAGGCGGCGGCGACGGCCTTGCGCGCGGCCTCGTCATAGCTCACCACCTCCGCCAGCCGTGCGGCCAAGCCCCGGCGGCGGCCCTTGGAGCCGCGCTCTGGCCCGAGGATCCAGCGCTTCAACTCGATCGTCTCCATCCCGGTCAACGCGGCGGCGAAGGTGGCATCGGCGGCATCGAACACATGATGCCCTTCGTCGAACACCACCCGCGTGGGCTTTTGCGCATGGTCACGGCCGCGCGCCGCGTTGATCATCACCAGCGCGTGGTTGGCAATCACCAGATCGGCCTGCGCGCTGGCCCGGGCCGAGCGTTCGATGAAGCACTTCCGGTAGTGCGGGCAGCCGGCATAGATGCATTCGCCGCGCTGGTCGGTCAGGCTGCGGATCGCGCGGCTGCGGAACAGCGTGCCCAGCCAGCCGGGCAAGTCGCCGCCGATCATGTCGCCATCGCGGCTGTAGGCGGCCCAGCGCGCGACCAGTTGCGCCAGCACCGCCGCCCGCCCGCCAAAGCCGCCTTGCAGTGCATCCTCCAGGTTGAGCAGGCAGAGGTAATTCTCGCGACCCTTGCGGATCACCACCGGGCGGCTGCCGTCTGCTCGCCGTTCGGGCCAGGCGCGGGCGCTTTCGGCGCGCAATTGGCGTTGCAGGTTCTTGGTATAGGTCGAGACCCACACGGTGCCGCCCGATTGCTCGGCCCACAACGAGGCGGGGGCGAGGTAGCCGAGCGTCTTGCCGGTGCCGGTGCCGGCCTGCGCCAGCAGCATGTGCGGCGCATCGGCCTTGGCGCGCGGGGCGAACACGCGCGCGGCCTCCTTGGCATAGGCCTGCTGGCCGGGCCGACGTTCGGCGGCAGAGCCGGTCAGCCGGTCGAGCCGCGCTGCCACAGCATCGTCGGCCAGCACAACTTGCGCAGGTTGCGGGCGCTCGGGCGCTTCCTCCCACTCGGGCAGGCGGGCGAACAGCCACTTTTCGGCGCGTTCCGGCTGCCTGATATGCGGCGCAATCACCGGCGCCCACGGCCAGCGCAGGCGGGCGAGTGATTGCAGCGCGGACCAGGCGCCTTCCCGCTCTGGCCAATCTGCCTGTTCGCAATGCTCGAGCAGCGCGCCAGCGGCCTGCTGCAACAGGCGTGGCACGTCGGCATCGTCGTCTGGCATCGGCAGTCCCAGCGCATGGGCCAGGCCATGCGGTGTCGGCACACAGAAACGCGCCGGATGGACGAAGGCGAACAGCTCAAGCAGATCGAGGCCCGACAAGTCCGGATAACCGAGCCGGGTGGCAACGAGCGGAGCGTTGAGCAGCAGCAGCGGAGTATCGGCCGCCGCCATCACCGCCTCGCCCTTGCCGACGCCGCGCGTGTGATCGGTGGCAGCCCGCAACCAGCACCCGGCGTGGCTGGCGTGAAGCGCGGGAAGGGGCACGGCGGTCATGCGAACAATCCATGCAATGGGCGGAACGAAAAGTAAACGCAGCACCCGCCTGCGATCCTGCCTGCGAGATAATTTTGCGTCGGCGGAGAAGCGGGCTGTCGTCGGGCTGTCGTATGGCAACGGCGGTCTGTCGCGGGAAAATCTACAATTACCTCATGAAATCAACATTATATCGCCAAGATGAACGGCGCCTGTCGGAACGAATTTTCGCGGCCAAGCGTTCCTTGGCTACTATGAAGACACACCACACCCTCACTCGTTCGGCCTCGACCGCGATCGCCGCTGTCCTCGCCTTGGCTTCAACCACCGCGCTGGCGCAGGTGATCGACCCGGTTACCATGCAGGCGCCGGCCACTCCGGCAACAGTGCCATCAGCCGCACCCGCCATCCCGGCCCCGGTGTTGCAGTCGCCCGTACAGTCAACCACCACCACCACTTCGCCCAGCGCGACGCCGACCGTTTCGCGCCCCGTTGTTCAGACCGTCGCACCTAGTGTTCCCACTACGGCCAATGCGCCGACCGCTACTGCATCGACCGCCAATACTTCGACCGCTTCCGGCACCCCGCGCGTTGCTGCCAGCGCAGCCCCTGTGACAACTGCCCGCGCCGCGCCCGCTGCTGCTCCGCGCAGCACGCCCGCTTCCAGCGGTGCCGCGTCGGGCCCCGCTCTGGCCACGGCGCCGAACGCGACCGCGCCGCTGTCTGGCCCGGCGGAAAGCGTCACCGCTGCAGAGCCCGCCCCCTATGTCGCGCCGCCGGCCGATAGCCAGGCCCCGGCTGATAACTATGCTGCCCCTGCCGCTGAAGGCTCGGGTCCCGATGCTGGCGAATCGGCCATGTGGCTTGGCGGCCTGCTCTCGATCCTCGCCCTCGCCGGGTTGGGCGGTGTCGCCGCAACTGCCCTGCGCCGCCGTCGGAAGGTCGAGGCTGTGCGGCTGGAGCGTCCCAAGCTCGATCCGGTGACCGCGAAGCCGCTCACCTCTATGGTGACCTCGAGCATTCCGGCCCCGGCGTTCGCTGATTTCATCGCGGCGCCCTTGGTCACCACGCCCGCAGTCGCCGTCGCGACCGAGCCGCAGGTCATCACTTCGCCGGTATCGCCGTTCCGCCATGCGCCAGCGACCGACAACAAGGGCCTGTCGCATTCGGGTGCCGCCGTGTCGCTGCCGCGCGAACGCCTCGCCACGGCCGAGGAGCGTCGTGCGCTGATCAACCGCATGACCGATGCCGAGCCGGACCGGGCAAACCCGTTCCACAGCCGCAAGGCCCGCTTGCACCGCGCCAAGCTGATCGAACAGTCGATCGGCCGTTCGTTTACCGGCGGCAAGTCACGCATCGATCTGAGCCAGTACCCGATGAACTGGCCGGAACTGGCGCAGGGCCGTTCCGCCGCAGCCTGAAGGGCTCGTAAACGCCGGCCCTTAGGGTCGCACGGTGGGGAAGGGGTGGTATTGCCGCAACGGCAAGCCGCCCCTTCTTCGTGCGCGGGGTCACGCTATCACGCCCCGCGTGCGGTGCAGCTCCAGTTCGCGGGATCGTTGGCGTCGCCATTGCCGTTGAACCGCGCAACGCCCGGCCAGGCGCAATGCGCGCGGGTGATGCCGCTCTGGTTGTTGCGACCGACCAAGGTGGCGGGTGCCCTTCCGGTACTCACCCATTCGTCCATCGCCGACAGGTAATCGACCGCGTCCGCTCCCGGTCCGCCGCGACAGTGGCCGACCCCTGGCAAGGTGTAATAGGCCAACTGCCGCGCCGCCGCGGGGTTCTGCGACTGGACCGCCTGCACATAGTCGAGTGTGGCGACCGGGCTGGGCCCGGGATCGCTCTCGCCGTGCCAGATCATCAGCTTGCCACCGCGCGCGAAGAAGGCCGACAGGTTCGGGTCCCTCGCCTCGTACAGGGCGGCGAAGGGGCTGTGGCGCACGGTCAGGTAATCGGCTTCGGTCATGCCCAGCATGTCCCATGCCACGCCGGGGTTGGCGATCGGATAGACCCCGCCGAGCCCGCCGCCGCGCGAGGGATCGACGCCCGCTCCGTTGGTGCCGACGAAGAACGCCCACGAAGCCTCGCCGCCGCGCCGCATGGGCAGCATGGCCCAGCTGCCGTCGGACGCGCGGCGCCCGTCATAGGCGGCGTGCAGCGCGGTGACCTGCGGCGCGGAGAGGCAGCTTGCGGTCTTGCCGCCGGTGCATTGCACGCTGGACGGCTGCCACCGGCACGATGCGGGGTCGTTGACGATTCCGTCGGCCAGTCCATCGCGCGCATCGCATTGCGCAAGGACCGACGACTGCACCAGTTGCAGGTCCTCTGCGGTAAATGCCCCCGCCGCGCCGCCCGCGGCGAACAGCTGGTTGCGGAACACCGAGCTGGTCTGCGTTTGCAGCGTGTAGACCGGCGCGCCAGCGATGATCGCGTCGTAATCGGCCGGATAGCGCTGTGCTTCCATCAGCCCCATGCGCCCGCCGGTGGAGCAACCGTTGTAATAGGCACGATCGTGCGGGCGGCCATAGAAGGCGGCGGCCACGGCCTTGCCGCGCTCGGTCATCAGGTGGATCGCGCGGTGGCTGAAGTCGATTGCGCTCTGCGGCCGTTCGGCGACCCACGAGTTGGCCCATACGTCGGTCCCGGCGTTGCCACCGTCGGTCTGCATCGTGGCATAGCCTTGCGCCAGCCCCTCGCTCGCCGCGCCCAGTGTGACATTACCTGCCCAGCCGCCGCCGCCAATGCCCAGCACCTTGCCGTTCCAATGCGCGGGCAGGCGATAGACCACGCCGATGGTCGATCCCGCCACCGGGGTCAGCATGCCCGACACCTCGCAGAACGCGGGCAGCGCCTCGGCAGCGGCAACCCAGCGCTTCGTGGCATTGCCCGCGCCGAGCACGGAAGTATCGAAACTCGCGCACTGGTCGGCCGTGGCCATGGCGCTGGTCGGCTGATCGGCGCTGGACGTGGTGCACGAGGCCAGCGCCAAGGCGGTGAGGCTGATCGAGGCGAATTTACGGGCTAGTGGGCGGCTGATCATATGTTTCTCTCCCGCCACTTGAGTGCCACACGGCGGAAACAGCGCCAAGCGGCTAAATGTCGCAACTTGTCCGCTCGCGCTTGCGAAACAGTGGCTTTGTCGCAATAGCCGCGACCATGTTCGATGATGCGCTGATCTCTGCCGCCCGAGTGTCCAAGGCCTGGCCGTTCCAGGAGGCGATGAAGCTGGTCAAGCGCTACCGGGGGGCCAAGCCAAACGGCGCGCCCGCCTTGTTCGAGACCGGCTATGGACCCAGCGGCCTGCCGCACATCGGCACGTTCCAGGAAGTGCTCCGTACAACGCTGGTGCGCCGGGCATATGAGATCGTGGCCAGCGAGCACGGCGCGCCCGCGCCAACGCGGCTGGTGGCGTTCAGCGACGACATGGACGGCCTGCGCAAGGTGCCGGACAACGTGCCCAACAAGGCGATGCTCGAAAGCCATCTGGGCAAGCCGCTGACGCGCATTCCCGATCCGTTCGGCACGCACGAGAGTTTCGCGCACCATAACAATGCGCGGTTGCAAGCCTTCCTCGACCAGTTCGGGTTCGAGTACGAGTTCGTCTCGGCGTCGGATCGCTACAATTCCGGCGCCTTCGATGATGGCTTGCGGCAGGTGCTGCGCAAGTACGATGCCATCATGGACATCATGTTGCCCACTTTGCGCGAGGAGCGGCGGCAGACCTATTCACCGGTGCTGCCGGTCAGCCCGAACAGCGGCGCGGTGTTGCAAGTGCCGGTGCAAGTGATCGATGCCGAGGCGGGGATCGTGCGCTTTACCGACGACGCCGGCGATGTGGTCGAACAGTCGGTTCTCGGCGGGCAGGCCAAGCTGCAATGGAAGGTGGATTGGGCCATGCGCTGGTACGCGCTGGGGGTCGACTACGAGATGTGCGGCAAGGATCTGACCGACAGTGTCACCCAGTCGGGCCGCATCGTCGAGGTGCTCGGTGGGAAGAAGCCCGAGGGGCTGATCTACGAGCTGTTCCTCGACGAGAAGGGCGAGAAGATCTCGAAGTCCAAGGGCAACGGCCTGACGATCGACGAATGGCTGACCTATGGCACCGAGGAGAGCCTGGGCTTGTACATCTTCCCCAATCCCAAAAGCGCCAAGCAGCTCCACGTCGGCGTGATCCCGCGCGCGGTGGACGATTACTGGCAATTCCGCGCGGCCATTCCTGCGCAGGAGTGGGATAAGCGGCTGGGCAACCCCGCGTGGCACCTGCTGCACGCCACGGGTAAGGACGATGGCGCGGGCAATACTTTGCCGGTGACCTATGGTCTGTTGCTCAACCTCGTCAGCGTGCTGGGGGCCGATGCCACGCGCGAACAGGTGTGGGCATACCTGCGCAATTACGTCGCCGATGCCTCGCCCGAGGCTTGGCCCGATCTCGATGCGCTGGTCGGGACTGCGCTGGCCTATAACCGCGAATTCGTCGCCCCGACGCTGAAGCGGCGCGCGCCAGTTGCCAGCGAAGCGGCGGCCTTGCGTGCGCTCGACGCCTACCTCGCTGGGGTGGCCGAGGAGACACCCGCCGAGGACCTGCAGAACGCCGTCTACGAAATCGGCAAGGACGAGGGCTATGCCTTCGCCTCGCTGCGCGACTGGTTCAAGGCATTGTATGAAACGCTGCTGGGCAGCGAACAGGGGCCGCGCATGGGTAGCTTCATCGCGCTCTATGGCGTAGCCAACACCCGCCGGCTCATCGCCGAGGCGCTTGAGGAATAAAGGATCACCAATGAGCCACGAGACCGATCCGCGCGAGCTGGCGCTGGAACTACTCGGCCGCGAACTGGATGAACTGGAGCCCGACGAGCAGCGCGTGCTTATCCGCGTCGCGACCGGGACCTATACCGTTCCCGACGCCGACGAGCTGGCACAGTCGCAAAACACGTTTGGTGACCGCATGGCGGACAAGGTGGCGGCTGTGGGCGGCAGCTGGGCCTTCATCGGGCTGTTCACCGTCATCTTGTTCGGCTGGATGATGATCAACAGCCGGATGACCGAAGCTCTGGGCATGAGGCCGTTCGACGGCTACCCGTTCATCTTCCTCAACCTGATGTTGTCGACGCTGGCGGCGGTGCAGGCGCCGATCATCCTGATGAGCCAGAACCGGCAGGCGTCCAAGGACCGCATTACCGCGCGCCATGATTATGAGGTCAACCTGCGGACCCAGCTGGAAATCCTCCGCCTGGCGCGCAAGGTTGACCGGATGGCGGCGGAAGTGCGGCTGGCCGTCAAGCATCTGCCCGACGATTAGCCCGGCCGCTCAGCGCCCCACCCTCAGCGCCCCACCCTCAGCGCCAGGGCCGCACGCGGTACCACTTGGTGATGACGTATTTCACGCCGTCCGCCACCGGGGTTCCGGCATGCAGCGTGGCGCGGTTGGGCATGCCATCGGGCAGGGCATTATTCCACAGCAAGAGCACGCCCTCCTTCGGCTCGACCGACATGCCGAGCTCGGGAAAATCGGTCGTGCCGCCCGCCGCCACATTGTTGAGGTAGACCATCGCGGTGATCGCCCGCTGGCCGCCCTTGGTGGTCTCGCGCTCCCAGTACGAGGTGTTGGGGTGGAACCAGTCGTGGTGCGGCTTGAACTCCTGCCCCGGCATATATCGCTGGCCCTGGATCGTCTCGCCCCAGTTCGGCTCCACACCCAGCAGGTCATCGATCCGCCGCTCGATCTTCTTCACGAACGGATTGTGCGGATCGACATCGCCCGAATAGCTGGTGCGATAGCCGTCGCTGTAATCGAGGTCGAACACCGTGGACGGCTTGGCCACCTCGTCGATCATCGCGATCAGCGGGCGCATTCCTCCGCGGTGACGAACTCCGCCACGGCATAGAGCTCGGCCTTGTCGGTGGGCACCCGCCACACGGCGGGATTGGCGGCCAACCGCTCGCGCACCTTTTTGCCCAGCGTGCGCAGGAAGGGCTGGTCCTTGTGGAATTCGCGTTCGACATCGGGCGTCATGCCATGTGCCATAAAAGCGCCGGGCGGCAGCACGCAAGCGAAAGACCCCGGCTGCACGCAAGCGAAAGCCCCCACCCTTCGAAAAGGGCGGGGGCTCCCCACAATTGCCGGCCACTCTTCCGGCAACGCGAGCTCGAACGAGCGGTTACCAGAAGAAGTCGTGGATCACGTCGACCACTTCGCCGGTGTACATGTCCACCAGCAGCACGTCGTCGTAGTAGCGGACCCAGCGATAGTCGCCGTAGACCTCGGGCAGGCGGTACTGCCACGGATCGTTGATCCAGTAGCGGTTGCCGAAGAACAGCCGATCGAGCGAGAAGCCGATGCTCAGGCGGCGATAGCTGTAATTGCGGTACGGCGCGTAGTACCGGCCGGGGCTGTAGATGTGGCGGTTGGAATAGCGGTAGCTGTTCCAGTTGTAGCGGTTGTTATCGCGCCAGCGACGATCCCACCGGCGATGGTCGCGCCGGTCATTATCGCGATACGAGCCGTTGCGGTCGTTGTCGCGATAGCTGCCGTTGCGGTTGTTATCGCGATAGTCTCGGTCGCGGTTGCCGTCGCGGTTCCAGGTACCGTCGCGCGATCTGTCGCGGTTCCAGTCACGGTTTTGCTCTCGACCGTCGCGATTGCCCTGCCAGTCGCCCTGGCGATTGCCATCGCGGTTCCAGTCACGATTTTGCTCACGGCCGTCGCGCTGGCCCTGCCAGTTGCCGCCATTGGCCTGCTCGGGAGCCTGCGGACGGTCGCGACCGTCCACCCGCTCGCCGCTGCGATCGCGATTGCGGTCGATCTGCGGATTGTAGATGCCTTCCGAACGCTCGGCACCGCGATCGGGACGATCACGCCCCTGCCAGCGCTGGCCGCCATTGTCGGAGCGGTCTTCAGGGCGCGCCTGCTGACCATTCCAGTTGCCGCGTCGTCCTTGATCGCCGCCGCCACGTTGCCAGCCGCCCTGGGCCTGCGCCTGCTGCTGGGGAGGAGCGGCCTGCTGCTGCTGCGGTGGTGCCGACTGCTGCGCCTGCCGGTTCTGCTGGCGCACTTCCTGGCGCTGCTCGCGGACTTCCTGCCGCTCGGCGCGCTGTTCCTGCCGGGCAGCACGCTGCTGCTGGCCTTCAACCGCGTCGTTGCCGCCACGCCAGTTGCCGCGTTGCGGGCGCTCCTGAGCAAAAGCGTCGACGGAAAGGGCGGGGGTAGCCAGCGCGATAGCCAGTGCAGCCAGTCCACCCGACTTGAGCAAGGATTTGAAAGTCACGTTCGTCTCTCCAGATGCTGCCGCCGAGTGGTGCGGCAAGGTGTGCATGAAGAGGGTCTAAGCGAGTCGGGCTGTCGGTTAACTGAATAGGGGTGGTTGCTTGTTGTTCAGGTTTCAGAGGGTGGAGGTGAACGTTTGGGGCGTTAGTTGATGAAGTGCATTCCGCAGCGGCTTCGTTTTGAAACCAAGCGAATCGAGGGCCGTGAACGGTATGAAAGAACGGAAGGGAGGCTAGGCATGCTGCGGGCGTGTAGGAAAGTGTATTCGAACTCAGCGTGCAACCGTCATGCAACACTTGACGAATGTTCCGTCATGCCATACATGACACCCGATGGAAATCGACAGCATCCGTCTCAAGGCGCTGCGGCGATTTTTCGAAACCGGTGTTGCAAAAGGCGTGATTGAACCGGTTCGATTGGCCCGGATACTGCAGCACCTGATCGAGGTCCGGTCTTTCGAAGAACTCTACGTGCCGCCCAACTTTGGATTTCATCCGCTCGCTGGCGACCGGCTGGGCAGCTTTGCAATTACGGTGACGCGCAATTGGCGCCTCGTTTTTACCAAGGTCGACGAACACTCGATCGCCGACCTCGACTTGGAGGATTATCACTGATGGGACTGGAAATGCACCCCTCGCTGTATGTGCATCCCGGCGTGTGGTTATTCCACGAGATGGTTGTGCCGCGCGGACTGAGCGTCACCGACTGCGCCGCCCACCTCGGCGTCAGCCGCCAGAACATGAGCGCGCTGCTGAACGGTCGCGCCGCGCTGAGCGCGATGATGGCGCTGCGGTTCGAAAAGGCCTTCGGGATCAGTGCGGAAACGCTGCTGCGGATGCAGGTGGCCTATGACCTGGCGCAATTGAAGCTGCGCGGCGAGGAGCCGGATGTGAAGCGGTTGGAGGCGGCTTAGGAATAACTCAAGGGATAACTTCATTCGAAAGCGCGAGAGAACTGCATTGCTGTTCTTTAACAAATTCAGGCGCATTAGAGCCAGTCTCTACTCCCAACGATTTGGCCTCTTTGTAGATATTTTCGATAGCTTCTGTCGAATGATTTCGCGAACTGGCTAAAACCACAAGAGTGGTCAAGATTGGAAGCTTCTTGTCGACGCAGTAAACGATAACTGCCGCGAGCGCTTTGGCCATCTCTGCTCGCGGCGCATTGCCGATCCATGTAGCATTTGGGCGGAAAACCGACCAAACTTCCTTATATGTCACCAAACCGTCGTTAGACTTTCTGGCGAGATCGACGATGACCCGCGCAGTCTCGGCTGGTGAGAAAGGGGACTTTACCCGCCGTAGCCTTTCCAGTTTCAATTCCGCCAGGGCATATTTCCCTCCAGATTCTAAACCTCTGCTCACATAGTTCGCTATAAATGCATCAATTTGATGTTCGGAAAGGTCGGCCAAACTCATCATGATATCCTTGCCGAAATGAGCCACTCCATAGCGACACTTTCCTTAGCGTTGTTCACTCACCTAGTCAGCTTCTTATAAGCCAACCGCGTCGGCCGATCCGCCGCATCGCCCATGCGCCTGCGCTTGTCGTCTTCATAAGCCGCGAAGTTGCCCTCAAACCATTCGACGTGGCTGTCGCCTTCGAACGCCAGGATATGCGTCGCCAGCCGGTCCAGAAAGAAGCGATCGTGTGAGATCACCACGGCGCAGCCCGCAAAATTCTCGATGGCATCCTCCAAAGCGCCCAGCGTTTCCACGTCGAGGTCGTTGGTTGGTTCGTCCAGCAGCAGCACGTTGCCGCCGGTCTTGAGCATCTTGGCCATGTGCACGCGGTTGCGTTCACCGCCGGACAGCTTGCCGACGTTCTTCTGCTGGTCCGCGCCCTTGAAGTTGAACGCGCCGACATAGGCGCGGGTGGAGGTTTCCTGCTTGTTGACGGTCATGTAATCCAGCCCGTCGCTGATTTCCTGCCACACGTTGTTCTTGGGGTCGAGGTGGTCGCGGCTCTGGTCCACGAACCCCAGGTGCACGGTGGAGCCGATTTCGACAGTGCCGCTGTCGGGCGTTTCCTTGCCGGTGAGGATCTTGAACAGCGTGGACTTGCCCGCGCCATTGGGGCCGATGATGCCGACGATCCCGCCCGGCGGCAACATGAAGTCCAGGTTTTCGAACAACAGCTTGTCGCCATAGGCCTTGGACAGGCCCTTGGCCTCGATCACCTTGCTGCCCAGCCGCTCGGGCACCTGGATCACGATCTGCGCCTTGCCGATGGGGCGATTGTCCTGCGCGTTCTGCAGTTCCTCGAACTTGCGCACGCGCGCCTTCGATTTGGTCTGGCGCGCGGCAGGGGTCTGGCGGATCCACTCGAGTTCGCGTTGCAGGGTCTTCTGCTTACCGCTTTCCTCGCGGTTTTCCTGCTCCATCCGCTTGGCCTTCTTCTCCAGGTAGGTGGAGTAGTTGCCTTCGTAGGGATAGTACGACCCGCGATCGAGCTCGAGAATCCATTCGACCACGTTATCGAGGAAATAGCGATCGTGGGTGATCATCAGCACCGCGCCGGCGTATTCCTTCAGGTGGTTTTCCAGCCATTGGACTGACTCGGCGTCAAGGTGGTTGGTCGGTTCGTCGAGCAGCAGGATGGAGGGCTTCTGGATCAGCAGGCGAGTGAGCGCGACACGGCGCTTCTCACCGCCCGAGAGGCTTTTGACGCCCATGTCGCCCGCCGGGCAGCGCAGGGCTTCCATCGCCACTTCGAGCTGGTTGTCGAGTGTCCAGCCGTCGACCGCGTCGATCTTGTCCTGCAACTCGCTCATTTCGGTGCCCAGCGCGTCGAAGTCGGCGCCGTCCTCGCCCATCTCCATGCCGATCGCGTTGAACCGCTCGACCATGTCGGCAACATCGCGGGCGCCGTCCTTGACGTTTTCGAGCACGGTCTTGGTCGGGTCCAGCTCGGGCTCCTGCTCAAGATAGCCGACGGTGATGTGCTCGCCCGGCCAAGCCTCGCCGGTGTAATCCTTGTCGATCCCGGCCATGATCTTGATCAGCGTGGATTTGCCCGCGCCGTTGGGGCCGACGATGCCGATCTTGGCGCCCTGATAGAATTGCAGGCTGATATTCGACAGCACCGGCTTGTTGGCGCCGGGGAAAGTCTTGGTCATGTCCTTCATGACATAGGCATACTGGGCGGCCATGGTGCGTCCTTCGTGGGTATCAGGGTGTGGCTGGATTTGAGCGCGCAGATAGGGGTTAAGCGGGCGAGGGGCAAGCGTTGCGCGGGATCGTCCCCGCACCGCCTTCGCTCGAGGGGAGCGACGCCAACATGGCCCTGCGTACCAAAGACTGGTCGGGGTGACAGGATTCCAGCAAATAGCTGGAATCACTTAAGAAAATAAGGCATAATCCCCTACACAGCACCTGCACAGTTATGGAATTCCGCGCCCGCTCGCTCCAAACCTGCACAGTTTCTGCACGGCGGAGTATGGGAATGGCGTTCATCACTGACAAGGAGGTGCTTAAATCCGGCCTGATCATTTTCAGGCGCGGCGATGTCGAACACCGCAATTTCTATTGCCGCATCAAGCTCCCCAAAGAGGATCGCTACAAGACGATCTCGCTTCACACGTCGGACCGGGAGTCCGCCCGCGATCGGGCGTTCGATGAAGACGCCGACATCCGTTTCCGGGTGAAGCACGATGTCGCCGTGTTCAATCGCCCGTTTCGGCAGGTGGCGGCGGACTATCTCCAGACCCAGCAGCGCCGTGCCGATACCGGCGAGGTTTCCCAAGACCGCGTGAAGAACCTAAGGAACGCCTTCAAGAAGGCGCTCGAAGATTATGTCGGCAGCACCCAGATTCACCTGATCGGTCAGGACAGTTGGGCGGGCTACCCGACGTGGCGGCGGGAAAATGGCAAAGGTCGGTTCCGCGAGCATATCAGCGATGCGACAATTCAGTTTGAAATGGGCGCGCTCAACGCGGTGATGAACTTTGCCATCACCAAGCGGCTTGTGCCTGCAAGCCACCGCTTTGAAGGGCGGCCAAAGCTCAAAACCATGCGCCGCGATGAATTCACCATCGAGGAATATCGCAAGCTACACAGCGTCGGGCGGAAATGGATCAGGGCGGCGACCACACCTCAAGGCACTTGGTATCGCACCATGTGCTACAATTTCATGCTCATCATGTGCAACACGGGGATGCGCCCGCCCGAGGCGAAGAATTTGCGCTGGCGCGACATCACATTCGCCAAGGATCGCGACGGGCGCGAGATCGTCGTCATGTTTGTCCAGGGCAAAGGCAAATCCCGCAAGCTCGTGGCTCCCAAGAGCGTTGGCGAATATCTTGCCCGCGTGCGCGAGCTGTCCAAGGCCACCGCGCCCGATGATGCCGTGTTCACGATCATCAACGGAAAGCCTGCCAAATATCTCTACAGCGACACCGTTCAGGCGTTGCTCGTTGAGGCTGACTTGCGGATGGGGCCGAACGGCATCCCGCGTTCGACCTATTGTTTCCGCCACACCTACGCCACGTTCCGCCTAAGCGAAGGTGTCGATGTCTATATCCTGTCCGAACAAATGGGCACGTCGGTCAAGATGATCGAAAATCACTACGGCCATGTGAACACCATTAAACACGCCGACCGCGTGTTGATGGGCATTGGCGGGTGGGAAGCCATGCACGCCGATATGGACGCCGAAGGCGACGCCGAGGAAGCCACTGCCAAGGCCCGACAGGCAGCAAAATCGAAACAATCAATTCGCCCTGCCCACTTCAAACGCTGACTCCGCATCGCTGATGCTCTTGGGAGCCTTGCGTTTGTGCCGGTTTCCCGATGCGCCGCTGGCGCCCTTGATCGGGACACCGGCCAAGCGGGCGGAGGAAAAAGGTGCGCCGAGCCTCAAGCACCCCTTCGTCCGCGTCTTCCCCGCATGACGCCGCTTCGCCGCTGGCGAACTTAAAGTGGCATCTTGCGAGGGCTTCTAACAGCAACCCGCGAAGCGACATTTTGGCTTTAGCGATTGATTGGCTCTCGTTTTATCAATCATTATGTGGCAGTGACGTGATTGATAGAAAGGCATCTTATCAATCATGCGTTGGAATTGGCAGCTTCCCGACTGGCCTGAATTCCGCTTCGATGCGGATCGCATCCGTGCGGCAGAAGAGCAATTTTTGAAAGGCTCCGGCGTTGTCATCGGCGCATTGCACCATCTTGATGCCGATGCGCGCGACGGCCTGACCGTCGAACTCATATCGCAAGAAGTCGTCGATAGCTCTGCCATCGAGGGCGAAATCCTCGACCGCGACAGCGTTCAATCGTCGCTGGCCAAGCATCTGGGTTTTGCCACTGATTCGCGCCGCGCAAGTGCGGCAGAGGCCGGTGCCGCCGAACTTATGGCCGACGTCTACCGGAACCATGCTGCGCCGATTGACGACCAGACCCTATTCGCATGGCACGCGATGCTGATGAACGGACGCCGGGACATTGCCGATGTCGGGCGATACAGAACGCATGAGGATGCCATGCAGATCGTTTCAGGCGCACTCCATGCGCCGCGTGTCCATTTCGAGGCGCCGCCATCGGATACCGTGCCGCTGGAAATGTCCCGCTTCATCGCATGGTTCAACGACAGTGCGCCTTTGTCGCGGAACCCGCTCCCAGCAATTACCCGTGCCGCGATCTCACACCTGTGGTTCGAGAGCATCCATCCTTTTGAAGACGGCAATGGCCGGATCGGGCGCGCGATTGCTGAAAAGGCGTTGGCGCAAAACTTGTCAGCCCCGACGCTGACCGCGCTTGCAGAAACGATCCACCGCCACCGCAAAGCCTATTACGCCGCGCTCCAGCTTGGCAGCCAGAGCAACGACATCGATGCCTGGCTGGCATGGTTTGCCGATATTGTCATTGAGGCACAGGCGCGGACGATCACCCGCATCCGCTTCCTGAT
>JBDSUF010000011.1:0-9879 GCA_039927835.1 Alteraurantiacibacter sp.
CCGCAAGCGGGAGGGGAGCGAGACTTGGTGAGCCGCAGGCGAGCCTAGTCGCAGCGGGGTGGGGTTAACGCCCCGCTCACCGCGCCAGATTGTTCAGATCGCCCCATTCGCCATCGGGCGAGGGCTCGAACCGCAGCACGCCCGCCATGCGTCGCTGGCCCCCGTGGTCTTTGCTGTGGTGCTGCCCGTCGCCCACCGGCATAACCGGGAAATCCTCGTAGACGCGCACCCCTTCCAGCGTGGCCGCGCTGATCGCGTATTTGTCCGGATCGGACCGCGCCTGGTGGAACACGTGGATGCCGCATGCCGAACAGAAGTGGTGCTTCGCCGCCATCGTGTTGAACTGGTAGCAGGCGAGCACATCGGCGCCCTGCGTTACCGTCACCGCTGCCAGCGGCAAATAGACCATGACCGCGCCCTTCATCGCACAGATCGTGCAGTTGCAGCGCGATCCGACCAGCCGCTCATCGGGGAACTCGGCGGTGAACTGCACCGCGCCGCAGTGGCAGGCACCCGTTCTGATCATCCCCACACCCTTTCGCGATACCACTTGGTGATGACGTACTTCACCCCCTTGCGCACTTTCATCCCGTGGTGGAGCGTGTTGGGGTTTAGCGAACCGTCGAGGCGCTTGTTGTTCCAGCCCACCAGCTTGCCCGTTTCGGGCTGGAATATCTTGTTGATCACCTTGAAGCGCGTGCCGCCGCCCGCTTCCACCTCGTTGAGGTAGATCATGAAGGTCCAGGTCCGGTTACCTGCAACCGAGCAATAGCGCTCAAAATCCACCCCATTGGTCTCGAAATAATCGGTGTGCGGCTTGAACTCCTGCCCTTCGGCATAGCGCTGGCCCTGCACCGGCTCGCCGTGCGCGGGATCGATGCCGTGCAGCGCCAGCAGCCGCGCTTCGAGGTCCAGCACGGCGGGCTCGTCGGGCGACAGGTCGCACGTTTCGCTGGTGCGGAAATAGTGGTCACCGTTGGGATCGGCGATGGTCGAGGGGCGGCGGTCCTGATCGATCAGCCGCACCAGTTCCACGCAAAGGTCTGGCGGCAGAAACGCCGGGCAATCGAACAGCTCGAGCCGCTCGGTCGGCACGCGCCGCACGCCGGGCTGGCCCAGCAGGATTTCGGCACTCGTCTCACCCGGATTCGGCATGGCCAGCGTGATAATGCCGCAGGGGCGGGCCGCAAGCCGGGAATTAGGCAAGCAGCGCGCAATTTTAGCTTTGCAAGCGGCGTGCTTCGTGCAAGAGGCCGCTGCCCATGCGCAGGCCCGTTAAGGCGGTCCAAGGCGCTGGATATGGCGATCGTAGCTCAGTTGGTTAGAGCGCCGGTTTGTGGTACCGGAGGTCGCGGGTTCAAGACCCGTCGATCGCCCCATTTTTCCTCCACGGAACGTTGCCCATGGCCTTATTGCGGCCTTGAGGTTGGCCTTGAGGTTCGGGGCCGCAACTGCCAAAGGGACACTCGCAATTTCGCGATGGGTTTCCCGCACAGTCCTTCCATGCACGGCTTCGCCAACCCCGCCCGTTTCCTGCGTCTCGCCCGCTGGCTCACCCCGCTGCTGTTGGGCGTGGGGCTGGTGCTCGTCGTGGCCGCGCTGGCCTATAGCTACGTGGCGATGCCGCCCGACCGGCTGATGGGGGATTCGGTCAAGATCCTGCCGATCCACGTCGCGGTTTCATGGCTGGGGATGGGCGGCTGGACCACTATCGCCATTGCCAGCCTGGTCGAACTGGTGTGGCGCCATCCGCTGGCCGCCATTGCCGCGCGCGCGGCCGCCGTGCCGGGCGCGGTGTTTGCATTCCTGTGCCTTGCCACCGGATCGATCTGGGGCCGGCCGACCTGGGGCACCTGGTGGGTGTGGGATGGGCGGCTGACCTCGATGCTGGTGCTGTTGTTCCTTTATTTCGGCTACATCGCGCTCAGCGGAGCGCTGGCGCGCGAGGGCTCGTCCAGCCGCATCGCCGCGATCTTCGGGCTGGTGGGGGCGATCAACGTGCCGATCATCAACCGCAGCGTGGTGTGGTGGAATTCGCTGCACCAACCGCCCAGCCTGACAATGGGTAACAGCGCGATCGACCCGGTCTATCTCTACCCGCTGGCGGCTTCCACCGTGGGCTTTTCGTGCCTGTTCGGCGCGATCACGCTGATGCGGATGCGCACGCTGCTGGCCGACACGCAGGCCGAGGCGCGGCTGCGGCGCAAGGCCATGATGGCTGCCGAGGAGGAGTTCGCCTGATGCGCGAAGCCTGGGACATGATGCTGTTCGTCAACGGGGCCTATGCGCTGACTGTCGTGGTCACGCTGGGCGTTATCGGCTGGTCGTGGCTGGCCATGCGCCGGGCGGAAAAGCGGCGCGAGGAGACACGCGCGAAATGAGCGCTGCACTTAAACCCAAACACCAGCGGCTGGTGCTGCTGGTTATCGCGCTGGTGGCGCTGATCGGCGCGGGACTGCTGGCGGCTTGGGCGCTGCGCAGCCAGGCGAGCTATTTCTACCTGCCGAGCGAGATCGTCGAGCACGCTCCCGGCACCGACGAGGACCTGCGGCTCGGCGGCATGGTCGAGCCGGGCTCGATCACGCCGCAGCCCGATGGGGTGACGATCCGCTTCGTGGTCGGCGATGGCACGTCCGCCGTGCCGGTCAGCTTTACCGGCATCGTCCCGGCGCTGTTCCAGGAGAATTCGGGCGTGGTCGCCGAGGGGCGCATGCGCGCGGACGGCACCTTTGTCGCCAGCAACCTCCTCGCCAAGCACGACGAGAACTATGTCCCCCGCGAGATGGCCGGCATGAGCCGCGAACAGGCGCGCGAGCGGATCGAGGCGACTCTCCAATGAAGGCGGAGCTTGGGCAATGATCGCTGAATTCGGCCTTGCCTGCCTGTGGCTGGCCGCCGCGCTGGCCGGCCTGCAACTGGTCGCGGGCCTGCTCGGCCAGCGCGCCGGGATGGAGGGTGTATCGATCCTCACCCGCCCGGCGGCGCTGGTGCAGGCGCTGCTGTGTGCCATCGCGTTCCTGTCGCTGATGGCGCTGTTCGTCCGTACTGACTTGTCGGTGGCGCTGGTGGCGGCCAATTCGCACTCGGCCAAGCCGCTGATCTTCAAGCTGTCGGGCACCTGGTCGAACCACGAAGGCTCGATGCTGCTGTGGGTCACCGTGATGTCGTTTGCCGGCGGGCTGATCGCGCTGGTCGAGCGGCGCCTGCCCGAAAAGACCATGCTGGCCACGCTGGCGGCGCAGGCTTTCGTCGGGCTGGGCTTTTATGCTTTCCTGCTGTTCTCCTCCAACCCGTTCGAGCGGCTGGCCAGCCCGCCGCCCGAAGGCAACGGTCTCAACCCGCTGCTGCAGGATTTCGCCGCCGCCTATCATCCGACCACGCTCTATGTCGGCTATGTCGGGCTGTCGGTGGCGTTCAGTTTCGTGGTTGGCGCGCTGCTGACGCGGCAGGTGACGCCGGACTTCGCCAAGGCCATGCGGCCGTGGGTGCTGGGCGCGTGGATATTCCTCACCATCGGCATCACCGCCGGATCGTACTGGGCCTATTACGAGCTCGGCTGGGGCGGCTGGTGGTTCTGGGACCCCACCGAAAATGCCAGCCTGATGCCGTGGCTGGCGGCGACCGCGCTGCTCCATTCGGCCAGCGTGCTGGCGGCGCGCGATGCGCTGCGCGCGTGGACGGTGATGCTGGGCGTGATCGCTTTCAGCATGAGCATGGTCGGCACTTTCCTCGTCCGCTCGGGCATCCTTACCAGCGTCCACGCCTTTGCGGTCGACCCGGAGCGCGGCGGGTTCATCCTCGCCTTGCTGGCGATCAACATCGGCTGCGCGCTGGCGCTGTTCGCCACCCGCGCGGGCACCGTGGCCGAGGGCGAGCGCTTCAGCGTGTTCAGTCGCGAGGGCGCGCTGGTGATCAACAACGTGGCGCTTTCGGCCATCCTCGGCATCGTGCTGCTGGGGACGCTGTACCCGCTGATGACCGAGGCGTTTGACGTGCGCGTTTCGGTTGGTCCGCCCTATTTCAACCCGGTCGGGGCGCTGTTCGTGCTGCCGATGCTGCTGGTCATGGCCGTTGGGCCGCTGCTGCGCTGGCGCGGCGACAACCCGGCGCGCGTGCGGTTGCCGGTGCTGCTGCTGGCGGCGCTGGGCCTGGTCGTTCTCTTGGGCGTATGGCTGTCGAGCGACGTGGGAATCTTGCCGTTGCTCGGCTTCGGCGTGGCCGCCGTGGTGCTGGTCGGCAGCCTGCTGCCCTTGCGCGGGCGCAACCTGCGGCGCTTGCCCTTGGCAACCTGGGGCATGGTCGTGGCGCATTTCGGCATTGGCTTTGCCCTTTTCGGCATGGCGGCCGACAGCGCTTTCCAGACCGAGCGGCTGGTCGCGGCCAATGTGGGTGATGTGATCGAGGTTGGCCCGTGGTCCGCGCGGCTGGAATCGGTGGCGCCGGTTGCGGGGCCGAACTGGACCGCGCTGGAGGCGGCCATCGCCGTCAGCCACCAGGGCGGGGCGGAAACGCTGACTCATCCGCAAGCGCGCAGCTTCTGGTCGCCGCCGACCGAGACCAGCGAAGTGGCGCTGGTCACCCGCTGGAACGGCCAGCTGTATGTCGCGCTGGGCGATCAGGCCGAGGACGGCCGCTGGCAGGTGCGCTTGTGGTGGAAGCCGTTTGTCACGTGGATCTGGTACGGCGGGATGCTGATCGCGCTGGGCGGCCTGCTGGCGCTGATTGGCCGGGTGAAAACCGACGTTGCCCGCCGCGTGGCCACGCGCAAGATTGCCGAGCGGAAAGCTGACGCCGAGGTGGCGGCATGAAGCGCCTGCGCCTGTTCTTGTGGGGCCTCGTCGCGGTGCTCGTGGGGGTGTTCGGGCTGTTCGCCTACCAGTTGAGCCAGCCGAAAGACGAATTCATCCAGAGCGCGATGGTGGGCAAGCCGATGCCGCAGTTCGACCTGCGCCCGGCGGTGGCAGGATTGCCCGGCCTGGCGACCGCCGATCTCGCCGATGGCCGGCCCAAGCTGGTCAACGTGTTCGCCAGCTGGTGCATCCCGTGCCGCGTCGAGGCGCCGCAACTGGAAGTGCTGCGCCAAAACGGCGTCGAGATTGTCGCCATCGCCATTCGCGACCGGCCGGAGGATCTGGCGCAGTTCTTCGCCGTCTATGGCAACCCGTTCACCCGCATTGGCGCGGACGATGTCTCGGCCGTGCAGATGTCGATCGGCTCGAGCGGCGTGCCCGAGACTTTCGTTGTCGATGGCCGCGGGGTGATCCGTTACCAGCACATCGGCGAGATCCGGCCCGACCATGTGGGCCTGCTGATGGCGAAGTTGCAGGAGGCGGGTGCGTGATGGGGGGCGTGAAGGGGGACGTGACGACCACCAACCTTCGTCATTCCCGCGAAAGCGGGAATCCAGTGCGCCGTTGCGCTGCGCCGCCCTGGATTCCCGCTTTCGCGGGAATGACGAGGGTGGGGTTGTTGGTGCTGCTCGCCACTTCATTGGCCCTTGCCATTGCTCAACCCATCGCCGCCCAGGACTCGCTCCCGCCCGCGCCCTATGCCTATCAGGAGCTGCCCGACCCGGCGCAGGAGGAGGCCGCGCTGCACCTGATGCAGACGATCCGCTGCCTCACCTGCCAGAGCCAGTCGGTGGCCGACAGCGACGCGCAGATGGCGGGCGACATGCGCCACCTGATCCGCACGCGCATTGCCGCCGGTGAAACACCCGATCAGGTGCGGGCATGGCTGGTCGAGCGCTATGGCGACTACATAAGCTATCAGCCCACGGTCAGCGCCACCACCTGGCCGCTGTTCGTGGTGCCGCTGCTGCTGGTGCTGCTGGGCGCGGTGATCCTGCGCGGGCGGCTCGGCAGGCGGAAGGGGACGACAGAATGACGTGGGCAATCGCCGTGCTGGCCGCCGTCGCCGCTTTTGCCGTGGCCGTGCTGGTGTTCCGCCTGCCACGCGCCACCTGGATGAGCCTGGCCACCGCGCTGGTGTTTGGTCTCGCTGGCTATACCCTGCAGGCCAGCCCAGCCATTCCCGGCGCGCCCAAGACTGACGTCGACGAGCGCTATGTCGACGAGTGGGAGGTCATTCCCTCGCGCCAGCTGCTGGTTGCCGCGGACGAGAAATCACGCGATCCATCGATGATTACCGCCGATGCCTTTGCCCGCAACGGCCAGTTCGAGAACGCCTCGGTGTTCTACCGCAATATCGTGACGCAGCACCCGCAGGACTTTGAGGCCTGGGTCGCGCTGGGCAATGCGCTGGTCGAACAGGCCGACGGCAATCTGACGCAGGCCAGCGTCTATGCCTTGCGTCAGGCCAACCTGCTGCGCCCCACCAGCCCCGCTCCCGGCTATTTCCTCGGCCTGTCGCTGATCCGCCAGGGCCGGATGATGGAAGCCCGCAGCGTATGGCGCGAGGCGCTCGACGGCATGGCGCCAGTGACTCCAGACGCTCCAGACGCGCCCGATGACGAGGCACGCGCGTTCCTCGCCGACCGCGTCGCGCGGCTGGACACGATGCTCCGGCAGTCCGGTGCCTTGCCGCCCGAAGTGGCCGTTCCGGCACAGCGATGATCAGCGCCCGAAGCAGCGCATTGCCGTGGTGCCAAGGGGCTGCTAAGCGCGCCGCTTCCACGGCTGGCAGGGTCCGGCAAGCGGGGCTAAGGTGAGCCGATGAGTGCACATGCAGGCACGGACAAGACCACGGCTGCCAAGCTCAAGCTGGCGGTCGGGGCGGTCGGCGTCGTCTTTGGCGACATCGGTACCAGTCCGCTTTACGCCTTTCGCGAAACCTTCGCCTCGCACGGCGGCGCGCCGGGCATCCTGGTCGATCCCGATCACATCCACGGCGTGTTGAGCCTGGTGTTCTGGTCGATGATGATCGTGGTGACGTTCAAGTACGTGCTCACGATCATGAAGGCCGACAACCGCGGCGAGGGCGGCAGCCTGGCGCTGCTGGCGCTGCTCAACCGCAAGACCGACAACGCCGCGCTGACCGCCGTGTTGGTGCTGCTGGGGGTCTTTGCCACCTCGCTGTTCTATGGCGATTCGATGATCACTCCGGCCATGTCGGTGCTCTCGGCGACCGAGGGCCTGCAATATATCGTCCCCGGGTTCGAACGCTGGATCGTGCCCACCGCCATTGCCCTGCTGGTCGGCCTGTTCGCCATCCAGGCGCGCGGAACCGAGCGCGTCGGCGGGCTGTTCGGCCCGATCATGGTGGCCTATTTCTTCACCTTGGCAGCGCTCGGCATCTGGCACTTGTCGGCCGATCCGGCGATCATTCTCGAGACGCTCAACCCGCTCAACGCCGCCGAGTTCTTCATGATCGACGGATGGCGCGCGTTTGTGGCGATGGGCAGCGTGGTGCTGGCGGTGACGGGAGCGGAAGCGCTCTATGCCGACATGGGCCATTTCGGGCGCGCGCCGATCGGCATTTCGTGGATGACCTTCGTGCTGCCCGCGCTGATGCTCAACTACATGGGGCAGGGCGCCTTCGTGCTCGACCCGGCGACCGATGCGGCGGCGGTGATCCAGGACCCGTTCTTCCTGATGATCCCCGATCTGGTGCGTATCCCGGTGATCGTGCTGGCGATCTGCGCCACCATGATCGCCAGCCAGGCGGTGATCAGCGGCGCGTTCAGCCTGACCCAGCAGGCGATCCAGCTGGGCTTTATCCCGCGCATGGTGATCAAGCACACCAGCGCCAGCGCCGCCGGGCAGATCTACATTCCGATCGTCAACTGGGGCCTGCTGGTCGCGGTGATCCTGCTGGTGCTGTTCTTCCAGTCGTCGAGCAACCTCGCCGCCGCCTATGGCATCGCGGTGACCGGGGCGATGTTCATCGATACGCTGCTGCTGGCGGCGGTGCTGATCACCTTGTGGAAATGGCCGCTGTGGAAGTCGCTGCCGCTGGTGGTGGGCTTCGCGCTGGTCGACATGGCTTATCTTGGGGCCAACCTGATCAAGGTGCCGCACGGCGGCTGGGTGCCGCTGGTGATCGGTTTCATCATCTTCACCATGCTGACCACCTGGTCACGCGGGCGGGCGCTGATGCGCGCCAGCATGGCCGAGCTGGGCCTGCCGCTCGATATCTTCGCCAAGAGCGCGCACAATTCCGCCAAGCGCGTGGCGGGTACGGCGATCTTCATGAACTCGGGCTCGTCGGGCACCCCCTCGGCGCTGCTGCACAACATCAAGCACAACAAGGTGCTGCACGAGCGGGTGATCGTGCTGACCGTGGCGATTGCCGACGTGCCATTCGTCGATCCTGCCGAACGGATCGAGACGCAAACCATCGGCGAGGGCTTCTACCGCGTGATCCTCCACTATGGCTTCATGGAAGAGACCGACGTTGCGGGCGAGCTGGAGAAAGTGGACATCTGCGGCGGCAAGTTCGAGATGATGCAGACAAGCTTCTTCCTCAGCCGCCAGACGCTGCTGGCTTCCGAAAAGCCGGGCATGGCGATCTGGCGCGAAAAGCTGTTCAGCTGGATGATGCGCAACGCCGCGACACCGATGGAATTCTTCCACTTGCCCACCAACCGCGTGGTAGAACTGGGCAGCCAGGTGGAGATTTAGGTCGGGCCTCGCCACCCTGCCTTAATCCTCGTCATCCCCGCGAACGCGGGGATCCAGTCGGCTCCAATGGCGCAAAGCCCAAGTCAACGGCCAGGTCTCGCCAGCCGAGGTTATCCTTCTCGATCAGGTCCAGCTTCCAGACCCGCAGCCACTTCTTGACGCGCTTCTCGCGTGTGATGGCGTGCTCCATCGTCGAATGTTGTTCGAACCAGACGAGCGTCTTGCAGCCGTGATCGCGGGCGAAGCCGGGGATTTGCCCTTCACGGTGTTGGTGGATGCGCTGGACGATGTCGGACGTGACGCCGGTGTAAACCGTTCCGTTCTTGCGCGATGCGATCAAGTATACGCAGGGCTGGAAGTTTGCGTGCATTGACAAGAGCCTACTGGATTCCCGCGTTCGCGGGAATGACGAAAGTCGGGGGGTTGGAACAGCAATACCCAATACCCTCGTCATCCCCGCGAACGCGGGGATCCAGTCGGCTCTGCGGGGCACACGAAAAAGGGGCGCCCCGGTCCTCCCGGAGCGCCCCTTTTTCTTGCCCGCAACAATCAGCCCAGGTTGGCGCTGACCATGCAGTAGAGCATCGGCAGGCTCAGCAACACGTTCAGGCGGCTGGCGATCAGCGCGCGCGGTGCCGCTTTGGCTTTCTCTTCGTCGGTCGCATCGACCAGCCCGAGGATCTTTTTCTGCGCGGGCCAGATGATGAACCACACGTTGAACGCCATGATCAGCGCCAGCCACATGCCCAGGCCGATCAGGGTAACTTGTCCGGTGCCCTGGAAGCTCATCGCCTGGTGCAGGTAACCACCGACCTGGGCGATCACCAGGCCGGTGACTACGGTCAGCAGGGCGGCCCAGCGGAAGAAGAACAGCACCTTGGGCGCGATATAGCCGGTGACGCCCTTCTTCAGCTCAGCGGGGACTGACGGCATGGTCGGCACCTGCACGAAATTGAGATAATACAGCAGGCCGATCCACAGGATGCCGAAGAACACGTGCAGCCAGCGGAACACGCTGTTCACGCCCACTTCCACAAAGCCGCCCCAGTGCAGCATAACCGCGATCGCCGCGATCAGCCCCACCACCAGCACGGCGTGCAGGTTGCCAAAGAATTTTGTCATGTTTGAGACCCCCTTAAATCAGACCATTCATCACCGGGTTGTAGGCGGGAATGCCCCCCGGTGCCAAGTGTTAAGCAAGGTGGCGCTCACAGAGGCACGGAGGCACAGAGAGGGAATATTCGCGCCGCAGGCACTATATCAATTTGGACGCTCGCAAAGGCGCAGAGGCGCAGAG
>JBDSUF010000012.1:0-68790 GCA_039927835.1 Alteraurantiacibacter sp.
GGGGGAGGAGCCAGACGGACCAAGGTAGTGGCCTTGCCTTACAGCGTCTTCAGGTAAGCGATAATCGCGCTGCGCTCGCTGGCGTTGAGCGGGCCGATGGCCATGGTCGTCCCCGGGACCATCGCCGAGGGGCCCGACAGGTAGCGATTGAGGTTGGCATCGTTCCACGTGACGTTGAGGTTCTTCATCCCGTCGGTGTAGGTGAACCCGGCCAAGGAGCCCGAGTGGCGACCCACCACTCCCGCGAGCGAGGGGCCGATGCCGTTCTGGCCGCGCTGGACCGAGTGGCACACGCCGCACTGGGCGAAGGCGGCAGGCGCGGTGGCCGGAGCTGCCGGAGCCGCGGCGGCAACCGAGGCGGCAGCCGAAGGCGTCGCGCTGGGACTGGGCGTAGCTGCTGCCGAGGCCGAGGCGGATGGCGCAGGCGAAGCGCTGGCGGCGGCCGACGGTGCGGCGGAGGCAGCGGGCGTCGCCACGCCAACATCATCGCCACTTTCCTCGGCCGGACCGCAGGCGGCGAGGGCAAGAACAAGCACCGAGGCGGCGGCAAGGCTGGAACGGATACGCATGGACAAGCTGTTTCCCTTGCTGGATCTGTCCGCGGCGAAGGACCCCGCCCGGACGAAAGATCAAGTGTGTGCGACTCTAACACTGCTCCTAGCTTTGCTGCAGCGCACCCGTAAAGGGCCGTGACGCGGCCCAGCCATGTGATTGCAGCGGATATGGCTGCCTTGTGGCCTTGAGGTCGCACTTTCGGAGCAAATTTCATGCGCAACCGGTTGCCGCCTTTAACCGGCGGGGCTGCGCGGCTAACCGGGCCGGCTGTTTTAGGCACCCATGCACCCAGTGGCTCATCCTCGACCGCTCGGCTGGCAAGCCGAATGCTCCCAGACCCTGCGGCTCGCGGGGCCGCTGGCGCTGGCCAACGTGCTGCAGATGATGACTTACGCGGTCGATGTGATCTTCATCGCCCGGCTGGGCACGGCGCAGCTTGCCGCCAGCTCGCTGATGATAGCGATTTTCGGCACGGTGGTGTGGTCGCTGCAAGGACTGGGCGGCGCGGTGGCTCCGCTGATCGCGGCGGAGCTGGGCGCGCGGGCCCCCGCCTTGCGCGCGGTGCGCCGATCGGTGCGGATGGCGCTGTGGCTGGCGGCAGCGAGCGGGACCCTGGCCATGCTGCTGTTCACCCAGGCGGGCACCTTGTTGCGCCTGACCGGGCAGGACCCGGCGATCATCGTGCTGGCCGAACCGTTCATGCATCTGCTGCTGTGGGCCGTGGTGCCGATGGTGATGGCCAGCGTGCTGCGCAATTTCGTATCGGCACTGGGCCGCCCGCTGTTCGCCACGGCGATCACCGCGCTGGCCATCGGCGTCAATGCGGGTGGCAACTACATCCTCGTGTTCGGCAACTTTGGCGCTCCGGCAATGGGGCTGGAGGGTTCGGCGGTGTCGACCGTCGTCTCCGCGCTGTTCGTGGTGGGCGCCTATGTTCTGGCCATCCGGTTCAACCGGCGGCTGGCGCGCTATCACGTGTTCGGCAAGTTCTGGCGGCCCGACTGGGCGCGGCTGGGGCAACTGCTGCGCATCGGCGTGCCGATTGCGCTGACCATCCTGGCCGAAGCGGGCGTGTTCGGTGCCGCCGCCTTCCTGATGGGCCGCATCGGCGCCGACGCGCTGGCGGCGCACACGCTGGCGCTGCACATCGCCAGCTTCGCCTTCCAGGTTCCGCAGGGCGTGGCGCAGGCGACCGCGATTCGCGTCGGCTATTACTTCGGCGCGCGCGAGCCGCTGGGGGTGACGCGCGCCGGCTGGGCGGGCATCGCCATGGGCATGGCCTTCATGGTGGTGACCGCAGGTCTGATGCTGCTCGCGCCGCAATACCTGCTGGCGCTCTATGTCGACGCGTGGGACCCGGCCAATGCCCCGCTGGTGGCGCTCGCCTCCACCTATCTGGTGGTCGGCGCGGCGTTCCAGCTGTTCGACGGCACGCAAGTGGCCGTGGCTGGGGCCTTGCGCGGCTTGCAGGATGCCAGCGTGCCGATGTGGATCGCGCTGTTCTCGTACTGGATCCCCGGCTTCGGCCTCGCCGCATGGCTGGGGCTGATGACCCCGCTGGCGGGCGTCGGTGTGTGGATCGGGCTGGCGGTGGGGCTGGTGTTCGTCGCCTGCCTGCTGCTCCACCGCTGGCACCGGCGCGAGCTGCTCGGACTCGTCACGCAGCCATAATATTGCATCGGCAAGGGTTGACGCTGCCGCTGGCGCTGACCATATGCCGCCTCGCTGGCACTCTCGTGATGGGAGTGCCAAGAGCACTATCAACCTGAATTAAGCGAGAGAGGTCATCATCATGGCATTCCGTCCGCTGCACGACCGTGTACTGGTCCGTCGCATCGAAGCCGAGGAAAAGACCGCCGGCGGCATCATCATCCCCGACAGCGCCAAGGAAAAGCCCAGCGAGGGCGAAATCCTGGCCACCGGCACCGGCGCCCGCGCTGAAAACGGCACGATCACGCCGATGGACGTCAAGGTCGGCGACCGCGTGCTGTTCGGCAAGTGGTCCGGCACCGAGGTCAAGCTCGATGGCGAGGACCTGATCATCATGAAGGAAAGCGACATCATGGGCGTGATCGGCTGAGCCGAACCGTCCCTGACGCTTCCCCCCACACACATTCGCAAAGAGGAATAGAACAATGGCTGCCAAGGACGTGAAGTTCGGGCGTGATGCGCGTGAACGCATCCTCAAGGGCGTGGATACGCTCGCCAATGCGGTAAAGGTTACGCTCGGCCCCAAGGGCCGCAACGTGGTGATCGACAAGAGCTTCGGCGCTCCGCGCATCACCAAGGACGGCGTCACCGTCGCCAAGGAAATCGAACTGAAGGACAAGTTCGAGAACATGGGCGCACAGATGCTGCGCGAAGTGGCCAGCAAGACCAACGACCAGGCCGGGGACGGCACCACCACCGCGACCGTGCTGGCGCAGGCCATCGTGCGCGAAGGCATGACCGCCGTCGCCGCCGGCATGAACCCGATGGACCTGAAGCGCGGCATCGATATGGCCGTGACCAAGGTTGTCGCGGACCTCGTCGCCCGTTCCAAGCCGGTCTCCGGTTCGGCAGAGATCGCCCAGGTCGGCATCATCTCGGCCAATGGCGATGAAGAAGTCGGCAACAAGATCGCCGAAGCCATGGAAAAGGTCGGCAAGGAAGGCGTGATCACCGTCGAGGAAGCCAAGGGCCTCGAGTTCGAGCTGGATGTCGTCGAAGGCATGCAGTTCGATCGTGGCTACCTGTCGCCCTACTTCGTGACCAATGCCGAGAAGATGATTGTCGAGCTGGATAACCCCTACATCCTGATCCACGAGAAGAAGCTGTCGTCGCTGCAGGCGATGCTGCCGATCCTCGAGGCCGTGGTGCAGTCGGGCCGTCCGCTGCTGATCATCGCCGAGGATATCGAAGGCGAGGCGCTCGCCACGCTGGTGGTCAACAAGCTGCGCGGCGGCCTGAAGATCGCCGCCGTGAAGGCACCTGGCTTCGGTGACCGTCGCAAGGCCATGCTGCAGGACATCGCGATCCTGTCGGCCGGCGAGATGATTTCCGAGGACCTCGGCATCAAGCTCGAAACCGTCACCTTGGGCATGCTGGGCGAAGCCAAGCGCGTGACCATCGACAAGGACAACACCACCATCGTCGATGGCGCCGGCAATGCCGACGACATCAAGGCCCGGGTCGAACAGATCCGCGCCCAGGTGGAATCGACCACGTCGGATTACGACCGCGAGAAGCTGCAGGAACGTCTGGCTAAGCTCGCCGGCGGTGTTGCCGTGATCAAGGTCGGCGGCGCGTCGGAAGTCGAAGTCAAGGAACGCAAGGATCGCGTTGACGATGCGCTGCACGCCACCCGCGCTGCGGTGGAAGAAGGCATCGTCCCCGGCGGCGGCACGGCTCTCCTCTACGCCACCAAGGCACTGGAAGGCATGAAGGGCGCTAACGATGACCAAACCAAGGGCATCGACATCGTCCGCCGGGCGATCACCACTCCGTTGAAGCAGATTGCGCAGAACGCGGGCCATGATGGCGCCGTGGTCTCGGGCAACCTGCTGCGCGAAGGCGACGAGACCCAGGGCTTCAACGCCGCAACCGACGTCTACGAGAACCTCGTGGCCGCCGGCGTGATCGATCCGACCAAGGTGGTGCGCACGGCATTGCAGGACGCGGCCTCGGTCGCCGGCCTGCTGATCACCACCGAAGCGGCGATCAGCGAAATGCCCGAAGACAAGGGCGCTCCGGCCATGCCCGACATGGGCGGCATGGGCGGCATGGGCTTCTAAGCATGGCCTGAGCCCGTAGAAGGGCCCACGCCACCAACCGTTAGGTATTCGGGGCCGGAAAGAGCAATCCTTCCGGCCCCTTTGCTGTGCGCGCCGATCGCATGCGCGAGCGCAAGGCAGCAGCGCGCAGGGCAGCATCATGCAGGTCAAGGCGATTGCAACGCGGGCCAATTGCGATAGCTTGGCGGGAATAACCAAAACCGGGGAGATTCTGCATGATCCGCCAGGCCATGATCGCCGCCATTTCCGCGGGCCTGTTGGCAGCCTGTTCGGCAGAAGCGCCGCCCACGCCGCAGACCCCGCAGCACAGCGCCAGTAACTATGGCGCCGCCATCGCCGATATTGCCCGTCCGGCCGCCGACCGCGAGCGCGACGCATCACGCAAGCCGGGCGAGCTCTTGGCCTTTGCCGAGATCGACGCGGGCGACAAGGTGGGCGATTACATCATGGGCGGCGGCTACGTTACCCGCCTGCTGGCGCTTGCGGTGGGATCGGAAGGCCGGGTCTATGCCTTCCAGCCAGAGGAGTTCATCGGTTTCCGGCCCGAGTACGCCACCGAGCAGGATGCGGCGGTGGCGCCCTATGCCGACAACGACGGCAACCCGCGCACCGTTTTCCCGCTGCGTGGCCCTATCGCCGCACCATCGTTCCCCGAACAGCTCGACACCATCATCACGGTGATGAACCTGCACGACCTGTTTATCTCGCAGATGCCCGAGGGCACTGCCGAGGCCGCGATCAAGGCGCTGTACGATGCCTTGAAGCCCGGCGGCTCGCTGGTGGTGGTCGATCACCTGGCCAAGGAAGGCTCGGGCGCGGCCAGCGCCGATACGCTCCACCGGATGGACCCCGACCTCGCGCTCAACATGCTGACCGCGGCGGGCTTCGTGCTCGAGCAGGAAAGCGAGCTTTACTCGCGTCCGGACGACCCACGTGAGGCCAACGTGTTCGACGAGGCGATTCGCGGCAAGACCGACCAGTTCGCCTGGCGCCTGCGCAAACCGGCAACTGCGGCGGCGGCGAATTAGTCCCGAAAATCCCCGTATTTTCACCTGGTTCCACGGCCCGCCGCGCCACGGAGTCCCTTCGTCGCGAATATGATTGCCGGACTTGGCGTCTGCGTTAAGTTTTCCACAACCATACAGTGAGTAGCTTGACCCGATGAAGACCGCCCTCCTGACTCGCGTTTTTGCCGCTGCCGCGCTGCTCGTTGCGCCGCTCGCCTCGGCGCAGGTTCACGCGGAGGAAGACAGCTTCGAGACGGCTTTCGATGCCCATTTCGGCACTACGGTGCGGGCACCCGCGGCGGTGGCCTCGGCGGCGATTGTCAGCGCCCCGCGCAGCCAGCCGTTCCTCACCCCGGTCCAGCAGCCGCTTGCCGCCACTTATGCCACCCCGCTCGAACAGCAGATCGCCCAGCTGGCCGAAGGCAGCCAGGGTCGCATCGGCGTGGCGGCGGTTGATCTCTCCACCGGGCAGCGCATCTCGATCCTCGGCAATCAGGCCTTCCCGATGGCCAGCACCAGCAAGATCGCCATCGTCGCCACCTACATGGAAATGGTCGACCAGGGCCGGGTGAGCCTGACCAGCGAGTTTCCCATTTCCGCCGGTCGCTACCTGCCGGCCGGCGAACTGATCGACCTGATCATCACCCGCAGCTCCAACCCGGCGACTGACGCCTTGCTGGCCGCTGTTGGCGGGGTTCCGGCAGTCAATGCCTGGGCGCGCCGGGCCGAGATCGAGGAATTCAACCTGACCCGCGACATCGCCACGCTGGTGCGCGAGGACGGCCGCATCAATCCGGCGACGCAGATCGACCTGCGCGACAGCTCGACGCCCGAAGCCATGGTGGAGCTGCTCAGCGGCATTTACCAGGGCCGCTGGCTGAGCCCGGCGAGCCGCAACGTGATCGTCAGCGCGATGGAGCGTTGCCGCACGGGCACCCGCCGCATTCCAGCGCTGTTGCCCGCCGGAACGATGGTCGCGCACAAGACCGGATCGCTCAACAACACCTCGAGCGACATCGGCATCATCACCGCGCCCGATGGCCGGTCGATTGCGGTGGCGATCTACGTCACCGGCCAGGGCACGCGCGGCAACCGCGAGGCGCGCATCGCCTCGATCGCGCGGGCAATCTACGATGGCTATACCGGCAATGGTCAGGCCGCGACCGGGCGCGTCTATGCCAGCGCCGACTATCCCGCATCGGGCACCGGCTCGCGCTGAGCTGTTCCGCAACGAAAAGGGGCGCGACCCGCAGGTCACGCCCCCCGTTTCTTTGCGCTGAAGCGAACGATCAGTCGGCAGCGGCTTCGCTGACCGGCTCGTCCTGCACTTCGGCTTCGACGCCAGCAGCTCCGGCTGCCACAGCATCGCCAGCTTCGTCGGCAGCGCTTTCGGCACCGGCAACGGCGCCTTCAACGGCATCGCCAGCCGCGTCGGCATTGGCTTCGGCATCGGCCATCGCGTTGTCGGCGGTGGCATTGGCGGCATCTTCGGTCGATTCCGAGCAAGCGGCCAGCGTCAGGGCAGCACCGGCAGCAGCGGCGGCGAGAATGATCTTGCGCATGATTTTTTCCTTTAGCAGGGGAACTGGATCGCTGATTTCTCATTGACCCAGAGGTGACCACGCGGCCACCCTGTCGCCTAAATAAAGCCACAATTCACGCCATGCAAGTGCTAAATGTGGCGACATTGTGGCAAACGCCCCAAACACTCCCCCGGTGATCGCTGCAATGGCCATGACCGGCGCGCGATTGGCTGCTAGCACCGGCCCATGAGCGACCAAAAATCCCCCAAGCAGCACCTCTACCTGGTCGACGGTTCGTCCTACATCTTCCGCGCCTATCACCGGCTGCCCCCGCTGACCGATCCGCAGGGCACCCCGGTGGGTGCGGTCTATGGCTACACCACCATGCTGTGGAAGCTGGCCGAGGATCTCGACAAGGCCGACGGCCCCACCCATCTGGCGGTGATTCTCGATGCCAGCAGCAAGTCGTTCCGCAACGATATCTACGACAAGTACAAGGCCAACCGTCCGCCCCCGCCCGAAGACCTGGTGCCGCAATTCCCGCTGATCCGCGATGCCACGCGCGCCTTCAGCCTGCCGTGCATCGAGGAACTGGGGCTGGAGGCCGACGATCTGATCGCCTCCTACGCAAAGGCCGCCACGCGCCGGGGCTGGGACGTGACCATCGTCAGTTCCGACAAGGATCTGATGCAATTGGTCGGCCAGTGCGCCGATCCCGAGGACGGTCACGAGGGCGGCTGTATCGACATGCTCGATACGATGAAGAACCTGCGCATCGGCATTCCCGAGGTGATCGAGAAGTTCGGCGTCGGCCCCGAACTGGTGGGCGACGTGCTGGCCTTGATGGGCGACAGCGTGGACAACGTGCCGGGTATCTTCGGGGTCGGCCCCAAGACCGCCACCAAGCTGATCCAGGACCACGGCAGCCTGACCGCCGCGCTTGACGCCGCCGAGGGCATGAAACCCGGCAAGCTGCGCGACCGGCTGATCGAACACCGCGCCGATGCCGAACTGAGCAAGGTGCTCGTCACGCTGAAGGACGACGCGCCGCTGCCGCAGCCGCTCGACGAGTTCAAACTGGATGGCGTGCCGCCCGAACCGCTGGCGGCGTTCCTGAGCAAGCACGGCTTCACCAGCCTGCTGAAGCGCCTCGGCGCCGGGTCAGGCAGCCCCGAGCGCGCCACCCAGCTCCATCCGTCCAGACCGCAGACCGCCGGTGCCCCCGCCTCCGTGTCCGGCAACCGGCAGGACATGCCCGAATGGCCGCCGATCGACCGCAGTCTGTACGAATGCGCGCAAACAATGGCGCAGCTGGAAGACTGGATCGCGCGGGCTTTCGCCGCCCGGCTGGTGGCAGTCGATACCGAAACCAGCTGCCTTGATGCGATGCGCGCGCAGCTGGCGGGTATCAGTCTGGCGCTGGGTCCGGGGCAGGCGTGTTACATCCCGCTGGGCCACGGCGGGACTGACATGTTCGCCGAAAAGCCCTTGCAGATCGATCGCAAGCTCGCGCTCGCCGCGCTGAAGCCGCTGCTCGAAAGCGACGCGGTGCTCAAGGTCGGGCAGAACATCAAGTACGACCTGACGATCCTGTCGCGCTGCGCGGGCATCGCCGTGGCCCCCATCGACGATACCATGGTCATCAGTTTTGACCTCGACGCGGGCCGCTCGGAAGACGGCATCGGCGGCGGGCATGGGATGGACGAGCTGTCCACCCGCCATCTTGCGCACACCACGCTGACCTTCAAGGACATCTGCGGCGCCGGCAAGAAGGCCATCCCGTTCGGCGAAGTGCCATTGGACCGGGCGACGCAATATGCCGCCGAGGATGCCGAGGTGACCTGGCGGCTGCATGCGCTGCTCAAGCCACGCCTCGCCATCGAGGGCGGCACGCGGGTGTACCAGCGGGTGGATCGCCCGCTGATCCCGGTGGTGGCGGCGATGGAGCGCGAAGGCGTGAAGGTGGACCGCGCCGCGCTCGCCCGGCTGTCCGAGCAGTTCGCGCTCAAGACCGCCGAGATCGAGACCGAGATCCATGCAATCGCCGGTGAGCCGTTCACCATCGGCAGCCCCAAGCAGCTGGGCGACGTATTGTTCGACAAGCTCGGCTACAAGGGTGGACGCAAGGGCAAGAGCGGGCAATATTCGACCGATCAGGCGATCCTCGAAGGCCTCGCCAACCAAGGCGCGCCGATTGCCGGCAAGGTGCTCGAATGGCGCCAGCTGTCGAAACTCAAGTCCACCTACACCGATGCCCTGCAGGACGCGATCAACCCCGAGACGGGCCGCGTCCACACGAGCTATTCGCTGGTCGGTGCGCAAACCGGGCGGCTCTCCTCAACCGATCCCAACCTGCAAAACATCCCCATCCGCACCGAGATCGGGCGCGAGATCCGCAAGGCTTTCGTGGCCGAGGAAGGCAATGTGCTGCTAGCCGCCGACTATTCGCAGATCGAGCTGCGGCTGGCGGCGCACATGGCCGACGTGCCGCAATTGAAGGAAGCCTTCGCCAATGGCGAGGACATCCACGCACGCACCGCGCTCGAGATGTTCGGCACGGTCGACCGCGACACCCGCGCGCGCGCCAAGACGGTCAACTTCGCCATCCTCTACGGCATTTCGCGGTGGGGCCTGGGCGGGCGGCTGGGGGTGGGGGCGGACGAGGCGCAGGCGATCATCGACACCTATTTCGACCGCTTCCCGGGTATACGCAATTACATCCACGCGACGCTGGAGAGCGTGCGCGAGCGCGGCTATTCGGAAACGCTGTTCGGCCGCAAGACCTGGTTCCCGCGCATTCGCTCGTCCAACCAGGCCGAACGGCAGGGTAGCGAACGCGCCGCGATCAACGCGCCGATCCAGGGGAGCAGCGCCGATATCATCAAGCGCGCCATGGTGCGCATGATGCCCGCGCTGGCCGAGGCGGGCCTGCCGCAAGTCAAGATGCTGCTGCAGGTGCACGACGAACTGGTGTTCGAACTGCCCGCAGGCGATGTCGAGGCCGCCAGCCCGGTGATCGCGCGCGTGATGGCCGACGCAGCGCAGCCCGCCGTGCACCTCGATGTGCCGCTGGGCATCGATATCGGTCACGGAACCAGCTGGGACGATGCCCATTGAAACCGCCGTGCTGAACCGCCTGAATCCGCAGACCTGGACGGTCGACTGGGAATCGTTCGGCGTGGCCGCGCTGGTGGCTGGGGTGGCCGTGCTGCTCGCGCTGGTCATCCACCGACTGGCGTACAAACTGTTCGCCCGTATGGCGCGCATGTCCGAAACCCCGCTCGACGATCACATCGTGGCGCACACCCGCAAGCCGATGCGCTGGGTCTTGGTGATGGTGGCGCTGGGACTGGCCGCCCAACTGGATGACCAGCTTGCGGCGGTGTGGAACCCGATTGCCCGGTTCCTGCACCCCGCGCTGCTCGGCTGGATCGCCTATATCCTGGTCAAGGTCGCCACCGACATGCTGGAATTCCGGCTCGACGCGGCGGATCCAATACAGGCGCGCGGACGGCGCACGCGGCTCGCGCTGCTGTCGCGCACAGCGACGTTCGTCATCGTCGTGATCACGCTGGGCCTGATGCTGTTCGCCCTGCCCGGCGTGCGCGATATCGGCACCACGCTACTCGCTTCCGCCGGTTTTGCCGCGCTGGCCGTGGGTGCAGCCGCCCAGCCCGCGCTCAAGTCGCTGATCGCGGGTGTGCAGATGGCGATCAACGAGCCGATCCGGCTGGGCGACCTGGTGGTGGTGGACGGACACACTGGTCGGGTGGAGGAAATCCACATGAGCTATGTCATCGTGCGGACGTGGGACGAACGTGCGGTGATCGTGCCGACCAGCGTATTTCTGGAACAGACCTTCGAAAACTGGTCGCGCAAGAACGAGCGGCTGACCGGCCCGGTGTTCCTGCGGCTGCATCCGGAAAGCGACATCGACCGCATCCGCGCTGAGTTCGAGGCTTTCCTCAAGACACAGGAGACGTGGGATGGCCGCACCGGCACGCTGTTCATGACCGAGGCCTTCATCGACAATGTCGAATTGCGGCTGGCGGTCAGCGCCGCGACCATCGCCGATCTCTACAGCCTGCGCAACGCGGTGCGCGAACACATGATCGCCTGGCTGCGCGCAGAAATGCCCGATGCGCTGGCCCGGGCCACGCCCGCACCGCCGACCGATGCGAGCGCCCCACCGCGCGTCTGAACCTTTACTCGTGCTTGTCGCTGCGGCGGCTTTCCACCATGCCTTCGGTAAGGAAGCCGATCGGTCGCACTTCGGCCGCCTTGCGCTTCAGTTCGCCCTTCATCTTCAGGTACTCGGCTTCCATCTGTTCGGTTACCGTCGGGCGGCTGTCCGCCAGCGCTGCGGCGAAATCGGCGCCGGTGACGTTCTCGGGATCGGCCCCACCGTCCTTGGTCGCGCGGCGGATGGCGTTGAGGCCGGCGCGGCGGACCACGTCCTCAAGGTCGGCACCGGTATAGCGCGTGGTCTTGCCCGCCAGCGCCGCCAGATCGACATCCGCAGCCAGCGGCATGTTGGCGGTGTGGATCTTGAGGATATGTTCGCGCCCCGCCACATCGGGCGGGCCGACATAGACCAGCTCGTCGAACCGGCCGGGCCGCAGCAAGGCGGGATCGACCAGCGTGGGGCGGTTGGTAGCGCCGATCACGACGATCGAGTTCAGCTCCTCCATCCCGTCCATTTCAGCCAGGATGGTGTTGACCACGCGCGCCGTCACCTGCGGCTCGCCGCCGCCGCTGCCGCGCGCAGGCACCAGCGAATCGATCTCGTCGATGAAGATCACGCACGGCGCCACGGCGCGCGCGCGGGCGAACATGCGGGCGATCTGCTGCTCGCTTTCGCCGTACCATTTTGACAAAAGATCGCTGCTTTTCATCGAGATGAAGTTCGCCTCGGCTTCCTTCGCGACAGCCTTGGCGAGCAGCGTCTTGCCGGTGCCGGGCGGGCCATAGAGCAGGAAGCCCTTGGCGGGACGGATGCCCAGTCGCTCGAACGCCTTGGGGTTCTTCAGCGGTAGTTCCACACCCTCGCGCAGCTTCTCCTGCGCCTCGTCCACCCCGCCGATATCGGCCCAGCCGACGTTGGGCGTCTGCACCATCACTTCGCGCATGGCCGACGGCTGCACGCGCTTCAGCGCCGCGCGGAAATCGTCCTTCTCGACACTCAGCTTCTCGAGCACTTCGGCGGGGATTTCGCGCGCGGCAAAGTCGATCAACGGCATCACCCGGCGCACCGCCTCAATCGCCGCCTCGCGCGCCAGCGCTGCCAGATCGGCGCCGACGAACCCGTGCGTCGAACGCGCCAGTTCGCCCAGATCGACGCCCTCGCCCAGCGGCATGCCGCGCGTGTGGATGCCGAGGATCTCGCGCCGCCCGCCCTCATCGGGCACGCCGATGACGATTTCGCGGTCGAACCGCCCGGGCCGGCGCAGCGCCTCGTCGATTGCATCGGGGCGGTTGGTGGCGGCGATGACCACGATGTTCGAGCGGGTCAACCCGTCCATCAGCGTCAGCAGTTGCGCGACCAGCCGCTTCTCCGCCTCGCCCTGCACGTTCTGCCGCTTGGGGGCGATCGAATCGATCTCGTCGATGAACACGATGGCAGGCGCGGCGCGCTCGGCCTGCTCGAACACCTCGCGCAGCCGCTTCTCGCTCTCGCCATAGGCGCTGCCCATGATTTCCGGGCCGTTGATGGTGAAGAACTCGGCCTCGCTCTCGTTCGCCACGGCTTGCGCCAGCCGGGTCTTGCCGGTGCCGGGCGGGCCATGCAGCAGCACGCCCTTGGGCGGATCGACGCCGAGGCGGGTGAACAGTTCAGGATAGCGCAGCGGCAGCTCGACCATCTCGCGCAAGGCGCGGATCGTGTCGGCCATGCCGCCCACGTCATCGTAATTGACCATGCCGCGCCCGTCGCGCGGCTCCTCGAACTCGGCGCGCAGCTCGACCACGGTTTCCTCGGTGATCCGCACCAGCCCCTTGGGCACGGTGGAAACCACCTGCAAGCGGATCTGGGTCAGCGCATAGGCGGGCGCGTTGAACATGCGGCGCACTTCGGGCGGCATGTTCTGCACCGGCTGCTGGCCGTGCGTGGCAACGAGGTCACCCGCCGTCAGCGCATGGCCGAAGAACACCCGCTTCAACGCCTCGGTCGGCCCTTGCAGCCGCATCTCGGGCTTGGCGGGAGCGAAGACCACGCGCGCGGCGGGCTTGGGATTGGCCTTGCGCACGGTGACGTGCTCGCCAGACGCGGTTCCGGCATTCGCGCGTTGCAGGCCGTCGAGCCGGATCACCTCGAGCGCCTCGTCCTCCTCGTAAGCGGGCAAGGCAATGGCGCTCGACACGCGCTTGCCGCTGATCTCCACCGGATCACCCTCGGTAATGCCGAGCGCCTGGAACGCCTTCCTGGGAATGCGCGCCACGCCGCGACCCGATTCCTCCTGCCGGGCGGCCGCCACCTGTAGCTTGATGGTGCCCGCTTCAACGGTCGCGGTTTCAGCGTCTGCCATGTCGGTCTCTGCCCTGCCTGTGCTTGGTTGAGCACAAGCTAGGAAGCAGCAGGGCCGATTGCAAACCGCCTCAACGCATCAGCCCGCCAATGAGGTTCCGCACGAAGGCGGTAGCGCCGGTGCGCAGCGGATTGGCGCTCGACCTGCGGCCGGTGACTGCGGCAACGGCGATCGATGTCAGCGATCCCGCCGCTGCCGTAACTGCGGCCTTGCCCGACCTTGCCCAGATCGAGGGGCTGGTGCGGGCGCGCTTGGCCACTTCCTCTGTGCCCTTCTCGGCCACTTCGACCGCCGTGGCCGCGGCATCGGCGGCTTTCTGCGCGATCACTTCCGCCGCGCTGTCACGATCGACCTTGGTCTCGTACTTGCCGTCATAGGGGCTGATCGACTGGATGATCGCCCGTTCCTTGGCGTCGACCGGGCCAAGGCGCGAACGCGGCGGCTTGACCAGCGTGCGCTGGACCACCGAAGGCGCGCCGTCCTCCATCAGCGTGGAGACCAGCGCCTCGCCCGTGCGCAGTTCGGTGATCACCGTCTCCACGTCGAGATCGGGATTGATGCGGAAAGTCTCCGCCGCCGCCTTGATCGCCTTCTGGTCACGCGGGGTGAAGGCCCGCAAGGCATGCTGCACGCGGTTGCCCAGCTGGCCCGCCACCTCATCGGGAATGTCGATCGGGTTCTGCGTGACGAAGTAGACCCCCACCCCCTTCGAGCGGATCAGCCGCACCACCCGCTCGATGGTATCCTGCAGCGCCTTGGGGGCATCGTCGAACAGCAGGTGCGCCTCGTCGAAGAAGAACACCAGGTTAGGCTTTTCGGGATCGCCCACCTCGGGCAGCGCCTCGAACAACTCGGCCAGCAGCCACAGCAGGAAGGTGGCGTAGAGCTTGGGGCTGCGCATCAGCTGGTCGGCGGCGAGAATGTTGATGATCCCCCGGCCCTTCTCGTCGCAGCGGATGAAATCGCCGATCTCCAGCGCAGGCTCGCCGAAAAACAGCGCACCGCCTTGCGAATCGAGCGCCAGCACCTGCCGCTGGATCGTGCCGACGCTGGCCTTGGTGACGTTGCCGTACTTGGTCGTCAGCTCGGCCGCGTTAAGCGCCGTGAAGGCCAGCATCGCTTGCAGGTCCTCCAGATCGAGCAGCAGCATCTGCTGTTCGTCGGCATAGCGGAACACGATATTGAGCACGCCTTCCTGCGTCTCGTTGAGGTCAAGCAGGCGGGCGAGCAGCAGCGGGCCCATCTCGGATACCGTGGTGCGGATCGGGTGGCCCTGCTCGCCGTAGAGGTCCCAGAACACCGCCGGATTATCGCTGTAGGCATAGTCGTCCATGCCCAATTCCCTGGCGCGCTGCTCCAGCTTGTCGGCATGCTTGAACTGGGGCGATCCCGGCATGCAGATGCCCGACAGGTCGCCCTTCACGTCGGCCATGAACACCGGCACCCCGGCGGCGGAGAAATCCTCGGCGAGGCCCTGCAAGGTCACCGTCTTGCCCGTGCCGGTGGCGCCCGCGATCAGCCCGTGGCGGTTGGCGCGGCTCAGGTTGAGCACTTGCCGCCCGCCGCTGGCATCCTTGCCGATGAAGATTTCGCCCGATGCCATTGTTGCCCACCCCCGAATATATCCGCCCCTGCTTGGCGCAGGCGGCCATTAACGGTCAAGCAATAGACACCTGCCAATAGACATGGGGCGATATCCGGCTAGAGCGAAGCGCATGGCCGGTCCGGAACCCAGCACGGAACCTTTTGTCCTGCTCGATGACGCGCGCGCCGACGGGGCGAGCGCGGCGCAGCTGTTCGAACATCCCCGCCAGATCTTCGTGGCGCACCGCCCACAGGACGTGTCGCGCGTGCTGGACGAGGCCGAAGCGGCGCGCGTGGCGAGCGGCGCAACGCTGGCGGGCTACCTTGCCTACGAGGCCGGGCTGGCGCTGGAACCGCGCCTGCTGCCGCTGGCCGCCGCGCGCAGCGGATCGGCTGGCCCGCTGCTGTGGTTCGGGCTGTTCGATCACGTCACGACCATTGCCGCCGAGGACGTGCCCGCCTGGCTCGAAGCGAAGGGGGGAGCCAATGACGGAAAGGGGGGCCGCGCCAGCATCGGCCCGATGGACCCGCAATTGACCCCCGGCGGCTACCTGCAAGGGTTCGACGCGCTGCAGGAAGCGATCCGCGCGGGCGATATCTATCAGGCCAATTTCACCATGGCTCTGGCGGGCAGCGCCACCGGTGAGCCCTTGGCGATCTACCGCGCGATCCGCCCCGCCGCCGCTGCCGGGTATGGCGGGGTGGTGTTCGACGGCTCGCATTGGTTGCTCAGTTTCAGTCCGGAACTGTTCTTCACGCTCAAAGGGCGCGAAGCCAAGGTCAAGCCGATGAAGGGCACCCGCCCGCGCGGCGCTACGCCTTCAGAAGACGCGGCCCTGGCCAGCGAACTGTCCGCATCGATCAAGGACAAGGCCGAGAACCTGATGATCGTCGACCTGATGCGCAACGACCTGTCGCGCGTGGCCGAGGCGGGCAGCGTGGCCGTGGACCAGCCGTTCACCGTCGAGAGCTATCCCACCGTCCACACCATGGTCTCCACCGTGCGCGCCACGTTGCAGCCGGGTCTTGGCGCGCTCGACATGCTGCGCGCGCTGTTCCCCTGCGGCTCGATCACCGGCGCGCCCAAGATCCGCGCGATGGAGCTGATCAACCAGATCGAACGTGATCCGCGCGGGCCTTATTGCGGGGCCATCGGGCGCATTGGCAGCGCGCCAGATGGTTCGAGCGATGCCGCGTTTAACGTCGCCATCCGCACCGTGCGGCTGACCCCGGGCGAGAACAACCGGCACAAGGTGGTGGCGGGCGTCGGGGGTGCCATCGTGGCTGACAGCGCAGGCATGGACGAGTGGCGCGAATGCCTGGTCAAGGGCGGCTTCCTGCGGCGCGAGGCATCGGGCGCGGACCTGATCGAATCGATGCGGTTCGACGCCGCAGGCGGCATCCCGCTGCTCGAACTGCACCTCGAACGGGTGAAGGCGAGCGCGGCGGAACTGGGCTTCGCCTTCGACCGGCACGAGATGCGCAACCGCATCCAGGCGCTGTGCTTCGAGCTGGACGAGCCCGCCAAGCTGCGCATCCTGCTGGCGCGCGGCGGCGAGGTGACCTTGCAGGCGCAACCCCTCGCGGCGGGTGCGCTGGTCCAGCCGGTCCGCTGCAAGGCCATGCCGCTGCCCGTCGTTTCGGGCGACTGGCGGCTGCGTCACAAGACCACCGACCGCGCGTTCTACGACGACGCCCGCCGCGCCGCGCAGGCCGCCGGGGCCACCGAGGCGATTTTCGTGCGCGATGACGGGCTGGTGACCGAGGCGAGCCATGCGAACATATTCGTCGAGCGCGACGGCGTGCTGCTGACCCCGCCGCTGGCGCTGGGCCTGCTCCCCGGCGTGCAGCGGCGACACCTGATCGACGAGGGCCGCGCGGTTGAGGCCGAACTGACCCTCGCCGACCTCGCGCACGGCTTCCTGCTCGGCAATTCGGTGCGCGGACTGATGGAGGCGCAACTCGCATGAACCACCTCAGCCAGATGCTCCAGCGGATCGAAGCCTCGCCCACCACGGCGATGACCGACCGCGCCACGCAATTGCGCGAGGAAGGGCGCGACATCATCTCGCTGTCGGTCGGCGAGCCCGATTTCGCCACCCCGCCGCATGTCATTCAGGCGGCCAAGGACGCGCTCGACGCCGGGGCCACCAAGTATACCCCGGTCACCGGGACAATGGCGCTGAAGAAGGCCGCCGCGCTGCATTTCCAGCGCGACCTCGGCATCGCCACCGACCCTTCGCGGATCATCGTCAGCGCGGGCGGCAAGCAGGCGATCTTCGAGGCGCTGGTGGCCACGGTCAGCGCGGGCGACGAGGTGATCGTGCCGTCGCCGTGGTGGGTCTCCTATCCGCAGATGGTCCGCTTTGCCGGCGGCAGCGTGGTGCCGCTGGTGACCCATGCGCACCATAACTTCCGCTTCGATGCGGGCGACGTGGAGGCGCTGATCACGCCGCGCACGCAATGGCTGATGCTCAATTCGCCCGGCAATCCCACCGGCGCGGTCTATCCGGCGGATATGCTGCTGGCGATCGGCGAGGTGCTGCGCCGCCACCCGCAGGTGCTGGTGCTGTCGGACGATATCTACGCGCCGCTCAATTACTCGGACGGCCCGCACGCCACGCTGGCCAACCTGTGCCCCGACCTGGCGACGCGAATTTGCACCGTGTCCGGCGTGTCCAAAAGCCACGCGATGACCGGATTCCGCATCGGTGTCGCCACCGGCCCCGCGTGGTTGATCGAGGCGATGGGCACACTGCAAAGCAACTCGAGCGGCAACCCCGCTGCCGTCAGCCAGGCGGCTGCCGTCGCCGCGTTCGAGGGGCCGCAGGACTTCCTCGCCGAATGGCGCGAGATCTTCCGCCGCCGCCGCGATCTGGTCGTCGCCGGGATCAACGCCATCCCCGGCCTCTCGACGCCGGTGCCCGATGGCGCGTTCTACTGCTTTATCGACGCCGCCCCGCTGATGGGCCGTTTTGGCGGCGACGATGGCAAGCTGGCGCTGCACCTGCTCGATTCCGGCGTGGCGGTGGTCGCCGCCTCGGCCTTTGGCGGGCGCAATGGCTTCCGCATCTCCTTTGCAACCAGCGAGGCGGTGCTGGAAGAAGCCCTCCGCCGGATTGGAACTGCCCTGAAATGAGTGAACTGGTTATCCTGTACGAAGACGCCGAGGCGTTGGTGATCGACAAGCCCGGTGGCCTGCCGATCGACAAGCCGCGCAAGGGCGGGCTGTCGCTGGCCGACCGGCTGGGCGAGCTGAAGCTGGGCTTCCAGATGCCGCCGGTGCCGGTCCATCGGCTCGACACCGACACCAGCGGCTGCCTGCTCTTGGCGCGCAATCCCAAGTCGCTGCGGCGCTACAACAAGGCGTTCGAGGACAAGCTGGTGCGCAAGACCTACCTTGGCATTCTGGCGACCATTCCGGCTGACAAGGAAGGCACGGTGGAACTCGCCCTCAGCAAGATCAGCAGCGCCGAAAAGGGCTGGCGGATGATCCCGGCCAAGAAGGGCAAGCCCTCGCTCACCCACTGGCGCGTCGTCGCCGAGGTGAATGGCCGCGCGCTGGTGGAATTCACGCCCGAGACCGGCCGCACGCACCAGATTCGCGTCCATTGTGCCAGCGGCATCGGCGTGCCGCTGCTCGGCGATCCGGTCTATGGTGCGGCCAACGGCTTTGCCCGCACCATGCTCCATGCTGCCGCGCTCGAAGTGCCGCGCGAGACCAAGCCGACGATCATGGCCAGCGCGCCGATGCCGGCCGATTTCACTTTCCTGGGCTTCTGATCGATGAGCGCGGCGGCCGACCGGATCGTCGCCCGCGCGCTCAGCCTCGTGCAGGAAAGCTTCGTCACCGCCAGCGGTCCCGGCGGGCAGAACGTCAACAAGGTGGCGACCGCGGTGCAACTGCGGGTCAACATCTATGCGCTCGGGTTGACCCCGGCGGCGTTCCACCGGCTGACCAAACTGGCCGGCAGCCGCCTCAACAACGCGGGCGAGATCGTCCTCGATGCGCGGCGCTTCCGCACGCAGGAGGCGAATCGCGCCGATGCCCGCGAGCGGCTGGCCGAGCTGCTTGTCGAGGCGCTGAAGGAGCCCAAGGCACGCAAGAAAACCACCATCAACCGCCCCGGCAAGGTGCAGCGGCTGGCGGCCAAGAAAGTCCGCAGCACGGTCAAGGCCACGCGCGGCAAGGTGGACTGGTAAGTGGCCGCAAGGCGCCGCTCGCTCGCTTGACTTTTCCCCGATTCTCTCGCAATGGCCCCCCACGAGGGGCGGCGCCTGATGCGTCGCCTGATCTTTTTTGGGCCTTCGGGGTCCGCAGCAGACTTTTGGAAACAGTGACATGGCGAAGCCCGCAACCGTCAAGATCCGCCTGAACTCGACCGAGTCGGGGCACTTCTACGTGACGAAGAAGAACCCGCGCAACACCACCGAGAAGATGAGTTTCCGCAAGTACGATCCGGTGGTGAAGAAGCACGTCGAGTACAAGGAAGGCAAGATAAAGTAAGCTGAATAGGGCCAACGCGCCGCATTCAGTGACAGTTCAATGCGTCCGCGCTAATGGCCGGAGCATGATCAGCTTGAAACACCGCTTCACACAGCTTTGGGGCGCCGCAGCAGTCGGCGCCCTCGCTATATCTGCCCCCGCCACCGTGCTGCTCGCGCCCGCCGCGCCGGCTGCCGCGCAAGCCACCGGTCAGCTGCAACGCGCCGCCAGCGCCTTGCGCGCGATCACCACGCTGCGCGCCGATTTTACCCAGACCGACCGCAACGGCCAGGCGCTCAATGGCACGCTGACGCTGCGCAATCCCGGCCGCATCCGCTTTCAGTATGCCGAGGGCGTGAATATGCTCGTCGTTTCGAACGGCAGCACGCTGAGCGTGATCGACTATGACGTGCAGCAGGTGGAACGCTGGCCGATCCGCAACTCGCCGCTCGGCGCGCTGCTCGATCCCAACCGCGATATCTCGCGCTATGGCCGCGTGATGCCGACGAGCGCGCCCAACGTCGTGAGCATTCAGGTGGAAGATCCCAATCGTCCGGAGATCCCGCAGATTACGCTGATCTTCGTCGAAAAGGCTGGCGCGCCGGGCGGGCTTGAACTGACCAGCTGGGTCGCGCTCGATGCGCAGAACAACCGCACCACGGTGCGGTTGCGCAATCATCGCTATGGCACCAGCGTGCCCGACAGCATGTTCACGTTCCGCGATCCGCGCGCTTCGGCCCGCCGTCCTTAAGCTTCAACACGCGGGCGAGCGGTTGTAGATTTGCGACAAGCCGCGACACGTCATTCATTCACGCGACAGATTGATCGCCCTATATATGTCCCTGCAGTCGAGCGGCGGATCACGGGTTTCCCCCCTGTTGCCCGATCCGCAAGTCGCTGGCTGCAAAGCGTGACGAACGCTAAAACGAACCCCCGTCCCCAATGCCCCCGGGACGGGGGTTTTCGTTTAACGCCGGGCCATGCGCTTGCCGCCCGCGCTGGTTGCACCTAAGCACTCCCACATGATCTCCGTCGCCACCTGGAACATCAATTCGGTGCGCTTGCGCATTGCCCAGGTCGAGCGCTTTCTGGCCGAGCAGGCGCCCGACGTGCTGTGCCTGCAGGAGATCAAGTGTCAGGAGCAGCAGTTCCCGTACAAGGCGTTTGCAGCGCTGGGTTACACCCACATCGCGGTCCACGGGCAGAAGGGTTACCACGGGGTGGCCACGGTCAGCCGGGTGCCGTTCCGCGAGATTTCACGCTACGACTGGCAGGACAACGGCGAGGCGCGCCACGTCGGCGTGGAGCTGCTGGGGCCGGAAGCCGGCGCGCTGGCGGGCATGGTGGTGGAGAACGTCTATATCCCGGCGGGCGGTGACGAGCCCGACCGCACGGTCAACCCCAAGTTCGGCCAGAAGCTCGACTTTCTCGAACGGATGACCCGCTGGGCCGACGCGCTCGACCGGCCGACGCTAATCGTCGGTGACTTCAATATCGCCCCGCTGCCCGAGGACGTCTACGACCACAAGGCGCTGCTGAAAGTGGTCAGCCACACGCCGCTGGAGGTGGCAACGCTGACCCGCTTTGCCGATGCGCATGGCTGGGTGGATCTTGGCCGCAAGCACATCCCCGCGCCGGAACGCAACTGGACCTGGTGGTCATACCGCACGTTCTGGCAGGAAAAGGATCGCGGGCGGCGGCTCGATCACATGTGGGCCTCGCCCGAACTGGCGGCCGAAACGCTGGGCCATCGCCTGGTCGAGGACACCCGCCGTTGGGAGCAGCCGAGCGACCACGTGCCGCTGATTACCGAGTTCGCCAGCTGAGCGCGGACGCTTCCGATCAGGCTGCCCGCCGCGTGGCGCAGGCGGTCGATGCCTTGCGCCATGGCTGGCCGATCAAGCTGGGCGAGGCGCCGGTGCTGGTGCCGGTGGAGACCGCCGCCGATCTCGCCGCCACCAGCACCCACGCGCTGATCTCCGCCGCGCGCGCCGCTACGCTGAAACTCGCCAACCAGCGCGAGGCGGCGGACGGCCACAAGCCGGTGCTGATTCGCGCCGCCGATCCGCTGGCGCTCGCCGATGCCCGGCCGATTGCCGATCCGGCGCTCGATCTGGACTATCCGCTGAAGGGCCCGTTCGCGGTCGAGAAGATTGCCTGCCTGCCCGAGGCGGAGGCGGCGATGGAACTGGCGCGGATCGCCGGGATCCTGCCCGCCTTCCTGTTTGCCGCCGAGGGCGCGGGAGAGCCGGTGCGGTTGAAGGCAGCGGACCTGGCGGCGTGGAGCGATCCGCAGCGCCTCAGCATCGCCGCCCGCGCGCGATTGCCCATTTCCGCCACCGAGGACGCCGAGATCGTCGCCTTCCGCAAGCCCGACGACATGCGCGAACACGTGGCGCTGGTCATCGGCCAGCCCGATTTCGACCGTCCGCCGCTGGTGCGGCTGCATTCCGAATGCCTGACCGGCGACCTGTTCGGCAGCCTGAAATGCGATTGCGGCCCGCAGCTCGATGGCGCGCTGGAACGCATGGCGGCGGAGGCCAAGGCGGGCGGCTGGGGCGTGCTCCTCTACCTGCGGCAGGAAGGACGCGGCATCGGCCTGATCAACAAGCTGCGCGCCTATCGCTTGCAGGATGCAGGCTTCGATACGGTCGACGCCAACGCCCGGCTGGGCCTGCCGATCGAAGCGCGCGACTTTCCCACGGCGGCGCGGATGCTCGACCTGCTGGGGGTGACCGCGATTCGCTTGGCTACCAACAACCCGGCCAAGGTGGCGGCTTTGGAGGCGGCGGGCGTGACGGTGGTGGAGCGGGTGGCACACCAGTTGCCTGCCAACCCGCATAACGCGCGCTATCTGGCGACCAAGCGGGATCGGTCGGGGCATTTGCTGGGGTAAGCGTGCTTTTGTCGAGCCAACTGGATTCCCGCCTGCGCGGGAATGACGAGGTTGTGTTTTGGTACTCATTACGCCTCTGCGCCTCTGCGCCTTTGCGAGCGCCTGATCTTACCTGATCTCGTACCGCTCCAGCCCAGCGCCCAGCCGGTTGTCCTCAATCTGCTGCACCTCGCCCGACCAGTCGGCCACGAACGCCGAGTTGCGATCCACCCCCGGCGCGAACCGCGCAGTATTCCCCGCCACCACTAGTCCGGCGCTGGAGTAGTCGCGGCTTTCGGCGGCGACGGCGATGAAGGCGGAGTAGTTCTCCTTGTCCTGCCCCTGCACGAACCAGTTGTTGGTAATTTGCCCGCTGGCCCCGGCGGGCAGGTCGATCATGTAATTGGTGGCGCGGCCGCCGGCATCGTCGAAGCTGTTGCTGGCGATCTGCACCTGGCGGCTGCGGGCCTTCAGGTAATGCCCGCCGCGACCCTGTTCGAAGCGGCTGTTGCTCACCCGCACCAGCCCCAGGTCGCCCGCGTAGATCGAATGGGCGCAGCCGCCCGGTCCTTCGCAGGTGCCAAGGCGCGTGAAGGTGGAATGATCGACCACCAGCATGCCCGAAGGGTCGCCCGCTGTCAGGATGCCCTGCTGGCTGTCGCGAAACCAGCTTTGCGCCACGGTAAGGTCGCCCATTTCCAGCCGGATGCCCGCGCCGTTGTAATCGGCCACGCGCATGTTCTGGAACACCACGCCCGATACTTCCGCGCCGCGCCCGCGCAGCACCAGCGCGGCCTTGCCCTCGCAGGTCACCGCGTCGAACACCACCTGGCCGGGTTCGGTGGCGAGATAGGCAATGCGCCCCTGCGTCTGCACCGCGCAGAGGCGGTAGGTGCCGGGCGCGATGGCAATCGTGCCGTCGCCCTCGCCGATGGCATCGACGGCGGCCTGTAGCTGGCCGAACGCCTGGCCGGTCTCGACCACGGTGAACGAAGCGCCGCCGTCTTGCCCGACGGCAACGGCAGTGAGCGATGCGGTGGCGATGGCGCCGAGCGCAAGAGTGCGAAGTGTGTTCATGGCGCGGCGCTTAGCACGCCCGAAGTTAAGACTACGAAAAGGCGGGCATTACCTGCTCGCCCATCAACTCCGCCGAGCGGCACACTTGCGCCACTGTCATGTCGCCAAAGGCCATCTGCGCCATGAAATAGGTGAACCCACCCAGCGCATGCTCGCGTTCGATAAAGGCGCGCACCGTGGCGGGCGATCCGGCGACGCCGCCGCCCGTGGCGACAAAGGCGTCCCAGTCTGCCGGAAAGCTGGCGACGAACGGGTTCACCGTGCCGCTCTGTTCCCACAAGTGGACGAAGCTGGCGCGCCAGCGGGCGAAGGCCGGGCGGGCGATGGCTTCTGCTTCCGCGTCCGTATCGGCCAGGACCACATGCCGCCCAACGCCGAGCAGCGGCATATGCTCCGCCGCGCCATCGTAGGCCGCACGATAGCCTGCCAGCATCGCCGCCATCGCCTCGCCGGTCAGCAGGGTGACCATATTGACCCGCTCAGCCGCGCACCGTTTCACCGAGGCGGGCGAGTTGGTGCCGTACCACAGCGGCGGGTGCGGTTGCTGGATGGGGCGCTGCAGCATCGGCACATCGTCGAAGTGGAAGAACCGCCCGTGATGCGTCAGTCGTTCGCTGGTGAGGCCCTTGATCACCACCTCGAGCACCTCGGCGGCGCGATCCGCCTGCTCGGCCATGTCCACGCCATAAAAGCCCATCTCGATCGGCGAAATACCTCGGCCATAGCCCAGCTCCAGCCGTCCGCCCGACAGTGCATCGAGCATGCCGATCTCCTCGATCAGGCGCAGCGGGTGGTACAGTGGCAGCAGGAACACCAGCGGCCCGAACCGCAGCCGCGTGGTGCGCTGGCTGACGGCGGCGAGGAACACCGCGGGCGAAGGCGCGTGGCCCAGCGGCGTGCCGTGATGCTCGGCCACGTGATAGGCGTGGAACCCCGCTGCGTCATAGGCGGCGACCATCTCAAGCCGCGCGGCCATATGGGCGGCGAGTGGCAGTCCCGAATCGTCAACGTGGTCGAATATGCCGAACTTCATGCCTCTCCCCTTGGCGTCTGGCGCGCCGTTAACGCTATTCCCCCTTCGGCGGACGGCCGCGCCGGACCGGCTCGCCCTGCGCGACCCTGATCCCGCGCCGCCCCAGCGCCTCGCGTAGCAGGCATTCCATCTCGGCATTGACCGAGCGCAGGTCCTGCGCCGCCAGCCGCTCGACCACGTCATACAGCGCGGGATCGAGCCGCAGCGGAAAGCTTTTCTTGGATGGCGCCGGCACCGGTCAGCTCACTGGTAGAGGCTGCCCGCGTTGACCACCGGCTGGGTATCGCGCTCGCCGCACAGCACGACCATTAGGTTCGATACCATGGCCGCCTTGCGCTCGTCATCGAGGTCGACCACGCCCTTCTCGCTGAGCATGGCGAGCGCCATCTCGACCATGCCGACCGCGCCTTCAACCAGCGTCTTGCGCGCGGCAACCACCGCCTCGGCCTGTTGGCGGCGGAGCATGGCCCCGGCGATTTCCTGCGCATAGGCAAGGTGCGTGAAGCCGCATTCGTCGACCGTGATGCCGGCCATTTGCAGGCGGGCGATCAGTTCGTTGCGCAGTTCGCCACCGACCTCGTCATGATTGCCGCGCAAGGTGATCTCGGCATGGGCGAAATCGTCGTAGGGATAGCGGCTGCCGATGGTCCGCACCGCCGCCTCGATCTGCACAAACACGAAACTGCGGTAATCGTCCACGTCGTACAGCGCCTGCGCGGTGTCGACCACGCGCCACACCACCTGTGCCGCCATCTCGATGGGGTTGCCGCGCAGGTCGTTGACCTTGATTTTCTCGGACACGAGGTTGTTGGCGCGGACCGAGACCTTGGTCTTGCCCATCCACGGCCACACCCAGCGCAAGCCGGTGTTGCGATCGGTCCCGCGATACGAGCCGAACAGCGTGATCGCGGCGGCCTGGTTGGGCTGGATCATGTAGAACCCGCTCGCCAGCACGACCAGCGCCAGAACCGAGACGATGATCGAGACGAGGAAGCCGAAGATCGCGCTGTCGGGCGGATTGCTGCCGGCAAACGCAATCACCCGCCACCCGGTCACCGTCAGCAGCGCCAGGAAGGCGACGAAGATCAGGTAGCCGCTGGCGCTCCACGCGCGGCGCTCAAGACTGGCGGTCATGTTGGAATGGTTCTGCGTCACTGGCTCGACTCCCCATAAATCTGATATCACTTTAATATCGGATTCAGTGCCTGAGTCAATGCTGCCTGATCGCCGACAGGAAGGCGTCTCCGTAAGCTTCCAGCTTCTTCGCCCCGACGCCGGGAAGCGCGCCCAATTCCGCCAGCGAGGCGGGGCGGCGGGTGGCCATGTCGCGCAATACCGCATCGTGGAACACCACATAGGGCGGCACCCCGGCCTCCTTGGCCAGTTCGCGGCGCAATGCGCGCAAGGCGTCGAACAACGGATCGCCGACCGGGTTGAGGCCGGCGCCGGTGCCGCCCCGCTCACGCCTGCCGCCGTCGCGGCCCTTGCGTTCGCTCCGCGCCGCCAGCGCCAGTTGCACCGGCACGCCGCCTTTCAGGATGTCACGCGCATCGCCGCCCAGCGCCAGCCCGCCGTGCTCGGTCGGCACCAGACTGCCGCGCGCCTGCAGCAAGCGGACGAGCGGTTTCAGCAAGGGCGCCTCGTCGGGCGGGACAATGCCGAACACGCTCAGCTGGTCATGCCCGCGCTGCTGCACCCGCTCGTCCGCCGCGCCGGTCAGCACCTTCTCGACATGACCGAAGCCGAAAGACTGGCCGGTGCGATAGACCGCGGAGAGCAGCTTTTGCGCCAGCTGGGTCACGTCGCGCAGGCCCGGTGCGTCGAGGCAATTGTCGCAGTTGCCGCAAGCCGTGGGCGGATCCTCGCCGAAATGCCTGAGCAGGATCGCGCGGCGGCAGGTGCCGCTTTCGACCAGCGCGGCCATCGCCTCGATCCGCTGGCGCTCACCCTCGCGCCGCGCGGGATCGATCTCGGCCAGCCTGTGGCGTGCGCGGGCAAAGTCCTCCGCCGCCCACAGCATCAGCGCCGCCGCCGGATCGCCATCGCGCCCGGCGCGGCCCGTTTCCTGGTAATAGGCCTCAATCGACTTGGGCACACCGGCATGAGCCACGAAGCGCACATCGGGCTTGTCGATGCCCATCCCGAAAGCGATCGTGGCGACGATCACCATGTCCTCGCTGGCGACGAACCGCGCCTGGTTGCTCGCCCGCACCTGCGGATCGAGGCCCGCGTGGTACGGCAGCACCTCGCGCCCGGTGGCCTCCGCCAGCTTGGCGGCAAGGTCCTCGACCTTCTTGCGCGTGGGGGCATAGACGATGCCGGGGCCGGGCTGCTCGGCCATCAGCGCGGCGATCTGGCGCACTGCCGTCTCGCGGTGGCGCACGCCATAGCGGATGTTGGGCCGGTCGAACCCGGCGACCACGAGTCCGTCGTCCGGGATGCCGAGCTGCTGGAGAATGTCGGCGCGGGTGCGGGCATCGGCGGTCGCGGTCAACGCCAGCCGGGGAACCTGCGGAAACATGTCGAGCAGCGGGCGCAGCAGGCGATAGTCGGGGCGGAAATCGTGGCCCCATTCGGATACGCAGTGCGCCTCGTCGACCGCGAACAGCGCCACTTTCCCCTCGGACAGCATGTCGCGGAAATGTGGCTGGCTGGCGCGTTCGGGGGCGACGTAGAGCAGGTCCAGCGCGCCGCTGCGAAAGCGGTCGATCGTCTCGCGCCAGTCGGCATCGACGCTGGTCAGAGTGGCCGCCGCGATGCCGTTGGCGCTGGCCGCGCGCAGCTGGTCGTGCATCAGCGCGATCAGCGGCGAGATCACTACGCAGGTGCCCGGCAACAGCGTGGCGGGCAACTGGTAGGTCAGCGACTTGCCCGCGCCAGTCGGCATGACCGCAAGCGCTGATCCGCCCGCCATCACCCGCGCCACCACGCGCTCCTGCACCCCCCGAAAGGCCGGGAAGCCGAACACGCGGCGCAGCGCCTCGTGCGCGGAGGGCGGCGCGGCAAGCGGAAAGCTGGGTGCGGTGTCTGCGACCAAGGTCATCGCCCGGTTGCCTGCCACAGCCTTGCGCGGGGCGGAACCGCAAGACGGCGCTTTGCCCCATTTAAATCGCCCCATTTTCATCCCGGGCGCGGTGGGCTAACCTTGCGGCCTATCCATCTTCACGCCAAGCCATCTTCACGAAAGATCATGACCATGAACAAGTCCCTCGCGATCGCCCTGAGCCTGGCCGCGCCACTGGCGCTGACGGCCTGCGGTTCGTCCACCGACGCCTCGGAAGATGCCGTCGCCGATACCGTGGAAATGCCGGCGGACGAGGCAATGGCCAATAGTCCGCCGCCCGTCGCCGATCCCTCGGCGCAGGCCGAAGCGGCGGACAGCGCCGTCGATTCGTCCGTCGATTCCGGGGCCGATCCCGCTGCCACGGCTGAGAACCTGGTCGCCAGCGATGCGCCGCCGCCGGTGGATGCGGCGCCAGACGGCGAATGAGACGGGTAGCTATGGCGGCGACGCTGCTGCTCGCCGCCTGCGGCGACGGCGGCGCTGCGCCCGGCCCCGGCGGGGTCAGCGTGGACGAGGCCGAAGCGCTCGACCAGGCCGCCGAGATGCTCGATTCGCAGCGGCTGCCGCCCGCCGCGCCTGAAGAGGGAGCGGACGGACCCGCTCGTCCAGCGCCCTCGGCCACACCGTAGCGCCAAAGAGAAAGGGCCGGCTCCGCGTGGCGGAACCGGCCCTTCTATCTGTCAGCTAGGGCGCTAGGCCCTGGCCGCCCGGAGATTACTCCGAAGCAGCAGCCGAATCGACAGCGGCAGCAGCCGAGTCAACAGCCGAACCGGCCGAATCGACAGCCGAAGCAGCCGAATCAACAGCCGAAGCAGCCGAATCAATAGGAGCGGCCGATTCCATGGCCGAATCTTCGGCAGGAGCTTCTTCCGACGAGCAAGCGGCGAGGCCGAGAGCCAGGACAGCGGCCGAAGCCACAGCAACGATCTTCTTCATGATGTTTCCCCTTCAAGAGAGTGGAGCGGCAGATGCCGCCCCGGATGAATGGGCTGAAACGCCCGTTCGAGGCCCATTTAGCGCATTTCGCCGCAACGCAAAAGGGAATCGGCCAAAAGGGACAAATTTTTGCCACAAAGCGGGGTTGCGGAGGCGCTGGAATAGCCAAAAGTTGTGTATTTTAGACGCTATTACAAAGACTTGATCCGAAAACCGGCCGACCGTCGATCATGTCGTTTTTGTGGCTCAAAAAAGGTCGCTCGACCTTTTGAAGGGGTCGAAAGCGCCGTGGTCAGCGCTGTGCCAGCCATATCAGCGCCGCGACGCCGACGACGATGCGGTACCAGCCAAACGGGGCGAACCCGCGCTTGCTGACATAGGCGACGAAGAGCTTGATCACCGCCAGCGCGACCACGAACGAGACCACGAATCCGATCGCGATCAACCCGAACTGGCTGCTGTCCAGCTGGTCGCCGTGTTTGGCCAATTGCAGCACGGTGGCGCCGGTCAAGGTCGGCAGCGCGAGGAAGAAGCTGAATTCGGCCGCCGTCTTGCGGTCCACCCCCAAGGCCATCGCGCCAAGGATCGTCGCGCCCGAGCGGCTGACGCCCGGCACCATCGCCAGGCATTGCACCAGCCCCACGCCGAGCGACTGCTTGAGGCTCATCGCCGCGACGCCGCCGCTCTCCTGCGGATTGGCGAGCCGCTCCACCACCAGAATCGCGATCCCGCCCAGCAACAAGGCCCAGCTGACGATCACCGCGCTCTCCAGCATCATCTCGATCTGGTCACCGAAGGCGAGGCCCAGGATCACCGCCGGGAAGAACGCTACCAGCAGGTTGCGCGTAAAGGCCAGCGCCTGCGGATCGAGCCGGAACAGGCCGATGAAGGCATCCCAGAAGGTGCGCCAGTACAATACCACCACGGCCAGTATCGCGCCCGGCTGGATGGCGATGTTGAACACCGACCACTTATCCGCATCGTAGCCGAGCAGTTCGGTGGCGAGGATCAGGTGGCCAGTGGAGGAGACCGGGAGAAATTCGGTCAGGCCCTCGACAATGCCGAGAATGATCGCGGTGATGGTGCTGTCCATGCAACGCGGGTTGGCGCAGCGGACCGGCGCAAGTCAAGCGCCGTCCCGCTGCGCCGCACAGATCGCTACCAGATCTGCACGCGCTGTTCGGGCGGCAGGTACAACGGATCATCCGGAGTAATGTTGAACGCGGTGTACCAGGCGTCGATGTGGCGCACCGCGTTGTTGAGGCGGAAGTCCTCCGGCGGATGCGGACTGCCACCGACCATCTGCGCGCGCTGCGCTTCGGGCCGCCACTTGCCGCGCCAGACCTGGGCAAACCCCAGGAAGAAGCGCTGGTCGCCGGTCAGCCCGTCGATCACCGGGGCAGGCTGCCCGTTGAGCGACAACTGGTATGCGTGATAGGCCATCTGCAGGCCGACAACGTCGCCCAACGTCTCACCCAGCCCGCGGCTGGTCAGGCACACCTGGCCGTCTTCCACGCAGTATTGGCCCAACAGGTCGACCAGGCGCCCCGTCTGTTCGCGGAAGCCTGCCTCGTCCTGCGGCTGCCACCAGTTGCGCAAGGCACCGGTGCCATCATAGCGAGAGCCGCTATCGTCGAACCCGTGGCCGATCTCGTGGCCGATCACCGCGCCTATCCCACCATAATTGACCGCCGGATCGGCATCGGGGTTGAAGAACGGCGGCTGCAGGATAGCGGCGGGAAACACGATCTGGTTGAACGGCGGCATGTAATAGGCGTTCACCGTCTGTGGCAGCATCTCCCATTCCTGCCGATCGACCGGCTGGTCCAGCTCGGCCAGCGAATCGGTCTTGGCCCAGGCGCCCGCGCTGACCCGGTTGGCGAGCGGCTGCCCGGCGGCGACCTGCAGGCCGTCGTAGGTCTCGAACTCGTGCGGATAACCGATCTGGGTGTCGAAGCCGTCGATCTTGGTCAGCGCCTCGGCCACGGTGGCGGGCGTGAGCCACTCGTTCTCGGCAATATCCTGGCGCATGGCACGCAGCAGGTTGGTGACCAGCGCGTCCATCTGCGCCTTGCTCTCGGGCGGGAAGAACCGCGCCACGTAGAGCGCGCCGAGCTGCTCGCCCAGAATGCCCTCGACTTCGGCGATAGAGCGCTTCCAGCGTTCGCGCTGCGCGGTCTGGCCGTTGAGCGTGGTGCCGTAGAAGGCGAACTGCGCGTCGTCGATTTCCTGCGGCAGCACGGCGGAATAGGCCGCGAGGAAGCGCACCGCCATCCACGCCTTCAGGTTGGCGAGTGGGGTATCGGCCACCAGCTGCATCATTGCCGGGAGGCCGCCGCCCATCAGCGCCAGCTGTTCGGGCGTAAGGCCCAGCTCGGTCACTTCGTCGGCGGTCGGCAGGATCTGCCCGGCGATGAATTGCTGGCGACCGGCAAATCCGCTGCCCTCCAGCATGGCATCGACCGGGAAAGTCGGCGCAAAGGCGCGCAGTTCGTCACGGCTGAGCGTGTTGTAAGTCAGCTCGGGGATTCGCAGCATCTGCTGGTCCCATTCCAGCTCGGCCACCTGATGCTCGAAATCGTACACGATCTGCGCTGCAGCGGCGGGGTCGGCATAACCGGCCTTGCCGAGCATGAACGCAAGGTAGTCCATATAGGCGGCGCGGATCTCGAGGTTGCGCGCGCTGTCCTCGAGGTAATATTTGCGGTCGGGCAGGCCCATGCCCGAGAAGCCCACGGCCACCGCGTGCCGGTCGGGATCGGCCTCGTCGATCGTCACCCCGGCGCTGACCAGGCCGGGAAAGCCCGGCTCGCCGAACAGGCTGACCAGCGAGGCGAGGTCGGGCGCGGTGTAGATGCGCGTCAGGTAAGGGTAGGCGGGGGCGACGCCCGCGGCGTTGATCGCGTCCTGATCGAGGAAGGCGTTGTAGGCATCGATCACCCGCCTCTCGGTGGTGCCGGGCGCGGGATTGGCTGCGGCGAGACCGGCGACCAGCTGCTCGACATCGTTCGTCGCGTCCTCGCGCAGGATGTCGAAGGTACCGAAGCGCACGCGGTCGGCCGGAATCTCGGTCGCCGCGATCCAGCGCCCGTTGACATAAGCGTTGAAGTCCGCGCCGGGATCGACTGCCGGGTCGAGCTGGCTGGTATCGACACCCCAGGTTCCGAATGAAAGCGCCGGGGCAGCGGCTTCGTCCTGCGCCAGCGCGGGTGCGGCGGCGGCCATGGCGATGACGGAAATTCCGGTGGCGAGAACCTGGCGGATCATCAAGAGTCCCTTGCAACTGGCGCGTGAGGCTGATCGCTCTCACGCGGGATATGGTGCAACCTGCCATAAGCGGCTTGTCGCACGGAGCGAAGCCGTTGGTCGGTTACACTTGTTACTTGGTCGAATAGCCGCCGTGTGGGCGGCATGGCAAGAAGGCTCAGCTGGCCAGCTTGGCGGAATCGAACTGCAGCGCGGCAAGGCGTGCATAGAGCCCGCCCTTGGCCACCAGCGCGGCGTGGTCGCCTTCTTCCACGATCCGGCCTTCGTCCATCACCACGATGCGGTTGGCCTTGCGCACGGTTGCCAGCCGGTGCGCGATGACCACCGTGGTGCGGTTGTCCATCAGCCGTTCGAGCGCTTCCTGCACCAGCCGCTCGCTTTCGGCGTCGAGCGCGCTGGTCGCCTCGTCGAGCAGCAGGATCGGGGCATCGCGCAGGATCGCGCGGGCAATCGCCACCCGCTGGCGCTGGCCGCCCGACAGGCGCGCGCCGCCTTCGCCAAGGAAGGTATCGAGCCCTTGCGGCAATTCGCGAAGGAACTTCTCGGCATTGGCGGCCCGGGCCGCGTCCCAGATTTCCTCGTCGCTGGCGTCCCATGCGCCATAGCGCAGGTTGTCGCGCGCATCGGCGGCAAACAGCACGCCTTCCTGCGGGACCAGCGCCATGCGTTGGCGCACTTGCGCCGGATCGGCCTGGGTCAGCGGCACGCCGTCGAGCTTCACCGTGCCGCCCTGCGGATCGTAGAATCGCTCGGCCAGCTGGAAGATCGTGCTCTTGCCCGCGCCGCTGGGGCCGACGATGGCCACCGTTTCGCCCGGCTCCACGGTCAGGGTGAAGCCCAGAATCGCGGTGGCCTCGGGGCGGGTGGGATAGCTGAAGCTGACGTTCTGGAACGCCAGGCTGCCGCGCGGCGGCACGGGCAGCGCCACGGGGCGCGCGGGCGGGGCAATGGCGGGCTTTTCGGCCAGCAATTCTGACAAGCGGCTGGCCGAACCCGCGCCGCGCAGCAGATCGCCGTAAACCTCGGTCAGCGAGCCGAACGAGCCCGCCGCGATCAGTCCGGTGAACACGAAGGCGGCGATGGTGCCGCCGGTCAGGGTGCCGTCGGCCACCAGCATGGCGCCGCGCCACATGATCATGGTCAGCGCGCCGAAGATCAGCGCGATGGCCGTCGCGGTCAGGATCGCGCGGATCAGGATGCGCGTGCGCGCGGCCTGGAAGGTGTCCTCGACGCTGGTGGCAAAGCGCTGCTGTTCGCGGCCTTCCTGGTTGAACGCCTGGACGATCTTCATCGCGCCGAGCACTTCGGTGACCCGGCTGCCGACGGTGGCGATTCGGTCCTGGCTCTCGCGGCTGGCCTTGCGCACGCGGCGACCGAAGATGGCGATGGGCGCGATCACCAGCGGGATCGCCACGACCATCAGCAGGGCCAGCGTCGGCGCGAGGTAGACCATATAGGCAAGGCCGCCCACGGCAGTGATGGCATTGCGCAGCGCGACCGACATGGTGGTGCCGACGACGTTCTCGATCTGCGCGGTATCGGCGGTCATGCGGGTGGAAATCTCGCTCGGCGAGTTCTCCTCGAAAAAGCCCGGCGACATGCGCAGCAGGTTCTGCTGCACGGCCAGCCGGATATCGGCGACCACGCGTTCGCCCAGCATCGAGACGAAGTAGAACCGGCAGGCGGTGCCCAGTGCCAGCACCATGGCGACCATGAACAGGCGGCGGAACCAGGTGTTGATTTCGGCCGCATCGGCCCCGGCGGCAAACCCGCTGTCGATCACGCCGCGGAAATAGGCCGGGATCGCCAGTGTGGCCGAAGCGGTGACCAGCAGCGCCAGCCCGGCGAGCACGATCATCGCCGGATAGCGCGCGGCGGCGCGGAAAATCATCGCCAGGGGACCGAGGTTCTCGGCGGGTTTTACGTCTACGGAGGTGGGGCGTCTGGCCATATGGCGCCTGCGCCTAGCCGATAAGCCCGCCCGGTAGAAGCGCGGTCGGCACAATATTTTAGTAAGTATGCCACGTTTGTCGGTGTAAAAGGCTTTTGTTGCACTGCAACAAGGCCTAGATCGGGCGTGGTGCCGTCGCCAGGACGGGCGCAAACGGTGTCGCAGCCAAAGGATTCGCATGCTCTATTCCGCTTACGAGATGCATCGCAGCTTCATGAACGCGGCCAGCAACTGGGCCGCGGTGAGCGCCCAGATCCTCAGCAATCCGGCCTTGCCGATCGGCTATTTCGGCATGGGTCCGGCGATGGCAAGCTCGCTCAAGGTCTTCGCCCATGTGTTCGAGGAACGCGGCAAGCCCGAATTTGACATCGCGCAAGTCAAGGTGGGCGGGAAGAGCCACGCGGTAACCGAGGAAGTCGTGCTGACAAAAGCGTTCGGCTCGCTGCGTCACTTCAAACGCAAGGGCCTGCCCAAAGATGCCCCGCGCCTGCTGCTGGTTGCGCCGATGAGCGGACACTATGCGACGCTGCTGCGCGGCACCGTGGCGCGGCTGGTGGAGAACCAGGAAATTTGGGTGACCGACTGGGCCGATGCCAAGCATGTGCCGTCCTCAGCGGGCGAGTTCGACCTCGACGATTACATCGATTACCTGATAGAATACCTGCACTTTATCGGTGAGGGCACGCACGTTCTGGCGGTGTGCCAGCCGTCGGTGCCGGCCTTTGCCGCCACTGCGGTGATGGCGGCGGACAACGATCCGTTCCGCCCCGCCACGCTGACCATGATGGGCGGGCCAATTGACACCCGCGCCAGCCCCACCAGCGTCAACGACGTGGCGATGAACAAGCCGTTGAGCTGGTTCCAGAACAACGTGATCGCCACCGTGCCGCTCAATTACCCGGGCGCGGGCCGCAAGGTCTATCCGGGCTTCCTGCAGCTGGCGGGGTTCATCTCGATGAACCTCGAAAGCCACATGCTGAGCCATTACGAGATGTTCAAGCACCTGACCGTCGGCGACCACGAAAGCGCCGAGGGCACGCGCAAGTTCTACGACGAGTATCTGTCGGTCTGCGACATGACCGCCGAGTTCTACCTGCAGACGATCGAGCACGTGTTCCAGCAACACAGCCTGCCACGCGGGCTGTTCGTCCATCGCGGCAAGGCGATTGACCCGGCGGCGATTCACGACACTGCCCTGCTCGCGATCGAGGGCGAACGTGACGATATCTCCGGGCTGGGCCAGACCAGGGCCGCGCTCGATCTGGTATCGCACCTGCCAGAGGCGGAGAAGAAGTACTTCATGGCCGCCGAAGTGGGCCATTACGGCATCTTCAACGGATCCAAGTGGCGCGGGATCATCGCTCCCGTGGTCGAGGACTGGATCCGCCAGCACGCGCGGTAGCGCTTTTCGCTAACCTACCCTCGTCATTCCCGCGAACGCGGGAATCCAGGGCGACGCAGCGCAACGGCGCACTAGATTCCCGCGTTCGCGGGAATGACGAAGGTTTGTGACTTTCGCGCGACGTGCCGAACCCCGCAGCGACCTTGGGCTATAGCGGGTGCTGCGTTGCGGGTCCGGTGCGCCAGAACAGGCGCTTGAGCACGCGCCGGGCGAGCAGCAGCAGCCACAGGCACAGTGCCAGCAGCACCACGGCAATCCCGGCGGCGACCACCGGATGCTCGTAGGCCAGCCACAGCAGGCCCACCGTGGCGACATCCTCGACCGCCGAGACTGCGATGTTGCTGACCGGCTCGGGGCTGGTGTTGACCACGGCGCGCGCGCTGGCCTTGCCCCCGTGCGCCAGCAAGGCCCCGCCGCCGCCCAGCAGAAAGGCGACCACCTGCGTCGTCGGATCGCCCGGATCGACCACGGCGAGTGTCAGCAGCGCGCCGCCGACGGGCCGCACAAGCGTGTGCACCGTGTCCCACAGGCTATCGAGCCACATGATCTTGTCGGCAAAGAATTCGCAACATGCGCCCACCGCCGCCACGCCCATGACCCACGGATTGGCGAGGATCTGCAGGCTGTCCAGGTGTTCGGGCAACGGCACATAGCCGGTGCGCATGGCAATGCCGGTCGCCAGCACCACCAGGTACAGCCGCCAGCCCGACAGCAGGCTGACGCTGGTGGCGATGCCGAGAATCTCGACTATGCCCAAGGTGGCCCCAATCGTTGCAGGTGCATCCATCGGCGCATCATACGCCTGCGATGCCGCAAGTCGAGTGCCGCGCCTATTCGGCCGGCTGAAGCGCTTCTGCTCGCCGCGCCCAGGCCTTGGTCTGCTTAGACTCGGTGCGCTTGACGTAAGTCCACAGCGCGCATTGCAAACCGATCAGCATGAACAGGAACGGCTGGTAAGCAATGCCGACAAAGACGGCTCCGACGAGGTAGACCGCGTGCGCTTGCTGCAAGGCGGTCGCCAGCCCCCATTGCCAGCTGGCCCTTCCGGCATTGGCTCCATCCGGCCCGGCGCGCTTGCCAAAGCGCCAGCGCAATCGCTCCATGTGCCACAGCCCGAGCGCCTGCAGCACCAGCCACAGCGCGAGCCCGAAATAGCCCTGCTCGCCCAAGAGCTCAAAATAGCTCGAATGATAGGCGCGCCCGCTCTCGGTCACGGTCTGGTACTCTACGCTCGTGCTGTTACCCTCGCCGGTCACCACGCGCGTCTGGTAAGTGAAGCTGTTCGAACGATAGGCGTCGAACCCGCCGCCCAGCGGATGATCCTTGGCGTAATCGATGGTCCATTTCCACACCGCCACTCGCGTGGAGGCCGACTGGTCGCCCTCGTGCTGGCTGATCGTGCCCATGCGTTCGGTAAAGCTCGCAGGCAGGAAGGGGACGGCCACCATCATCAGCAGGCTGGCGAGACCGGCGTACAGGAACCGGTGCTTGACCGAGCGCAGCATCAGCACCGCCAGCACCGCCGCCGCCACCAGCCCGGTGCGCGCCGAGGTGCCCACGGGGATCAGCAGGCAGGCGAAGATCAGCGCAGCCGTGAAGGTCCACACGCGCCAGTCGGGCTTAAAGATCGTACCGTGCCGCGCCAGCCACAGCGCCAGCGGGATGATGGCGATGGCGGCGGTCGAAATGATCGAGCCTTCGTAAATCCCGGCATTGTCGTCGACCAGCAGCTTCAGCGCGCCATAGCCGCCGCCGCCGCCCACGGTCTTCAAGCCGCCGTTGATGGCGATGGTGCCCACCGCCAGCACGATAAACAGCACCGCCGCCTCGATCCGCAGGCGAGTGCGCAAGGTCAGCGGCAGGAACGCGGCGAAGACCAGCGCCTTCCACACCCAGTCCCACTTCTCCCACGCCGTATCGGGGAATTCGGCGCTGAACGTGGTCATCAGGCACCACAGCAGCAGCACCACAATCATCCCCTGCCGTGCGGTGAAACGCCCCCCGCGCTTGGCATCGAGCAGCAGCCAGCCGCCGAACGCCGCCACGAAGGCGACCAGCGACAGCTTCAGGCTGGGGCTGGTAATGATCCCCCAGCCGATCTTCTGCGGCATCACGATGTCGATGTAGATATAGGTCAGCACCCACAGGAACGGCCGCTTCAGGCCGAGCATCAGTAGCAGCGCGACAAAGGCCAGCAGGGCGAGGTCGAGCATGGCTCAGTCCTCGTCCGTGGGTTGATCCACGCGCCGCTTCCAGCGCGGAGCGGCATCGGGCGCGGCCTCATCGTCGTCCAGATCGCCGCGCGTCACCAGGATCAGCGCCGCCAGCGCCATTAGGCCGTGAGTCAGGGCGAGGGTAAAGATGTCGATCACAGGGGCGGCACTAGCGCAACAGGCGTTGACGCTGCGTTAAACATGTCGGGGCCATATCACGCAGGTCATGCGCATCCTCCACGTCCTCGACCATTCGCTGCCGCTCCATTCGGGCTATACCTTCCGCACGCGGGCGATTCTGAAGGCGCAGGAGGCGAATGGCTGGCAGGTGCGCGGGATCACCGGGGTGCGCCATGCCGCTGACGGGCCTGCCGTCGAGCAGGCCGAGGGCCTCACCTTCCACCGCACGCGCGGCTCGGCTGCCGGACCGCCGCTGGTCCGCGAATGGCGCGAAGTGGCGCTGCTGGCCGATGCCATCGTCGAACTCGCGCACGAATGGCGACCCGACGTGCTCCACGCGCACTCCCCCGCGTTGGACGGCCTCGCCGCCGTGCAGGCGGGCAAGCGGCTGGGGATCCCTGTCGTCTACGAAATCCGCGCCTTCTGGGAAGATGCCGCCGTGGGCAATGGCACCGGGCGCGAAGGATCGCTCAAGTATGGCCTGACGCGCGCGCTGGAGGACGAGGTGGTCCGTTCGGCGGGCCGGGTGGTGACCATTTGCCAGGGCCTGAAGGACGATCTGGTGGCGCGCGGCTATGCGGCGGACAAGATCGCGCTGATGCCCAACGGGGTGGACCTTGCGCTGTTCGGCACGCCGGTGGCGCGCGATCGCGCCTTGGCGGCTGAACTTGGGCTGGGTGATGGTCCGGTGATCGGCTTTATCGGCAGCTTCTACGACTACGAGGGATTGGACGACCTCGTCGCCGCCATGCTTTTGCTGCTCGAACGCCAGCCCGACGCGCAGCTGCTGCTGGTCGGCGGCGGTCCCGTCGCCGAAGCGCTGAAAATACAGGCCGAGGCCAGCCCCGCAGCCCATGCGATCCGCTTTGTCGGCCGCGTGCCGCACGACCAGGTGGAGCGCTACTATGCCCTCTGCGATGTCATGGCCTATCCGCGCAAGCACAGCCGCCTGACCGACCTTGTCACCCCATTGAAGCCCTTGGAGGCGATGGCCCAGGGCAAGCTGGTCGCCGCCAGCGACGTGGGCGGCCACCGCGAACTGATGACGCACGGCGCAACCGGCACGCTGTTCGCCCCTGACGATCCCGCCGCTTGCGCCACGGCGCTGGCCGACCTGATCGACCGGCGCGCTGGCTGGGACACGATGCGCAAGGCCGCTCGTGCCCACGTCGAGCAGCACCATGACTGGGCGCGCAATGTGCAGCGTTATCATGACGTTTACCAAAGCCTGCTAGCCCCGCAGGCCAATCGCCGGAACCGTGCCGCCTGACAGGCTGGCCGGGCACAAGGATAGGACAAGAGAGCACAGTGGCAAGCATCGCGCACGACAGCGGCCAGAGCCAGAGCAGGGGCCGAAACGCCAGCAGCAGCGCTGGCAAGCACCCGATCAGCACGCATCCCGCGTTCCCGTTCATCGTGGCGCTGTGGTTCGCCGCGCTGCTCGGCATCGGCAGCCTGGTGGTGCCGGTGCAAACGATCGAACAGCTGGTCGAGGTCACCGGCCTCGCCGCGCTCGTCCCGCAAACCGCCCCGCCGCTGGGCTTCACCGCCCGCGCGCTGATCGCGCTGGTTGCCACCGTGGGTGGCGGCATTGCCGGCCTGCTGATCGCCCGCAAGGTCGCCGAGGCCCATCGCGCGCCGCCCGCTCCGCGTTTTGCCCATACTGTCGCCGCCGCGCGCCGTCCGATCGCCGCGCACGACGAACTGGGCGCAGACGGTTTCGACGGTACCGCACCGCGCGGCCGCCGCGCGCTCGCCATTGCCGAGGAAGAAGGGCCCAGCGAAGTGTTCGACCTCGCCCCGCTGCCGGGCAGGCGCCTGCCGCTGAGCGCGCTCGACCTGCACGAGGCCGAAGCGCTCGAACTGGCGGATGAACAGGTTTTCGCGCCCCCGCCGCTGGTCGAGCCAGGCTTCACCTCTTTGACCGACGCACCGGCACCGCGAGACTTTGTCATGCACGAGCGCCAGCAATTCACCTTTCCGGCCAGCGAAGGCCGCCAGCAGTTCTTCGTCTCAACCGATGCCGAGGTCTCCGATGCCGGGGTTCCTGAGCCTGTCGCCGCCGACGAGCCCGAATTCATGCCCGAGCCAGCGCCCGTAGCCGACCTCGCGTTTTCGCCGCCCTCGCTCGCGCGCGCTTTCGCCGCGCCGGTCGAAGAGGTTGCCGAAGAGCCGGCAGCCGCTGAGCTGGAGGTTGAACCTGAGGCCGAACCGGATATGCCGATGGCCGCACCTGAACCCGTCCCTGAACCTGCCCAGTGGCAGGACGGCGAACTGGAGGATCTGGCGCTGGTGCAGCTGGCCCAGCGGCTCGGCTCATCGATTGCCCGCCGCCGCGAAGCCCGCGCGGCGCAGGAGGCCGCAGCAGCAGCAGCAGCCGTAGTCCAGTCGGTGCCCGCCAGCGTACCCCTGCCCGCCAAGCTGGCCGAAGATTTCGACGCCGCCGAGGCAGCCGAAGCGGCCAAGGCGATGGCCGCCTATTTCGGCGCCAGTGCCGCCGCGCCGGTGGAACCCGCAAGCGCCGAGCCCCTGCGTGCGGTTGAACAAGCGCCAGTACCCGCGCCCGAGCCCGCTCCGGCGCCCGCTGCCGAAGAGCCGGTTGGCAGTCGCCAGACGTTCCAGCCCGCCCCGCAGGTCGCGTCGGTCGCTCCCGTCAATCCACTGGCCGGTCTGGCCAGGATCGACCTCGGCGAGGAAGACGACGACGATGACGATGGCATCGCCCACCTCACCGCCAGCTTCTCGCTGCCGCTCGCGCGGCCCGCCATGGCCCAAATTCCGGCCCAGCCGGAGGCCAAGGCCGACGAAGCCGTTACCGCAAGCCTGGCGAACCCGTTTCAGCAGCGCGCCAACATGTTCGTGCGGATCGAAAACGAGCCGCAGCCCGAGGACGGCGCGGTCGAGCCCGCCGTTGTCTTTCCCGGCGAGAGCCCCTTTGCCAAGCCGTTCGCCAAGTCATTCGAGCACCCCGCCGCCGGCGCCAGCGCCGCCGTCGCCCCGCCGCCTCGCGTCAACACCGACGAAAATGAGCGGGCCTTGCGCGAAGCCCTGCTCAACCTGCAACGGATGAGCAGCGTCGGCTGACCTCCCGCTCGGCGTTTGCCAGCGCACTTTTCCGAACGTTTGCAAGAATTTGCTGCCGGGGCATTGTTTTGCCCTCGCTCCCGTCTTGCCAAAACACTTTCCTGTCGCCATGGGGGAATTTCGCGACATTTTCGATAAGCGCCCCTAAGGGTGAGTCGCGTTTCGGTGCCTGTTTTCCAGAACAGGTCACCGGGGCGCGTCGTCTTATCGGCCAAGACAGGATTGACGCATTTGACCGAGTTGCCCGCCGCCCAAGGCTTGTACGATCCGCGCAACGAACATGACGCCTGCGGCGTGGGCCTTGTCGCCCACATCAAGGGTCAGAAGTCGCACGCCATCGTCAGCCAGGCGCTGGAAATCCTGCACAACCTCGATCATCGCGGCGCGGTGGGCGCAGACCCCTTGCTGGGCGACGGCGCGGGCATCTTGATCCAACTGCCCGACCAGCTGTTCCGCCGCTGGGCCAAGGCCGAGGGCGTGGCCCTGCCGCAGCCGGGCGACTATGCCGTGGCCATGTGCTTCATGCCGCAGGACCAGGCGGCGCGCGATTTCGTCACCACGCAGTTCGAAAAATTCGTCGTCAAGGAAGGCCAGCAACTGATCGGCTGGCGCGATGTGCCGGTGAACACCGAGGGGCTGGGCAAGACGGTGCTCGCATCGATGCCGGTGATCCGTCAGGCGTTTATCGCCCGCGGGGCCAATTGCGAGGACCAGGACGCGTTCGAGCGCAAGCTGATCGTGATCCGCAAGCAGACGCAGAACCCGCTGAAGGCGCTGGCCGAGAAGCATGATCAGCCGGGCCTGACCCAGCTGTACATGCCCAGCTTCTCCAGCCGCACCATCGTTTACAAAGGCCTGCTGCTGGCAACGCAGGTGGGCAGCTTCTATTGCGACCTGCAGGACGAGGATTGCGTATCCGCGCTCGGCCTCGTCCACCAGCGCTTCTCGACCAACACGTTCCCCAGCTGGAAGCTGGCGCACCCGTTCCGCTTCATCGCCCACAATGGCGAGATCAACACGGTGCGCGGCAACACCAACTGGATGAACGCCCGCCGCCGCACGATGGAAAGCGAGCTTTTGGGCGCCGACCTGGACAAGCTGTGGCCGATCGTGCCGCACGGGCAGAGCGACACCGCCAGCCTCGATAACGCCCTCGAGCTGCTGCTGCTGGGCGGTTACAGTCTTGCCCATGCAATGATGATGCTGATCCCGGAAGCCTGGGCCGGGCATCCGCAGATGGATCCCAAGCGCCGCGCGTTCTACGAATACCACGCCGCGCTGATGGAGCCGTGGGACGGCCCCGCCGCCGTCGCCTTCACCGATGGCCGCCAGATCGGCGCCACGCTCGATCGCAATGGCCTGCGCCCGGCACGCTATTGCGTGACCAAGGATGATCTCGTCTGCCTCGCTTCCGAAAGCGGCGTGCTGCCGTTTGCCGAAAAGGACATCGTCCGCAAGTGGCGCCTGCAGCCGGGCAAGATGCTGCTGATCGACCTCGAGCAGGGCCGCATCATCGAGGACGAGGAAATCAAGGCCCAGCTGGCCGGCGCGCAGCCATACGACAAGTGGCTGGAGAAGGCGCAATACAAGCTGAAGGACCTCGAGGCGATCGAGACCGACGTGGAAGCCGTGCGCGAAACGGAAGAGACGCTGCTCAACCGCCAGCAGGCGTTCGGCTATACGCAGGAAGACGTGTCGCGCTTCCTTGAGCCGATGGCCGTTTCGGCTGACGACCCCTTGGGCTCGATGGGCACCGACACGCCGATTGCCGTGCTGTCGACGCGCAGCCGCCTGCTATACGACTATTTCAAGCAGAACTTCGCGCAAGTGACCAACCCGCCGATCGATCCGATCCGCGAGGAGCTGGTGATGAGCTTGCTGTCCATGATCGGTCCGCGCCCCAACCTGCTGGGCATGGATGCGGGGCTGCACAAGCGGCTGGAAGTCGATCAGCCGATCCTGACCAACAAGGACGTGGAGAAGATCCGCTCAGTCGAAGCGAGCCTCGATGGCGCGTTCCGCACCGAGACGATCGACATGACCTGGGATGCCGCCAGCGGCGCGGCGGGCCTGGAAATGGCGATCAAGGAAATGTGCTGGGCGGCGACCGAAGCCGTGCTGCAGGATCGCAACATCCTGATCCTGTCCGACCGCGCCGCAGCCAAGGACCGCATCCCCATGCCCGCGCTGCTGGCGACGGCGGCGGTGCATCATCACCTCGTCCGCCAGGGCCTGCGGATGCAGACCGGGCTGGTGGTCGAGACTGGCGAGGCGCGCGAGGTGCATCACTTCTGCGCGCTGGCGGGCTATGGCGCCGAGGCGATCAACCCCTACCTCGCGTTCGAGACGCTGGAGCAGATCCGCGCCGCCAAGCACCCGCACCTGACGGCGGAGCAGGTGTGCAAGAACTACATCAAAGCCATCGGCAAGGGCATCATGAAGGTGATGTCGAAGATGGGCATCAGCACTTACCAGTCGTATTGCGGCGCGCAGATCTTCGACGCGGTGGGCCTGTCGTCGGCGTTCATCGACCAGTACTTCACCGGCACCGCCACCACCATCGAAGGCATTGGCCTGGCTGAAGTGGCCGAGGAAAGCGTGCGCCGACACGAGGCGGCTTTTGGTGACAATCCGATCTACAAGAACATGCTCGATGTCGGCGGCATCTACCAGTACCGCCTGCGCGGCGAGGAGCACGCGTGGACGCCGGGCAATGTCGCCAGCCTCCAGCACGCAGTGCGCGGCAACAAGTGGGCCGATTATCAGGACTTCGCAGCCTCCATCAACGACCAGACCGAGCGCGCGCTGACCATTCGCGGGTTGATGGAACTGCAACTGGCGGAGACGCCGCTCGCTATCGACGAGGTCGAGCCCGCCAGCGAGATCGTCAAGCGCTTCGTCACCGGGGCGATGAGCTATGGCTCGATTAGCTGGGAAGCGCACACCACGCTGGCCGTGGCGATGAACCGCATCGGCGGCAAGTCGAACACCGGCGAGGGCGGCGAGGATCCCCAGCGGTTCGTGCCGCTGGACAACGGCGATTCGATGCGTTCGGCGATCAAGCAGGTCGCTTCGGGCCGGTTCGGCGTGACCACCGAATACCTCGTCAATTCGGACGATATCCAGATCAAGATGGCGCAGGGTGCCAAGCCCGGTGAGGGCGGCCAGTTGCCGGGCCACAAGGTCGACAAGACCATCGGTGCCACCCGCCACTCGACCCCGGGCGTGGGCCTGATCTCGCCCCCGCCGCACCACGATATCTACTCGATCGAAGACCTGGCGCAGCTGATCCACGATCTCAAGAACGTCAATGGACAGGCACGCATCTCGGTCAAGCTTGTCAGCGAAGTGGGCGTGGGCACGGTCGCTGCGGGCGTTTCAAAGTGCAAGGCCGACCACCTGACCATCTCGGGCTATGAAGGCGGCACCGGCGCCTCGCCGCTGACCTCGCTGACGCACGCGGGGTCCCCGTGGGAGATCGGCCTGGCGGAAACGCAGCAGACGCTGCTGCTCAACGACCTCAGAAGCCGCATCGTGGTGCAGGTTGACGGCGGCTTGCGCACCGGCCGTGACGTGGCCATCGGCGCGCTGCTCGGCGCCGACGAGTTCGGCTTTGCCACCGCTCCGCTGATTGCGGCGGGGTGCATCATGATGCGCAAGTGCCACCTCAACACCTGCCCGGTGGGCGTCGCCACGCAGGACCCGGTGCTGCGCGCGCGGTTCGTCGGCCAGCCCGAGCACGTCATCAACTACTTCTTCTTCGTGGCCGAGGAACTGCGTGCAATCATGGCCGAGATGGGCTTCCGCACCATCGCGGAAATGACCGGGCGGGTGGACAAGATCGACATGCGCCGGGTGGACCGCCACTGGAAGGCGCAAGGCATCGACCTGACACGGCTGCTGACCAAGGTGGCGGCGCCCGAGGGCAAGGGCCTCAACCACACCGAGACGCAGGAGCACGGTTTGGCCGATGCGCTTGACGTCCGGTTGATCGAGGCCGCCCGGCCCGCGCTCGACAGTGGCGAAACTCTCGTGCTCGAGTTCCCGATCCGCAACGTCAACCGCACGGCGGGCGCGATGCTGTCGGGCGCAATCGCGCGCAAGTTCGGGCATACCGGTCTCAAGGCCGACCAGCTGCGCATCGAGTTCACCGGGGTCGCGGGCCAGAGCTTCGGCGCCTGGGCCGCGCACGGGCTGACGCTGGCGCTGACCGGCGATGCCAACGACTATGTCGGCAAGGGCCTCTCGGGCGGGCGCATCATCGTGCGCCAGCCGGCCGAAGCCCCGCGCGAACCGACGCAGAACATCATCGTTGGCAACACGGTGCTCTACGGCGCCATCGCCGGCGAGGCCTATTTCAACGGCGTCGCGGGCGAGCGGTTCGCGGTGCGCAACTCGGGCGCCATCGCGGTGGTCGAAGGCACCGGCGATCACGGCTGCGAATATATGACCGGCGGCGTGGTCTGCGTGCTGGGCGAAACCGGGCGCAACTTCGCCGCCGGGATGAGCGGCGGCGTGGCCTATGTCTATGACCCGGACGGCAGTCTCGAAAATCGCTGCAACATGGCGCAAGTGCAGCTGCTGCCCGTCGATGCAGCGGCGCGCGACCCCGAGGGGACCGGCAGGCCGCAACAGCGTGCCACGTCGGTGCTCGATTACGGCATGGGCGATCCGCTGTACCACGATGCCGAGCGGCTGCGCGTGCTGGTGGAACGGCACAAGCTGCACACTGGCTCTGCCCGCGCCGCTGCGCTGCTCGATGACTGGGACAATGCCCTCAAGGCCTTCGTCAAGGTCATGCCGACCGATTACGCCAAGGCATTGAAGGCGATGGAGGCCGAGCGTGAGGCCGCCGCCTCCGTGGCCGCAGAATAAAGGTTCAGGACATGGGCAAGGAAACCGGCTTTCTCGAACTCGATCGCCAGGATCGCACTTACGCCGATCCCAAGGAACGGCTGCATCACTACAAGGAATTCGTGATTCCGCATGCCGAGGGTGCGCTGCGTTCGCAGGCCTCGCGGTGCATGAATTGCGGCATTCCCTATTGCCACAACGGCTGCCCGGTGAACAACATCATCCCCGACTGGAACCACCTAGTCTACGAGGATGACTGGCAGAACGCGCTGGAAGTGCTCCACTCCACCAACAACTTCCCCGAATTCACCGGTCGCGTGTGCCCCGCCCCGTGCGAGGCGGCGTGCACGCTGAACCTGATCGACCAGCCGGTGACGATCAAGTCCATCGAATGCGCCATCGTCGATCGCGGGTGGAAGGAAGGCTGGATTGCACCGCAGGTGCCCGCAGCCAAGACCGGCAAGTCGGTCGCCGTGGTTGGCTCCGGCCCGGCAGGAATGGCCTGCGCCCAACAGCTCGCCCGCGCCGGCCACTCGGTGACGCTGTTCGAGAAGTCTGACCGGATCGGCGGCCTGCTGCGTTACGGCATCCCCGATTTCAAGATGGAGAAGCAGCTGATCAACCGCCGCGCGGTGCAGATGGAGGCCGAGGGCGTGACCATCCGCAGCTCCACCGAAGTGGGCGTGGATGTGTCGATAAAGAGCCTGAAGGAGAACTTCGACGCCGTGGTCATGTCGGGCGGCGCGGAAGATGCACGCGGGCTGACCATTCCGGGCGCCGAAATGTCCGGCGTGCGCCTCGCGATGGAATTCCTCACCCAGCAGAACAAGCGCAACGCGGGCGACGTCGAGGAACGCGCCGCCCCGCGCGGCACGCTGACCGCCACCGGCAAGCATGTGATCGTGATCGGCGGCGGCGATACCGGCAGCGACTGCGTGGGCACCAGCAACCGCCAGGGCGCGGCCAGCGTCACCCAGATCGAGATCATGCCGCAGCCGCCGGTGCACGAAAACAAGCTGCTGACCTGGCCCGACTGGCCCATGAAAATGCGCACCAGCACCAGCCACGAAGAAGGCGTGGATCGCGACTGGGCCGTGCTGACCAAGGAAGTGGTCGGCACCGATGGCGTGGTCACCGGCCTCAAATGCGTGCGCGCCGACTGGTCGGACGGCAAGCTGACCGAAGTCCCCGGCACCGAGTTCACCATTCGGGCTGACCTGATCCTGCTAGCGATGGGCTTCGTCGGCCCGCGCAAGGCCGGCATGGTTGAGCAGGCGGGCGTGGAACTGGACGCGCGCGGCAACGTCGCCGCCAATGTGCAGGACTATCGCACCAGCGACGACCAGATCTGGTCGTGCGGCGACATGCGACGCGGCCAATCGCTCGTCGTCTGGGCAATCCGCGAAGGCCGCCAATGCGCGCGGAGCGTGGACGAGGCGCTGATGGGGGTTAGCGAGCTGCCGCGGTAAGAGCGCAGCTTTGCTGGAAGGTTGGGGCGCGGTGTCGGCTTGGCACCGCGCCCCGCTTGTTTCAGCCAACGAGATGCGTCACTCTGTCGCCGTTGGACCAACGCAAAGGGTGCTGGATGATCCCCGAGAGCTACCATGCCGATACAGACGGCCTGCCCTGGGCAGAAGGCTGGGCGGACGATCCCGCAATCCGCCTCAAGCTGCTGATGGCCGATGTCGAGGGCGGGCGCTTCGCCGTGCGGATGGACTTTGCGCCCGGTACGCAAGTGTTCCCGCACAAGCACACCGGCGAGGTCCACGCCTATACGCTGGCGGGCAGATGGACGTACCTCGAATACCCGGACAGCCCGGCCAACGTCGCCGGGTCCTACCTGTTCGAACCACCCGGCAGCACCCACACGCTGAAAGTAGCGGACGAAGCGGTTGGCAAAACCGATGTGCTGTTCGTGATCTATGGCGCGATGCTTCACCTTGATCCGTCAGGCACCCTCTTGGCGATCACCGATGCCGCCAGCGTGATCGAGGAATATGGCCGTCGCCTGCGCCAGCAGGGACTCGATGTGCCCAAAGTCCCGATTGGCGGCGCGATGGGGTATCGGGCGATCTGACGCGGCGCGTGGCTATCGCTAAATCGCCCCCACCGCCGCCCTCGGCGGGCTGGCGAACAGCGTGGTGAAGTGGTCCTGCGGTGCCTCGACCCCCGGCTCGCGGATGGTGGTGCGGCGCATGTCGCGTTTCCAGGCGAGGTCGTCGAAGTCGCCCGCGCGGTGGACCACGCAGAGGTTGTCCCAGATGGACATATCACCCGGCTGGTATTCAACCTTGATCACATAACGATCCTGCGTGACCCAGGCGTTGAGTTCATCGATCAGCGCGCGACTTTCCGCCTTGTCCATGCCGACAATATCGCGCGCGTGGGCACCGAGGTAGATCGTCTTGCGGCCCGACCCCGGGTGAACATGGACCACCGGGTGGGTCGAGTGGCGCATCCCGTCGAGTTCCTCCTCGGTCGTCGGGTAGCCCGCCTTCATCCGCGAATAGAAGTAGCAATGGCGCGCGCTGAGGCCCTCGATGCGGTCCTTCATCGCTTGCGGCAGATCGTCGTAAGCGCTGCGGGCATCGGCGAACAGCGTGGGCGCGGAGACGTGCGGCGGCGGCGCTTCGTGGCACAACAACAGCGCCTGCGCGCTGCGCACGTCCATATAGCTGCTGTCGATGTGCCACAGCCGGTTGCCGGCGTTGATATAGCGGCGCAGCTGGTTGTCGACGATCTGGCCATCGGCATCGACGTTGCTTGCGTCGAACAGCTCGGGCTGCGAGAACCGCGCGGGCTTGCCCTTGTGCACCGGGGCCAGTTCGACCAGCCCGAACAGGCGGCTGAACGCGACGTGGGTCTGGTCGGTGAGGCCGGTATCGCGCCACACGGTCACGCCCCAGCGGTCCTGCGCGGCGCGTATCTCGGCTCTGGTCGCCTCGTCCAGCGGACGGGTGATATCGATGCCTGAAATCTGCGCGCCGAAGCGTTCCGACAAGGGCGTGATTGTCAGGGTCATGGCCGTCTCTCCTGCCCGTCGGATACCATCAGGCTGCCAGCCAATCCAGCGCGAAGGGCTTTCCTACAGGGGCGGGATCGTGCCCTTGTCGGCGTGGCTCTTTGACTTGTCCGGACCCCTGCGAATTGCGGCGCAAGCTGACACTTTCGTTGTCCAAGCTGACACTTTCGCCCGCAAGCTGACATTCTGCCCCTGAACACTGTTCCAAGTGTTCCAGGTTTAGCGAAATCAACCGCTTACAGGCGCCAATCCACCGCCCCGCGACCGTTCGCTTCAAGGAAGGCGTTGGCCTGGCTGAACGGCCTCGACCCGAAGAACCCGCGATAGGCGGACAGCGGACTGGGATGCGGCGCACGCAGCACAAGGTGTCTCCCGTCGGCCAGCCCCGGCACGCGCGCGGCCTTGGCAGCGGCATGGCTGCCCCATAGCACGAAGACGCTCGGTTCAGCCCGCGCGGCGACGGCGGCGACGGCGGTATCGGTGATCGCCTCCCACCCCTGCTGCTGGTGCGATCCGGCTTGTCCGGCGGTAACGGTGAGCGCGTTGTTGAGCAGGAGCACGCCTTGCCTCGCCCAGCCTTCCAGGTTGCCGTGGCCCGGTGGATCAAGCCCTAGATCGGCCTTCAGCTCCTTGAGCACGTTGACCAGCGAGGGCGGCGGCGGCACGCCCGGCGGCACCGAGAAGGCCAGACCGTGCGCCTGCCCCGGCCCGTGGTAGGGGTCCTGCCCCAGGATCACCACCTTGACCGCATCGAGCGGGGTCAGCGCCAGCGCGTTCAGCCGCTGGCCGCGCGGCGGATAGACAGTGGTGCCGCCCTCCTCCTGCGCCCGCAGCCAGCCGCCCAGCCGCCGCGCTTCGGGCGTGGCCAGCACGGGATCGAGCGCGGCGCGCCAGCTATCGGGAACGGTCTCGGTCATAACGGCGGTCCTACAGCCCCGCACCTGTGCCAGCCAGCATGCCCTTTCCCTCTATCCCCAATCCGCCTAAGGCATGGCCATGACTGTCCATTACCACGAAGAAGACCTCCCCGCAGGCGTGCTCGCCCCCGGCCCCGTCGCGGTCGATACCGAGACCATGGGCCTCGTCACCGCGCGCGACCGTTTGTGCCTGCTCCAGATCAGCGACGGCAAGGGTGACGAGCATCTGGTGCGCTTTGCCAATGGCAGCAGCTATGATGCGCCCAACCTGAAGGCCGTGCTGGCCGATCCGGCGCGGATCAAGCTGTACCACTATGCCCGGTTCGACCTGGCGGCGATCCAGCACTACCTTGGCGTGGTCGCCGGGCCGGTGTTCTGCACCAAGATCGCCAGCAAAATGACGCGCACCTACACCGATCGCCACGGCCTGAAGAACCTCACCAGCGAGCTGCTCGGCGAGGACCTGTCCAAGCAGCAGCAATCGAGCGACTGGGGCGCGCCCATGCTGACCGACGCGCAGCGCGAGTATGCCGCCAGCGACGTGCGCTACCTGCACCGCCTGCGCGACATCCTGATCCCTCGGCTTGAGCGCGAAGGGCGGCTGGAGCTGGCCGAGGCGTGCTTCGCCTTCCTGCCCGCGCGCGCCGCGCTCGACCTCGCCGGGTGGATCGACAAGGACATCTTCAGCCACGAGTAATCGGCGCTGCTGCAGGACCCGCCAAAATGACAGTCGCCGCCGACCAGATCCGCACCCGCCGCCAGGCCTTCGCCGCACCGGGCGGATCGCTTGACCGGATCGTGCGCGTGCTGGCCGTGGGCCTGCCGATGGCGGTGGGCGTGGTCTCGGCAATGATGCTGATCACCCCGCTAGGTCCGCGCAGCGAGGTCTCGTTCCTGCTCGATCGCAACAAGGTGGCCGTGGCCGAGGACCGCCTGCGGGTGGACAATGCCATGTACCGGGGCGAGGACAACAGCGGCCGCCCGTTCTCGCTCTCCGCCGGCGAGGCGGTGCAGACCAGCGGCGAGGTGCCGGTGGTGGAGATGCGCGAGTTGGTCGCGCGCATCCTGATGGCCGATGGTCCCGCCGTCCTCTCTGCGCCCAACGGCACCTACAATATCCAAACGGAGCAGGTGGCGATCCCCGGCACGGTCAGCTTCGCCGCCGCCGATGGCTACAACATCGCGGCGCGCAACGTGCGGATCGACCTGACCACGCGCACGCTTGTCGGCAATGGCCGTGTGACCGGCGCGATCCCGGCAGGCACCTTTGCGGCTGACAACTTCCGGGCTGACTTGCCCAACCGCTCGCTCTCGCTGATCGGCAATGCCAGCCTGCGCATGGTGCCCGGCCGGTTGCAGATGCCCCGCATGCCGCACAGGAACCGCTGACGATGCGCCCAACGCTCCCTTTGCCTAAGCGTGCTGATCGGCTATCGGCTGATGCCATGAACACCAAGCGCACATCGCTCGCCGCCCTCTCTCTGCGCGGTCTGGCTGCGGGCCTGCTGGCGGGCGGCGTGGCTGCCCTGTCGTTCGGTTCGGTGGCGGGCGCGCAGAACATCGCCAGTTTCAACACCAACCAGCCGGTCTCGTTCAACGCCGACCGGATCGAACTGCAGGACCGGCAGAACCGCGTGGTCCTGTCGGGCGACGTGCAGATCACCCAGGGCGACATGCAGCTGAATGCCGAGCGGACGACCATCTCGTACACCGATGCCGGAACGCTGACGATCCAGCGGCTCGACGCCACCGGCAACGTGGTGGTCACGCGCGGGACCGAGCGGGCGAGCGGCGCGGCGGGTGTCTATGACTTCAACCGCAAGGTCATCGTCCTGTCGGGCGGCGTCAACCTGCGGCGCGGGACCGATTCGCTGAGCGGCGGACGGCTGACGATCGACCTCAACACCGGCTTGTCGAGTGTTGACGGCAGCGGCGGCGGCAGCAGCGGGACGCAGGGCAGCAGCGGGCGCGTCTCGGGGACGTTTTCGGTCCCCCAGTAGTCAACGTAGTCAGCGTCTTGCCGGGCACCCCAGCGCCAGCAACCGGTTGCCCTGGCTCTCGTGGTGTTGGTGGGTCCAGCCCGTCGCGACGAAACGCATGTCATCGCAATCGAGCTCGGCACCCTGCGCGGCGGCCATGGCGGCAACATCGAGCACCTGGTCGGGACTGCCAGCCTCGCCAAGATGGCGCCAGATCGAGGATGTGTAGTGCCCCGGCCTGCCCAGCAAGGCAGCGACCTCGACCCGTCCGGCCTCGCTGTGCATGACGCCGGCGAGCAGCTGGGACATCTCGGCAGTGGCGCGTCCGGTGGCCATCAGGGCCGCAATCCGGCTGACCGCACCCGCCTCGTCACCAGACAACAGCGCTGCCCGCCCAGCCATCGCTTGAAGCCCCGGCTCTCGCCAACCGCGCGCGGCCGCCAGTTCCAGCGGGGCGAGGACCGCGGCTCCGTCACCGGAGAGCTGGGCGGCCTGTGCGTAGAGCAGCAGGTTGTGCGCAGGGATCGGCCGCACACGCACGAGGTGACGCGCACCGGCCAATGCGCGGTCGTCAACCCGACCGGTGACCAGCGTCGTCTCGGTCAAGCGCTGCTGCGCGACGGCCCGCAGCGGCGCCGGAACCACGGCGATGGCAGCGGGATCCTTGAGCGCCTGCCGGTCTGCCTGCACGACCACAACCAGCACTGCGGCAAGCGCGAGCAGGACCCACCAGACCGAGCGCGCGATCATGGCTGCGCCTCCGATGGTTCGCGCGCTGGCAGCAGCAACACGATCAGCACCCCCGCAACCGCGAGCATCGCATGGTTGCGCAGAGGGTAATCGAGCACCGACTGCAGGGCGATGACAATGAACGCCACAAGATCAGCGTGCTGATCACGAGCAATTCACTGCGAAACTGCAGCGCCCGCGCGAAGAGGAAACGGTAACCTGCGGTCACGACGAAACCGAAAATGCCCGGCGCCAATTGCGCCACATCCATCGCAGATAAAGTGCCACAATCGGCCACCCGGCCATGTCCGGAAAGCGGTCCCGCAAATGCCCGCTGGATGGGAAGGTCAGACGCCTTATCATACCCAACTTCTCGCCGAGGCCCGGCAAAGCATGGAAATCGGCCAAGTATCTTTTGACGTGATCGTGCTCGGCCAGGTACCTTGCAGCTCCCGAATCCTCCGTATGAGCGGCCAGGCCGTGCTCGATATGCGCGGGCAAAGGTGCACCCAACGCGGCTCTTGCAAAGCGCATGGCATCAAGCACGATGGCCGCAATGCCTCGCGCCAGCGCCAGCTGGCACAGGCCAGCCCAGTCATCGTCGCTGAACTGGCGCTGTAGCCGGTCAAAGTCGCTGGCCCAGATCAGCCGGTCCCCGCTCATGACCTTGATGTCGCCAACAAGGTAGCCTTGCGACTTGTGGAGCGCGCGGTTGAATGCCGTCTGGATGAATGTGTGCTTCGGCGAAGAGGCCAGCGCATGGGCGTGCAGACCCGGCAATGGCAGCGCCTGCGCCAGAACTTCGCCCGCTGGGCAGGACAGTTGCAACACCGCAGAATCGCTGACCCGCCAGTGCAGATCGATCGTATGGCGGGTGTTTATGCACGTCTCGTATTGCCATGCCTCCTGATACATCACCCCAAAAATGGTCGGCGCCGCCACAAGCCCTGCCTGGCGAAGTACGATCCGCACCCGGTCCAACTGGTCTGCGCGAACAAGTAGGTCGGTGTCTCCCCGGCGCCGCCCAGCCGGCGGGTCATAGACCGAATAGGCGAGCGCAGTGCCTTTCATGACGATTCCGGTAACGCGCGCATCACGCAGGCCATCGAAAACGTGGCGCAGCATCGTCAGGTGCAGGTCTTCCCACAGCACTTGCATGCGCGCTTCATCCATCACCGCGGCACGAACGTCGTCGGGCCAGGCGGCCAGAGCTGCGGGCATGTCGGCGAGCAGCAAGGCAATGCCGTGAAACTGGACCCGTTCGACAATCAGGTCTGTTGCAGCGCTGCCTTGCCAACGGTGCGGCCAACTTGGCGCTTCCCCTCGCAGCGCCTGGGCTAGAAAGTCGTCAACTGCCGTTCGCATCATCCGGCCATACCCTGTCCTTGCAGTACAGGTCAGCAAGTTTTCGCGGCCCATCACTATTGACGGCCACAATCCATGCTGCGATGCAACACGGATGGAGTCCGGCCGTGCGATCGCTGAAGAGGTGAACTGGTGGTAACGACGCGCAAGGGCATAATTCTGGCAGGGGGTTCGGGCACGCGGCTTTACCCCCTCACCCGCGGCGTTTCGAAACAGCTGATGCCGGTGTTCGACAAGCCGATGATCTATTACCCACTCAGCACGCTGATGTTGGCGGGAATCCGCGAAATCCTGATCATCACCACGCCCGAGGATGCGGCCCAGTTCCAGCGCGTACTGGGCGATGGATCGGACTGGGGCATGGCCTTGTCCTATGCCACCCAGCCTAACCCTGATGGACTGGCGCAGGCCTTCCACATCGGTGCGGATTTCGTGGGCGACAAGCCCAGCGCGCTCGTGCTGGGCCACAACATCTTCTACGGTCACGGGCTGCCCGACCTGCTGGGCAGCGCCCACCAGCGCACCAGCGGCGCGAGCGTGTTCGCTTACCGGGTGAACAATCCCGAGGCTTACGGTGTGGTCGCCTTCGACGAACTGGGCACGGCGATCTCGATCGAAGAAAAGCCGGCTGCACCCAAGTCCAACTATGCCGTGACGGGCCTGTATTTCTATGACGGATCCGTGGTCGAGCGCGCGCGCGACTTGCAGCCGTCACCACGCGGCGAGCTGGAGATCACCGATCTCAACCGGCTCTATCTGGATCAAGGCGAATTGTCGGTCGAGATCATGGGCCGCGGCTATGCTTGGCTCGATACCGGCACCCACGGATCGTTGCTCGATGCTGCCACCTATGTGCGGATTACCGAAGAACGGCAGGGCCTGAAGATCTGCTGCCCCGAAGAAATCGCCTGGCGCCAAGGCTTCATCAGCGACGAAGGCCTAGCGCGAATTGCCGAACCCTTGCGCAAATCTGGCTATGGCGAATACCTGTTGCAATTGCTACGTTGAAGGGTCGATCACGGTGAAGCTTGTCCCCTGCGCCATCGAAGGTCCGCTGATCATCGAGCCGGCGATTTTCGGCGATGATCGCGGCTTCTTCCTGGAAAGCTGGAACGCGGCGCGTTTCGCCGAACACGGGCTTGACCTGGCTTTCGTGCAGGACAACCATTCCCGCTCGCAGAAGGGCGTGCTTCGCGGACTGCATTTCCAGAATCCCGCCCCGCAAGGCAAACTGGTGCGGGTGGTCAGCGGCGCGGTATTCGGTGTGGCGGTGGACCTGCGGCGGTCCTCGCCGACGTTCGGGCATTGGACCGGCGTCGAACTGAGCGCCGAAAACAAGCGCATGTTCTGGCTGCCGGAGGGCTTTGCGCACGGTTTTCTGACCCTGCAGGACAACACCGATTTCCTGTACAAGTGCACCACACCCTATGCGCCGCACAACGAGCACTCGCTCGCCTGGGATGATCCCACCGTGGGCGTAGACTGGCCGCTCGACGGGCTTTCCGTGCAATTGTCCGCGAAGGATCGCGCCGGCCTTCCGCTGGGCAATGTTGAGGCTTTCGCATGAAAGTGCTGATCACCGGTGCCGCCGGACAGCTGGGGCGCGCCTTGCAGGCCACCGCTCCTGCAAAATACACCATCACCGCAATCGACGTCGCCGAGCTTGATCTGTGCGACAGCGCGGCCGTCGCCGCCAGATTGGCCGACGAGCGCCCGGATCTGGTCATCAATGCCGCCGCCTATACTGCGGTCGACAAGGCCGAGAGCGAGGAAGACCTGGCCCGGGCCATCAATGCCCGGGCCGTGCGCGCCATTGCCGAAGCGCTGGCGCAAACCGGCGGCAGGCTGGTCCACGTCTCGACCGATTTCGTGTTCGACGGCTCCTCTTCGCGCAGCTATCAGCCAGCCGATCCGCGCAACCCCTTGTCGGCTTATGGCCGTACCAAGGCTGAGGGCGAGGACGCTGCCGGAGCCGATGCGCTGATCGTGCGGACGGCATGGGTCTATACCGCAGGTGGCGCCAATTTCGTCAGGACCATGCTGCGCCTGATGGCTGAGCGCGATGCGCTGAGCGTGGTGGCGGACCAGATCGGTGCGCCCACCTGGGCGCCGGGGTTGGCCGCAACCATCTGGGGCCTGTTGGAAAAGCAGGCGACCGGCCACCACAGCGATGCAGGCGTCGCCAGCTGGTACGATTTTGCCGTCGCCATCCAGGAGGAAGCGCTGGCGGCGCGCCTGCTTGACCGGGCCATTCCGATCACCCCCATTGCCACCGCTGCTCATCCCACCCCGGCCCGGCGCCCCCTGTTTTCACTGCTCGATTGCAGCGCAACGCGCGACCTATTGGGCGACGGCTATACGCATTGGCGAGTTAATCTGCGCCGCATGATTGAAGAGGAAAAGGCCCTTGGCTAACTTGTTGGTCACCGGCGGCGCCGGCTTCATCGGCGGCAACTTCGTCCATTACTGGGCGCAGCAGCACCCCGACGACAGCGTCACCGTCATCGATTGCCTGACATATGCCGGCAATCGCTCGACCATCGCCGACGTGCCGCAGGCCGAGCTGGTGGTTGGCAATATCCTCGATACCGACCTGGTCGAGCGGCTGCTGCGCGAGCGCGAAATCACCACGCTGGTTCACTTTGCCGCCGAGAGCCATGTCGACCGCTCGATTTCCGGACCGGACGCGTTTATCGAAACCAACATTCTGGGCACCAACAGCCTGCTCAAGGCAGCCCGCAAGGTGTGGCTCGACGCGGGCAGCGGGCGCGAACACCGCTTCCATCACGTCTCGACCGATGAGGTCTACGGCTCGCTCGGCCCGGAAGATCCGGCGTTCAGCGAGACGACCGCGTACCAGCCGAACTCACCGTACTCGGCGTCCAAGGCATCGTCGGATCATCTGGTTCGCGCCTATCACCACACATTTGGGCTGGAGGTGACGACCAGCAACTGCTCGAACAACTACGGTCCATACCAGTATCCCGAGAAGCTGATCCCGCTATTCCTGCTCAACGCCCTCTACGGCCGCCCGCTCCCGATCTACGGTGACGGGATGAATGTGCGCGACTGGCTGCATGTGGAAGACCATTGCCGCGGCATCGAGGCTTGCCTTGCCAAAGGTCTGATCGGTGAAACCTACAATATCGGCGGTGGGGCCGAATTACCCAACATGACGGTGATCGACACGATCTGTGCCGAGGTTGACCGGGCATTCGCGGAAATTGACGGACTGGCACAGCGCTATCCCGACGCGCCCGCTGCCCGCGGGCTGGCCAGCGACACACTCAAGACCTTCGTCACCGACCGCGCCGGGCACGACCGCCGCTATGCCATTGACGAGCGCAAGGCGCGCGCCGAGCTGGGCTATGCACCGCAGCACCGCTTCGAGGAAGGCCTGCGCCAGACGCTGCGGTGGTATCTCGATCGCGAAGATTGGTGGCGACCGCTGCTGGCGCGCCCGGCAGACTGATCGGCACATGGCCTTGGCAGCGCGTTGATGCCCGGCATCGGCCCGTGGCAAAACATGGCCCTTGCCTCAGCACAGCTCGGCCAGGACAGCATCGCGCAACTCGGCCATGAACGGATAGTCCTCATCCCGCAGGTAGCCGGGATTGCCGTAAGTCGAAGGCGGCTCCTGCGACCGCACACAGGCGAGCATGATCGCCCGCGCCAGATCTGCCTCGGCAAGGGATGCCGTCGATATGATGTTAGGGTGAAACTCTTCCAGATTCTTGCAGAAGTACGTGTCCGTCACGGTCATCATACCCCTATTTTTTCGTAACCGAAGACACCGCTTTGGGTCGTTCTGTCGCCGCGCAGCACCCCACCGACTTCGTGCCCCATTTCGCCCTCGGTCAGGCCAAACTCGGCAACCCTTTGCTGATGATCAAGCGGGCCATGCGCAGTGCCTGGCATTCCTTCGGCATCGTCCGCCGGCGACGGCCCGACCTGGTTGTCAGCACGGGTGCCGGGTCGCAACTCTTCGTGGTGGCGTGGGCACGGCTGTTCGGGGCAAGGATCATTCTGGTCGACAGTTTCGCGAGGTTCGAACGACCTAGCGCATTCGCGCGGCTGGCCGGTCCGCTCGCTCACGTGCGCATCGCCCAGTCCGCCGCTGCTGGCAGGAATTGGCCGGGAGCACTGGTTTACGATCCCTTGCGGGAGGTGGTGGAGCCACGGATTGCAAAGAAAAATTTGCTGGTAGCGACAGTCGGGGCCACTCTGCCGTTTCCCAGACTCGTGCACCTGGTGATTGGCGCAAAAATGGCTGGTCTGATCACCGAGGAGGTGATTCTGCAGACCGGCGATACCAACGAGCCCATAGAGGCTGTGGATGGTGTGACGATTGTCAAATCGCTACCCTTCGATGAGTTGCTCGCCTTGCTGCGCGATGCCCGCATCGTAGTTGGGCATGGCGGAACGGGTTCGATCATAACCGCCCTGCAGGCACAGTGCGGCACCATTGTCATTCCGCGCCGGTTCGAGCTGGGCGAACACTACGACAACCACCAGGCGGAAATATGTGAGGCTTTTGAAGCGCGTGGCTTGGTCTATGTGGCCGATGAGCCGGATTCGTTTGCCGCGGCACTGGAGGCTGCTCGAAAGGCGGCACCGCGTCCAGTGCGAACGGACTACAGCGGCTTGGTGGAAACTCTTCGGCGGTACGTTTCGGAGATGTGAGCGCGCCTTCGTGCATTGCAAAGCACAATATGCTGCGGTAGCGAAGGGCGATTAGGAGACATTACATCGATGGCGCAACTGCCGAGAAAGACCGCCTTGATCACCGGAGTTACCGGCCAGGATGGCGCATACCTGTCGCACCTCTTGCTGCGGGAGGGCTATGAAGTTCACGGCTTGAAAAGGCGCTCCTCCAGCTTCAACACCGGCCGCATTGAGGATATCTATCAAGATCCCCATGTCGATAACCGGCAATTTCATCTGCATCACGGAGACTTGACCGACTCCACCAACCTTATCCGCATCGTGCAGGATGTGAAGCCGACTGAGATCTACAATCTCGCGGCGCAAAGCCATGTCGCGGTAAGCTTCGAGACCCCCGAATACACGGCCAACGCCGACGGCATCGGCACGCTGCGTCTGCTCGAGGCGATCCGTATCCTGGGACTGGAGAAAGCCTGCCGGTTCTACCAGGCCTCCACCTCCGAGCTGTATGGTCTGGTGCAGGAAGTGCCGCAGCGCGAAACAACCCCGTTCTATCCGCGCAGTCCCTATGCCGCAGCCAAGCTCTATGCCTATTGGATCACGGTCAATTACCGCGAAGCCTATGGCATGCATGCCTCCAACGGCATCCTGTTCAACCACGAGAGCCCGCTGCGCGGAGAGACCTTTGTAACCCGCAAGATTACCCGCGCAGCAGCAGCCATCGCGCTGGGGCGGCAGGACAAGCTGTATCTCGGCAATCTCGATGCGCAGCGCGACTGGGGCCACGCCCGCGAATATGTGCGCGGCATGTGGCTGATGTTGCAGCAGGATGAACCCGACGATTACGTCCTGGCAACCGGCGAGACCACCTATGTGCGCGACTTCGTGCGTTGGGCCTTCGAGGATGCCGGCATTCCGGTTGATTTTCGCGGCGAGGGGATTGCCGAAAAGGGCTATGCCCAGTCGGATGGCCGCGTGCTCGTCGAAGTCGATCCGCGCTATTTCCGTCCGACCGAGGTGGAGCTGCTGATCGGGGACCCGAGCAAGGCCAATCAGAAACTCGGCTGGCGGCATGAAACCGGGCCGCGCGAACTGGCCCGTGAAATGGTCATGGCCGACCTTGACGCGATGCGCGACGCCCCGATCGCGGGCGGCGACTGATGTTCGATCTGGCCGGCAAGCGGGTCTATGTTGCGGGCCATCGCGGAATGGTGGGCGCTGCAATCGTGCGGCGGCTGGCGAGCGAGGATTGCGAAGTGCTTGTTGCCGAACCGCGCGTGGATCTGCGCGAACAGGCGGCCGTGCGCGACTGGTTCGCTGCCTACCGACCGGAGGTGGTCGTGGTAGCTGCCGCACGGGTTGGCGGAATCTACGCCAATGCCTCTTATCCGGCAGAATTTCTCTATGACAACTTGATGATCGAGGCGAATTTGATCGAGGCTTCGCGGCAAGCGGCAGTGGCCAAGCTGCTGTTTCTCGGATCTTCGTGCATTTACCCGAAGTTGGCGCCCCAGCCCATCCCGGAGGATGCCCTGCTGACGGGGCCGCTGGAGCCAACCAATGAATGGTACGCCATCGCCAAGATTGCTGGCGTCAAGTTGTGCCAGGCCTACCGTCGGCAATACGGGTGCGACTATATCAGCGCGATGCCGACCAATCTTTATGGGCCAGGCGACAACTTCGACCTCGAGAACAGCCACGTTTTGCCGGCCTTGATCCGCAAGGCGCACGAGGCAAAGCTGTCAGGCGCCAAGTCAATCGAGATCTGGGGAACCGGCACACCGCGTCGTGAGCTGCTACACGTCGACGATGTGGCAGACGGGTGCGTGTTCCTGCTGAAGAACTATTCCGCTGAAGGGCACGTCAACCTGGGTTCCGGCCACGATGTGACGATTGCCGAATTGACGACGATGGTGTGCAAGGTGGTCGGCTTTGCGGGCGAGATCACGCACGACCTGTCGCGTCCTGACGGCACTCCCCGCAAACTAATGAGTGGCGATCTGATTGCCGCCTTGGGCTGGCGCGCCCGGATCGGGCTGGAAGAAGGGATTGCTGACGCCTATCGCGCCTTTCTGGAGCACGGCACTCGGACCTGAACGCTAGTATGCGCGGTCGTGCGACAACACGCGCATGGTTCGCAGCACGATTATCAAATCGCCCCACAAGCTCCAAGTGTTCAGGTATTCCAGGTCCGCTTGCAGCCGATTCGATAGATCGGCTTCAGTCTCGGTCGCCCCGCGAAATCCGCGAATCTGGGCCAGACCGGTGATCCCGGGGCGCAGGCAATGGCGCTGCCAATACTTTCGATCAACTTCCCAAAACAACTTGTCGCCGGCATGCGATCCGAGCGCGTGCGGTCGCGGGCCGACGATGCTCATGTCGCCCTTCAGCACGTTGAAAAGCTGCGGCAACTCGTCGAGGCTGGTGCGCCGCATGAAGCGCCCCACGCTGGTGGTGCGGTCATCGTCGCGCGACGCCGAGCGATTGCCATTGGTTTCAGACTTTGCTTCTCGCATCGAGCGGAACTTGTGGATGTCGAAGAATGTGTTCCCGCGGCCCATCCGGCGCTGCATGAAGAACACCGATCCGCCGTCCTCCAGCTTGATCAGCAGTGCACACACCAGCAGCACGGGCGACAGCAGCAGCAGGCCGGTCGCAGAAGTGACGACGTCGAACACCCGTTTGATGACCCGCGCCCGCAGCGCCATCTGGCCGGTGGAAACAAGCAAGCCGTAGACGTTGGCTTCGCGGTGCTGGATGATGCCCAGTGCGCCGATCTCGCGCGCGTAATCGCTGATCACCTCGCCGTGGATGCCCGAACCCTTCAGCACCCCTGCCCATGCCAGGCGATCCTGCGGCAGGCAGCTTACAATGACCTGATCCATATTGCGCAGGTACCGCGAAAGGCGGTCCAGCATGACCGGATCTTCAAGATCGGGTGCCAGGGCATGTTCGCGCGACGACACGCGGTACAGGTGGGGGATTGGGACTTCAGGCCCACCCGCGTCGATCAGCAGGCGGTTGGTCATGCTGGGACCCCAGAGCCTGACATTGAGACGCGACACGACAAACCGCAGGCCCGTCATCCCCAGGCCGGCACACACGACGCTGGAAGCGAACACGACCCGGGAAAATTCGGCGTTCGACTTCACCAGAAAGGCAAGGAAATTCAGCAGCAGGGTCGAAACGAGCAGCGCCATCATGCCGCGCGCAGCAGCCCCTTGCCAACGGATCAGGCCCTCGCGCGAGTAAGTTGAATTATACAGGGCAATTGTTTGGAACAGCGGCAGCAACAGGTAAGCCGGAACCATACCCAAGGCCAAGGGTCGCTCCGGCTCGTATGCGGTGGCGACCAAGGCAAACGACCCCAGAAGGATCGCTGCGTCGCATAATATCAAAGCGAGATAGAGCTGTAACCGGCGGCGCTCGAGTGAAAGCGCCGCTGCAACCGGCGTCGCTCGAGTGAAAGCGCCAGCCCATTGCGAGGTGCTCGGGAAATCCGACCAGGGACCTGCTCGGCAGCCTGCCCAACGCCTGCAGGGCGGGCAGCGGGAGCGCGCAGCTCCTCCGCCCCTTGCTGCACAGGCGACAGGTCCATTGATCGTCCCTTCCGTTCACACCAAACTGCGAACTAGGTGATTTTGCTTATTACAGGATTCAGCAGAGCGGGCCAGCCTGTTTTTCCGCAAGTGCGAAGGACCCGTCGATCGATTTTGGCGCGGAAGTGGCGCGCCGCATGAATGGCAACACTGCCAACGAGCCATGCCTGCTTTTGCCGGGGTTTTTACCGGCGGCGGGATTTTACCGGCGGTTGGTCGCGGCGAAGCGGGCAATCTGCGTCAACGACTGCGCCAGGCGCAGCTCCGCAGTCTGGCTGTTGCCCAGCAGTGCACGGTGGAGTTCGGTGAGGCGACTCACCAGGCGATCCAGTTTGTGGCTCGGCCAGCGGCGCAATTGCTCCTCGATCGAGCGGCGATCCTTTCGCCAGACACCCTGCTGCTCGAGGAAGCGGGACAGATCCTCACGCGGACCCATGCGGGCAGCGAGGCCGGCAAGCTGTGCCGCCCGCCGCTCCAGCGCCAGCGCGATCATCACCGGATTGATGCCGAGTTCGCGGATGCGCTGCAGCTCGCCCGGCAGTCGGCGCACTTCACCCCCCAACACAGCGTTGACGATCGGGGGCAGGTCATCCTCGGCCGTCCTGGCACAGATCGCCTCAAACGCTTCCAGGCTGGCCTGCTTGGGTGCTTGCGGACTGGCGTCGCAATAGAGCGCCAGCTTGTCGACCTCAGACCGGGCAATCCGCAGGTCCATGTTCGCCGCGTGGGCCATCCGGTCGAGCAGGTCCCCGGGATAGCGCAGGCCCGCGCCATCGAGCATCAGGCGAATCTCCTGCTTGACGGTGTTGATGTCGGGCGCGTGGAACATCGCCACCAAGCCGTCCTTGCAGTCGATCAGCAGCTTGGCCGTGCGCGACTTGTCGGTTGCGCCCGTGGCGAGGATAAACACCGGGCAGGCGTGCTGCATCTCGCCCAGGTCGGCCATTTCGAGGTACGCCTTGACGGCTTTCTCCCCCTCGTCGCCATTCACTTGCGCCACGATGTGACGCGCGCCCCCGAACAGCGAGGTGGAGCGCGCCTCGTCCACCAGGCGCACTGAGTCGGACTTGAGGTCGCTGCCGGACAAGTCGATCCGTTCGCCGGCATCGGCCAGATCGGCAATCACGCGGCTGCAGGCGAGGGCAGACCCCGCCTCATCGGGGCCGCAGAAGAACCAGATGGCGCAAGAACTCGCCACACGCGCCGCGACTGCGGCAAAATCGCGCTGCGTCGCCTTCACGATTGCTCGTGCAAGGTCAGCGCCAGCCGGGTGACAATGCGGTCGGCGACCTGTTGGGCGAGGTTTTCCAACGCAGACTGTTCGGCGGCAATCGTGGCATATTCGGACGACACTACGTCAATCCCCGCGTCGGATCCGGCGGTCGCATCGACCAGGATGGCGCCGCTCGCCAGATCGACCAGCTGGTAGCGCGCCCGCAAGGTGCGCCGTTCGCGGCCGATGGTATCGTCGGTCAACAGGCCGAGCCCTTCGAGCTCGTCATCGAGCAGCACATCGAGCCGATAGCGCGGCGCGCTGGTCCCGCCGCTCTGCGCCAGCCGATCCATCAGCGCATTGCGCACCAGATAGCCCTCGCGCCCTTCGATCGCGCTCACGTCGACCGCCGCCAGCCCCTGCGCCACCGCGCCTTGCGAACCACCGGCGTACATCGGCCGCAAGCCGCAGCCGGGGACCGCGGCCAGCAGGATGACACCGCAGGCAAGGCGCAGCAGCCGGTTCATGCGACGATATTCACCAGACGATCGGGCACCACGATGACCTTGCGCACTTGAGCTCCATCGAGCGAACGCTGCACCTTTTCTGATCCCAATGCCAGTGCTTCCAGTTCAGCGTTGGACAGGCCCTTGGCGACGGTCAGCGTATCGCGCAGCTTGCCCTTGACCTGCACGGCCACGGTCACCTCGTCCTCGACGAGCAGCGCGGGATCGACCTGCGGCCAGTCCGCCTGGGCGACCAGGCCAAGCCCGAACCGCGCCCAGGCTTCCTCTGCCAGGTGCGGCATCATCGGCGATACCAGCACGATCAGCTGGCGAATCGCCTGCGAGCGGCTGGCCGATGGCGCGGCCTTCTCGATTCCGCCGGTCAGCTCGTAAATGCGCGCCACGGCCTTGTTGAACGACAGCGCCTCGATATCGCTGCCGACCGCCGCGATCGTCTGGTGCAGCTTGCGGTCGAGCGCCAGATCCGCCCCTGCCGCCGCGCCGTTGTACTGGCCGAACAGCCGCCACAAGCGCTGGACGAACCGCCCGCAGCCCTCGATACCTGATTCGGACCACGGCAGATCGCGCTCGGGTGGGCTGTCGGACAGCATGAACCAGCGCACGGCGTCCGCGCCATAGTCGGCGATGATGTCTTCGGGGTCGACGACGTTCTTCTTCGACTTGGACATCTTGATGACCTTGCCGATGGTGACGGGCTGGCCAGTTTCGAGGACGTTGGGAAAGACAAGCAAGTCGCCTCTCCGGATTACCCTATTATGATCAAACGTATCTATTAGCGGAATACCAGCTGAGTTGGCAGTCGGAGGCGTCTCATTAGCCCGCCACGATGTTTGCAGGTCGACTGCCTTAGGATCGAGAAATTCCTCATAATTGTGGCGCTCAGTTATTTCGCCTCGCTGCTCAATTCTCAGCGCGTCGCGGCTATAAGTCTCGTGCGTCACCATGCCTTGCGTGAACAGGCTCGCGAACGGCTCCTGCACATCGATCAGCCCGCAATGCGCCAGCGCACGGGTCCAGAAGCGCGCGTAGAGCAGGTGCAGGATCGCGTGCTCGATGCCGCCGATATACTGCTCCACCGGCAGCCACTGCGCCACTTCGGCAGCGTCGAACGGCTTGTCGGCCGGCTGGCTGGCAAAACGCAGGAAGTACCAGCTGGAATTGACGAAGGTATCGAGCGTGTCGGTCTCGCGCCGGGCTGCCGCGCCGCACTGCGGACAGGCGACGTGCTTCCACGTGGGATGGCGGTCGAGCGGGTTGCCGGGAACCGAGAAATCGACGTCCTCGGGCAACACAACCGGCAGGTCCGCCTTGGGCACGGGCACAACGCCGCAAGCCTCGCAGTGGATGAACGGGATCGGCGTGCCCCAATAGCGCTGGCGTGAAACGCCCCAGTCGCGCAGGCGCCACACGGTCTTGCCCTCGCCACGACCATCGGCTTCGAGGCGCGCAATGACTTCGGCCTTGGCCTCGACCACGGCCTTGCCATCGAGGAAATCGGAATTGACGCAGACGCCGTCGCCCGCCTCGGCCTCGGTCAGCGGAGCGTCCGCCGCCTCCGCGCTGGCGGCAATAACGCGCACGATCGGCAAGCCGTACTTGGTGGCAAAATCGAAGTCGCGCTGGTCGTGAGCGGGCACCGCCATGATCGCGCCGGTGCCGTATTCCATCAGCACGAAATTGGCGATGAATACGGGCAGCCAGGCGCCGGTAAACGGATGCTTCGCACCGATGCCGGTATCGAAGCCCAGCTTCTCGGCGGTTTCCAGTTCGGCAGCGGTGGTCCCGCCCTGCTTGCACAGCTCGATGAACTTGGCGGCGTCACAATTCACCGAGGCCACGCCCTGCGCCAGCGGATGATCGGGCGCGACGGCCACGAAACTCGCTCCGAAAATGGTGTCGGGGCGGGTGGTGTAGACTTCCAGCTTTTCGCCGTTGGAGAGGTCGAAGCCAAACTGCAGGCCCTGGCTCTTGCCGATCCAGTTTTCCTGCATCAGCCGCACCTTCTCGGGCCAGTTGTCGAGCGTGCCGAGCCCGTCGAGCAGGTCCTGTGCGAACTGGGTGATCTTGAGGAACCACTGGTTAAGCTGGCGCTTTTCAACCAGCGCGCCAGAGCGCCAGCCGCGTCCATCAACCACCTGCTCGTTCGCCAGCACGGTCTGGTCGACCGGGTCCCAGTTGACAGCGCTTGTCCGGCGATAGACCAGACCCGTCTCGTACAGGTCGAGAAACAGCGCCTGTTCGTGGCCGTAATAGGCGGGATCGCAGGTCGCCAGTTCGCGGCTCCAGTCGAGCGCGAAGCCGAGCTGCTTCAATTGCCGCTTCATCGTGGCGATGTTGGCATAGGTCCAACCGGCGGGGTGGACGCCCCGCTCCATCGCGGCGTTCTCGGCCGGCATGCCGAACGCGTCCCAGCCCATCGGGTGGAGCACTTCGAACCCGCGCAGCTTCTTGTAGCGCGCCAGCACGTCGCCCATCGTGTAATTGCGCACATGGCCAATGTGGATGCGGCCCGAGGGGTAGGGAAACATCTCGAGCACGTAGCTCTTGGGCTTGGGCGAAGTGCTATCCGCCTCGAAACAGCGCGCCTCGTCCCAGGCGGCCTGCCAACGACTATCGGCCTGCCCGGCATCGAACCGGACATCGAACGGCGAATCGGTCATGGAATTCCCCTGTTGCCTAAGCCTCGCCCAGCCGCTCAGCCGATGGCAGAGCGGCGCAAGTCGCGTGCCTTGGTCAGGATGATGTCTTCCAGCCGCTGCACGGTGGAGGCTTGTACTGGCGCTTCCACCCAGGTGCCGTTCTGCAGCGTCTGCCGGCTGGCGGCGACGCGCACGGCATCGGCGCGCAGGTCCGAATCGAGGATCGACACCGAGACCTTGACCCGCTCGTTCGGGCTTTCCGGATTGGCGTACCAGTCGGTCACGATCACGCCGCCAGCGCTGTCGGCCTGGGTCAGCGGCATGAAGGCCAGCGTCTCGAGGCTGGCGCGCCACAGGTAGGAATTGACGCCGATGCTGGTGACCTGCGATGCGGCGAGATCGGCCTGCGGACGCTCATTGCCGCCGCCGCATGCGGTCAGGCCCGTTGCGGCTAGGCCCAACAACACAGTGCCGACAACGCGACGCAGGCCCGAGGTGCCGGTTGAAGCCGCCGTGTTCGCGTGGGCGCGCATGCTCATTTCCATTGTCGGTCCAGTCATCCAAGTTGGGCGGCTGCCGCACTGGCAGCCGGATGGTCTCTATAGCTTGCCCATCGCACGCGGCAAGGCGCAGCGGCAAGCGCCGCGGTGGAGCGCATTTGCCTGCCCAAGGCGTGAACCGGCGCTGAATCGGGTCGTCCGGTTGTGGAGGCCGTGCAACACTTCGTAAAAACACCGTGTAATGGACGCGATTGACTGGCCAAGCTCTTCTACGGGGTTTACACAGCGAATCGGAGGAAAGACGCAACGTCAACAGATCGGCCTTGTGCCGCCCGGCAGCTCCGGGGGTTTTTGTAAGATCAGGAACCATTCATCGACGGTGATGTCTATATCCGAAGGTAAGATTGGGTAACAGGTAACGTTCGCGTGAGCAGGTCATCAACCAAGGGGCGCAAGGGCCACATTGTCGCCGCGGCTATCGGCATGGCGCTGGTTGTCGGCGTTCCCAGCGCGAGTCTGGCCGTCAGCCTGATCCGCGATGGGACTTCGACCAGTCGTTTCGTCACCTTTACCCCTGCTTCCGCCGATCCCGAGATGGCGCGCCTGTTTGAAACGCGCGGCAGCGCGGTTCGGCTGCAGCGCTTCACGCCCGCAGGGGCAACGCGCAACGATGACCAATCGGTCACCGTTGCGGTCCGCGTGGGGGATTCTGCCGCGCAGGCTATCACCGTCCGTGGCACGACCGGGACTGCAGAGCCTGCCGTGGCAGCCTTGCCACGGATCGCTGCCAGCCGGTACAACCTCGGTGTGGCGCGCGGCTATCGCAGCTTTGCCCAGGCTCCCGCCGTGGCGCCGCGTGCGGTCAGCCAGGCAAGCGTGCCGGTTGCCAGTGACTTCGACCTCTCCACCCAGGCTGGCGATGACAAGCCCAGCCGCTTTGCCGCCCGCATCGCGCTGGAACAGGAAAGCCGCGCGGCTCCTGCCGCTCCGCGTTCTATCGATTCGGTGCTCGATCAGCGGCTTGATGTAGCCGGCAGCTATCGGCTGTCGCGTAACATTGATGTCACCGCCGGCGTGCGTTACGAGCAGGATCGCAACCGCCTCGCCGCCTTGCCCAATGTTGAGCAGCAGGACAGCCAGGCAGTCTATATCGGCACGCAGTTCCGCTTCTGATTATTGTTCGGAAAATGGCCCGGCCTCGACAAGACCCCGCTTCGGCGGGGTTTTTCTTTGCCCCGGAGCAAAGCTCTCGCCTAGGTTCGGCAGCAGGATCGGTTCAATGATTCGCAGGGAGATTTGATATGGCACGCATCGCAATCGTCACCGGTGGGACCAGAGGCATCGGCAAGGCCATTTGCGAGGCGCTGAGAGAAGACGGCATGACCGTCGTTGCCAATTACGCCGGCAACGATGCCGCCGCCCGTGCCTTTTCAGAAGCAACCGGGATCGCCACCTACAAGTGGAACGTGGGCGATCACGAGGAAACGCTGGCCGGCTGTGCCAAGGTTGCGGCCGAAGTCGGTCCCATCGATGTGGTGGTGAACAACGCCGGAATCACCCGCGACGGCACCCTGCTCAAGATGAGCTACGAGGACTGGACCGATGTCCTGCGCGTCAATCTGGGCGGCTGTTTCAACATGGCAAAGGCCTGCTTCCCGCACATGCGCGACCAGAAGTGGGGGCGGATCATCAACATTGGCTCGATCAACGGCCAGGCCGGGCAGTACGGCCAGGTGAACTACGCCGCCGCCAAAAGCGGCATCCACGGCTTCACCAAGGCACTGGCGCAGGAAGGCGCGCGCGTCGGGGTGACCGTCAACGCCATCGCACCCGGATATATCGACACCGACATGGTGGCCGCCGTGCCCGAGAATGTGCTCGAAAAGATTGTCGCCCGTATCCCCGTCGGTCGCCTCGGCAATGCCGACGAGATCGCGCGCGGTGTTCGGTTCCTCGCGTCGGAGGATGGCGGCTTTGTCACCGGCTCGACGCTGTCGATCAACGGCGGGCAACACATGTACTGATCAATCGGTGGCAGAAGTCTTCCATCCACCGATCAAGCACTCGGTTGAGATCGCCGGGCACAAGACCTCGATCAGCCTCGAGCCGCTGTTCTGGGACCTGCTGCGGCATGCGGCAGCGGACGAGGGCCTGCCAATCAATGCGCTGGTGGCCCGGATCGATGCGGAGCGGATTCGCGCCGCCGCGCCGCCGGGCCTCGCCGGTGCGATCCGCCTGTGGCTCGCC
>JBDSUF010000013.1:0-17379 GCA_039927835.1 Alteraurantiacibacter sp.
CCTTGCGCAGTCGCGCGGTCATCTGCGGGGTCTGCGCTTCCGGACGCGGCGGTGCGCCGCGCTTGCCGGGTTGCCAGTCATGCTTGACGAACTCGCGTTTGGGGAAGGCGAAGGCCGAGAACCGGTCCATCAGCTCGCGGCGGTAAAGCGCCTTGATATCGGGGTGCTGGATCGTCTCCACATGAGCGTTGAGCCGTTCCTTGAAGCCCGCCTTGTCCTCCGGCGAGGACAGGGGGAGGGCGGCCTGCTCGTGCTCCCACACCAGGTCGAGCATGGCCTTGGGTTGGGCCAGCAGGGCTTCCATTGCGGCGGCGCCCTGCTTCTTCACCACATCGTCGGGGTCCTGTCCGGCGGGAAGCTGGACGATCTGCAACGAATGGCCGGGGCGGAGCAGGGGAAGGGCGCGGACCACGGCCTTCATCGCCGCGCGCTGGCCTGCGCTGTCGCCATCGAAGCACAGCACCGGCTTGTCGGTCATCCGCCACAGCAGCTCGATCTGCCGCTCGGTCAGGGCAGTGCCCATCGGCGCGACCGTGTCCTCGATCCCCGCCGCCGCCAGCGCGATCACGTCCATATAGCCTTCGACCACCACAACCCGGTCGGTCTTGCGACTGGCGGGCCCGGCGCGGTGCAGGTTGTAAAGCGTGCGGCCCTTGTCGAACAGGGGCGTATCCGGGCTGTTGAGGTATTTCGCCAAGCCATCCCGGTCCTGCAGTACGCGGCCACCAAAGGCGATCACCCGCTCGCGTGCATCGTGGATCGGCAGCATCAGGCGGCCACGAAACCGGTCATACGGCGGTTTGTCGTCGACCGAGATCAGCAGGCCCGCCTCGACCAGCATGGGTTCCTCGAACCGGGCGAGCGCGGTCTTCAGCGCGGTCCGCTCATCGGGCGCAAAGCCAAAGCCGAACCGTTCGATGGTCCGCTGGTTGAAGCCGCGCTTCTTCAGGTATTCGCGCGCCTCGGCTCCAGCCGGAGCGGCCAGCTGGGCGACGAACCATTCTTGTGCCGCCTGCGTCACATCATGCAGACCGGCACGCTGCTCCGCCGCCTCGGCCTCGCGCGGATCGGCACGCGGGACTTCCATCCCGGCCTGCGCCGCCAGCTCCTTGATCGCATCCATAAACGTCAGCCCGCGCTGGTCGGTCATCCAGCTGATCACGTCACCGTGCGCCTGACAGCCGAAGCAGTGGTAAAAGCCCTTCTGGTCGTTGACCGTGAAGCTGGGCGATTTCTCGTTGTGGAATGGACAGCAGGCCTTCCATTCGCGCCCCGCGCGGGTCAGCTTGGTGGTGCGCATGATCACCGAGGACAGCGTGACGCGCGCGCGCAATTCGTCCAGCCATTGGGGTGAGAGGGCCATGGCCTTCTATGGCCCACCCCCAACCCCTCCCGCAAGCGGGAGGGGTGAAGAATCAGCTCAGCGCCGCCTTCACCAGCCCGCTGGCCGTGCTCATGTCCAGCTGGCTGCCGTGGCGGGCCTTAAGTTCGGCCATGACCTTGCCCATGTCCTTGACGCTGGTGGCGCCCAGTTCGGCCTTGATCGTTTCGATCGCCGCAGTGGTGGCGGCAGCGTCCAAAGTCTGCGGCAGGTATCCCTCGATCACCGCCAGCTCGAAACTTTCGGCGTCGGCCAGTTCCTGGCGGTTGCCCTGGATGTAGAGCGCAATTGATTCGCGGCGCTGCTTGGCCATCTTGCGCAGCACATCCACCACCATATCGTCGTCGTTGTCGGGTGCTTTTCCGGTGCGCAGTTCGATATCGCGATCCTTGATCTTGGCGCCGATCAGCCGCAGCGTAGCGGTGCGCGGCTTGTCCCCGGCTTTCATCGCGGCGATGGTTTCGGTCTTGATGGTTTCGCGCAGCATGGGTCCTGGACTTTCTGGTGGATAGATCGGTTGGCCGCGCAATTAGCGCGATATTTCGCACTTGCACAGGTTGACGAGTGCGCCTGCCATCTCTAGCCGGTCAAGCTTAGCACGCATCGCTGGAAAACATTGTATCGGAGCGCCCCCCATGGCCGACCCCGCCTCTACGTCTGCGCAACCCAAGGGCGCGACCGGAGTCCTTGTCCTCGCCGACGGAACAATTGCCTGGGGCCGTGGCTTCGGCGCCGTCGGCAGCGCGGTGGGCGAGGTGTGCTTCAACACCAGCATGACCGGCTATCAGGAGGTGATGACCGATCCCTCCTATGCCGCGCAGATCGTCACCTTCACCTTCCCGCACATCGGCAACGTGGGCACCAATGCCGAGGATGTGGAGAGCGCGGTGGAAGGCGCGGTCGGCTGCATCGTGCGCGAGGACGTGACCCAGCAGAGCAACTTCCGCAGCGAGCATGAATTCACCGATTGGCTGACGGCCAACGGCAAGATCGGGCTGGCGGGCGTGGACACCCGCGCGCTGACCCGCCGCATCCGCATGAAAGGCGCGCCCAACGCGGTGATCGCCCATGCGCCCGACGGCAAGTTCGACGTGGACGCGCTGCTGCAGCGGGCGATCGAATGGCCGGGGCTGGAAGGCATGGACCTGGCCCAGCGGGTGACGCGCGAAAAGCACCACAACTGGGAAGGCGGATCATGGAAGCTGGGGCAGGGCTATGCCTGCAGCCCCCGCGATGCCCGGCCGCACGTGGTTGCGATCGATTATGGCAGCAAGGACAACATCTTCCGCAATCTGGTGAAGGCCGGCGCGAAAGTGACCGTGGTGCCCGCGCGCACCTCGCTGGATGACGTGCTGGCATTGAAGCCCGATGGCGTGTTCCTGTCCAACGGCCCGGGCGATCCGGCGGCGACGGGCGAATATGCCGTGCCGGTGATCAAGGCGCTGCTCGACATGGATATGCCGATCTTCGGCATTTGCCTCGGCCACCAGATGCTGGCGCTGGCAGCGGGCGGCACCACGTCCAAGATGCACCAGGGCCACCGCGGCGCCAACCACCCGGTCCAGCGCATTGGCGACGCCTGGGGTGAAAGCGCCGGTCTGGTGGAGATTACGTCGATGAACCACGGCTTTGCAGTGGATGCAGCTTCGCTTCCGGAGGGGGTGGTGGAAACGCACCGCTCGCTGTTCGATGGGTCGAACTGTGGGATTGCGATCACCGGCAAGCGGGCGTTCGGAGTGCAGTATCACCCCGAGGCAAGCCCGGGGCCGCAGGACAGCTTCTACCTGTTCGAGAAGTTTGTGGGGATGTTGGGGTGATGCTTTCGCCAACTGATCAGGAGCTTTTGATTGCTCTCAGAAGGGGAGGGTACTCCAAAGGTAATCCAGCATTCCCACGCGAATTGCTGAATGCCGACTGGCAAGAATCTGATGCGGCGTTCCGGCGCCTTCGTGAGGCGCGATTAGTGAAAGTAGTGCCTGATGATGCAAAGCCTGGTTCACCCTGCTGCAGGCTTACGGATCAAGGCGCGGCTCAAGCAGACGTTTTGATCGGTGAGCGAGATAAGGACTCGCACGTTCAGATCATTGGGCCAACCCCGCCCAAAATAGCGCGGGATATCAACTGGACAAAATGGGGAGCTGTTGGAGCGCTTCTCGCAATTCCCACAATGATAGCTCTCTGGTGGTTTAACTAATGCCAAAACGCACTGACATCTCCTCGATCCACAGCAGCCCCCTTCCCCTTGGGGAAGGGTTGGGGATGGGGGTTCGGCGGTGATCGGGCAGGGCTACGTCTCGGGCGTCGTAAACCCATCCCCAACCCCTTCCCTTGAGGGAAGGGGCTTTCTAGGGTTCGTTTCGGGCGAGGGCGATCTCTTGTGCGATGACTTGCAAAACACCATCCGTATTGCCCAGCACATCATTGTTCCAGAAGCGGATCACGCGGTAGCCGTGGGCCTCGATCACTTCGGTGCGCCCGGCGTCGGTGCCACTAACCGCGTGTTGCCCACCGTCGAGTTCGATGGCGAGGCGCAGTCTCCGGCAAGCGAAGTCGACGATGAAATCACCGATCTGGTGCTGGCGGGTGAATTTTTCTCCGCAGAACTGGCTCGCGCGCAGGTGCGACCACAAGCGCTTTTCCGCGTCCGTCGGATCGTTCCGCAGTTGGCGCGAGAGGCCGGTCAATCGCTTTCCCGCCATAGCCGTACACCCATCCCCAACCCGTTGGCGCTGCGCGCCAGCTCCGCTTCCCCTCAAGGGAAGGGGCTTTCAGTAGCGAAGTTGAGCTAAATGCCCAAACGTACAGACATCTCCTCGATCCTCGTCATTGGCGCTGGCCCGATCATCATCGGCCAGGCGTGCGAGTTCGACTATTCCGGTACGCAGGCGATCAAGGCGCTGAAGGAGGAGGGCTACCGGGTGATCCTTGTCAACTCCAACCCCGCCACGATCATGACCGATCCGAACATGGCCGACGCCACCTATATCGAGCCGATCACGCCCGATATCGTTGCCAAGATCATCGCCAAGGAGCGGCCCGATGCGCTGCTGCCCACGATGGGCGGGCAAACCGCGCTCAACTGCGCGCTGGCGCTGGATGCCGATGGTACGCTGGAAAAGTACGGCGTGGAGATGATTGGCGCCAAGGCCGACGTGATCGACAAGGCGGAAAACCGCATGCGGTTCCGCGATGCGATGACCAAGATCGGGCTGGAAAGCGCCCGCAGCGGCGTGGCCAACACGGTGGAGGAAGCCTTCGCCATCCTTGAGCGCACCGGCCTGCCCAGCATCATCCGCCCCAGCTTCACCATGGGCGGCACCGGCGGCGGCATTGCCTATAACCGCGCCGAGTTCGAGGCCATCGTGCGCGGCGGGCTGGATGCCAGTCCGACCACCGAAGTCCTGATCGAGGAAAGCCTGCTGGGCTGGAAGGAATTCGAGATGGAGGTTGTCCGCGACCGCAAGGACAACTGCATCATCATCTGCTCGATCGAGAATGTCGATCCGATGGGCGTCCATACCGGGGATTCGATCACTGTCGCGCCCGCGCTGACGCTGACCGACAAGGAATACCAGATCATGCGCAATGCGAGCATCGCTTGCCTGCGCGAAATCGGCGTTGAAACAGGGGGTTCGAACGTACAGTTCGCAGTCAACCCCAAGGATGGCCGGCTGATCGTGATCGAGATGAACCCGCGCGTGTCGCGGTCCTCGGCGCTGGCGTCCAAGGCAACCGGCTTCCCCATCGCCCGCGTCGCCGCCAAGCTGGCCGTGGGCTACACGCTGGACGAGATCACCAACGAGATCACCGGGGCCACCCCCGCCAGTTTCGAGCCGACGATCGATTACGTGGTCACCAAAATCCCGCGCTTCGCGTTCGAGAAGTTCAAGGGTGCCGAGCCGCTGCTGTCCACCGCGATGAAAAGCGTGGGTGAGGTGATGGCCATCGGCCGCAACTTCAAGGAAAGCCTGCAAAAGGCGCTGCGTGGTCTCGAAACCGGGCTCGACGGGTTCAACCGCGTGCTGGAGTTGGAAGGTGCGCAACGTGATGTGATCACCGCCGCGCTCAGCCGCGCCACGCCCGACCGGCTGCTGATGGTCGGCCAGGCGTTTCGCGAGGGCTTCACGGTGGAGGAAGTGCAGGCGATCACGCATTACGATCCGTGGTTCCTGCGCCATATCTGCGAGATCATCGAGCAGGAGCGGCTGATCCGCGACAACGGCTTGCCCAACGATGCCGAAAACCTGCGCCGCCTGAAGGCGATGGGCTTTTCGGACAAGCGCCTAGCCACGCTGGCCGTGCGCGGTGTGGGAGTGGCGGGTGGTCTGGCGGAAACTCAAGCCAAGCGTAGCGGCTTGCTGCACGATGCCTTGCGCGCGATGGCCGGGGCCACCAGCGAGAAGGAAGTGCGCGAATTGCGCCACAAGCTGGGCGTGTTCCCGGTGTACAAGCGGATCGACAGCTGCGCCGCCGAGTTCGAGGCGATCACGCCGTACATGTACTCGACCTACGAGGCGCCGACCTTCGGCGTGGCCGAGGATGAGGCCGACCCGAGTGACCGGACCAAGGTGGTGATCCTGGGCGGCGGACCCAACCGCATCGGGCAGGGGATCGAGTTCGACTATTGCTGCGTCCACGCCTGCTTCGCGCTGGGATCGGATGCCGACGGTCCGGGCTACGAAACGATCATGATCAACTGCAACCCGGAGACGGTTTCGACCGACTACGACACGTCCGACCGCCTCTATTTCGAGCCGTTGACCGAGGAAGACGTGCTCGAGATCCTGCGCGTCGAGATGTCGCGCGGCAAGTTACTGGGCGTGATCGTGCAGTTTGGCGGGCAGACGCCGCTCAAGCTCGCCAATGCGCTGGAGGAGGCCGGGGTGCCGATCTTGGGCACCTCGCCCGATGCCATCGACCTTGCCGAGGATCGCGAGAGATTTGCCCTGCTGGTCAACAAGCTGGGCCTGAAGCAGCCGCTCAACGGGATCGCCCGCACGCGCGATGAAGCGGTCGCGGTGGCCACCCGCATCGGGTACCCGGTACTGCTGCGCCCGTCGTATGTGCTGGGCGGCCGGGCGATGGAGATCGTCGACAGCGAGGCGCAGCTCGACAATTACATCGCCACCGCGGTCAACGTCTCGGGGGACAGTCCGGTGCTGGTCGACCAGTACCTGCGCGACGCCATCGAGTGCGATGTCGATGCGCTCTGCGATGGCGAGCAGGTGGTCATCGCCGGGGTGATGCAGCACATCGAGGAAGCCGGGATCCATTCGGGCGACAGCGCTTGCACCCTGCCGCCCTACAGCCTGCCGCCCGAAATCGTCGCCGAGATGGAGCGCCAGGCCGAGGCGCTGGCTTTTGGATTGGGCGTTCGCGGGCTGATGAACATCCAGTTCGCGGTGCAGGACGGGCCAGAGGGACAACAGGTCTACCTGATCGAGGTCAACCCGCGCGCCAGCCGCACCGTGCCGTTCGTCGCCAAGGCCATCGGCCAGCCGGTCGCCAAGATCGCCGCGCGGGTGATGGCGGGTGAGATGCTGAGCACCTTCCCGCCGTTCAAGCGCGAGTTCACCTACATGTCGGTGAAGGAGGCGGTGTTCCCCTTCGCGCGCTTCCCCGGCTCGGACCCCGTGCTGTCACCCGAAATGAAGAGCACCGGCGAAGTGATGGGCATCGGTCCCGATTTTGCCACCGCCTTTGCCAAGTCACAGATCGCCGAGGGGACCTCGCTGCCCGAAAGCGGCAAGCTGTTCGTCTCGGTCAAGGATAGCGACAAGGTTCACATCCTCGAGCCGGTGCGGCAACTTGTCGCGCATGGCTTCACGGTGGTCGCCACGGGCGGGACGCAGAAGTATCTCGCTGACGCTGGCGTGCCGGTCGAGCGGGTCAACAAGGTTGCCGAGGGACGGCGGCACATCGTCGACATGATCGTCGATGGCGAGATCGCGCTGATCTTCAACACCACCGAGGGCTGGCAAAGCCACAAGGACAGCCATTCGATCCGGGCCACGGCGCTGACGGGCAAGATTCCGTACTATACCACGGCGGCCGCATCGGCGGCGGTTGCGCAGGCGATAACCTCGGTTAGGGCGGCCGACCTTGCGGTGCGATCATTGCAGGACTATTATAGCAACTGACCGATTTCGATCCCCCCGACATCGACGGCCGTAAACTCGCGTGGCAGCGCGCGAGGCGGTTGTTTCTGACGGGGGCTTCTGGGGAAAGACAGGACGTACGATGGAAAGAGTGCCGATGCTGGCGGAAGGCTATGAGATGCTGACCGCCGATCTGAACCTTTTGCGGCAGGAACGCCCCAAGATCGTCGAGGCGATCGAGGAAGCGCGCGCCCACGGGGATCTTTCGGAAAACGCCGAATACCACGCAGCCAAGGAACGTCAGGGCCAGGTGGAAGCCATGATCGGCGACCTGGAAGACAAGGTCAGCCGCGCGCAGATCATCGATCCGACCACGCTTTCGGGCGATCGGGTGGTGTTCGGCGCCACCGTCACCCTGATCGACGAGAACGACAAGCCGCAGCGCTACCAGATCGTCGGCCAAGCCGAGAGCGATGCCAAGAAGGGCCGCATTTCGTACGACAGCCCGCTGAGCCGCGCATTGATCGGCCGTTCAGCGGGTGACGAAGTGGAACTGACCGTGCCTTCCGGCGAGCGGTCCTACCTGATCGAGAAGATCGAGTTTATCTGATCCGCAAGATCAAGTCGGCAGGCTGGGTTCCAGCAGCCGGTGCAGGTGGACGATCACGTACTTCATCTCGGCATCGTCGACGGTGCGCTGCGCCCAGCTGCGCCACGCCTCTTCGGCCTCGGCATAGCTGGCGTAGAAGCCGACGACGTGGATGTCCTTGAGGTCCTGAAACTGGACACCCGTGGTATCGACCACCTTGCCGCCCATGACGAGGTGGAGGAGTTGCTGAGGCATTGCGATCCCTTCGTATTGCACGCGGTCTATGATCCGCTAGTTGCGGAATCCGGGCTTCGCTGCAAGTGCGAAAAGAACTTGAGCTAGCTCAATTGCGCGTGAAACTGCGGGTAATCGCGCGGCCGATCTGGCGTGCCGACTGCCGTGCGGTTTCGCCGGCATCCTCCAGCTTCTCCGAACCCGCCTTGCGGGCGGACGCGGTTGAATCCAGCACCTGGTGGAGCAGCGATGAGGCCACTTCGCCGCTCAGCGCGGCGAACCCTGCGGCCCGTTCCCCGGCAAACCGGCCGGCGCGGCGGGTCGGCGAATTTCTGAACAGTGCGGACACCAGCACGCCCAGCGCGAGGCCACCGGCGACGGTCGCCACGGGATGCTCGCGCGCGAAGCTGGTCACGCCATCGCGCGCGGCAATGGCCTTGTCGCCGATCGTCCTGGTCAGGCTGTCGCCCTCGCGGTCAGCCTGCCGGTCCTGCGCGGCGGCGATGCGGTCCTTGATCGTCTGGCGTTTTCCAGCGGCGGCTTCTTCCATCTTCAGGCTCCTGTTATTGTAGGCTAATCCGTCTCGGGCTCGTCGGGATGCAGTCCTTCGACCATCCCGGAGACCAGATCGCCGATCTCGTCGCGATAAATCCACAACGCCAATCCCGCTGCCAACAAGGCGACCCCGCCAGACAACCAGCCACGGTTCTCATGGGCAATGTCGATGGCACCGTCGGCCATGGTGCGCGCGCAATCGGCGCCCGCTGCCATTACGCGCGAGGCCACACCCTGTTCCTCGACATCGTCCTTGAGGAAGGACACGTCACGCGAGACGACAGCGCGCGCTGCATCGCGCAACTCGCGGTCTTCAATCAGTCGGCGCTTCAGCGGTGACATCAGGCGTCCCGATCTTCACGGATGGCGGCGGTCACATCGCGCCAGCGGCGAGCTGCCGCGCCCAGCATCGCAGCGCAGATCAGCAGCAGCACACCCACGACAATGCCCGTTGCGCCGACCGGACCGACAACGGGGATCAGCGACACAATCGCCCCCACCGTAAGGCCGATAAACGCCACCAGCGCCACAATCGCGGCCCCGACCACCAGGGCCAGGGCGGCCTTGAGCGAGCCGGCAACGAAACCGGCGCGGGTCTTCTGGTAAGTGAATTCGGCATCGAGCCACGTCCGTGCGTCGACCAGCAGGTCCTCGATATCGTCGACCAGCGACCGCCGGTCAGGCTCACCCAACTCGTCGAACCCGGCCTCGGGCCCTGACGAGGGGACCGGTGCGGCGTCTGCTTCCCGCTCGCCCTCCAAGGCGGTTACCGGCGGAAGAGGCGCGAAATCAGGAACCCGGCGAGCGCGGCAAAGCCGATGGCCTTGCCCGGATTTTCGCGCACATATTGGCGCGCATCGTCGCCCAGTTCCTCGACGCTCTTGTCCTGCAGCGTGGTGGCGGTGTTCTGCAAGCTGCGCGAGGCGCTGCGGGCATAGTCGCCGTACTTCTGGCCCAGCTTTTCGTCGATGGTGGCGGCATTATCGTTCACCACGCGCGACAGGCTGCCGAGTGCCTCGCCAGCCTTGTTCTTGCCTTCGACCGCCAGCTCGGCGACCTTGACCTTGGCCTCGGCCGCCCAGTCCTCGCCGCGGGCGAGGGCTTCGTCGGCATAAGTGGAGGCGCGCTGGCGGGCATCGCTGCGCAAGGCCACGGCACCGGCACGGGCTTCATCGAGCGCGGCGTTGAAGCGCGAGCGTGCTTCGGACGAGGATGCTGGGGTTGCAGCGGCAGCGGCCACGGGTGCAGTTGTCGTGGCAGCGGCCTTGGCGCTGCGCGGCTTGGGAGTTTCGGTAGCCATGGTGTTACCCTTTCAAGTCTCAAGTCACGTGCGGAGCAGTTAGCCCCAATACAGGCGCGGCGGCAAGACAGCGCCGACACTTCGCCCACTCATCGTCGTCAGCTCAACGTAGCTTGCACCTTGCCGTTCCCCGGAATAGGAGGCAGCCAGCACCCGATATGGGGACCATTCCCGCCCTATTCAACGCCGCCCATCTTTCAACGCCAACGGGCGGCGTTCCAGCACCAGGAGCCCTTGCATGACCGCCATCCTCGATATCCACGCACGCGAAATCCTCGACAGCCGGGGCAACCCCACCGTTGAGGTCGACGTGCTGCTGGAGGATGGCAGCTTTGGCCGCGCCGCAGTGCCCTCGGGCGCCAGCACCGGCGCACACGAAGCGGTGGAACTGCGCGATGGCGACAAGGCGCGCTATCTCGGCAAGGGCGTGCTCAAGGCGGTCGCGGCGGTCAACGGCCCGATTGCCGAAGCTCTGGTCGACCTTGATGCCGAAGACCAGCGCTTCATCGATTCTGTGATGATCGAACTGGATGGCACACCCAACAAGGCCAGTCTTGGCGCCAACGCCATTCTCGGCACCAGCCTGGCCGTGGCCAAGGCTGCCGCCGACGCGCGGGGCCTGCCGCTCTATGCCTATGTCGGCGGCGTGTCGGCACACGTCCTGCCGGTGCCGATGATGAACATCATCAACGGCGGCGAACATGCCGATAACCCGATCGACTTTCAGGAATTCATGATCATGCCGGTCGGCGCGCCGACGCTGGCCGAGGCCGTGCGCTGGGGCGCCGAAGTGTTCCACACGCTGAAGAAGGGCCTGCACGAGAAGGGCCTGGCGACCGCCGTTGGCGACGAAGGTGGTTTTGCCCCCAATCTTGCCAGCACGCGCGATGCGCTCGACTTCATCATGGCCAGCGTCGAGAAGGCCGGGTTCAAGCCGGGTGAGGACATTGTGCTCGGCCTCGATTGCGCCGCCACCGAATTCTTCCGCAACGGCAAGTACGAGATCAGCGGCGAGGGGCTGTCGCTCTCCCCGCACGAGATGGCCGATTATCTGGCTGATCTGACCCGTTCCTATCCGATCATGTCGATCGAGGACGGCATGGGCGAGGATGATTTCGAAGGCTGGAAGGCGCTGACGGACGCGGTCGGCAAGTCGGTCCAGCTGGTCGGCGACGACCTGTTCGTGACCAACCCCGCGCGACTGACGATGGGCATTGACCTGGGCCTGGCCAATTCGCTGCTGGTCAAGGTCAACCAGATCGGCTCGCTGTCCGAAACGCTGCAGGCGGTCGATATCGCCCACCGTGCCGGCTACACCAGCGTGATGAGCCACCGCTCGGGCGAAACCGAGGACGCGACCATCGCCGATCTAGCGGTCGCCACCAATTGCGGGCAGATCAAGACCGGCTCGCTCGCCCGCTCGGACCGGCTCGCCAAGTACAACCAGCTGATCCGCATCGAGGAAGAGCTGGGCGACAGCGCGGTCTATGCGGGGAAGGGCTGCTTCGGGCGACTGAGCTGAGCGCGGGACGCAACGCCCGGTTCCCGTCAGGCGGACGTCAGGCGAGCCAGTTGATCTGCCGACAGCTTCAGCGTCATAGCCTCGAACTGCACGTCGAGCTGGTCGGGCTTGCTGGCGCTGGCGATGGGCGCGGTGATGCCGGGCTGGGCCATCAGCCAAGCGAGGGCGACCGCGCCGTGGCTGGTGCCGGTCTCGGCCACCACGGCGTCGAGAGCGGGCAAAACCTCAAGGCCGCGATCGAAGAACCGTTCGATTGACGAGCCCCGGTTGTGCTTCGCGAGATCTTCCCGCGTGCGATACTTTCCTGTGAGGAACCCGGCGGCAAGGCCGAACCAGGGGAAATGCGCGATGCCCCGCGCCAGGCACAGGTCGCGCAGTTCTGCGGGAAATGCGTCGCGGCAGACCAGGTTGTATTCGTTCTGCAGCACGGTGAAGCGGGTCAGGCCCCCCACCTCGGCAGCGGCGTTGTGGCTGGCGAGGCGGGCGGCGTCGAAGTTGGACGCACCGAGTTCGCGCACCGTTCCCGCCTTGACCAGTGCATCGAACCCGGCGGCGACCTCGGCCTGCGCCAACGACTGATCGTCGCGGTGCGCGTAGTAGACGTCGACGTAATCGGTTCGCAGCCGTTCGAGCGACTTTTCCAGCTCCTCGGCCACCTTGGCAGGCGCGAGATCGCCGGGCTGACCGAACATGCCGGTCTTGGTTTGGATGCGCATGTCCGCTCGCACGCCGCGCGAATTCAACCATTGCCCGATCACCGCCTCGCTCTCGCCGCCGACATGGCCGGGGACCCAGACGGAGTAGCCTTGCGCGGTGTCGACCATCCGACCGCCAGCCTCGTAGAACCGGTCGAGCACGGCGAAGCTGGCGTCGAGATCGGCGGTGAAGCCGAACACGTTGCCGCCGAGGACCAGCGGAATGCCTGCGACGGACTTGTGGCTCATGCAAACTTCTCCCGGATCGCCAACAGCGCCATCGCCGCTTCGGCTGCCCCGGCGCCCTTGTTGGCCTGCTTGGGATCGGCGCGATAGATTGCCTGAGCCTCGTTTTCGGTGGTGAGAATGCCGTTGCCCACGGCAAGGCCGTCCATTGTCAGCGCCATGATGCCGCGCGCGCTTTCTCCGGCGACGATCTCGAAATGGTAGGTCTCGCCGCGGATCACCACGCCAATGCCCACAAAGCCATCGTACTGACCGCTCTCCGCCGCCATGGCGATAGCGCCCGGAATTTCCAGCGCGCCGGGGACGGTCAGCATGTCGACCTTGTGGCCGGCGCCCTCCAGCGCCTTGCGGGCGCCAGCGATCAGCAGGTCATTGAGGTGGTCATAGAACCGTGCCTCGACGATCAGGAACCTGGCCATTCATTCGCTTCCTTCGATGGGCCGCTCGCCGACAATCGACAGGCCATAGCCTTCGAGCCCGACGAGCGCGTGATGGGTGTTGGTCAAAAGGACCATGTCGCGCACGCCAATCTCTGCGAGGATTTGCGCCCCGACGCCATAGTCGCGTTGCTCGGACGGCATGTCATCGCTGGCGGGAGCAGGTTGCGCCATGCCGAGGGCGCGGATTGAGCTGGAAGCGTAGTCCGCCGAGGGGCGGTTGATCAGCACGACCACGCCCGCGCCTGCCTCGCCGATCATGCGCATCGCGCCCGCCAGCAGGCCGCTGCGTTCCGATTCCAGCGCGAACACGTCGTCGAACATCGACAGCGCGTGCATTCTCACAAGCGTCGGCTTGCTCGGGTCGATATAGCCTTTGACCAGCGCCATCGTCTCGTTGCGGGTGGCCTTGTTCCAGAAGCTGATCGCCCGCCATTCGCCGCCCCAGCGGCTGCGGAAGCGGGCCTCGGCGCGCTGCTCGACCAGATGGTCGTGCTGGCGGCGATAGGCGATCAGGTCGCGGATGGTGCCGATCTTGAGGTTGTGCTTGCGGCCGAAGGCGACGAGATCGGCGAAGCGGGCCATCGAGCCGTCCTCGTTCATGATCTCGCAGATCACGCCCGAGGGGTTGAGCCCGGCGAGGCGCGAGATGTCGACCGCGGCCTCGGTATGTCCGGCTCGGACCAGCACACCGCCCTCGCGCGCCACCAGCGGGAAGACGTGGCCGGGCGTGACGATGTCGTCGCTGCCCTTGCTTGCATCGATGGCGACCGAGATGGTCCGCGCCCGGTCGGCGGCGCTGATCCCGGTGGTGACACCCTCGCGCGCCTCGATGGCGACGGTGAAGGCCGTTTCGTGGCGCGTGCGGTTCTTGCGGCTCATCAGGTCGAGCCCGAGCGAATCCACGCGCGCCTTGGTCAGCGCGAGGCAAATGAGGCCGCGGCCATGCGTGGCCATGAAGTTGATCGCATCGGGCGTGGCCATCTGCGCGGGAATGATCAGGTCGCCTTCGTTCTCGCGATCCTCGTCGTCGACCAGGATGACCATCCGCCCGTTGCGCGCTTCGTCGATGATTTCGGCAATCCCGACGAGGACCGGGGTCTCGTCGTTCTGTTGCAGAAAGGCTTCCAGCTTGCCCAGTGTCTCGGCCGTTGGATTCCATTCGGGGAGGGCACATTCGCGCAAGGTGTTGACATGGAGCCCCGAGGCTCGGGCGAGGCCGGCGCGGGTCATCTTGCCATCGGCGACAAGCTGGCGAACGCGATCAATGGTGTTTTCGAACATGACGCGCTGTCTATCACATTATAATGTGATCGCAAGTGGTCACCGTCACATTGATTGCCTCTTGCGCCGTCCAGCCCATCGCCGCATGGACGGCATATGGGATATCCCGCGACCGAATCCGTGCAACCGCGTGATGAGCTGCTCGGTGCTTTCCGCGATGCCATGCGCCATGTTGCGGCCACCGTTTACGCCGTCACCACGCGCCACCAGGGCGCCCCGTTCGGCATCCTCGCCACCGCTGTCAGCTCGTTGAGTTTCGATCCGCCGTCCTTGCTCGTTTGCGTCAACCGCACCGCCTCGCTCCACGCCCCGCTGCAGGAGACCGAGCTGTTCGCGCTCAACGTCCTCGGTCTCGGCAACCGCGACGTGGCCGAGCATTTCATGAACCCTGCCGCCCCCGACCGGTTCGCCGTGGGCGAGTGGGAGGACGTGCTGGGCGTTCCCGTCCTGACCACCGCGCAATCGAGCTTCGTCTGCCGCACCGCCAACTCGCACGTGTTCGGCACACACACGGTATTCATCGGCGAACTGCTGGCCGCGCACCACCGGATCGACGCCACGCCGTTGACCTACTTCGACCGGCACTACATCGATATCAGCGAGGCTCCGCAGCGCTAGTTTGGCGGGAACGGAGCGTCGCGCCGCACAAGCAGGTGCGCCGCCAGCGAGGGCAGATCAACCCCCGCCAGATGCGCGGCAATCTCCTCCTCCATCATGGCCGCCCGCTGCTCGCGCGAACGATAGGCGCCGCTGCGGAGCAAGCCGCCATCGGTTCGCGCGCCCGCTTCGGAGCGCCAGAAGCGCGGCGCAATCGCCGGATCGTAGCCTGCGTTGGCGAGCAGGTGGACCGAGAGCAGGTCCGCCTCCTCCTCGACCAATCGCCGCAGCCGCCGGTTGCGCCCGAATTCGCCCAGGAAGCCACTTTCCACCCCCGCCGCCGCGAGCCGTCGCCGGTGTTCGAGCACCGCGTGCGCCAGCTCGTGCGCCACGACCACCGCCAGCTCGTCATCGCTGAGGCGCGCGACCATATCCTGCGTCACTTGCAGCACCCGCCCGTCGGATCGCGCGCGGTTGCTGCCATCGGTCAGCACCTCCACCAGTACGCGGCAGCCCGGAGTTGCATTGACCTCCACCGCCATATCCCGACCCGCCCGTCGAACCGTGATCGCCACGGGCCTTGCCGGATCCTGTCCTGCGAGCAGATCGAACACCGTATCGCGCAAGGGATGGCCGGGCTGCGCCACCGATTCGCTTATCGCAACACTGCCGATGGCCACCAGCGCATCGTCCGCCAACAAGCCTGCGCTGGCGGAGGGCGAGCCCGGCAGCACCTGCGCCAATGCCACCGATCCTTCGGCGAAGCGCGCGGGCGAGGGTTGGCCGTACTGGTCGGCGCTGTGCACGATCAGACCGGTCAGCGGCATCTGCTGGCGGCAGAACACGGCGTTGGCACCCTGCAGCCGCTCAGCTACTTGCGCCAGTCGCCGGTCCGCCGTGGCGAGGGCACCGCCATCCTGCGCCGCTGCCTGTATGGTTCCTATCACCACCAGCAGCAATGCAAACAACGAGGTGAGGGCGCGACAAAGCATGCCCGCCTTGTGAGCATTGCCGCGCGCCCGATCAAGCGCCGGCATTCCCGCACCCGTTCCGTGGTGGCCCGTAAACAATTCTGCGCTATCAGGCGGACGCGATACGACAGGGAGTTCTGATGCGGGTTCTGGTGACAGGTGCGGCAGGTTTCATCGGTTCCGCCGTGGCCGACGTGCTGCTCGCGCGCGGCGACGAGGTGCTGGGGATCGACAACCTCAACGACTATTATCCGGTCGCGCTGAAGCAGGCGCGGCTCGCCCGTGTTGAGGCCGCGGCGCAGGGGCGCTTCAGCTTCAAACAGGTCGATTTTTCCGATCATGAGGCGCTCGATACCGCGCTGGCTGGCGAGGAGTTCGACCGCATCGTCCACCTTGGCGCGCAGCCGGGCGTGCGCTATTCGATCGAGAACCCGCGCGCCTATGTCGCGGCCAATCTGTCGGGCCACCTCAACATGCTCGAAGTCGCCCGCCAGCGGCAATCGGCGCACATGGTCTATGCCAGCTCCAGCTCGGTCTATGGCGGCGCGGAGAAGGTGCCGTTTGCGGTCGAGGACCGGGTCGATCACCCGCTGTCGCTCTACGCCGCGACCAAGAAGGCGGACGAACTGATGAGCGAAACCTACGCCCATCTCTACCGCATTCCGCTGACGGGCCTGCGGTTCTTCACCGTCTATGGTCCGTGGGGCCGGCCCGACATGATGGTGTGGATGTTCACGCAGAAGATCCTCAGCGGCGAGCCCATCCCGGTGTTCAACCACGGCGAGATGTGGCGCGATTTCACCTATATCGACGATATCGTGGCCGGCGTGGTGGCGGCGCTGGATACCGCTCCGGCTGACGACGGCAGCGTGAAGGCGGGGGGCAGCGTGAAGCCGCACGCTTTGTACAACATTGGCAATCACCGCTGCGAGCGGCTGCTCGATGTGATCGCCGTTCTTGAGGAGGCCTGCGGACGCAAGGCCGAGCGGATCCTGCTGCCGATGCAACCGGGCGACGTGCCGCGCACCTTTGCCGATATCGACGCGATCCGGAACGACCTGGGCTACCAGCCGACCACGTCGGTGGATGTCGGCGTCCCCCGGTTTGTGGCGTGGTATCGTGGGTTTTACGGGGTGTGATGCGCCGCCCATGCGCCTCTGGCCCGGTCAGCCTGCGGGCTGCCGGGGTTGGCGTAGGAGAACGGATGACCGGCGCGGTTTTGCCGCATTTTGTGCCCGGACTCGACGACGCTTTTGGTAGTTAGAGTACTGAAACCGCGTCGAGATTTAATGCCCGTCGGCTCACATCTACCACCCCAGCATCTGACGCGACGGAGTGGCAGCATGCGTGACGGGACCGCCTGTGGTACGAACGTTCGGCTGATTGCCGGGACGCCCGCGCCGGTCATCTCTCCTGCATCCAAGGATCAGGAGAAGGTCCATCCGCTGCGCTGCAGACACATCGGACGCG
>JBDSUF010000014.1:0-16824 GCA_039927835.1 Alteraurantiacibacter sp.
AGGGGTCCATTCCCCGGCGCTCTCATCCGAGTCGGGCACGATGGCTTCGGCCGGGCACTCGGGCTCGCACACGCCGCAATCGATGCATTCCGACGGGTTGATGACGAGCATGTTCTCGCCTTCGTAGAAGCAATCGACCGGGCAGACCTCGACGCAGTCGGTGTACTTGCACTTGATGCAGGCGTCGGTGACGACATAGGTCATGTGAGCGGTGTCCCTTTGATCCGTTCCGCCGTGTCGTAACCACCGGCGGCCTTTCGGGCTCTGCTATGGCGAATGATCCGCCAGCGTCAAGCATGCGATACTATGCGCGCGCGAGCTTCAGCTAAACAGCCCGGCGAGACTGGCAAAAGCGTTGTTGGCGGGCGGGGCCTGCTTGATCGGCGCGACGCTCCCCACCGGCTGGGCGGCGGGCTTGGTGCCTTGGGGGGGACGGGGCGGCTTTTTGTTGCCCTGCTGGCCTTCGGATTTGGCCCGCGCGTCCCCCGATGCATGGCGCGGCTTGTTCGCCTGTGGCTTGTCGGGCCGGGAATGGCGGCGCGGTTCCTCCTGCCGCGAATCCACCCGCACCGGACGCCAGGTCCAGCGCAGCGGGGCGGGCGGGCCGAACGCGCCTTCGGCCAGCGCGCGCTGTTCGAGCGGGCGGAAGCCTGCCTCGCGCATCAGCGGGGCAAAATTCTCCATCGTCAATCCCATCGAGGTAGCCAGTGCGGCGTCGAGCATGAACTGCTTGCCGCCCCGCCCCAAGGCACTTTGGGCGCGCTGGTCATGCGCGGCGCGGAACAGCTTCTCGGCCATGTCGAGGCGGATCGCCTGCTGGCCCGCGCGGCGATAGCCTGCGGGGACCTGCCGCCCGCCCTCGATCACCGCTTCCATGCGCGGGTTGAGCGCGCGCTTGTCGATCCCCAGCCGGTGGAGCAATTCGCGCGGCGCAGGCTTCAATAGCGCGGGCACGAACACGTCGAGCGCGCCGATGGTGACGCCAAGACGGCGCAGCAGCGGACGCTTCTCCTTGGGCACAGCTGCCAGCCCGGCATCGGCGCGTTGCACGGTGCCCTGCCGGTCGATCAGCGTGAGCAGCAGCGCGCGCACTTCGGTTCCGGCGTCGGGATCGAGCGCGCCATCCTCCAGCGCACGCAGCGCGGCGAGCGGAGCCAGCTGGCCTTCGAGCCAATGGTCGAGCGCTTCGGTCAGCCGTTGGCGCCCGGCCTGGTCGAGCGCGCCCAGCTCGCGCTCCAGCACCACACGGAAGCGTGTGGGGGACTTGGTCGGCTCCAGCTGCGCGACCGGCTGCTCGCCGCGGATGATTTTCCCTGCCGCCAAGGTCAGCCCGCCCAGCTCGCGCGCCACCAGCGCCTCGGCCCGGGCGGCGAGCAATTGCGGCAAGTGCTTTTCTGCCGCCGCCAGCAGCAGCTTGCGGTCCTCGTGCCCGGCGCTGGCATCGACCACGAAGCGAAAGCCCTCGAGGTGGCCGATGACCTGGCCCTCCACGGCAACCTTGCCATCGTCTTCCAGTGTCACGCGCAGCAATCCGGCATCCTTCCCCTGGCTCTTCATCAGCACCGCCGTCCGCCGGTTGACGAACCTCTCGGTCAGCCGCTGGTGCAGCGCATCCGACAGTTTCGCTTCCACCGCGCGGGCACGGGCGGCCATCTCGTCGCGTGCCAATACCCAATCCGGGCGCTGGCAGATATAGGCCCAGCTGCGAATTGCGGCGAGACGACCTTGCAGTGTGTCGATATCGCCACGCATGTCGCCCAGCTCGGCAATCCGGGCGGCGACGAAATCGGCGCCGATGTGACCGGTGTTGAGGTCGCTCCACAGCCGGGCGACGAAACGCGCGTGCATGTCGGCGCCCTGCTGGCGGAAGTCGGGCAGCTGGCAGACATCCCACAAACGGCGCACCTGGGCAGGGGTCCTCGCTTCGCCGCGAATCGCCGGATCCTCGGCCAGCCGCTTGAGCACAGCGAGGTCGATCGCCTCGGGCGCGGCGGACAATTGCGGACGGTCGGGCTTGGCCTCCAGATCGGCGATCAGCGTGTCGATGGACGAGAAGCGCGGCTCGGCCTCGCGCCAGTACAGCTTGGTCAGCGGGGCGAAGCGGTGCTGCTCGATGGCGTAGATTTCCTCGTCGGTGAACGCGAGGTCCCGCGCCCGCCCGCCCGACAGCACGCCAAACGTGCCGTCCTGCTGGTGCCGCCCCGCGCGTCCGGCGATCTGCGCCATCTCGGCGGGCCACAGGCGCCGCTGCTGCACTCCATCGAACTTGCTGAGCGAGGCGAAGGCGACGTGGGTGACATCGAGGTTCAGCCCCATGCCGATGGCATCGGTGGCGACGATGTAGTCGACCTCGCCCGACTGGAACAGCGCCACCTGCCGGTTGCGCGTTTCGGGGCTGAGCGCGCCCATCACCACCGCCGCGCCGCCACGGAAGCGCCGCAGCAATTCGGCCACGCGATAAACCTCCTCGACCGAGAAGGCGACCACCGCGCTCCGTGGCGGCAGGCGGCTCAATTTGCACGATCCGGCATGGGTCAGCGTGGAAAAGCGCGGGCGGCTTTCCACCTCCACGCCGGGGACCAGCGCTTTCACCAGCGGCGCGACCGTGGCCGAGCCGAGCAGCATGGTCTCCTCGCGGCCCCGCGCGTGGAGCAGCCGGTCGGTAAAGATGTGTCCGCGTTCACGGTCGGCGGCGAGCTGGACCTCGTCGAGCGCCACGAAGGCCCGATCACCACCGTTTCGGGGCATGGCCTCGGCCGTGCACAGCAGATAGCGCGCGTTGGGCGGCTCGATCCGCTCCTCGCCGGTGATCAGCGCGACCTGGTCATCGCCTTTCAGCGCGCGCACCTTGTCGTAGACCTCGCGCGCCAGCAGCCGCAGCGGGAAGCCGATCGCGCCGCTCGAATGGCCGCACATCCTCTCGATCGCGAGATGGGTCTTGCCGGTGTTGGTCGGCCCGAGGACCGCGCGAATCCGGCTGTCTGATGCACGACCTGTCACAACCCCAACAATGTGGCGACGGCCCCGCGCCGGTGCAACCGGTTACCCACAGGCTTGCCGCGGCCCCTAGGTAAATGTCCTGATTCGGTTCGCCGCGAGAAGGACTCGACTGGTCGCCGTTAAGGCGGAATTTACTTTATACGGGCACATCCTGGCTCCACACATTGGCCCCGAAATACGTGGGTCGCGCCGTATACGGGATCGGACGAAAGTCTGCCTGCGCGAACCGGGATGGGAATGCGCTTGTTCAAGGATCTAGACACCCGGCGGGATGACGCGGTTGCCGAGGGCGATTTTCCGCCGGCGCAGCTGTCTCTGTCGCACGTGTTGACGCCAGAGGCGGCGGGCTCGGTCCACCGGCAGGCGCGCATTGCCAGTTTTGCCGATCGCTATCACGAATGGCGCGAACATGCCTCGCTGTGGCTCTCGGGCCTCGATCTGGCGCCTGACCTTGCTGTCGATATCGGCTCGCGTCGGTGGCTGCGCGGGGCGGGTACGCTGATCGGCCTCAGCGCCGTGGCCCTGCTCGCCTGGCCGGGCTTCTCACCGGTCGAGGCCGCGCCCGCGATGACCATCGACGACAGCGTGCGCGACGAGATGCGCAGCCAGATGATCTTACCGCTGGCGCTGGGCGCCGACTCGGGCCGCCGGATGGGTGCGACGCAAACCGTGGTGGCGCTCGCCTCCGCGCCCGAACGCCCCCGGCTCGACGTGGTCGCTACGCTGACGCAAGGTGACAGCTTCGATCGCATGTTGCGCCGCGCCGGGGTGAGCGAGGACGAAGCGGGGTATATCGCGACAATGGTCGCTGCGGCCATCCCGCTCGACCAGATCAGCTCGGGCACGCAAGTGGACGTGACACTGGGCCGCCGCCCGGCATCGGGCCAGCCGCGCCCGGTCGACGCGCTGTCGTTCCGTGCCCGCTTCGACCTGCAACTCGCGGTGGAGCGCAAGGACGGTGCGCTGCGGCTCGATCCGCGCCCGATCATGGTCGATGCCACGCCGCTGCGCATCCGGGCAGAGGTGGGTGGCAGCCTGTACCGCTCGGCCCGCGCCGCCGGGGCGCCCGCGCGCTCGGTGCAGCAGTTCCTGCGGGTGATCAGCAGCGAGCTCGACGTGGAGCGCGACATTGCGCCGGGCGACCAGTTCGACCTGATCGTCGATTACAAGCGCGCCGCCACCGGCGAGGTCGAGGCGGGCGAGCTGCTCTATGCCGCGATTGTCCGCGATGGTCGCCCGCGCAAGCGGATGATGCGCTGGGGCCGCGACGGCAAGTATTACGAAGCCTCGGGCGTGGGCGAGCAGCGCGAAGGCCTGCTGCAGCCGGTCGCCTCGCGCGGGATCAGCTCGGGCTATGGCGCGCGCCGCCACCCGATCCTCGGCTATACCCGGATGCACGCGGGGATTGATTTCCGCGCCTCCTATGGCCAGCCGATCTATGCCGTGACCGATGGCACGGTGTCCTTCGCCGGACGGCATGGCGGCCACGGCAACTACGTTCGGCTCAACCACGAAGGCGGCATGGGCACCGGCTATGCGCATATGAGCCGCATCGCGGTGAGCGGCGGCCAGCGCGTGCGGCGCGGGCAGATCATCGGCTATGTCGGCTCGACCGGCCTCTCGACCGGCCCGCACCTGCATTACGAAATGTATCGCGGCGGGCGCACGGTCGACCCGTCGTCGGTCCGCTTCGTCACCCGCGCGCAATTGTCGGGCCGCGAGCTGACCGAGTTCCGCGCCCGGCTCGACCTGCTGCAACGCGTGGCGCCCGGCGCGGCGCTGGCTCCGCTGGCGCCCGATCCCTCGATGCTGGACGAACCGGTGCGCGAGATCGACCGGCTGGATTCGCGCCGCCAGACTACCTGAATTGCGACGACCTGAATTGCCCTGAACCCGGTTTTGCGGCAGGAGGTCACGCCATGACCGGACCTCTCCTTGGCAGCTATCCCGCCACGCGCCTGCGCCGCACCCGCACGACCGGCTGGAGCCGCGCGCTCCACCGCGAAACCGTGCTGACTCCGGCGGACCTGATCTGGCCGCTGTTCGTCACCGAAGGCACCGGCGTTGAGGAACCGATCGGCTCCTTGCCGGGGGTCTCGCGCTGGTCGGTGGACCTGATTGCCGCGCGGGCGAAGGAAGCCGTCGCGCTCGGCATCCCCTGCGTGGCGCTGTTCCCCAATACCCAGCCCGACCGACGCAGCGTTGATGGAGCCGAGGCATTGAACCCCGACAACCTGATGTGCCGCGCGATCAAGGCGATCCGCCAGGCTTGCGGCAATGATGTGGGCATTCTGACCGACGTGGCGCTCGACCCCTATACCAGCCACGGGCAGGACGGATTGGTCGACCTTGCGGGCTATGTCCTCAACGATGATACCGTCGCCGTGCTGGTCGATCAGGCGGTCAACCAGGCGCAGGCCGGGGCCGACATCATCGCCCCCAGCGACATGATGGACGGCCGCGTGCGCGCGATCCGGCTGGCGCTCGAGATGAACGGCCACGCCAACGTGCAGATCATGGCCTATGCCGCCAAGTACGCCAGCGCCTTCTACGGCCCGTTCCGCGATGCGGTGGGCAGCGGCGGACTGCTCAAGGGCGACAAGAAAAGCTACCAGATGGACCCCGCCAACGCCGAGGAAGCCTTGCGCGAAGTGGCGCTGGACATTGCCGAGGGCGCCGACAGCGTAATGGTCAAGCCCGGCCTGCCCTATCTGGATATCGTGGCAAAGGTGAAGGCGCGATTCGAAGTGCCGGTGTTCGCCTATCAGGTGAGCGGCGAATACGCGATGATCGAGGCGGCGGTGGCGGTCGGCGCGGGCGAGCGTGATGCGCTGGTGCTCGAAACACTGATGGCCTTCAAGCGCGCCGGATGCAGCGGCGTGCTGACCTACCACGCGCCGCTCGCCGCGCGCCTTCTCCATGGCTGAGCCGCCGTTCCTGACCGAGCGGCTAGCGTTGCGGCCTTTCCGCGACGGGGACCTGCCGCTGTGGCTGGAGCATTTCAACACCCACGCCGTGCGCCAATACCTGGGCGGCGTGCACAGCGAGGAGCAGGCCCGCGCCAGCTTTGCCCGCATGGCCGCTTCGTGGGATGCGGACGGCTTTGGCTTCCTCGCGATCGAGCAATGCTCGGACGGCATGCTGGTCGGCACTTGCGGCATTGGCCGGGTGCTCGACGAACCCGCGCCCGAGCCGCTCGCCAGCGGGCGGCAACTCGGCTGGCAATTGCGACCGGAGGCCTGGGGGCTGGGCTATGCCACCGAAGCGGCACGGGCGCTGATGGCCTATGGCTTCACGGCGCTGGCACTGGAGACCGTGTGGGCGCAGACCAGCGAGCGCAATCGCGGCTCATGGGCGGTGATGCAGCGGCTGGGCATGACGCGGCGCGCCGAACTCGATTACAGCGACCCGGCCTATCCGCCCGAGGACAACCCGGCGATGGTCTGGTCGATCGATCGCAAGGATTGGCACGACAAATGACCGATCCGCGCTTCCCCTGGGCCACGATCCTGCCCTTTGGCGGCAAGACCCCGCGCATTCACGACAGCGCCTTTATCGCGCCCGGCGCGCGGCTGATCGGCGATGTCGAGGTGGGGCCGCACGCCAGCATCTGGTACAATTGCGTGCTGCGCGGCGACATTCACCGCATCGTGGTCGGCGCACGCAGCAATGTGCAGGACGGCACGGTGATCCACGTCGAAGGACCGCGCCCGGATGACTCTGTGCCGACCGAAGGCCTGCCCACCTTGATCGGCGTGGATTGCCTGATCGGCCACGCCGCCATCCTCCACGGCTGCGTGCTGGAAGACCACGCCTTTGTCGGCATGGGCGCGGTGGCGATGGACGCGGCGCGCGTCGGATCGGGCGCGATGCTGGCGGCGGGCGCGCTGCTCAGCCCCGGCAAGGTGATCCCGCCGGGCGAGGTGTGGGTTGGCCGGCCAGCGAAATTCCTCCGTGCGCAGGGGCCGGACCAGATCGCCAAGATCACGTTCCAGTGCCAGCGCTATGTCGAACTGGCGCAGCGCCATTTGGCGCAGCTGCATGGCCCGACCGAAGGTTGATCTCCCGTCGCCGGAAGCGATCCGCGCGCTGGCCGATGCGCAAGGGCGGCTGGCGCTGCGGGTGACGCCCGGTGCACGGACCGAAGGCGTGGTGATCGAAGCTGGGCAGGTGCGGGTGAAGGTGCGCGCCAAGCCGCAGGATGGTGCGGCGAACCTTGCGGTGTTGGCGCTGCTCGCCGATGCGCTGGACACCGCGCCAAGCCGCCTCACCTTGTTGCGCGGCGCAACTTCACGCGACAAGCTGGTCCAGCTGGATTAGCCTTCGGGCGTATCGCCTTCGCTCGCTTCCTGCCGCTTGCGCAGCCGCAGGGCCAGCCCCAGCGCCACGCCGACGCCGATGGCCATCGTCAGGTCGGTCAGCACGGTCAGCACCAGGGTCAGCACCAGCAGCAAGCGGTCCTCGATCGGCGTGGCCATATATTCGCGCCACTTGTGCGGCTCGGTCATGTTCCACGCGGTGAGCAGCAGCAGCGCGGCCAGCGCGGGCAGCGCGAGGTAGCCCGCCAGCGGTGCGGCCACCAGCATGATGGCGAGGATGAACAAAGCGTGGAGCACCCCCGCCACCGGCGTGCGGCCACCCGCGCGCACATTGGTGGCGGTGCGCGCGATCGCTCCCGTCGCGGGCAGGCCGCCGAACAGTGCCGAGCCGATATTGGCCCAGCCTTGCGCCGAAACCTCGGCATTGGGCCGGTGCCGGCTGCCGATCATCCGGTCCGCCACGACCGCCGACAGCAGCGATTCGATTGCCGCGAGGAAGGCGATCACCAGCGCCGAGGGCAGCAGTTCGGCCAGTCGGTCAGCCGTGACTGCGGGCAGGGCGGGCATGGGCAGGCCCGCCGGAAGATCGCCAAAGCGCGAATGGATGGTGTCGACGGGCAGGTGCGCCAGCGCGACCCCGGCGGAGACCAGCGCCATCACCACGATCAGCCCCGGCACTCGCGGGAACAGGCGGCGCAGCAGCACGATTCCGCCGAGTGACGCAAGGCCAACCGCCAGCGCGGCCATGCTGATCCCGCCGCGCGCGTGCCACAGGGCGACCAGCTTGGGCACGAATTCGGCAGGCCAGGCAGGGCCAGCCACGCCAAGAAAGTCCTTCAGCTGGCTGGCGGCGATGATCACCCCGATGCCGATGGTGAAGCCGTTGATCACTGCCTCGGGCACATAGGCCACCAGACTGCCGAGCCGCAACCAGCCCGACACCACCAGGATCGCTCCCGCCATCAGCGTGGCCAGCACCAGCCCGTCGTAGCCGTGGTCGGCGATCACACCATAGACGATGACGATGAAGGCCCCGGTCGGCCCGCCGATCTGCACCCGGCTGCCGCCCAGCAGCGAGATCAGCAAGCCGCCGACTATGGCGGTAACCAGCCCCTTGGCCGGGTCCGCGCCCGAGGCGATGGCAATGGCGATCGACAGCGGGATCGCCACCATCGCCACGGTCAGCCCGGCGAGCGCGTCGGCCACGAACAGCGGAGCCGAATAGTCCTTCAGCGTGGTGATAATCTTGGGTCGCATGGCTGTTGCTAAGCGCCGCGCGCGCCGTTCACAAGTCCCCGGCCATGCCGCCCGCCATCATGCGAAACCGCTCCTTCATCAGCAGCGCCACTGGGTGATCGGCCAGCCCGCAATCGGCAAAGGCACGGTCCATCGCCGCGACCCATTGCCCGGCTGTTTCGCGCGTGATGGTGAAACCGGAGTGCATCGACATCATGCACTTGCCGGGGTTGGCGTCGAACCAGTCGCGCGGACCACCCGCCCAGCCGGTCAGGAACCCGGCGAGCGCCTGCTTCATCGGCGCCAGATCCGCCGCGTGCATCGCGCGCAGGTCGGCATAGGCCGGTTCGCTGTCCATCAGGTCGTAGAACCGGTCGACCACCCGGCCCAGGGCCGTGCGCCCGCCGAGTTGCTCGAACGGGGTCAACAGCGGCGCATCGGTTGCAGAATTATCCATGCCTTGTCCCTAACCCACCCGGCGGCCAGCGCCTTGACGCTGAACAAACCTGGGGCGCAAAATTCAATCGCGCACCAGCGCCCGCAAGGTTTCGATCCGGTCCGCCTCGTGCGCCGGCTTGTCCCAGCGCACGCGGTGGATGCGCGGAAAGCGCATGGCGAGGCCGCTCTTGTGACGCTTGCTTTCGTGGACGCTGTCAAACGCCACCTCGAATACCAGGCTGCGGTCGGTCTCGCGCACCGGGCCGAAGCGATTGACCGTATGCTGGCGCACGTGGCGGTCGATCAGCTTCAATTCCTCGTCGGTGAAACCCGAATAGGCCTTGCCCACCGGCAGCAGGTCCCCCCCCTGATCTGGGTCGCCGTTCCAGCAGCCGAAGGTGTAGTCCGAATAGAAGCTGGAGCGCTTGCCGCTGCCCCGCTGGGCATACATCAGCACGCAATCGACCAGCAATGGATCGCGCTTCCACTTGTACCACAGCCCCACGCGGCGCCCGGCGATGTACGGACTGTCGCGGCGCTTGAGCATCAACCCCTCGATCGCCTCGTCGCGGGCACCGGCGCGGATCGTGGCGAGATCGTCGAAAGTGTCGGCCTCGAGCACTTGTGACAAGTCGAAGTGGCTGGCGGGCAGGCGGGCCATCAGGCCCTCCAGCTTTGCGCGCCGGGCTGACCACGGCAGTTCGCGCAGGTCCACGCCGCCCAACATCAGCACATCGTATAGCCGCACGAAGGCCGGGTAATCGGCGAGCATGGCCTTGCTGACGACCTTGCGTCCCAGGCGTTGCTGCAGGGCATTGAAGCTCGCCGCACCGCCCGTTTCACCTCCCTGATGGCTGCCGCGCACCAGCAGCTCGCCGTCGATCACGCAAGGCACCTGCAAGGCGGCGATCATCTCGGGGAAGGTGGCGGAAATATCATCACCCGAGCGCGAATAGGCGCGCGTCTCGCCGCCGACGTGCGCCAGTTGCACGCGGATACCGTCCCATTTCCATTCGGCGGCAAAATGCCCGAGATCGACCACGGTATCGTCCAGCGGATGCGCCAGCATGAACGGGCGGAACAGCGGCATGGCCTGCGTATCGGGCGGATTGGCGCCGTCTGCCGCCCAGGCGAACAAGGGACCGTACGGCGGAGCGAGCGCGTGCCAATACTCCTCGACCAGCTCGACCGGCACGGCAAAGGCTTGCGCAAACGCAGTCTTGGCCAGGCGCGCCGAAACGCCTGCGCGCATTCCGCCGGTGGCAAGCTTGATCAGCGCATAGCGGCCCGAGGCATCGAGCCGGTCGAGCAGCCGCGCCAGTTCGCGCGGCGCCGTGGTGCGGGTCATCTGGCCAAGCAGCTCGACCGCTTCGGCCATGCTGGGGGCTGGCGGCGTGACGTCAATCCCGCTTGGCTCCGGCCACAGCAGGCTGGCGGTCTCCGCCGTATCGCCGACGAAATCGCGGCTCAGCGTCCACAGTACCGGATCGACCCGCTCCTGCATCAGCGCGCGTACGGTCGAGGCTTTCACTGCGGGAAAGTTCAGCCCATCGGTCAGCGCGGCGAGCGCCCAGCCGCGATCGGGGTCGGGCGTGTCGCGCAGGTAATCGGCCAGCAGGCGCAGCTTGGCATTGCGGCTGGTGGTGTAGACGAGCGCGTCGAGCAAGGCGGCGAACTGCTCCATTACAGGGTCATGGGCTCAATCGTCCTCATCCTCATACCCGACCAGCGCCAGCGCCCGCGCGCGGCGTTGGTTGAGCTGGTGCCAGCGCAGCAGCGCTTCCTCGCGGCCGTGGGTGATCCACGTCTCGGCGGGGTTCACTTCGAGCACCGTGGTGGTCAATTCGTCCCAGTCGGCATGGTCGGAGATGATCAGCGGCAGCTCTACATTGCGCTGACGGGCGCGCTGGCGGACGCGCATCCAGCCGCTGGCCATCGCGGTGACCGGATCGGGCAGGCGGCGGCTCCAGCGGTCGTTGAGCGCGGCGGGCGGGCACACTACAATGTGGCCGCGCAGCTCGTCCTTCGTGGCATCGGTCACCAGCCGCAGGTCGCCAAGGCTCACACCCCAGTCCTCGTAAAGCCGGCACATCCGCTCCATCGCCCCGTGGAGGTAGATCGGCGCGTGGTGCCCGGCGGCGCGCAGCTCGGCGATCACCCGTTGCGCCTTGCCCAGCGCGTAGGCGCCGACCAGCACGCAGCGCTCGGGCTCGGAGCCGAGGCGGGCCTCGATCTTGGCCAGTTCGTCGGCGATTGGCGGGTGGCGGAACAACGGCAGGCCGAACGTCGCCTCGGTGATGAAAATGTCGCACGGCGTCACCACGAACGGCGGGCAGGTGGGATCGTGGCGGCGCTTGTAATCGCCGGTGATCACCACGCGCTCGCCGGCATGTTCGAGCAGGATCTGCGCGCTGCCCAGCACGTGCCCGGCGGGAATGAAAGTGGCGGTGACGCCGCCCGCCAGACGGATCGTCTCGCCGTAAGCGACCGGCTGCGCGCCTGCGCTGGTCGCATAGCGCAACTGCATGATCGCCAGCGTCTCGGACGTGGCAATGGTCGCGCCGTGCCCGCCGCGCGCGTGGTCGGCATGGCCGTGAGTGACCAAAGCGCGTTCGACTGCCCGCGAGGGATCGATCCACGCATCGGCGGGGACCACGTGGATGCCGTGCGGCGCGGGTCTGATCCAGGAGAAGTCGGCAGCCATCAGGCCCTAAATGGTGCGGGCGGCGCTGGAGTTCCAGCGCCGCCCGATTGTTGGATCCCGATAATAGCGAGGATCACTCCTCTTCGGCAGGCGCTTCCGGCTCTGGCGCCGCAGCCTTCTTCGGCTTCTTCGCTTTGGCCGCCTTGGGTGCCGCGGGCGTGAGTTCGAAGGCCAGCTTGTCCTCCTTCACGCTCACATGCACCTCACCGCCGTGCGCCAGCTTGCCGAACAATAGCTCCTCGGCGAGCGGCTGCTTGACCGTTTCCTGGATCAGTCGGGCCATCGGCCGCGCGCCCATCATCTTGTCGTACCCGCGCTTCGACAGCCATTCGCGTGCGTCGCTGTCGAACTGGATATGCACGTTCTGGTCGGCCAGTTGCAGCTCCAGCTGGAGCACGAACTTGTCGACCACGCGGCTGACCGTATCGGTGCCAAGGTAGGCAAACGGCACGATCGCATCGAGGCGGTTGCGGAATTCAGGCGTGAACATCTTCTTCACCGCTTCTTCCTGCGCCTCGTGCTTCACGCCCGCACCAAAGCCGATCCCCTGCTTGGCGGCATCGGAGGCGCCCGCATTGGTGGTCATGATCAGCACCACGTTGCGGAAATCCACCGTCTTGCCGTGATGGTCGGTCAGGCGGCCGTTATCCATCACTTGCAGCAGGATGTTGAACAGGTCCGGGTGCGCCTTCTCGATCTCATCGAGCAGCAGCACGCAATGCGGGTGCTGGTCGATGGCATCGGTGAGCAGCCCGCCCTGGTCATAACCGACATAGCCCGGAGGCGCGCCGATCAGGCGTGAGACGCTGTGGCGCTCCATGTATTCGGACATGTCGAAGCGCTTCAGCTCGATGCCCATGATCTCGGCCAGCTGGCGCGCGACCTCGGTCTTGCCGACGCCGGTGGGGCCGGAGAACAGGAAGCTGCCGATTGGCTTGTCGGCATCGCGCAGGCCCGCGCGGCTCAGCTTCATCGCCGTGCTGAGGCGGGCGATGGCATCGTCCTGGCCGAACACCACGCGCTTCAAATCGCGCTCGAGGTTGGCCAGCGCGGCCTTGTCGTCCTTGCTGACCGACTTGGGCGGAATGCGCGCCATCGTCGCAATCACCGCTTCGATATCGCGCGCGGTCAGGGTCTTGCGGCGGCGGCTGGGCGGCACGAGCATCTGCATCGCGCCCGCCTCGTCGATCACGTCGATCGCCTTGTCGGGCAGCTTGCGGTCATTGATGTAACGCGCCGACAGCTCGACCGCGCTCTTGATCGCGTCGGGGGTGTACTTGACCTTGTGGTGCTCCTCGAAGGCCGAACGCAGGCCCTTGAGGATCTTGATCGTGTCTTCCACCGTCGGCTCGTTCACATCGATCTTCTGGAACCGGCGCAGCAGCGCGCGGTCCTTCTCGAAGTGGTTGCGGAATTCTTTGTAAGTGGTCGAGCCGATGCAGCGGATCGCCCCCGATGACAGCGCGGGCTTGAGCAGGTTGGAGGCGTCCATGGCCCCGCCGCTGGTTGCGCCGGCACCGATCACGGTGTGGATTTCATCGATGAACAGCACGGCTTCGGGCAATTTTTCCAGCTCGTTGACGACCTGCTTCAGGCGCTCCTCGAAATCGCCGCGATAGCGCGTACCGGCCAGGAGAGCGCCCATGTCGAGCGAATAGATCACCGCGTCTTCGAGCACTTCGGGCACGTCGCCTTCGACGATCTTGCGCGCCAGCCCCTCGGCGATGGCGGTCTTGCCCACGCCGGGATCGCCCACATAAAGCGGGTTGTTCTTCGACCGGCGGCAGAGGATCTGGATCGTGCGATCGACCTCGGGCCCGCGGCCGATCAGCGGATCGATCCTGCCGTCGAGCGCCTTCTGGTTGAGGTTGACGCAGAACTGGTCGAGCGCCGAATCCTTCTTGTTCTTCTCGGGCTTTTCGTCGGCCTTGGCCTCGGGCTCCTCGGCGCCCGACGGGTTGCGGCTTTCGATCTGGCGGCCACCCTTGCCGATGCCGTGGCTGATGTAGCTGACCGCGTCGAGCCGGCTCATATCCTGCTGCTGGAGGAAATAGACCGCATAGGAGTCGCGCTCGGAGAACAGCGCGACCAGCACGTTGGCCCCGGTGACGGTGTCACGGCCGCTGGACTGAACATGCAGGATGGCGCGCTGGATCACCCGCTGGAACCCGGCGGTGGGCTGCGGATCGGCGTTGTCCTCGGTTTTCAGGCTCTGGTATTCCTGATCGAGGTACTGGCGCACCACGGTGCCCAGTTCGGTCAGGTCGACGCCGCACGAATTCATCACCTCGGCGGCGTCATCGTCGTCTATCAGCGCCAGCAGCAAGTGCTCGAGCGTGGCATATTCGTGCGCGCGGTCGGTCGCGTTCTGCAGCGCGTTGTGCAGGGTCTTTTCCAGGTTCTGGGCAAAACTGGGCATAATTTCAGTGTCCGATGGGCGAATGCTGCGATTCGCGAGGTTTCGACGTCTTGAATGGAGCCATCGGCCTGAAGGAGTGATGGATATTCAGATAGGGTACGACAAATATAGGACGCTGCTGCGCTTTTGCGAGAGTGGCGAGATTGGCCACGCGAGCCATCAGCCGGTGGGCTTTGCGCTAAACAGCGAGTCGGCCAGCTTGCGATGATCCGCTGCCTTGGCGTGATGCGCCTTTACGCGGGCAACCTCGGCTTCCAGCAGCACGATGCGATCCAGCAGCTCGTCCTGCGAATAGCTGTCGAGCAGTTCCTTGCCGAGCAAGGATGCCGCATCGCTGCGGCTGCGGGGAAGATCGTCTTCCATTGCAGTGCAACATTGCCCTGCCTTGGCTTGCTGTCAATGGCCCGCGATTCTACACACGGTGCTTGTCCGCGCTTGGGACCGGATACGGCAGGGGAAGTGTTCGTGCAGCATCAGGTGCCCGCCAGCATGACGGCGATGGCTATTTCGACGCCCGGCGGCCCCGAGGTGTTGCAGCCGATCACGCGCCCCGTGCCGCAGCCCGCGCCGGGCGAAGTGCTGGTCCAGGTCGCCTATGCCGGGGTCAACCGCCCCGATTGCCTGCAGCGCCAGGGCGCCTACCCGCCGCCCGGCGACGCCAGCGATCTGCCGGGACTGGAGATTTCCGGCACGGTTGTGGCTCTCGGTGTGGGCGTCGATCCGGAGTGGTTGGGGCAGCGCGTCTGCGCGCTCGCCAACGGCGGGGGCTATGCCGAATATTGCGTGGTTCCCGCCGGGCAGTGCCTGAAAGTGCCCGGCGGCTTGCCCATGGCCGAGGCGGCGGCCATGCCCGAGACATTGTTCACCGTGTGGCACAACGTGTTCCAGCGCGGCGCGGTGCGCGATGGCGAGGTGCTGCTGGTTCACGGCGGCACCAGCGGTATCGGGGCGATGACGCTGGCGCTGTGCCAGCTGTTCGGCGTGCGCGCGCTCGCGACTTGCGGCAGCGACGCAAAATGCGCCGCCGCGCGCGATCTCGGAGCCGAGGCAGCGATCAATTACCGGACCACCGATTTCGGCGAGGCAGTGCGCGCGTTGACCGATGGGCGCGGAGCCGACGTGATCCTCGACATGGTGGCGGGCGACTATACGCAAGCCAACCTCGATTGCCTGGCGCCGGATGGTCGGCTGGTGACCATCGCGGTGCAGGGCGGCGTTATCGCGCAGATCAACGTGGCCAAGCTGATGGTCCGCCGCCAAACGCTGACCGGATCGACCTTGCGGCCACGCAGCGCGAGCTTCAAGGCGGCTCTGGCGGATGAGATTGCCCGTGAGGTCTGGCCGCTGGTGGCCGATGGGGCGTTGCGCCCCAAGGTCGACAGCGTGCTGCCTTTGGCGCAAGCAGCCGAGGCGCACCGGAGAATGGAAGCGGGCGAGGTGATCGGCAAGATCGTGCTCGAAGTTGGGAGAGACAATTGATGACAAGCTGGACCCGGGCGGAACTTTATGCCGCCGCCGAAACCTACCTCGCGGCATTGGTGGCGCACGATCCGGCGCAACTGTCGCTGGCGTCTGGCGCGGTGTTTACCGAGAACAACGTCCAGCTGCGCGTGGGTGACGGGCTGTGGAACACCATCTCTGCGCGGCGCGACTATTACGATCTGAAGTGCGCCGACCTGACTACGGGCCAGGTCAGCTGGATCGGGGTGATCGAGGAACGCGGCCATCCGGCGATCATGATCCTGCGGCTGGCGCTGGCATCTGGCGGCGCGATCAGCGAAATCGAGACCATCGTGTCGCGCGAGTTTGAATTCGGGCCGTTCCCGCAGATCGAAGGCTACGATGCGCCGCGCCCGCTGATGCTGGCCGATGTGCCGCCCGATCAGCGCGTCAGCCGCGAGGAGATGATCCGCATCTCCAACGGCTACTTCGAGACCATCGAATTGAACGACGGCACGCTGTTCACCGAATTCACCGACGATTGCGACCGGATCGAGAACGGGTTGCAGACCACCAATACGCAAATCGAAGGCTATCCCATCGCCGCGATGGGCACCGCCGACCAGTTCCGGCTGGGCCAGTACATCTATGATGATCGCCTGCGCGACCGGCGCTACCCGCTGGTCGACGAGGACAAAGGCATTGTCTGCGCCGCCGGGTTTATCGACCACGCGGGCAAGGTGGAGGACGTGGTGTGGACCGATGGCTCCACGCACAAGTCGATCTTCCATTTCCCGCACAGCTTCGTGCTGCTCGAACTGTTCAAGATCGTCGGCGGCAAGATCGCCGGGGTCGAGGCGGTCTTTGTGACAGTGCCCTACAACATGGTCTCGCCGTGGATTGCGCCGCAACCTTATGTTATTGAGGGATAATTGTTTCTGCGCCGCCCATGTGTCTCTGGCCCGGCCAGCCTGTGGCTGCCGGGTGGGGACAAAGGAACGGATGACCGGCGCGGTTTTGCCGCATTCTGTGCCCGGACTCGACGACGCTTTTGGTAGTTAGAGTACTGAAATCGCGTCGAGATTTAATGCCCGTCGGCTCACATCTACCACCCCAGCATCTGACGCGACGGAATGGCAGTATGCGTGACGGGACCGCCTGTGGTACGAACGTTCGGCTGATTGCCGGGACGCCCGCGCCGGTCATCTCTCCTGCATCCAAGGATCAGGAGAAGGTCCATCCGCTGCGCTGCAGACACATCGGACGCG
>JBDSUF010000015.1:0-100756 GCA_039927835.1 Alteraurantiacibacter sp.
TCAGCACGCGTGCGCATTGCAGGTAATGCGCCGAGTGGCGGCCTGAGGAGAGCTTGAAATGGCCTTCCAGCAGGGCATGGCAACTGCGGAATTCGGCCAGTACCTCGTCTTCGGTCATGGGTATGAAATCAGCCTTGTTAATCGATGCGCGGGGGATTGCTGCCAGGCAGGACCAAAGCCCGCCTCGCCAATCGTGAAAAATCTCCCTAGAAGCGCTTGAGGCATGGGGCAAGCGGGCGTATAGGCGCGCCGCATACGCCCCTTCAGGGTGGTGGTGGGGCCTGTCTGGCGCCCGTAACAGAACGGAAAGCGTTGAACTGATGACCTTCGGCGAATTCGCCCGCAAGCGGCTGCAAATCCTCGCACTTGTTGCCGCCGCCTTGACCTTCTTTGCCGCTCCGGCGGGCGTGCTGGCGCAAGACGCTGCTGCTCCGCCGCTTCCGGCTCCTGTTGCAACCGCTCCCGCTGCGGCGACCGACGCTTCGTCGGCGGTGACCGCTCCGGTCGATGCGACCGCTGCTCCTGCGTTCGAGCATTATGGTCCGGACATGATCAAGGGTCAGCCGGTCGACGGTGCTTACGGCTTCCAGCCGCAATACTCGGCCATCGGCGAGGAAGGGCTGCGGATGCACGATGCCCTGCTGATGCCGATCATCACTGTGATCACCCTGTTCGTGCTGGCGCTGTTGCTGTGGGTGGTGGTGCGTTTCAACAAGCGCGCCAACCCGGTTCCGTCGAAGAACAGCCACAACACGCTGATCGAAGTGCTGTGGACGGTGATCCCGGTGCTGATCCTGCTGGTGATCGCGGTGCCTTCCATCCGCCTGCTCGCCGCGCAGTACGAAGCGCCGCCGGAAAACGCCATCACCATCAAGGCCACCGGCTATCAGTGGTACTGGGGTTATACCTATGTCGACAATGGCGGGTTCGAGGTGATCTCGAACATGATGTCCGAAGCCGACGCAGCCGCTGGCGGGTTCCCGCATCAGCTGGAAGCCGATAACCGGCTGGTCGTGCCCGTGGGCGTGCCGCTGCGCATGCAGGTGATCGGCGCGGACGTGATCCACGCCTTCGGCATCCCCTCGCTGTGGTTCAAGATCGACGCCGTTCCGGGCCGCATCAACGAGCGCATGCTGACCATTACCGAGCCGGGCATCTATTACGGCCAGTGCATGGAACTGTGCGGTGCCCGCCACGGCTTCATGCCGATCGCCATCGAGGCGCGCCCGCTGGACGAATACAATGCCTGGGTGCTGTCGAAGGGCGGCTCCATCGCCGGGGCGGAGGAGGCAGCGGCTCCCGCTCCTGCTGCATCGGCTTCGGCGGCTCCTGCTGCCACATCGTCGGCTGCACCGGCCCCGGCGGCTTCCGCCAGCGCCGCTCCTGCCGCCTGATCAGATTTACAGATAACTAAGGTCCGCACAGAACATGGCCACCACCGCTGAAGGCTTCGACATCCACCACGATGATCACGCGCATCACGACGCTGATCACAAGCCGGCGTTCTTTGCCCGCTGGTTCATGTCCACCAACCACAAGGACATCGGCACGCTGTACCTGATCTTCGCGATCATCGCGGGCATCGTCGGTGGCGGCCTGTCGGGCGGCATGCGGCTGGAACTGGCCGAGCCGGGCCTGCAATGGCTGGGCACGTTCGTGACCATAATGGGCGGCGATGGCACCAGCTTTGACCAGCAGGGCCACATGTGGAACGTGATGATCACCGCGCACGGCCTGATCATGGTGTTCTTCATGGTCATGCCGGCGATGATCGGCGGCTTCGGCAACTGGTTCGTGCCGCTGATGATCGGCGCGCCGGACATGGCCTTCCCGCGGATGAACAACATCAGCTTCTGGCTGACCGTGGCGGGCTTCTGCTCGCTGCTGTTCAGCATGTTTGTGCCCGGCGGCACAGGCAATGGCGCGGGCGTGGGCTGGACGGTCTATGCCCCGCTGTCGACCTCGGGTTCAGTCGGCCCGGCGGTGGACTTCGCGATCTTCTCGCTCCACCTTGCGGGCGCGGGCTCGATCCTGGGCGCGACCAACTTCATCACCACCATCTTCAACATGCGTGCCCCCGGCATGACGCTGCACAAGATGCCGCTGTTCGTGTGGTCGGTGCTGGTCACCGCGTTCCTGCTGCTGCTGGCCTTGCCGGTGCTGGCCGCCGCGATCACCATGCTGATCACTGACCGCAACTTCGGCACCACGTTCTTCGATCCGGCGGGCGGCGGCGATCCGGTGCTGTACCAGCATCTGTTCTGGTTCTTCGGCCACCCCGAGGTCTACATCATGATCCTGCCGGGCTTCGGCATGATCAGCCAGATCATCTCGACCTTCTCGAAGAAGCCGGTGTTCGGTTACCTCGGCATGGCCTATGCGATGGTCGCCATCGGCGTGGTCGGCTTCATCGTGTGGGCGCACCACATGTATACCACCGGGCTCGACGTAAACACCAAGATGTACTTCACCGCCGCGACCATGGTCATCGCGGTGCCGACGGGCATCAAGATCTTCAGCTGGATCGCCACGATGTGGGGCGGCAGCCTTGAGTTCAAGAGCCCGCTGGTGTGGGCGATGGGCTTCATCTTCCTGTTCACTGTCGGCGGCGTGACCGGCGTGGTGCTGGCCAACGGCGGCATCGACGACAATATGCACGACACCTACTACGTGGTGGCGCACTTCCATTATGTGCTGTCGCTGGGTGCGGTGACCAGCATCTTTGCGGGCTTCTATTACTGGTTCCCCAAGATGAGCGGCCGCATGCACAGCGAATTCCTGGCGCACGTGCACTTCTGGATCTTCTTTGTCGGCGTGAACGTGATCTTCTTCCCGATGCACTTCCTCGGGCTTCAGGGCATGGCGCGCCGCTATCCTGATTACACCCCGGCGTTCGAATACTGGAACTACGTGGCTAGTTGGGGCTACGTGATCATGGGCGTATCGATGATCGTGTTCTTCGTGAACATCCTCTACGCCTTCACATTCGGCAAGAAGGCTGCCGGAAACTACTGGGGCGAAGGCGCGACGACGCTGGAGTGGACGCTGTCCAGCCCGCCGCCGTTCCACCAGTTCGAGACGCTGCCGGTGATCGACGACGCCAAGGGGCATCATTGATCGCTGTCCGCTTTACGGCGGACATGACACAAGGGTCAGGGGGCGCGCCGGGCTTTCGGTCGCGCCCCTGATCGTAGCAAGGAACCGCTTCCAACCGTGATCGATGCTCCCGCCGCCCCTGTTGCCAAGATGCCCGCCGAGTGGCGCGATTTCTTCGCGCTGACCAAGCCGCGGGTGATCAGCCTGGTGGTGTTCACAGGGCTGTGTGGCATGCTGGCGGCGCCCGGATCGATCAACCCGGTATTGGGCTTCACCGCCATCCTGTGCATCGCGCTGGCCGCTGGCGGGGCGGCCGCGCTCAACCAGTGGTGGGAAGCGGACATCGACGCCGCCATGAAGCGCACCGCCAAGCGCCCGCTGCCGATGGGCCGCATGACGCGCACCGATGCGCGCGATTTCGGCGTGCTGCTGTCGGCCGCCTCGGTCGGCATCATGGGGCTGGCGATCGGCGTGCTGGCAGCCGCGATCCTGGCGCTGTCGATCTTCTACTATGCCGTCATCTACACCGTGTGGCTCAAGCCGCGCACGCCGCAGAACATCGTCATCGGCGGCGGCGCGGGCGCGTTTCCGCCGCTGATCGGGTGGGTCGCGGTGACCGGCGACATCACGCTGATGCCAGTGCTGCTGTTCGCGATCATTTTCATCTGGACCCCGCCGCACTTCTGGGCGCTCGCGCTGTTCGTGCAGACCGATTACGCCAAGGTCGGCATCCCGATGATGCCGGTGGTGGCGGGCGAGAAAAGCACGCGGCGGCAGATCCTCGCCTATTCGCTGGCGCTCGCGGCGATCAGCCTCGCGCCGTGGGCGATCGGCGGCACCGGGGCGATCTACGGCATTGCCGCGCTGGTCTTGTCGGGCACGTTCGTCGCGCTGGCGCTGCCCGTGGCCATGCGCATGGCCGCGCCGGACGATACCATGAAGCCCGAAAAGCGCCTGTTCGCCTATTCGGTGCTGTACCTTTTCGCGCTGTTCGCGGCGCTGGTTGCTGACAGGATGATTCTGGTATGACCCCGCAGGAACAGGAAGAATTCCTCCGCCGCCGCAAGCAGCGCAACATTGCGCTGGGGCTGGTGCTGGGCGGCTTCGTGGTGCTGTTCTACTTCATCACCATCGTGAAGATTTCCGGATGAGCGCCGTGATCACCCTCGAGCAGCGCAACCGCCGCACCATGGTGCTGGCTTTCAGCGCCGCGCTGGCCATGCTGGCGCTGGGTTTTGCCGCCGTCCCGCTGTACCGTATCTTCTGCCAGATGACCGGCTTTGGCGGCACCACGCAGGTCGCCACCGAAGACGAGGCCGATCTCGCCGCGCAGATGGCGTCGAGTGGCGCGGTGCGCGACATCTCGATCCGCTTCGACGCCAATACCGCGCTCGACATGCCGTGGAGCTTCGAGCCGGTCCAGCACACCGACCGCATCGCCATCGGCCAGCGCGACATGGCCATCTACCTCGCGCGCAACAACTCCACCGAGGAAATCACCGGCACCGCCACCTTCAACGTGGAGCCCGAACAGGCCGGGCGCTATTTCAACAAGATCCAGTGCTTCTGCTTTACGCAGCAGACGCTGCGCCCTGGCCAGCAGGTGCGCATGCCGGTGATCTATTTCGTCGATCCGGCGATGGAAAACGATCCAGCGATGGAGGGCGTGGAGCAGATCACGCTGTCCTATACATTCCACCGTGCAAAAGCCGCATCATAGAGGCTGGACCCGTCCCGCAACGCCCTCTAAGGGCATGACCAAAGCTCTAACCAGGACTTGAGACCATGGCCGGCGCCAAGAACCACGATTATCACATTCTCGCTCCCGATATCTGGCCGCTGATCGGGGCCGTATCGGCGCTGACGTTCACCAGCGGCATGGTGCTGAACATGCACGACATGGCCAGTGCGCACCTGGTGCTGGGCCTGGGCGTCGTGGGCCTGATCGCCACCTTCTTTGCCTGGTTCTCCAACATCGTGAAGGAAGCGCAACAAGGCGATCACACGCCGGTGGTGCAGCTGCATCTGCGCTATGGCATGATCCTGTTCATCGCTTCTGAAGTGATGTTCTTTGTCGGCTGGTTCTGGTCGTGGTTCGATTTCTCGCTGTTCCCCGCGCCGCTCGCCTATGACGCGGCGACCGGCATGTGGACCAATATGATCGGGCAGGAAGGCGCCGCCGCGCTGGCCAAGTTCCCGTCCGAGGGCATCCATGTGCTCGATCCGTTCGACCTGCCGCTGCTCAACACGCTGATCCTGCTGTGTTCGGGCACCACGGTGACTTGGGCGCACCACTCGCTGATCCACGGCGATCGCGATGGCCTGAAGAAGGGCCTGTGGTTGACCGTGATCCTGGGCGCGCTGTTCACGGCCATCCAGGCCTACGAATATGGCCATGCCCCGTTCGGCTTCGGCGGCGTGGCCTATTCCAGCGCCTTCTACATGGCGACCGGCTTCCACGGCTTCCACGTGCTGATCGGCACCATCTTCCTCAGCGTGTGCCTGCTGCGCACCTACAAGGGCCACTTCACCCCGCGCCAGCACTTCGGCTTCGAAGCGGCGGCGTGGTACTGGCACTTCGTCGACGTGGTATGGCTGTTCCTGTTCATCGTGGTTTACGTGTGGGGCGGCTGGGGCGCGCCGGTGCATTGATCGGATTGCGGTGACGGATAATTCCGACACGTCAAAGGGGCAGCCCTCCACCGGAGCGGCTGCCCTTTTCGGTTGCTGCCCGCGCTGCGGCGCAAGAACCATGTTTTCCGGGCTCGTCACCTTTGCCCCCAAGTGCGGGGCCTGTGGTCTGGACTACGCCGCGTTCAACGTGGGTGACGGCCCGGCGGCCTTCCTGACGCTGGGTGTCGGCGCGATCGTCACCGTGCTCGCGCTGTGGGTGGAACTGGCGGCGGAGCCTGCCTGGTGGGTCCACGTGATCCTGTGGCTGCCGCTGACCGTGGTACTGGTGCTGGGAGGTCTGCGATTGAGCAAGGCCATGCTGCTGATCCGCGAGTATCGGGCTGGGGCGCGGGAAATGATCAACAGCGACGTGCGGAAGGACTGATCGACCTTCAAAGCCCTTCCCCGTGGGGAAGGGTTGGGATGGGGGTTCGACATCTGTGTCGAACGCGAGTGTTGAACCCCCACCCCCGGCCCCTCCCCAAGGGGAGGGGAGTTAAGGATTGTGCCCTTCGACAAGCTCCGGGTGAACGGAAATGGAAATGATCATGGAAACCCAGCGCCGCATTCCCGTCATCGCCACACTGGTCGTGCTGGTGGCCGTCGCCATCATGATCATGCTCGGTTTCTGGCAGCTCGACCGCAAGGACCAGAAGGAAGCCCTGCTCGCCCGTTTCGCGCAGGCGCAGGCGATGAGTTCGGACGTGGCGTGGCCTGCTGCCGGGGCGGACACCACGCCGGTCCTTTACCGCCATGCCCGCGTCACCTGCGCGGCAGTGCTGTCCACGCGCTCCATCGCGGGCCGCTCGATCCGCGATGAAGCAGGCTGGGCGCATGTGGCCCGCTGTCGGCTGGCCAAAGGCGGCGAGGCCGATGTGGCGCTCGGCTGGTCGCGCGATCCGTTGTCACCCGCGTGGCAAGGCGGCGAGGTTGGCGGGTTCATCGGCCCGGCGGGTAAGGGCATCAAGCTGGTCGCCGCGCCCGCACAAGCCGGCCTAGAACAGCTCGCCGCGCCCGATCCCAACGACATTCCCAACAACCACCTCGCCTATGCCTGGCAGTGGTTCATCTTCGCCGCCACCGCGCTGGTGATCTATGCGTTGGCCCTGCGCGGACGGATGCGGAAGCCTTAGCGGTAGAACCCCTCGCGCAGGTTGATGCCGTGTTCCAGCCACGCCTTCATCGCGGCGAGCATTCCCGTCCAGCCTTCGCAATTGTTGAATGCGCTGCGCACGCCGCCGGGCACGTCGCGCCAGCCTTCCTCGACGATCTCGACCAGCGTGCGGCCATCGTCGAGCGCCTTGAACAGCATGGTCACCGTGGTCTTGTAGCCCGCGTCCGCCATCTTGGCGCCGATCTCTCCGCTGTCGCCCTCGTTCGCGCCCCATTCGAGCACGATCTTGGCGTTGGGCACCAGTTCCACGATGTCGACCGGGAAGGCACCGGGGAAATCGGCGAAGTCCCACATCACCGTCTTGCCCGCCTCCATCCGCCCTTGCGCACCGCCGGTGGTGAAATAGCGCGACAGTTGCGCCGGATCGGCCACCGCCTCGAACACTTCTGCGACCGGAGCGTTGATCCGGCCCGAAACCCTGAAATTCACCTGCATGGCTGATCCTTCTTACTTGCGAGAACGCTTGCGAGTCGGCGGCCATTATGTTATAAAAATATAACATGTCAAACCCAGTCCGCGATGATGCCGATCTCGATGCCGTGTTCAAGGCGCTCGCCAGCCCGGTGCGTCGGGCGATCTGCGATGCGTTGAAGCTGCGTCCGCTGACTACGGGTCAGCTGGTGGCGGAGTTCCCGCAGATCGATCGCACCACGGTGATGATGCACCTGCGCGTCCTCGAAGGCGCGGGGCTGGTGGTGGCGGTGCGCAAGGGGCGCGAGCGGTTCAATCACCTCGACGCCATGCCGATTGCGGCGATCCACGAGCGCTGGATCGGCCCCCACGCGGCGCGCGCGGCCGGCGGCCTGCTGACCTTGAAGCAGCAGCTGGAAACCGAGCCCGTGCCGCACGGCGAATAGTTGCCCTTGGGCCGCGCGGGCGCTAGGCGCGCTGGCATGGACTATATCTCCACCAGGGGCACCGCGCCCGCACTCGATTTTGCAGGCGTAACGCTGGCGGGCCTCGCGTCCGACGGCGGGCTTTATGTGCCGCGCGAATGGCCGCGTTTCAGTGCGGGCGAGATCGCGGCGATGCGCGGGCTGTCGTACGTCGAGCTGGCGGTGAAGGTGATGCTGCCGTTCGTCACCCCCAGCCTGACCGAGGATGAGCTGCGGACCTTGTGCACCGGCGCTTATGGCCGCTTTGCGCACGCCGCCGTCACCCCGCTCAAGCAGTTCGACCAGCAGCACTGGCTGCTCGAGCTGTTCCACGGCCCCACGCTGGCGTTCAAGGACGTGGCGCTGCAACTGCTCGGCCGGATGTTCGAGCATTTTCTGAGCCAAAGCGATGCGCACCTGACCATCGTCGGCGCGACCAGCGGCGATACCGGTTCGGCAGCGATCGACGCCGTTGCAGGGCGGGACCGAGTCGACATCTTCATGCTCCATCCCAACGGCCGCGTCAGCGATGTTCAGCGCCGCCAGATGACCACGGTGCGCGCGCCCAACGTCCACAATGTCGCCATCGAGGGCACTTTCGATGATGCGCAGGCGATGGTGAAGCGGATGTTCAACGATGCCGCGATCACCAGCCGGTTCCGCATCACCGCGGTCAATTCGATCAACTGGGCGCGGTTGATGGCGCAGGTGGTCTATTACTTCGCCGCCGCGCTGCAATTGGGCGCGCCCGACCGCAAGGTGGCGTTTTCGGTCCCGACGGGCAATTTCGGGGACGTGTTCGCCGGCTATGTTGCGGCGCAGATGGGCCTGCCGATCGAGCGGCTGATCGTGGCGACCAACATCAACGACATCCTCCACCGCGCATTGTCGACCGGCGACTACTCCGCCGGGACGGTCACCCCCACCGCCGCGCCGAGCATGGACATCCAGGTTTCGAGCAATTTCGAGCGATTGTTGTTCGACGTTGGTGGCCGCGATGGTTTGGCCCTCGCCGAGCAGATGCGCGGGTTCGAGGCGAGCAAGGCGATGCAGCTGACCAATGCCCAGCGTGAAGGCGCGGCGGCGCTGTTCACCTCGGTCCGCTGCGACGGCGACCAGATGAACCGCGCGATGGCCTGGGCCAGCGGCCACGTCGGCGAGATTATCGATCCGCACACCGCGATCGGCCTCCACGCCGCGCGCGTTGCGGGGATCGATCCGGCCATTCCGGTCGTCACGCTGGCCACCGCGCATCCGGCCAAGTTTCGCGACGCGGTGGAACGCGCCACCGGCCACCGGCCCGCGCTGCCCACGCGCATGGGCGATCTGTTCGAGCGGCAGGAAAGCTATACCGAGCTGCCGGGCGACTATGCCGCCGTCGCCGCTTTCGTGGAAAGCCACGCCACCGAGAGCCGCTGATGGCTGACCTCGCGCTCCAGCCGCTGGTCATGGCGGGCGAGGGTTGGGCCGATTACGGCCTGCTCGAAAGCGGGCACGGGCGCAAGCTCGAGCGCTATGGCGCCTACCGCTTCATTCGCCCCGAACCGCAGGCCATGTGGACCCCGCGTGTGGCGGACTGGCAGGCGCACGGCGAATTCGTCCCCGGCAGCGACGAGGATGGCGGCGGGCGCTGGCAGTTTGACCAGCCGGTCCCGCGTGATGGCTGGCCGCTCAAGTGGAACGAAGTCAGCTTCACCGCGCAATGCACGCCCTTCCGCCACCTCGGATTCTTCCCGGACATGGCCCCGGTGTGGGACTGGATGCGCGGACAACTGGTGGACAAGCCTGAGGCCGCCACGCTCAACCTGTTCGGCTACACCGGCGTCGGTAGCCTCGCGCTGAGCCAGTGCGGCCCGGTCACGCACGTCGACGCGAGCAAGAAGTCGGTCGCCCAGGCCCGCGAGAACGCAGCCCTTTCCGGCCTGGCCGAGCAGCCGATCCGCTGGCTGGTGGACGATGCCGCCAAGTTCACCGCGCGCGAAGTGCGGCGCGGCAAGCGGTATGACGGGATCATCCTCGATCCGCCCAAGTTCGGGCGCGGTCCCGAAGGCGAGGTGTGGCGGCTGGAGGAGAGCCTGCCCGGCCTCGTCAGCGACTGCGCGCGCCTGCTCGATGAGGACAGCCGGTTCCTGTTCCTCACCGTCTATGCCGTGCGCATGTCCTCGCTGGCCATCGCGGGCCTGCTGGCAGAGGCGCTGGCGCACCTGCCCGGCACGATCGAGCACGGCGATCTGGCGGTGCGCGAGGATGGGCCGGACGGTCGCCTGCTCCCGACCGCGATCTTTGCCCGCTGGCGGCGCGATTGATCGGGCACAATTGTCGCTTCCGGCCAAGGGTGCACAGGCATATGCTGGTATCGCAAGCTGATCCGCCCCTCCGCTGAGTCGGCCGAGCGGGCCAGCGTTCTTGGGGGAAACACCACATGTTCAGCCGCCGCACACTCGCGCTTACCGGGCTCACCGCCGCCGTTGCCGCCGCCGCCATCGCGCCGGTGCTGTCGCAGCAGCAGGCCCAGCCGATCGCCCGCTACACGATGGATGCGGGCACCATGTCGGGCATGGCGGCGATGGCTTCCGGCGGACGCGGCGGCGGTCTTGGCGGGATCATGAACATGATGCGCGGCGGCAACCAGGTGGCGCACGAACTGGTGCTGCGCCTGGGCTCAACCCGCGCGGCCACCGGCTCGCCAGCCGCCGATCACTTCATGCCGGCGGGAGCGGGCATGGGCGCCTCGGTGCCGCTGGTCACCCCCACGCCAAGCCCGCGCGGCACGCCAACACCGGGCACTCCCGGCCAGCAGGAAATGCCGCGCGGCCGCCTGCTGCTGTTCTGGGGCTGCGGCGAGCACGCGCCAGCGGGCCAGCCGGTCATCCTTGATTTCGCGCGCATGGCGCGGGGCGAAGTGCCTGCCGGGCTTTATGCGGCTGGCTTGAACCTGCCCGATGACTGGGAAGTGCTGATGTCCAACAGCACGACCTATGGCGATTGGCCCAACGGGCGCGACACGCAAGGCGTCCCGGCCACCTCGTCACTGCTCGGCGCACACCGCGTGGCGGGCAACTATGCGCCCGAAATCAGCTTTACGCTGGCCGAGGACTTCATGCCTGCATTGAACCCGTCGGGCACGGCCATGCCCAGCGGCGCGGTGCGATTGGCCTGGGCCAACCTGACCAAGGCGACCGGCTATTACGCCTGGGCGATTGGCGCAGGTGGTAACGGAAACGACCGCGACATGGTGTGGTGGGCCAGCAGCCGCACGCAGCAGTTCGGCGGCCCGATGGCCAGCTGGATATCGCCTTCCGCCGCTGCACGTTATGTCCAGGCGGGCACGCTGATGGCCCCCGGCACCACCGAGTGCGTGATCCCGGCCGAAGTCAAACAGGCGGGCGGCGAGGCGTTGATGACCAGCCTCTATGCCTATGGCCCGCAGGTCGATTTCGCCTACCCGCCGCGCCCGGCGAGCAACCGCACCGCGTGGCGGCCCGAGTGGATCACCCGCGTGCGCTTCCGCTCGATGGCGATGGTTATTCCCGGCATGGAGATGGGTGGCGGCGCGCGCGAGGACGGCAGCAGCGCCGGCGGCGAAGGGCAGGGCAGCCAGCCGCAACCTGCCGCCAAGCCGCGCTGCCGCGGACTGCGCGGTATTGCCGAGCGTGCTGCCGGGTTGTGCGAGTGAGCCGAGGCGCTTCGGCCTGATCTTTCGCGCGAAAACGCCGCGCGAAAACCCGGCGCATTGGCATCAAGGCCCCTCGGCCCGCTTGCCAAGTGCGGCCACTGCTGCCATCGCGCCCGGCATGGCCGATAGCCTGATCCTCGAGCTCGCCGATTTCGTGCACCTGGTGCACACCGGCATCTATTCCGAAGAAACCGGCCAGCCGCAGCCGCTGCAGTTCACCGTGCAGGCCCGGCTGCGGGTGGAGGATCACTACGATCCCGATACGCCGCTCGATGCCTCGAAGAACTACATGGACCTCAAGTTCGCCTGTTCGGATGGCCTCGGCGCAACGCATTACAAGCTGATCGAGGCGGTGGCCGATCATGTGGCCGAAACGCTGTTCCTGCAGGATGCGCGGATCGAGTGGGTGCGGGTCAAGATCGTCAAACTCGCGCTGAGCGAGCATGACGAGAAGATCGGCATTACGCTGACGCGCGAGCGACGGTGACGCTGGTAGCGCCCTGCATTCCGGCGACCGCGCTGCCCGACGATCCGGGCGCGGCCTGTGCCGGTTTCCTGGCCGAGATCGCCCCCGAGGTGCGCGCCGCCGCCGGACGCGAGCCCGCGCTGGTCGTGCTGTTCGCTCCCGCCGATCCGGCCCATGCCGCGTGGCGGCTGGCGGCGATCCAGCAATTGGCCCAGCAATTGGCGCGCGCGACCGCTCCGGCCACGCGGGTCAACGCGGTGGTGGTCAACCCCGCCAACGAGGAAGCGACCGCCGAAGTCATCCGCTTTGCCCTCACCGCGCCGGGCATTACCGGCCAGATCATCGCGGTTGCTGGCAATCCGCCGCAATCGGCCTAGATGGGATAGCAATGGCTTGCTCCACTCCTTTGGTCGATGCGTTCAACCGGCGCATATCCTACCTCCGCCTGTCGGTGACCGACCGGTGCGACCTGCGCTGCACCTATTGCATGCCCGAGCGGATGGAATTCCTCCCCAAGAAGGACGTGCTGAGCCTGGAAGAGCTGCACAAGCTGGCCTTGGGCATGATCGACCGGGGCATCTCCAAGATCCGGCTCACGGGGGGCGAACCGCTGGTGCGGCGCGACATGGTCGAGCTGATCACCGCGCTTGGCCGCAAGCTGGGGGATGGTCTGGACGAACTGACCCTCACCACCAACGGCACGCGGCTGGCTGAATTTGCCGAGCCGATTGCGGCGGCGGGTGTGACGCGGATCAACGTCAGCCTTGATACGCTGGACGCGGGGTTGTTCCGCCAGCTGGCCCGCCGCGACAAGCTGGGCGACGTGCTGCAAGGGATTGCGGCGGCGAAGGAGGCGGGCCTCAAGGTCAAGATCAACACCGTGGCGCTGAAGGGCCTGAACGAGGACGAGATCCCGTTCCTCGTCGAATGGGCCCACGCCAATGGCCACGACATGACGCTGATCGAGGTCATGCCGCTGGGCGAGGTGGAGGATGACCGCGAGGACCATTACCTGCCGCTGCCCGCCGTCCGCGACAAGCTGGAGCAGCGCTTCACCTTGGTGGACAGCGACCATCGCACCGGCGGCCCCTCGCGCTATGTCCGCGTGGCCCAGACCGGCGGGCTGCTCGGCTTCATCACGCCCTTGACCAACAACTTCTGCGCCAGCTGCAACCGCATCCGCGTGACCGCCACGGGCGAACTCTACGCCTGCCTCGGCGGGTCGGAGAAGGTCGACCTGCGCGCTGCCTTGCGGTCCGCTGATCCGGACGGGAATCTTGATCGCGCGCTGGATGAGGCGATGCGCATCAAACCCGAAAAGCACCACTTCCGCATTGGTGCCGGCGAAGGCCCGGCCCAGCCGCGCCATATGTCGGTGACCGGGGGCTGAGCGTGGCCTCCAGTTTCGTCATTGCGAGCGCAGCGAAGCAATCCAGGGCGTTGCACCCCGTCGCTCTGGATTGCCGCGTCGCTTCGCTCCTCGCAATGACGAGGGTTTTGCCGTGAGTGTGCGGCTCGTTTTCCTCGGCAAGCTGGCCGATCTCGCCGGGACGGGTGAGCGGGAACTGCCCGCTCCACTCGACTGGGCTGGCCTGAACGCCGCGCTGCCAGGTCCGCTGGGCGAGGCCTTGCGACAGGATCGCACGCGCATAGCCGTCAATGGCCTGCTGCTGGCCGACAAGACCACGCTCCACGCCAAGGATGGCGACGAGGTGGCGCTGCTCCCTCCCGTAAGCGGCGGCTGACATGGCGCGCGCGGTTGACCTGCTGACCCGACCGTTCAATCCCGGCGAATTCGTCGGCCCGTTCACCAATGCTCACCCCGGCTTGGGCGGCGTGTGCACCTTCGTCGGCGAGGTGCGCCCGGACGACGATGTCCAGGCGCTCGAACTCCTCCACTACGAGGCGATGACCTTGGCGGGAATGGAAGACCTCGCCGACCGGACGATTGCCCGCTTCGGCTTGATGGGCCTCCTCATCGTCCACCGCGCAGGCGTGATGCATCCGGGTGAGCCGATCGTGCTCGTCTCCGCTGCCGCCCGCCACCGGCGCGAGGCGATCCAGGCGGTCGACTTTGCGATGGATCACCTGAAATCCGATTCGTGGTTCTGGAAGCGCGAACTGCGCGGCGGCGTCTGGTCGTGGATTGAGCCGCGCCCGCAGGATCACGCCGACCTGTCCCGCTGGGACTGAATTTGCCGAACGGTTTGACCTGAATCAAAGCCTTGCCGAGCGATTCGCCGCATCCATGCCTTCTCGAATAGGATCGAAAGGGCTAGATCATGGCACAGAAACTCAACCGCGAAACGATGGCGACGCAGGCCGATGTGCACGCCGCCATGCCCGTCGCCGCGCAGGTCCACGAGGTCGACCGCACCTTCGAGCTGCCCGCCGCGCTCTATGGTGCCACCGTGGCCTGCTACCTCGCCTTTCTCGGCATCACCGCAGCAGCGTTCAGCAGCCCCGGTCTGATCCTGCCGATGGCTATCTTTACGGTCTTCATCATCGTCGGCTTCGGCTTGCCGACCGTGTGGGCCAAAATGGACCCGGCGAAGCTGGCGAAAGCCAAAGGCTGGGCGCGTTTCCAACGTGACGGAATCAATACCCTTACGGGGCACAACACCGCAGGCGAAGCCACAGTGCAGGTACTGATCCTCCCGGCACTGATCGTCGTCTGGGGTTTGGCGGTTGTGACCATTGCTGCCTTGGTGCGGTGAACCCACGGCACGCGAAGCGGGTTCGCCCACCTCGTGCCCCGTAAACGCGTGGGATCGGTTCCGGCCAAATCCGGGGCCGGTCCCGCGCACATTTTTGTGAACTAGTTGGCGAGCGCGCCGAGCAGGCGTTCGATCTCGGCGGTTTCCTCGGCCTCCAGCCGGTCGGCTTCCAGCCGCGCTGTTTCCACCTGCGCAAACTCGCCGCCGGCCACCGCCGCATCGACAAACAATCGGTCAAGGTCACCCAACGCGATCATGCCCTCGCTGCGGCTCGATTCGAGGCCGGCCACGGCCACTTGCGCGGCGGACCAGCTATCCGATCCCACGGCAGCGCCGCGCGCATTGGCGACCGCCCGCTGGGCGGCAGGCGTGGCGGCGGTGAAGGCGGCATGGCTGGCGCGCATGGTGGCCAGCAGCCGATCAAGCTGGGCCAGCGTGGCGGGCGCGACGGGAGCGGGCGGGGCCACCGGCGTGGCGGGCGCTGCCAAGGTGCCCGAAACCCGCTCCGAATCGCGGATCGCCAGGCTGGGAAACTGGGTGGACGGCGTCGCGCAGCCAGCCAGCGACAAGGCAGCGGGCACACAGGCGATAACGATGGCAGTGGCGCGATTCATCTGCCAAGGCCTTAGCCGGGGCGTGGCCGTCTGGCCAGCATCGGCTTTTCGCGTGCCGCACCACACGAAAAGGCGCCGAATTTGGCAGGGCCCACGGTTGACAGCGTGGGCGACCTGACGTATCGGCGCCCCACTTGGCGGTGCCCTTGTGGGCGCCTTTTTTGTCATTCCTGCGGGTTCATCCTGCTGGCGTGCCAACTGATGAAACGAAAAGAGAGCACCATGTTCGCAGTCGTGCGCACGGGCGGCAAGCAGTATCGCGTTGCCGAAGGAGACAAGATCGCGGTCGAGAAGCTGGCGGGAGAAGCCGGCGATTCGATCACGCTGGGTGAAGTGCTGCTGGCCGGCGAAGGCGGCGATCTGGCCGACGTGTCCAAGGTGACCGTCTCGGCCGAGATCATCGCCCAGGCGAAGTCCGAAAAGGTCATCGTCTTCAAGAAGCGCCGTCGGCACAACTATCGGCGCAAGAACGGCCATCGCCAGCAGATGACGCTGCTGCGCATCACTGGCGTGGGCGAAGCGAAGAAGGCGGCGCCGAAGAAGGCTGCCGCTGCCGAAACCGCTCCGGCTGCCGAGGCTGCTCCCGCAGTCAAGAAGCCCGCCGCGAAGAAGCCTGCCGCCAAAAAGCCTGCCGCCAAGAAGGCCGCAGCCGAGTAAGATTTATCCCGGCACTTGTCCTCAGGGCAGCCGGTCAGGAATACGGAGTAAGACGAGATGGCACATAAGAAAGCTGGCGGTTCGTCGCGCAATGGTCGTGATTCGGCCGGTCGCCGCCTGGGTGTGAAGAAGTTCGGCGGCCAGGAAGTGGTCGGCGGCAACATCCTCGTGCGTCAGCGCGGCACCAAGTTCTACCCGGGCGCCAACGTGGGCATCGGCAAGGATCATACCTTGTTTTCGCTCGTGGTTGGCCGCGTGCGCTTCCACATTGGCAAGCTGGGTCGCCAGTATGTCGCCGTGGATATGCCGGCCGAGGCTGCTGAATAATCGGATGACTCGATAATGGGGTCATCCACCGGGATGGCCCTTTCGGCTCCGCAAGGACCGAAACTTTCAGAAGGAGATGGGGCCAACCCGTCTCCTTTTTTGATTCTCCTTCGCCACAAGATCGTCACGCAGCGCGGGTAGGAGCCGCCTTGCGGGGGCGCCCGAGGAGAAGACCGATGTTCATGCGCACCGAGAGGCTGTTTCTGCGGCCACCGTTTCCCGAAGACTGGCGCGAAGTCTATCGCGGCATCAACGATGCCGGCGTGGTGCGCATGCTCGCCCGCGCGCCGTGGCCCTATATGCCCGAGGACGCGCAGGACTATTGCTCGGCCCGGCGCGATCCGCTCGACGTGCGGCTGGCGATTGCCTTGCCGGGCAGTGAGGGCGCGCCGCTGATCGGCCAGATCGGGCTCGATTGCGGGGCCGATGTGCCCGAGATCGGCTACTGGATCGCGCGCGGCCATCGCGGGCACGGCTTTGCCACCGAGGCGCTGCGCGGCGTGTTGCAGATGGCCCGGGCGCTGGGCGTGTGCCGGGTCGAGGCGGGACACTACCTCGACAATCCGGCAAGCGGCGCGGTGCTGCGCAAGGCGGGCTTTACCGAGACCGGCGAGGTGCGGCCCAGCTATGCCGTTGGTCGCGGCGGGCAACTGGTGCTGGCACGGCGCTATGCGGTCGAGCTGGCGGATGGCGGCGCGGAAGGCGACATGGGCGATTGCCGCGAAGACGTGCGCAAACCTGCGTGAGGGGCTGGGCGGCGGCTCAGGTCGCCGCCGGTTCCCCATCATGCCGCGCAATCAGCGCGCGGTCATCGACCTGCCACGGGTGGAAGCCGGGTTTGAACCAGTTCGCCCAGGCGGGAAATACCCGTCGCAGGATGCCCGGTTTGAGCCACAGGTAAGCGAACAGGCCCCAGCGCGCGCGCCGGCCGGTCACGCCGTCCTGCGCCAGCAGTTCCAGCGCATCGACCCAGCGGTTGCGCAGGAAGCGGCAGGTGACATCGCCCATCACGATCGCCCGCAGCAGCCAGCGGCGGCGCTTTGGCAGCGCGCGGGTGGCGGCAAGCCAGGTGTCGTAGGCGACTGCCTTGTGCTCGATTTCCTCGATCGCGTGCCAGCGCCACAGGGCGACCGTATCCTCGTCCGCCGTCCCGAAATGTTGGGGATGGGTGAGAAATTCGTGCGCGAAGATGGCGGTGAAATGCTCGAGCGCGCAGGTGATCGTCAACTGGACCAGCGGCGGCAGGCCCTGCGTCATCGCGACCAGCCCGGCCACGCGTTGGTCGATGGCCACAAGGTCGTAACCGGCGCTGCGGTTGAACGCGAGGTGCTCGCGGCTGTGGTTCACCTCTTGCCGAACGAAGTCGCGAATCGCTTCGGCGAGTGCGGGGTCCACCCCCTCGCGGTGGGCTTTCACGGCGTCGATAAACATCGCCTCGCCGCGCGGGAAGCTGGCCGAGAGCGCGGTGAACCAGGCGCTGCCGATGGGATCGCCGTCGAGCCAGTGGCGCTGTGTCGATGGCTCGCGCCGGAACCGCTGGTCCCTCACGGTCAGCCTGGGCATCTTGCCGTCGCCGCTGGCTGGTCCTAGGTCGATCTGCGTGGTCGCGTTCATGCGCCAATATTGGGAACTACTGACACCAATGTCAACAAGGCGTCGACTCTCGCCCGAGGAAAGCCGCGCAGCCGCGCTCGATGCGGCGCGCGTCCTGCTGATCGAGGCGGGACCGCAAGCGGTGACGCTGAAGGCCGTGGCCACGCGGATCGGCCGCACCCACGCCAACCTGCTGCACCACTTCGGCTCGGCCTCGGGCCTGCAGAAGGCGCTCGCCGCGCACCTCGCGGGCACGGTATGCGACGCCATCAGCGAGGCGGTGCGGTCGGAGAAAAAGTCGGGTATTTCCAGCCAGCGCCGCGCGGTGGACCTGGCCTTCGACGCCTTTGACCGCGATGGCGGCGGGGCGCTGGCCAGCTGGATGCTGCTGACGGGCAACGAGGACGCGCTCGACCCGATTGTCGAGACCATCCACCAGTTGGTCGACGAGTTGCACCCCGCCGAACAGGGCCACAGCGCCGATCGCACGATGCACGAGGCGACCTATACGCTGGTGCTGCTGGCGCTGGGCGATGCGCTGATGGGCGAGCGGCTGGCGCAATCGCTCAAGGTCGACCGCACCACCTCGCGCGAACGGGCGACGCAGATGGTCGTCGCCTCGCTGGCCAAGATGCAGGGGCGGGGTTCCTGACCAAAATTCGTCATCCCCGCGAACGCGGGGATCCAGCGCGGCACCGCGCAACGGCGCACTGGATTCCCGCGTTCGCGGGAATGACGATGGTTTTGGGGCGGGGTTAGGCCCCTGCTTCCGCGCGCGTCACCCAATCGGGCAGGCTGCCGCGTGGGATATCCTCCAGCCGCAGGAGATCGACCGCCAGTTCGAGGTCGCGGTACGTCGCCTTGCGCCGTTCCTCCTTCGAGAATGCCAGCGGCAGCACCACCAGCCGGCGGTTGATCTTGGCTCGCCAGTTCATCCGCGCGGTGTTTTCCTGTCCGATATAGCAGCCCTTGGTGAAGCTGACGCCGTTCAGCTCGCCCGCATTGGTTTCCAGCCACAGCACGTCGCCCATCTCGGCGCGGCCTTCGGGCACGCCCAGCGCCAGCCGGTGCTCGAGGTAGGCATCGTCCACCCCGGCGCCCGATGGAGCGAGGTGCAGCAGCGAGCGGAAGCCGAGCTCGGGCAGGCGCGGATCGGTGCCCTTGGCCTCTTCCGCCTCGTCCTCCGGCGCGGCCCACGAGACGTGCGCGTTCGGCTCCACCGCAATCTCCACCTTGCGGCGCAGGCGGTAAAGCGACAGCTTGGCGACCAGTTCGTCCGCCAGCTTGGCCTCGACATCGAGCAGCAGGCCGGGGCCGTTCGGGGTCGCCAGCGGCCACACGAACAGGTCGAACAGCGTCTTGCCCTGCGGCGTCAGCAGCCCGGCATAGACGCACCGACCGGGTTTCAGGGCAGTCACATCGTTGGTCACCAGCCCTTGCACGAAGCCAATGGCGTCCTCGGCTGGATCGGTCGGGACGATGCGCACCAGGGCGCGTTTCAGCAATGGTCGGCTCATTCCCACAAGGTGGCAGGTGCGGGCGCTAAATCAAGCATGGCGAACGCGTAAATCGGGGACTGTCCCCCATGCGTTTGCTGTGCCATTGGATTGACCCATGACGACCTCCATCACCATCCGCCGCCCGGACGATTGGCACGTTCATCTGCGTGACGGCGCCATGCTCGCAGGCGTGGTGGGGCACACCGCGCGCCAGTTCGCCCGCGCCATCGTGATGCCCAACCTGACCCCGCCGGTGACCGATGTGGCGAGCGCCGCCGCTTATCGGACGCGGATCCTGGCCGCCGTGCCGCCGGGCATGAGCTTTACCCCGCTGATGACCGCCTACCTGACCGACCGGACGGACCCGGCAGAACTGGTGCGCGGCAAGCGGGAAGGCGTATTCACCGCCGCCAAGCTCTATCCGGCAGGCGCGACGACCAATTCGGACAAGGGCGTGACGGACGTGGCCAATATCATGCCGGTGCTGGAAGCGATGGCCCTCTGCGGCCTGCCGCTGTGCGTCCACGGCGAGGTGACCGAGGCGCAGGTGGACGTGTTCGACCGCGAGGCGGTGTTTATCGAGCGCATTCTGGCGCCTTTGGTCGAGCGGTTGCCCGAATTGAAGGTGATCTTCGAACACATCACCACGGCGGAAGCGGTGCAGTTCGTCGAAGGCGCCGGGGCCAATGTGGCGGCCACGATCACCCCGCAGCACCTGCATATCAACCGCAACGCCATGCTGGTCGGCGGCATCCGCCCGCACGCCTATTGCCTGCCGGTCGCCAAGCGCGAGGTTCACCGGCTGGCCTTGCGCGCGGCGGCGGTCAGCGGCAATCCCAAGTATTTCCTCGGCACCGATTCTGCGCCGCATTCACGCGAAACCAAGGAAAGCGCTTGCGGCTGCGCGGGCATCTTCAACGCCCCCTATGCGCTGGAAAGCTACCTCGCGGTGTTCGAGGCCGAAGGTGCGATTGGCGGCTTTGAGGACTTCGCCAGCCGCTTCGGCCCGGCGTTCTACGGCCTGCCGGTGAACGAGGACACGGTGACGCTGGAGCGGGTGGAGCATGTCGTGCCCGCCAGCATCAGCGCGGGCGGGGCGGAACTGGTGCCGTTCCATGCGGGTGAAGCGCTGGGGTGGCGGTTGGTTTGAGGCTCGCTATCTGCCCGGTCGCATGAGTCTGAAATTGGGGCGGGAAGCAGTCAATCAACTACAGTGAAGCAATCCACTATGCTGGCGTATTCCATTAGAGAATCCACAATTTCCCAATCGCCTGTGGTCGGCTGACCTACCTTCTTGGCGTCGACAAAGACCGCTTCCGAATCGTCGATGAAGACCAACTCTATCTTTAGAGACGGGGCTTGCGTTCTGCCGCCATCAACCGTGATAAGCTTGCCGAATGGATGGGGGGTGATGCCGTTAGTGGTTACGATTTCCCCCGCAATGTTTGAATGGGACCGAAGGCGATCGACAGTTTCGTCCGCAGTTAAATCGGTTGAGCAGGTTAATCGCATGAAGGTTCGGGGCGAAATTTGCTCATCTTCGGAAGAGCTGCCACACCCCCCGATCAATGATACGACTACAATTGCGAGGGGCTTAAGTTTCACGCCAAGTTCATATGGTTTCATGCGAACCTTCGCAATGGGGTCGTCAGCCAACCGTCAGCCAGCGCTCACCCGCCCCCGCACCATCGCCCAGGTAAACAACCCCGCCGCCAGCCAGATCATCACATAGCACGCGGCCTGCGCGGGTTTCAGTTCCTCGCCGAACACGGTCAGGCCCAGAATGAACACCAGTGTGGGCGAAAGGAACTGGAGGAACCCGATCACCGTATAGGGCAAGGCGCGCGCGGCGGTGGCGAACATGATCAGCGGGACGGCGGTCATCAGCCCGCTCGCCGCCACGGCAAGGCCGATCAGCCAGCCGTGCGACATGGCACTGCCGCCGGGGCTGGCCGCGTACCAGCCGACCAGCGCCAGCGCGGCGGGCATCAGGATCAGCGTCTCGAGCGTCAGCCCCACCACCGGCCCTGCCTGCACCAGCTTGCGGAGCAGGCCATAGAGCCCGAAGCTGATTCCCAGCGCCAGGCTGAGCCAAAGCGTGGACAGTGCGCCCATTGCCAGCGCACCAACGCCCACTGCGGCCAGCGCCACCGCGCTCCATTGCAGCCGGTCCAGTTTCTCGCCCAGGAACACCAGCCCCAGCAGCATCATCGTCAGCGGCAGGATGTAATAGCCCAGGCTGGCGGCATAGATGTGGCCGGTCTGGATCGCCTGCACATAGATGAACCAGTTGATCGCCACCAGCGCCGCCGATCCGATCAGCGTGACCATCGCCGGCCGGTCTCGCAATACCGCCCACATTTCGGCAAACCCGTTGGTGAAAGCCAGCACGCCAAGGCACAGCGGCAGCGTGAACACCAGCCGCCACGCGACGAATTCCAGCGGCGGCACCTCGTGCACCAGCAGCAGGTACAGCGGCATCAGCCCCCAGAAGGCGTGCGCGATCAGCGAGTAGACCAGCCCGCGCTTGGGCGAGACAGGGGCCGGGGCGGTGCTTGCGGTGGGGGAGGTGGTGGAGGTGGCCATCTGCCACCCTGCTACGCGCGTTAAGCGGGCCTTGGCAATTGCCTGCTATCCACCGGCGCGATGAACCGCCGACTTTCCCTTCTGCCCGCCTGCATCGCGCTGCTTCTGGCAGCTTGCGGCGGCGACGGCGTGGCGGACGTGAGCGCAACTGTCGACCATTCGGACCCGTTGATGGCCGCCGCGCTGGCTGACCAGATCATGATCGATCCCGACATGGTCGACCGCAACACCGCCAACCAGCTCGCCAGCTTTGCCGAGGCCGATGGCTCGCTGCCCGTGCCCGATGCCGGACCCGAAGCCGCCGCCGCCGCGCGGGCCGAGGCGATCGAGCTGGTGGGAGGCAACGGCGCCCTGCAGCCCGTGCCCGATCCGGCGAACGGCGAGGTGCCGGACGATCCCGTGCTCGCGCGGTGCCTTGGCGCGGCGCACCCTTCGTTCCTGTGGGCGGCGCGGATGCCGCAAAGCTTCCCGGTCTATCCGCGCGGCGCGGTGCTGGCAGCGGCTGGCGGCGATACCGGCGATTGCGGCGTGCGCGCGATCAGCTTTGCCACGGCGGTCAGCGTGGACGATGTGCTGGTCTTCTATGTCACGCGCGCGCTGGCGGCCGGTTACTCGGTGCGGCATGTGACCAACGAGGGCGACAACGTGCTCGAAGGGCGCAGTGCCGCTGGCAAGCTCGTGGTGGTGGCGCGCGGCGGCGAGGGCGGGCTGACCAGTGTCGAACTGGTGACGCTACAACAATAACTCGTCATTGCGAGGAGCCGCAGGCGACGTGGCAATCCAGAGCGGCAGTGCATTCCGCCCTGGATTGCTTCGCTACGCTCGCAATGACGAAAAGAGGGTTCCTACTCACGGAACCCCACCCCGACCATCGCGCGCGGCTGGTCCAGCTCGCTGCTCGATACCGGATAGGCGCAGTAATCGGCCGCGTAATAGGCGGCCGGACGGTGGTTGCCCGAATAGCCCACGCCGCCGAACGGGGCATTGCTGCTGGCGCCGTTGGTCGGGCGGTTCCAGTTGACGATCCCGGCGCGGATATTGGCCCAGAAGCGGTTGTATTGCTCGGGCGTGCCGCCAACCAGGCTGGCCGACAAGCCGAAGCGGGTGGCGTTGGCCTCGGCAATCGCCTGGTCGAAATCATCCACCCGGATCACCTGCAACAGCGGGCCGAACAGCTCCACGTCGGGTTTCTCGGCCATGCCGGTGATGTCGACCATGCCGGGGGTGAGGAACGGCAGCTGCTCGTCCGGACGGCGCATGTGGCTGATCGGCTTGCCGCCGTTGGACAGGAAGTAGAGGAAGCTGCCGGTCAGGTCATCGGCGGTGCGGTTGTCGATCACCGGGCCCATGAACGGCTGCGGGTCGTCGAACGGCGCGCCGATGATCAGCCGATCAACCAGCTTCTTCACCTCGCCCATCACCGCATCGTAGAGGTCGTTCTTGATGATCAGGCGGCGCGCGGCGGTGCAGCGCTGGCCCGCGCTGGTGAAGGCGCTCTGCACCACCAGGGCGGCGGCATCGGTGATCTTGGGCGTGTCCCACACGACCAGCGGGTTGTTGCCGCCCATTTCCAGCGCGAGGATCTTGCCCGGATCGGTCGCCAGCCGCTTGTTGATGGCGATGCCGACCTGCGCCGAGCCGGTGAACAGCACGCCGTCGATGTCCGGATGCGCGACCAGCGCCTTGCCTTCGTCCGGCCCGCCCACCAGCAGTTGCACGCAGGCCGAGGGAACCCCCGCGCGGTTGAAGAACAGCAGCAGCCGCTCACCCACCGCAGGGGTTTTCTCGCTAGGCTTGAGGATCACCACGTTGCCGGCGATCAGCGCGGGAATGATGTGGCCGTTGGGCAAGTGCGCCGGGAAGTTGTACGGCCCCAACACCGCCATCACCCCATGCGGCTTGTGGCGCACGGCGGTGGTGCCCTGCAGCCCGGCGTCGCGCTTCTTCTGGCCGGTCCGCTCGCCATAGGAGTTGATCGAGATCTCGACCTTGGCGATGACCGCTTCAACCTCGGTCCGCGCTTCCCACATGGGTTTGCCGGTTTCGCGCGCGATCAGCTCGGCAAATTCCTCCTGCTCCTTGCGCACTTCGTTGGCGAAGCGGCGCATCAGCTCGATGCGGTTGGCGAGCGGTTTGGCGGCCCACTGCGGCCAGGCGCGGCGGGCGCGGTCCACGATGCCATCGACATCGCCATAATCGCCGCGCCACAGTTCCTCGCCGGTGGCGGGCTCATAGGAAACCAGCTGGGGAGTGGACACGGGGGCGAGGGCTTTCGGTTGAGGGAAGGAAATTACAGAGATAACCGGTTGCATGGCAGACACCACTAGTTGTGTCTTACGTCAATACGGTGAGCGTCCTAGGTTAACCCGGACTTGCGGTGAATGCGTGCCCGGCAGGTAGTGGTGGCTCACCCAGCAAGTCGCCGAGCGCGCGAACTCGCTCCAGCTTGGCGTGGAGCGGAGCCCAGTCGTCGCGCTCGGCGATGGCGGCCCAGATCGCCTCGACCTCGTCGATCAGCATGGCTTCGGGTTCACCGGCAAGGCCGCGCTGGCGGTGGAACCAGAGGTCGGGGCCGATCCCTTCCTCGCGCATGGTCACTTCTGCCGCCGCGACCAGCTTGGCGTCGCCCTCAGGCCCCTCGCTGGCCGCACCCAGCCGCCAGATGAACCGGCGCAGCATGTTGGCTTCGTACAGCGGACCGAACCGGTCGAGCGCGGCGATCAGTGGTTCGGCCTCGACCAGCGGGCGCAGGGCGATGGCGAGCTGGCCAAGGTTCCAGCGGATCGCCTCGGGCTGGCGACCGAAGGCATAGAGCCCGTGCTCATCAAAATAGGCGGCGGTGAACGTGGGGTCCCACTTGGGCAGCCAGCGCCACGGGCCATAGTCGAAGCTTTCGCCGGTGATATTCATGTTATCGGTGTTGAGCACGCCGTGGACGAAGCCGGCGACCATGTAGCTGGCGGCGAGATCGGCCAGTCGCTCGACTGCAAGGTGTAGTAATTGGATCGCCGGTTCATCACCGCCGGGTGCGTCGGCGGGCGGGGGCGGGCCGGGGAACTGCGCCAGCGCATAGTCGACCAGCGCGGCCAGATGCTCGTTTTCGCCCAGCGCCGCGAGCCGCTGGAAGCTGCCCACGCGGACATGGCTGTGCGACAGGCGGGTGAGCACGGCGGAGCGGGTCGGGCTGGGCTCGTCCCCCCGCACCAGCTCCTCGCCGGTCTCGATCACGGCGAAGGTTTTGCTGGTATAGACACCCAGCGCCTCGAGCATTTCGGTGGCGAGGATCTCGCGCACCGCGCCTTTCAGCGTCAGGCGGCCATCGGCGGTACGGCTATAGGGCGTGCGGCCCGAGCCTTTGGTGCCAAAGTCGAGCAGCCGGTTGTGGCCATCGCGCAACTGGGCATAGAGAAACCCGCGCCCGTCGCCGATCTGCGGGTTGTACACGCGGAACTGGTGGCCGTGATACTTCAGCGCCAGCGGGCGGGGGAGGTTGCCCGGCAAGGGATCGAACCGGCCGAAGTGGCGGGTGAAGGCCTCGTCGGGCAAATCGTCCAGCCCCACGGCGCGGTCCCACCGGCGGTTGCGGAAGCGCAGCACGGTCTGCGGGAACCTGGCGGACGGCACCGCATCCCCGATCCAGTCCGCAATCGCGGCGATTTGTGCGTCGGGACGATAGGGGGAAGGTTGCGGTTCGGCGCGCATCTGGCATTAGTGGGCACGGCACGGGCGCGGCGCAAGGCGGCGCTGCAAATAAGAGGGACGCAGCCATCGCATGACGGAGACACCGTGGCGCGACGGGTACTGGAACAGTGCCGACGGCCTGAAGCTGCATTATCGCGACTATGCCGGGCGCGGGGATCGTCCCGCCTTGCTGTGCCTGCCCGGGCTGACCCGCAACGCGCGCGATTTCGAGCCGCTGGCGCAGGCTTTCGCGGGCGAATGGCGCGTGCTGGCGGTGGACCTGCGCGGGCGGGGCGACAGCGATTATGCCAAGGACACCGCGACCTATGTTCCGGCGACCTATGTGGCCGATATGCTGGCTTTCTTCGATCAGGTGCAGCCGGGGCCGGTGGTGGCGGTCGGCACCTCGCTCGGCGGGATCATCTCGGTGCTGCTGGCCAACGTGGCGCCGCAGCACTTCGCCGGGCTGGTGATCAACGATATCGGCCCGGTGATCGAACCCGTGGGGCTGGAACGCATCCGTGACCTTGTGGGGCAGGGACGCAGCTATCCCACCTGGATGCATGCCGCCCGCGCGCTGCAGGAGATGGGCGGGGCGGTCTATCCCGATTTCTCGATTGCCGACTGGCTGCGGCAGGCCAAGCGCCTGATGGTGATCACCAACGGCGGGCGCATCGGGCTCGACTATGACATGCGCATCGCCGAGCCGTTCGCGGCGGCAGGCGACCAGCCCGCAGGCGACCTGTGGCCGGTGTTCAGGAACCTGCCGCCGGTGCCCAAGCTGGTGCTGCGCGGCGGGCTGTCGGACATCCTTTCCGCCGCCACGCTGAAGGCCATGCCACGCGCAATGGGGCAGACGCAGGTGCTGACGCTGCCGCGCGTGGGCCATGTGCCGACGCTGGAGGAGCCCGCCGCGCAGGCCGCCATCGCCGCGCTGCTCGCCAAGGTTGTCGCCGCCTCATGAGCGAAAAGACGCCGCGCATCCTGCACGTCCATTCCACCTTCGACCCGGGAGGCAAGGAAGTGCGCTCGGTGCGCCTGATCAACCATTGGGGCGCGGCGGCAGACCACGCCATCGTCTCGGGCGATCTAGACCGGCGCGGCGCGGCGGCGCTGCTCAGCCGCAAGGTCAAGATCAGCTGGCCGAAGTTCCCCTCGCTCAGCGGTCGGCCTTCGCTCGGTCGGCTGAAAGCGATCGGTGCGGCGATGGCGGGCTATGACCTGATCTGCACGTACAACTGGGGCGCGATGGACGCGGTAATGGCGCACACGCTGTTCGCCGACATGTTCAAGCTGGCCCCGCTGGTGCACCACGAAGACGGCTTCAACGAGGACGAGGCCCACGGCCTCAAGTGGCGGCGCAACTGGTATCGGCGGATCGCGCTGGGGCGGGCAGGCGCACTGGTGGTGCCATCGAAAACGCTCGAACGGATCGCGCTCGACACCTGGGTGCAGCCGCGCGCCCGCGTGCGGCGGATCGCCAACGGCATCGACACGCGCGCATTTGCCGCCCCGGTGGCGCGCGACGTGCTGCCCGGCCTGATCAAGCATCGCGACGAGTTCTGGATCGGCTCGCTGGCGGGGTTGCGGGCGGTCAAGAATCTCGACGCTCTGGTTCGTGTCATGCCACGTCTTGAACCGGGTTGGCACTTGGTCATTGCCGGCGAGGGACCTGAGCGCGCGCATCTGGAGCAACTGGCTATCGAATTGAAGGTGGAGGACCGCGTGCACCTGCCCGGCTTCATCGCCGAGCCGCACAAGCTGATGGGCCTGTTCGACCTGTTCGCGCTCTCGTCGCATTCGGAGCAGTTTCCGATCAGCGTGGTCGAGGCGATGGCCGCTGGCCTGCCGGTAATCGCGCCGCGCGTGGGCGACATCGCCGACATGGTCGCCAGCGATAACGGCCCGCTGCTCTACACGCCGGGCGACGAGGAGGAGCTGTTCGACACGCTGTGGCGCGTCACCGGCCTGCCCAGGGAGATGAAGCGCGTGGGCCAGGCCAACCGTGCCAAGGCGCGCGCCGAGTTCGACCAGCAGACGATGGCCGAGCGCTATCGCGCGCTGTACTGGGGCCTGATGGGCCGCAACCGCCCGGCTTGAGCGCGCGCAGGCGCGCTTCATGGGGCGTTCACGCTGCGGGGGACAGGCAGCAATCAAGAATTGAATAACAGCGCGCCAACCCGTAACAGCGCGCCAACTGGCTTTTTTCATTTACCAAAAAGACGAACGTGGCAACGACACCGAACGATCCATCCCGGCCCAGCCCCTCTAGTTCGAGCAAGGCCGACGACCAGCGAACGCGCGAGCAGCAGGTGCTGATGCGCGAAGTGGACGAGGCCGTGCGCACCGACGAGGCGCTCAACGCCTGGCGCCAGTACGGCAAGCCGCTGGTGGCCGGCGTGGTGCTGGGGCTGCTCGCCTTCGGTGGCTACCTCTACTGGCAGAGCCGGCAGGAAGCCGCGCTGGAGCAGCAATCCGAAGCGCTTGTGCAGGCGATGGACGAGCTGACTGCGGGCAATATCGACGTGGCCGACCGAGAACTGGCGGCAATTGGTGACAATCCGGATTCCAGCCCCGCCGCGCGGTCCTCGGCCAATATGCTGCGCGCCGCCATTGCGCTGGAGCAGGATCGCAAGCCCGCCGCCGTCGCCTTCTATGACCGCGTCGCCAACGACGAGGACGCGCCGCCGCCGATGCGCAATGCCAGCCTGGTGCGGCTGGTTTCGGCGAGCTACGATACGATGGACAAGCAGCAGGTGATCGACCGCCTGCACACGCTCGCCACCCCGGGCAACCCGTGGTTCGGCAGCGCGGCCGAGCTGGTCGCCCACGCCTATCTCGACCAGAACAAGCCCGATCTCGCCGGGCCGTTGCTGGTGCAGATCGCCAAGGACGAGACCGTGCCCGACACGATCCGCGCGCGCACCCGCCAATTGGCCGGCCGCTATGGCTTCGACGCCATCGACGATGTCAACGAACTGCTGGGTGATGCGCCTCCCGCTGACAGCGCCGGTGCAAATGGCGAGGCTGGCGCCGCGCCCGCTCCCGAGCCGGTTGCAGCCGCGCCCGCCCAATAACGACAGGACATTTGATGATGCCCCAGACCCGCTCGAATACCCGCACTCATTCGCGACCCCTGACCCTGGCGCTGGCTGTCGCCATGTCGCTCGGGCTGGGCGCGTGCAGCATCATCGACAGCGACGATGACGAGCTGGAAACCCCCTCGCTGGGCAACCGCACGCCGATCCTCTCGCGCATTTCCGCCGAAGTCGCGGTCGATCCGCTGTTGGCCAACGTGGCCGTGGTCGTGCCTCCCGCCGAAGCCAATACCGACTGGACACAGAGCGGACGGAACGCCGCCAAGGCAACCGGCCATGTTGCGCTGGGCGCAGCGCCCGTGCGCGCCTGGCAGGTGAGCATCGCCGGCACCTCGCCGACCCGCCGCCTCGCCGCCTCTCCAGTGATCGGCGACGGCAAGCTGTTCGCGGTCGACAGTTCCGGCGTGATCCACGCCTTCGCCGCCGATACCGGGCGCTCCTTGTGGAGCCACACCATCGTTGTCGAAAACGACCTGCGCGACGCCACGTTCGGCGGCGGCGCAACCTATTTCGAAGGCAAGATCTACGCCACCAGCGGCACGGGCGACGTGGTCGCGCTGGACGCCAACACCGGCACCGAGATGTGGCGCAAGAAGCCCGCCGGACCGCTGCGCGGATCGCCAACGGTGGCCTACAGCGCGGTCTATGTGATGACGCAGGACAACCAGATCCACGCGCTCAACATCACCGATGGGACGCCGATCTGGCAGGACGCCGCCGCCATCGGCCAGCAGGGCGTGTTCGGCGTCGCTGCGCCGGGCGCCGGGCAGGGCTCGGTCGTGGCGGGCTACTCGTCGGGTGAAGTGGTCGCCTATCGCTATGAGAATGGCCGCGTGCTGTGGTCCGATGCGCTGGCGCGGACCTCGATTTCGACCGAAGTGGGCGCGCTGACCGATGTGGACGCCGATCCCATCGTCTCCAACGGCCAGGTTTTCGCGCTCGGCGTGGGCGGACGCATGGCGGCTTACGAGCTGACCACCGGCCAGCGCATCTGGGAACTGACCGTGGCGGGCATCTCGACCCCGGCACTCGCGGGTGAATGGATATTCGCCCTGACCGACGACGCCCGCCTGCTGGCGATTGCCCGCAACACCGGTCACGTTCGGTGGATCAGCCAGTTGGCCAGGTGGCGCGACCCCGATGACCTCAAAGGCCCGATCTTCTGGACCGGCCCGGTGCTCGCGGGCAACCGCCTGTGGGTCGCCAGCAGCGAGGGCGAGGTCCATTCGATCGACGTGACCACCGGCGTGTCCAGCCTGTTCGCGGAACTTTCGGACGGCGTCTCGCTACCCCCCGTGGTGGCCAACAACACGCTGTATATCCTCGACGACGGTGGCAAGATCACCGCCTGGCGGTGATGGACCGGCGCTGATTGGTGAGCTGGCGTTACCCGCCGCTTAACCCTTTCGCGCTATGTCCCGGCGCATGAGCGCGCCCCACTTATCTATCCCGCAGCCCCCGCCCAGCGACGTGCCCGCGCGCATCGGGTTGGTCGGGCTGGTGACCCTGCTGGCCTATATCGCGCTGTGCCGTCTGTGGCCCTTGCTGGTGGCGCGCTATGGCTTGCCGGGGCCGCAGGAGGTGCTGTCCGGCCCCTATTCCGCGCTGCTCGCCATGTTTCTCAGCGGCACGGCGATGGCGCTGTGGTCGGTGCTGGTCGAGAAGGTCCAGCATAACCCCTCCACCGGTATCGACTGGAGCCGTCCGCGTGCCGTGGCCGAGATCATCGACGTATCGGGTACCAAGATCGCCGGGCTGTGGGCCACCTGGGCCGCCATTGGCGTGCTCTACTGCCTCGGCCGCTGGTACTGGGACGGGCAATACCTGTTCGCGATGGAAGTGATCGGCGCGGCGGCGATTCCGCTGTTCGTGCTGTCGGTGCCTTACGTTATCTGGCTCGACCGGGTGCTGGTGGAGCCGCGCGACCATGCCTGGCACATGGGTGCACTGCTGCTCGGGCGCGAGGCCTGGGACAGCCATGAGGTGAAGAAGCACTGCCGCGCCTGGGCGATCAAGGGCTTCTTCGGCGCGTTCATGATCTCGATCCTGCCGCCGGGCTTTGCCCACGTGGTCGAGGCGGACCTTGGCACGGTCATCGCCGATCCGGTGCAGGTGGGCACGCTGCTGCTCGAACTGATGTTCGTGATCGACGTGCAGATCGGCACTGTCGGCTACCTGTGCACTTTCCGCCCGCTCGACGCGCATATCCGCAGCGGCAACCCGTTCCTGGCTGGCTGGCTGGCGGCGCTGCTGTGCTATCCGCCGTTCGTGTTCGGCTTCATGGGCGGCGGAGGGGTGCTGCAATACGAGGTCAACACCGCTGGCTGGAGCTACTGGTTTGAGGGCCACACCGCGCTGCTGTGGGGCTGGGCGGCGCTGCTGGCCGTGCTCACCGCGATCTATGCCTGGGCGACGGTCGCCTTCGGCATCCGCTTCTCCAACCTGACCTATCGCGGCGTGCTGACCAACGGCCCCTACCGCTTCACGCGGCACCCGGCCTACCTGTCGAAGAACACCTTCTGGTGGGTCTCGGTCATGCCGTTCATGGTGACGAGCGGCTCGCTGGTCGATGTGATCCGCAACACCTTCTTCCTCGGCTGCGTCAGCGCGATCTACTATTGGCGCGCGCGGACCGAGGAGGCGCACCTGCTGGGCGAGGATGCCAAGTACCGCGAATACCATGCGTGGATGCAGGCGCATGGGCTGATCACCAGCCGGTTGGCGCGGTTGTTCAAGCGGGTCAATCCACGCCCGGTGCAAGCAAGCCTGCAACCGGCGGAATAAGGTTCAGGCGTTCCCCACCACAAGGCACGCCGCCGCCACCAGCGCGCCCGCCAGGCGATTGGAGCGGAAGCGGACCAGCGGGTTCGCCGGGTCAGCCGGATCGAGCGTCCACACCTGCCAGCCGAAATGCAGCGCCGCCGGAGCCAGCGCCACCAGCGAGAATAGATCGGGTCGCACCTGCCAGAACGCCAGCGCGAAACAGCCGATGGCGGCGGCGTAGAACAGCGCCACGCCCTGCTTCACCTTGCCGCCAAGCCGCAGCGCGCTCGACCGGATGCCGACCAGCGCATCGTCCTCGCGGTCCTGCAGCGCGTATATCGTGTCATAGGCCATGCACCAGAAGAAGGCCCCGGCGTACAGCGCCAGCATAGCCCCCAGAAAGTCGCCGCGCAGCGCCACCCAGCCGACCGGCGCGCCCCAGGTGAACACCAGCCCCAGCCACGCCTGCGGCCAGTGGGTGATGCGCTTCATGAACGGATAGGCCGCCACCAATGCGAGGCTGCCCAATGCCACCAGTTGCGCCTGCCAGCGCAATTGCAGCAGTACGACGAGGCCCACGGCGGCGAGCGCGAGCAGCCAGGCCCACGCGGCCTTGACGCTCACCCGCCCGCTGGCGACGGGCCGCGCGGCGGTGCGCGCTACCTGCCGGTCGAGGTCGGCATCGACAATATCGTTATAGACGCAGCCCGCTCCGCGCATGGCGATCGAGCCGAGCAGCAGCCACAGCACCAGCGAGACCTGCCATCCTGCGCCCGCCAGCCACACGCCCCAGGCGCACGGCCAGAACAGCAGCCACCAGCCGATCGGCCGGTCAAACCGGGCGAGCAAGGCATAGTCGCGCAAAGCCGGCGGCAGCGCGCCGACCAGGCCGCGATGCTCGCTGTCGGGGGTGATCTGTTCGGCGGTCATGGCAATCGCACTACTCTCTTTCGTCATTCCCGCGAAAGCGGGAATCCAGTCGGGGTTGCTGTGCCGCCCTGGATTCCCGCCTTCGCGGGAATGACGAAGTTATGTATAGGTTACAAATGCCCGCTACCCCCGCCTGGCCCCCGCGATCTGCCCCGCGGCTGTTTGTCGCGCCGCCGCTGGCCCGAGGCGTTCTCGTGTCACTCGATGGCCCACAAGCCCATTACCTCGCCCGCGTCATGCGCGTGGGCCCCGGCGATGCCGTGGTGCTTTGCGATGGCGTGACCGGCGAATGGGCCGCGCGCGTGGTCGAGGCCGGTAAGCGGGCGGTGGTGCTCGAAGTGGTCGAACTGCTCCGCCCGCGCGAGGGCGTGCCCGATTTCTGGCTGTGCCCGGCGCTGCTGAAGAAGGACCGCTTCGACCTCGTGCTGGAAAAGGCCAGCGAGCTGGGCGTCGCGCGGATCGTGCCCGTGCTCACCCACCGTTGCGTGGCCGACAAGCTCAATCCCGAGCGTGCGCGCACCATCCTGACCGAAGCGGCCGAACAGTGCGCCCGCACGGCGCTTCCGGAGCTGGCCGATGTGATCAAACTCGATGCCCTGCTGCGCGATTGGCCCGAAAGCCGCGCGCTGTTTTTCGCCGATGAACTGGGCGGAAAACCAGCTGCCGCCGCCTTCGCCGCGCATTCCGGCCCTGCCGCCCTCATCACCGGACCCGAGGGTGGGTTCGACGATGCCGAGCGCGCCGCCATTCGCGCCCATCCGGCCGCCCGGCCTGTTACGCTGGGACCACGGATCCTGCGCGGGGAAACCGCTGCGATTGCCGCCACTTCGCTGTGGATGGGCACGGCGGGGGACTGGGCCTGAGCGGCGCGGGAGCTTTTCGCTACTCCTTGGTAGATAATTCGCGTCCCGATTGCATTTTGCTACTGGCGCCAAGGTTCCGAACCTCCTAACGGACCCGCCATGAGCACGCGCATGGCGTCTGACGGGGAAGAGCGGCCGATCGAGAGCCGCGACCAGCTGGTCCTGCCGATGCAGGCGGGCGAGAAGCCGCGCGACCGCTGGAAGATCGGCACCGAGCACGAAAAGCTGGTGTTCCGCCACGAGGATCACCGCGCTCCCACATACGATGAGCCCGGCGGCATCCGCGATATCCTGATGGCCATGCAGCGCTTCGGCTGGGTCCCGGTGGAAGAGGGCGGGAAGGTCATTGCCATGAATGGCGCCGATGGCTCGATCAGCCTCGAGCCAGCCGGCCAGTTCGAATTGTCGGGCGCTCCACTCGATAACCTGCACCAGACCTGCGCCGAAACCGGCCGCCACCTCAAGCAGTGCCGCGAAGTGGGCGATGAGCTGGGCGTCGGCTTCCTCGGGCTGGGCATGTGGCCCGACAAGACCCGCGCCGAGCTGCCGATCATGCCCAAGGGCCGCTATGAGATCATGCTGCGGCACATGCCGCGCGTGGGCACCATGGGGCTCGACATGATGCTGCGCACCTGCACCGTGCAGGTCAATCTGGACTATGCCAGCGAGGCCGACATGGCCGCGATGTTCCGCACCAGCCTGGCCTTGCAGCCGCTGGCGACCGCGCTGTTCGCCAATTCGCCGTTCACCGAAGGCAAGCCCAACGGCATGCTTTCCTATCGCAGCCATATCTGGAGCGACACCGATCCGCAGCGCACCGGGATGCTGCCGTTCGTGTTCGAGCAGGGCTTCGGGTACGAACGCTATGTCGATTACATGCTCGACGTGCCGATGTACTTCGTCTTCCGCGACGGGCGCTATATCGACGCCGCCGGGCAGAGCTTCCGCGATTTCCTCAAGGGCGAACTGCCCGCGCTGCCGGGCGAACTGCCCGGGCCGAGCGATTGGGAGGATCACCTGTCCACCGCCTTCCCCGAAGTGCGCCTGAAGAGCTTCCTCGAAATGCGCGGCGCCGATGGCGGACCATGGGACCGGATCTGCGCGCTGCCCGCGTTCTGGGTGGGCCTGCTCTACGATATCGACGCACGCGATGCGGCGTGGGACCTGGTCAAGCACTGGTCGATGGCCGAGCGCGAGGCCCTGCGCAACGCCGTCCCCGCGCAGGCGCTCCATGCCAGCATCCCCGGTGGCGGCACCTTGCAGGATCTGGCGCGCCAGGTGCTCGAGATTGCCCACCAGGGCCTCGCCAGCCGCCAGCGGCTGAATGGCTCGGGCGATGACGAGACCGGCTATCTCGATCCGCTGCGCGAGATCGTCGCCAGCGGCCGGTCACCCGCCGAAGTGCTGCTCGACAAGTTCAACGGCGCCTGGGGCGGCGATATCTCGCGGGTCTATGAAGAGGCCTTTTGATTGATGGCCGCTGATCCCACCCGGCGGCATTTCACCGATCTCGACGGGATGCGCGGGCTACTGGCGCTGGTGGTGATGCTGTACCACTTCGGGAGCAACACGGTGCTCAATCGGTTCGTGCCGGTGGGGCAGGTGCATTGGGACCTGTGCGTCGATTTCTTTTTTGCGCTCAGCGGTTTCGTTCTGTGCCGGTCAGTGGTGCAAACGGGCGTGGGGCCGGCGCTGTTCGCGTGGCGGCGAGTGGGGCGCTTGCTGCCGATGCATCTGGTGATCCTGGCGCTGTTTTTCCTCGTGCTCTATCCGCAAGGCGTGCCACCGTCGCAACTGGCGCTGGAATTGACCGCCTTCGGCCCGTTGCTGGGCGAGGCGCTGGCCAACAACCCCGCCTGGTCGATGACCTTTGAATTGTACCTGCCGATCATGCTGGTGGCCGCTCTCGCGTTGCTGGGTCCGCCCGGCACGCGGGCGAGCGCCGCGGCTATCGCGCTGCTGGTGGCGGTCCTGGTATGGCTCACCTGGCTGATGTTCACTGGCCGGGTCTATCCGCTGGAACCGTGGATTGAATGGGCGCGCGCCGTGGCCGGACTGTCACTGGGCTTTGCCTGCTGGCTGTGGTGGTCCGCACGGGAGCAGTCGGCGCGGGCCGACCACCCGTTCTGGGGCTTCCCGCTGTGCTGCCTGGCCTTCTGCCTGCTGGTCCTGTTTGGCACCCGCGTGCCGCTGCTGGCGCTGCCGCTGCCGCTGGTGATAGTGGCCACGCTGTTCGTTGGCACACGCAGCCACAGCGTGTTTTCCAGCTGGCCGGCGCGGTGGCTGGGCCGCCTGTCGTTCGGCGTCTATATGGCCCACTGGCCGGTGCTGTTGGCCTTTCAGGCCCGCTTTGGCCTTTCAGGCCTGGAAGGCAACGTGCTGCTGAAGGGCGCGATGATCGCTGCCACGCTGGCGCTGGCGCTGGCCCTGCACCTGCTGGTGGAGAAGCCCGCGATGCGCCGGTTCCGTGATTGGCCCGGTGCGCCGGGGCCGCCGCTCAGGCATAGCTGACCACTTCGAACTCGATCCCGTCCCAGTCGAAGAAATAGAACCGCTGCCCCGGTTCGTAATCGCCAAAGCCGAACGGTTCCAGCCCGTGCGCTTCCACGCTGCGTTTTGCCGCCTCCAGATCGGCGACCAGCAGCCCCACGTGGTTTAGCGGACGGCCTTTGCTCTGGCCGGTGTGGTCGCGCCCGTCCTGGTACAGCGCCAGATAGGCCTCAGCGCTACCCAGATGGATTGTCTCGCTACCCTCGCTGGTCAATCCACGCCAGCGAATCACCCAGCCGGTGAGGTCAGCCAGCAGACGCGCGGAGCGTTCGTTGTCGCTGACGGTGAGGTTGACATGCTCGAGCCTGGCTTGGGTCATGGTGACAATATCATGCGGTAAATTATTGAAATAACGACGTTATTGAGCGCCAATTCGGGCGTGCCACGAATCACTCTTTACGGGTTATGCAATCTCAAGCTAAGTCGAGGTCAAGGGATTGGGGATAAAAATAATGACGGTCGGCAACTTCATCACCATCGGACAGCTGTCCGCACGCACCGGCGTCGCGGTATCGGCGATCCGCTTCTACGAGGAGCGGAAGTTGCTGCAGTCCTTGCGCACCAGCGGCAACCAGCGGCGCTTCATGCGCAGTGATATCCGCCGCGTCAGCTTCATCCTGATCGCTCAGCGGCTGGGGCTGGCATTGGCCGATATCGAAAAGCAGCTTGCCGGACTGCCCAACGAACGCACCCCCAGCCTGGCCGATTGGCAGCGCATCAGTCGCTCGATGCGGGTGGCGATCGACGAGAAGATCAACCTGCTCACCCGCACGCGCAACCAGCTGGACCAGTGCATCGGCTGCGGCTGCCTCAGCCTCGACAAGTGCCGTCTGTACAACAAGGATGACCGGCTGGGCCTGATGGGTCCGGGGCCCAGGGCAGTTCTCGATTAGGGCGCGGTTCTGGACTAGCCAAGCCAGCACCCGGCGGGCATAGGCCGCGCCCATGATCCCGCTCGAACATCTCGCATCTGCGCAAGTCCCCGGCGGCGAGGAGCTGCGGCTGATGCGGCGCGGGGCCGATTTCATGATCGTGCTCGACCGTAACGAGCTGATGAACAGCCGGATGAGCGGATCGGAAGAAGCGCTGGCCGAGCTGTCGCTGGAGCGGTTGGCGGGCCGAAACGCACCGCATCTGCTGGTGGGCGGCTACGGCATGGGCTTCACCTTGCGCAAGGCGCTCGGCCTGATGGGCAAGCACGGCCGCGTTACCGTGGCCGAACTGGTGCCCGAAATCATCGACTGGGCGCGCGGGCCAATGGCCGAGCTGACCGCCGGGTGCCTCGACGATCCGCGCGTGTCGCTGGTTCAGTCGGACGTGGCGCTGGCTATAAGGGGTGGCCGGGGAGCTTACGACGCGATCCTGCTCGATGTCGACAACGGGCCCGACGGGCTGGTGCGGGCCGACAACAACCGCCTCTACACCCGCGATGGGCTGTCTGCCGCGCGCGCCGCGCTCAAGCCCGGCGGAGTGCTGGCGGTGTGGTCGGCCGGGCCAGACCCGGTATTCGCCGCGCGGATCGCCAAGGCCGGGTTCGCGGTGGAGGAAGTGGTCGTGCGGGCGCGCAGCAACGGCAAGGGACCGCGCCACGTGATCTGGTTTGGGGTGAGGGGTTGAAAATGCTGAGAGTGATGCTGGGAGCGGCAGCCTTTTTACTCGCCACGTCTTGTTCGCACTCACCGCCACTGTCATTCGCTCCGAACACAGTCTCCTTGGGCTATCCTGTTTTCGTGCGCATTGACGGACTTCGTTGCGCCTATCAAATCCAAGACATGATCGACCGTCGCGATTTTGCCGAGGAGTGGTTTGATCGGCTGTCTGACAAATCCCTTCAGGTTGACGTCGTTCTGACAGATGCTGCTGGCCCACAATCCCTTCGCTGCGCGCGATCATTTCGAGACTACCTGATTGATACAGGCTTCGCGAATGTCGTCGTTCGGCGGGAGTCGCGCGCGCGATACGGAGGCGGGCTGCCACCGAGATGAATTTACTCCGCCGCCAGCGCCGCCGCTTCACCCAGATCCACGCTGACCAACCGCGATATCCCTCGTTCCACCATCGTAACGCCGAACAGGCGGTGCATCCGGCTCATGGTTACGGCATTGTGGGTGACGATCAGGTAGCGGGTCTTGGTTTCCTGGACCATCGAGTCGAGCAGGTCGCAGAAGCGGTCGATGTTGGCGTCGTCCAGTGGCGCGTCGACCTCGTCGAGCACGCAGATTGGTGCCGGATTGGTTAGGAACAGCGCAAAGATTAGTGCCGTTGCGGTTAAGGCCTGTTCACCGCCGGATAACAGGCTGAGCGATTGCAGGCGCTTGCCCGGTGGCTGGGCGTAGATTTCCAGTCCGGCCTCCAGCGGATCATCCGAATCGACCAGCGCGAGGTGCGCCTGCCCGCCTTCGAACAATCGCGTGAACAGGTGGCGGAAATGGCCGTCCACCGCCTCGAACGCGGCGCGCAGGCGTTCGCGGCCTTCGCGGTTCAAGTTGCCGATGCTGCCGCGCAGGCGGTTGACCGCTTCCTTCAGCTCCTCCTGCTCGGCGGCACCCGCGCCGTATTCTCCCTCGATCCGCGCCAGTTCGTCGGCAGCGACGAGGTTGACGGGGCCGATCCGCTCGCGGCTGGCGACCAGTTGATCCATCGTTTCGGTCTCGGTGGTGGAGTGGCCCACGGTCGCCTCGTCGAACGCGAACCGCTCGGCCAGCAGCGGCGGCGGGCACTGGAAGCGTTCGCCCGAAAGCCGCGCCATCTCCTCGCGGCGCTGCTCCTCGTTTTCGGCGCGGGTGGCCAGCGTGGCGCGCAATTCGCGCGCGGTGGAGAGCGCCTCGGCCGCCTGCGCCAGCGCCGCATCGGCCCCGCGCGATTCCTCGGTCGCAGTCGCCACGGCTGCTTCCGCCGCGCGCAATTCCTCGCCCAATCGCGCGCGCAATTCCTCGCCGCCCTCGATCTCGCGCATGAGCCCGGCGGGCTTGGCGGCGGTGACCGCGCGCTCCTGTGCGATCTCCTCGAAGCGCGCCGACATGCCTGCCAGCCGCTGCGCCGCTTCGCCCGCGCGGGCTTCCCAATTGGCCTTGTCGCTGCGTTGCGCGGAGACCCGCTCGCGCGACACGGCCAACCCCTGATCGTGCGCGGCGAGCGCGGCGATGGTGGCCTGCAAGGTTGCGCGCGCGGCTTCGTGCTTGGAGCGCGAAGCGTCCAGTGCGACACGCCCGGCGGCGGGATCGGGCAGGGCGGTGCGGCGGGCTTCGGCCCCAGCCACATCTGACTCCGCTGCCTTGCGCTGATCGGCGAGTTCCAGCCCGGCGGCATCCAGTTCACCCAGCCGCATGGCCAGCCGTTCGCGCCGCGCCTCAGCCTGATCGAGCGCGCGCAATGCCTGCCGCTCGGTCTCGGCGGCTTCGTTGACGCCGCGCTCCTCGGCCACCAGCGCGCGCTGCAATTCGCCTGCTTCGGCGGCAAGCGCCTCGTGCGCCAACAATGCAGCAGCGGCAGCTTCGCGCAACGACGGCAAGCGCTGTTCGAGATCTGCGAGGCGATTGTCCGCCTCCAGCCGCGCAGCTTCGGCCGCCCCTTCGCCGCGCGCGACAAACCCGTCCCATCGGCGCAGCATGCCGTCGCGGGTGACCAGCCACTCGCCGGGACCGAGGCTGCGCCCGTCGTCGGCGTCGGCCACATGGACCAGCGCCAGCCGGGCGGCGAGTTGCGGCGGGCACTTGCGGACATGATCGTCGAGGCTGTCCGCCACCTTGGCGGGCGTGGCGGCGCCGGTCCAGAAGCGACCTTCCGCGGCTCCGCTCGAGAAACCGTCGGGCATCCCCAGCGGTGCCTTGCCGTCGCGCCCGAGCACGGCGGCGAGCGCGCGTTCGTAACCCGGTTCGGCAGCCAACTGATCGAGCGCCACGGGCAGCCCGTGCTTGCCCGCAGCCTGCTTGGCGCGGGCCTGCCGGTCGCGGTCGAGCGCCTGCCATTCGCGTTCGATCCCCGAGAGATCGGCGCGCGCGGCGGACAGAGCGCTGGCGGCAATATCGCGCGCTGCGGTGAGTTCATCCTTGCGTGCGCGGCTCGCCTCAAGTGCGTTGCGCAGCTCCTCGCGCCGCGTACCGGCGGCCTCGGCAGCAGCCTTGGCGCTGGCCACTGCCAGTGCCGGATCGCCCTCCGCAGCAAGCGCAGCGCGCTGATCGGCCAGTCGCCGCGCCTCGCCCCCCAGCCGGTCGAGCCGCGCGCGGAGCTGGGCCAGTTCAGCCTCGGCCACGCGCCACTCGGCTTCGACCCCGGCATGATCGGCGGTGGCGCGGGCGAGGCTGAGTTCTGCGGCGCGCCCGGCCTGTTCGGCCTGATCCGCCCTGTGCGCCAGCGCGGGTCGTGCAGTCTCCGCCTCGGCCAAAGCCGCAACATTGGCGGCGAGAGCGGTTTCGAGGTCCTTCAGCGCCTGCGCTGCATCGCGGGTCAAGCGGTCGGCCTCGAACCGGTCCTCCTCCAGCCGCGCCTGCTGGCGGTCGAGATCGGCGAGGCGCTGATTGGCGGCTTCAAGCTGACTGGCGAGCGAGGCCATGCGGTGGCCGTGCGCGCTGGCATCGTCGCGCCGGTCGGCCAGTTCGTCACGCAATTCGGCGAGCTTTGCGGCCAGCGCATGTTGCGCTTTCTGCGCCGCCTGGGCCGCAGCCTGAGCCTCTGCCACCGCGCCATCGGCCTGCTTGGCTTGCGCCCGCGCGCCCTCGGCAGCAGCGGCCGCATCGCGCCAGCGGGCAAACACCAGCCGCGCTTCGGCCATGCGGATCTGATCCGACAACGCCTTGTAGCGCTCGGCCTGCTTGGCCTGTCGCCGAAGCGTGGCAATCTGGCTGTTGAGCCCGGCCATCAGGTCTTCGAGGCGCGCCAGGTTGCGCTCGGTCGCCTTCAGCTTATTCTCGGCATCGCGGCGGCGGACATGCAAGCCGGCAATTCCCGCCGCTTCCTCCAGCATCATCCGCCGTTCCTCGGGCTTGGCGGCGATGACCTGGGCGATCTTGCCCTGGCTCACCAAAGCGGGCGAGTGCGCCCCGGTGGCGGCATCGGCGAAGACCAGCGACACGTCTTTTGCCCGCACGTCACGCCCGTTGACGCGATAGGCGCTGCCCAGCCCGCGCTCGATCCGGCGGGTGACGCTCAGCTCCTCGCCGTCCGCATCGAAGGCGTGGAGCACCACTTCGGCAAAATCGCGCGGTGGGCGAGTGGCGGTGCCCGCGAAGATCACGTCTTCCATCCCGCCGCTGCGCATCGATTTTGGCGAGTTTTCGCCCATCACCCAGCGGATCGCTTCGAGCAGGTTCGATTTGCCGCAGCCGTTGGGGCCGACAACGCCGGTCAGCCCCGGCTCGATGCGCAGTTCGGCCGGCTCGACGAAGCTCTTGAAGCCCGACAGCTTGAGCTTCCTGATCTCCATCGTGTGCCCGGCCCCCCGCTTGTCCCCGCGCCTATTCGGTGCGCGCGCCGGCGCGTTGCAGCGCGCCTTCAACTTCGGCCCAGCGGGTTGCATCGACCTTGGTGCCGTTGAGCAGGAAAGTCGGTGTGCCGGTGACGCCGTCGCGGGTGGACATTTCCTGGCTCTTGGTGGCGAGCGCGGTGACGGCAGCGCTATCGGCCAGGCAAGCCTGCGTCTGTTCGGTGCTGATGCCGCGCGCGGCGTAGAAGGCATCGAGCCCGCCAGCCTGCGCCATGGCCACGAAACGCTGGTCTTCCGGCAGGCTGATCGCCGCCTCAAGCGCGGCCTGGTTGGCCTGGAACGGCGCGGTCACCTCGTCGAGGTTGGCCCAGCCCTGTTCGGCCAGCGGCACGGCCACGTTGACCGGGGCGCATTCGAGCACGCGGCTCATCAAAAGGTCGATCGCGCCGTGGATCAGCACGGTGCGGAATTCGTAACTGACGCGGCCGGTGTCGACATAGTCGCTGTGGAGCTTGGCCGACCCTTCGGTGGAGAACAGCGCGCAGGCCGGGCAGGTGAGCGAACCATATTCGATCAGCTTGATCGGCGCATCGGGATTGCCGACCAGCCAGCCGCCGTCGGGCGTGCGCGTGGCTACGCCGGACCAGAAGGAGCCAGCCGGCGGCGCGACGTTCTCGACCACGTCACCGCTGGCACCGGCGGCATCGCCGCTGCCCGAATTGCACGCGGCCAACCCCAGCGCGAGCGGCAGGGCCAGCGAGGCGAGGACGATGGTGCGGAAGGCGGGGGAGCGGAAGGGACGGCGCAAAGCGGTCATGGGTCAAATCCTGTAAGTGAAGGAACAATGGCTAATTCATCGGCGGGCGGGTGCAAAACGCGCCGGGTGCGATAGGCGCGGTTTTGCACAGGATATGCCCGGTAATCGTCGCGTCTATCGGGTCGCCGCATCGAGCAGGGGGCGCAAGGCGGCCCAATCAAACACATTGTCCTGCAAGCGGTCGTTTATCAGGATGCTGGGCGTGCCGGGGATGTTGTAGCGCGTGCCGTCGGCCTGGCTGCGCTCGGCAAGCGCGCGGGCGGCTGCTTCGTCGTTCAGGCAGGCGTCGAGCTGGGCGGTCGAATAGCCGCGCGGCTCCATCAGTCGGTAGAACCCCAGGTCAGCCGCGATGGCGCGCAGGCGTTGCGGCAAGGGTCCGCTGTTCCAGCGACCCTGCTGCGCGGTCGAGGCATTGGCGGCAACCTGCATCCACTGGCCCTGCGCGCGCAGCATGGTGCGGTGGTTGGCCCAGAACCGGCTCTCCGGCCCGCATTCGACGGCCAAAGTGGCGGCCACGTCGAGCACGTTGCGCAGGTATGGCCGCACTTCCAGGCTGACCTTGCCCGGCTGGATATAGGTCACGCGCAAGGGTGCATCGGAGGCTTGCTCGAACGCGGCGCAGTGCGGGCACGAGTACGAGATGAACACGGTGAGCTTGGTGCTGGCCTGCGGGCTGCCGAGCCGGTGGCCCCCAGTGGTTTCGGCAAAGGTCGTGCCCCAGTTGCGGCGCGATTGGGCCTGTGCGGTGTCAGGCGCGACCAAAAGCGCGGGGAGTGCGGCGGCGGCGAGGGCCAACAAGGCGGTCTTCAGCTTCACGTCTCAATCTTCCTTTGAGCCCAACGTTTCATTCGAACCAAGCGATCGGGCCAGCGATTCCAGCACCACGCGCAGCTCAGGGTCGCCAATGTCGCGCAGGCTGTCGCCCAGTTCCAGCGGAATGGGCTTCAGTGATGGTGGCGCAGCGCGGGTTTCAGCACGATCGGCCTGAACCGCGCCTTGCCGCAGCTTGACCTTGGCCACCGCGCCATAGCCGAAGAAGCGGTTCACCCGGTCGATGATCTCGGGGATCACGTGCTGGATCAGCGGCGCATGGGCGGGCAGCACTACCAGTTGCAGGATGCCATCGGCCTTCTCGCCGGGCGGAAAACGGATCGATTCGGGCTGGCACACGCGCGCATGGGTCGGGCCGACGATCTCGGGCCAGCGGCTGACCACGCTCGATTGCACGAAGCCGAAGCGGCGGAAGGCGGCGCGGCCGATCTGCGGCACAAGGTCCGCCACGGCGCGCGCCTCGCCCCCGCGCGGCCGTTCATAGGGGCGCAGGGCGGGTGGTTTGCGTTTCGGTTTATCGGTGCCGCTTTCCATCGCCCACATGCCTATGCCATGGCGGGCCGATGGACAACAGCGCAGCGCTGCGGGTGGCGGGTCTCCTGCTCGATTGGTACGATGCCCACGCACGCCGGTTGCCGTGGCGCTCGCCGCCGGGAGAAGCCGCCCCCGATCCCTACCGCGTGTGGCTGTCCGAAGTGATGCTGCAACAGACGACCACAATGGCGGTCGCCCCCTATTTCGCGCGGTTCACCGCCCGTTGGCCCACTGTCGATGCGCTGGCGGGTGCGCCCGAGGCCGAGGTCATGGCCCAGTGGGCCGGGCTGGGCTATTACTCGCGCGCCCGCAATCTGGTGCTCGCCGCGCGCGCGGTGGCCGAACTGGGCGGGTTTCCCGATACCGAGGAGGGCCTGCGCGAATTGCCGGGGCTGGGCGCCTATACCGCCGCCGCCGTGGCGGCGATCGCGTTCGGCAGGCGGGCGGTGGTGGTCGATGCCAATGTGGAGCGGGTGGTCGCCCGGCTGTTCGCCATCGCCGAACCGCTGCCCGGTGGCCGAAAGGCGATCCGCGCCGCCGCCGATGCGATCACGCCGAACCGGCGCGCGGGCGATTTTGCGCAGGCCATGATGGACCTCGGCGCGACGATCTGCACCGCGCGCGATGCCCGCTGCCTGCTGTGTCCGTTGCAGGCGGAGTGTCGCGGGCGGGCGGAGGGCGATCCGGTGCGCTTGCCGGTCAAGGCGGCGAAAAAGGCCAAGCCCCGCCGCCAGGGCACGTGCTTCTGGATCGCGCGCGATGGAGCCGTCTGGCTGGTCACCCGCCCCGGCAAGGGCATGCTCGGCGGAATGCGCGCGCTGCCCGACGATGGCTGGTCGGCGCGCGGAGACGGGTGCGGCGACGGACCGGTGGCGGGCGCTTGGCAGCCCGGCGGCGTGGTGCGGCACGGGTTCACGCATTTTGACCTCGAGCTGGCCGTGGCGGTGTTTGCGGGTGGGGCTACGCCTGAGGGTGAAGGCGAATGGTGGCCGCTCGACCGGTTGAACGAGGCGGGCCTACCGACGCTGTTCGCCAAGGCCGCGCAGCAGGTGCTGGCGCGGGACTAGAACACTCCGCCGCCCAGCATCAGCCGCACCGCGCAGACCAGCAGGATCACGAGGCAGAAGTTGCGCCCGCCGTTCTTGCTCGACAGCGCACCCAGCGCCACGCCGACGACCACCAGCGGCAAGGCAAGCCAGTTGCCCCAGCCAAGCAGCGGGATTTGCGACGGGATGACGATCAGCAGCGAGATCAGTCCGGTGACAATCGAGAGTGCGTTCAACATGTGTGTTACATAGGTAAGCCACCGGCGTCCTGCAAGACTTGAAGCGGCGTGCCTTCGTGCTAGGCTCCCGACCGGATTGACCCGGGAGACAATGCCAGTGCCGCACCAAGTTACGCGCCGCCAGTTCGGGGGCTCGGCCGCCGCGCTGGCCGCCTTCGTCGCCTTGCCGCAAATGGTCCGGGCCAGCACTGCAACCGCCACTACGAGCGCCACTTTCGAGGAGCGCTGGCCCGCCGTTTCCGCGCTGATGCAAGACTATGTGGGCAGCGGCAAGGTGGCCAACATGGTCGCAGGCCTGGGGTGGGGCACCGACGAACTGCAGGTCAAGTCGCTGGGGAATTCCAGCTTCACCAGCGGCATTCCGGCGGACCGCGACACGCTCTACCGCATCTACTCGATGACCAAGCCGATCACCGGCATGGCGGTGATGAAGTGCATTGAGGATGGGCTGCTGACGCTCGACACGCCGCTGGCCGAAGTGCTGCCCAAGTTCGCCCGGATGCAGGTGCAGAAGACCTACGACGGCCCGATCACGCCCGACAACCTCGAGCCGGCGGTACGCCCGATTACCATTCGCCATTGCCTGACACATACCGCGGGGCTGGGCTATTCGATCGTCCAGCAAGGCCCCCTTTCGCAAGCCATGCAGGATACCGGTGTGGTTCCGGGCCTCGTCACCCGCTTGCAGAATGTGCCGGGCTTCCGTGGCACGGCCGTTCCCAGCCTCGAGCTGTTCGCCGACCGGCTGGCGGACCTGCCGCTGGTCTATCAGCCGGGTACGAAGTGGTCCTATTCGACCGGGCTCGACCTCCTCGGGCGCGTGATCGAGGTCGTCAGCGGGCTGCGCTTCGATGCCTACCTGCAGCAGCATTTCTTCGATCCGCTGGGCATGTCCAGCACCTTCTTTCAGGTCCCGCGCGATCAGGCGCACCGGCTGGTCGCGAGCTATTACATGGTCGGCGAAACGCTGGTGCCGATCGACTTGCCGCAGGATTCGGTGTTCCTTGATCCGCCGCCGTTCCCGTTCGGCGGCTCGGGCCTTGTCTCCTCGGCGCGCGACTATGACCGCTTCCTGGCGATGCTGGCGAACGGCGGCGAACTCGATGGAGCGCGGGTGCTGAAGGCCGAGACGGTCGCGCTGGGCACCAGCGACCTGTTCCCCGCTACGCTGGCGCCCGATGGGGGGTTCTCCACCGGCGGACGCGCGTTCGGCTTCGGCGCGGCGGGGCTGGTCGGGCGCGGCGACGCCGAGGGGCTGTTCGGCTGGTTTGGCGCGGCGGGAACCTGCGGGCTGGTGAACCTCAAGTATCGCCTGCGCCAGACGCTGATGACGCAATATATGCCCAGCCAGGCCTATCCGTTGCAGAACGATTTCCCGCTCGCCGTTGCCGCCGACGCGGCGCGGGCCGTGAGTTGATGCGAACGGCGTTCAGCGGCCACGGACTCGATCGGGCCGACCATCTGCGCGCCGATGCGGCAGCCCTGGCTCGGCTGCGCGGCTTGGCCGAGGCGCGGGTGCTGGTTCTCGATGGCCTCGCTCCGGTGTTGGGCGAGGGCCATGCGCTCACCTGGCGCGACATGACCGGCGAGGACGGCGAACTGGTCTTTCTCGGCATCCGGGACGGCGCCCCGCTGTTCGCCCCGGTTCCACCCGCAGGCGACGACCGCCCCGCCTATCTCCAGCGACCGGCGTGGCACGAGATCAGCCTGCTCCCGGCGCAGGACCTGGCGATCTATGGCGGCGCGCGCAGTCTGGTGGACTGGCACGCCCGCCATCGCTTTTGCGCCCGCTGCGGCGGTGCCACAGTGCTCGCCAAAGGGGGCTGGCAGCGCGATTGCCCGGCCTGTCAGGCGATGCACTTTCCGCGCACCGATCCGGTCACGATCATGCTGGTCGAGCACGACGGCGACCTGCTGCTGGGGCGCGGCAAGAACTTCCCGCCCGGCCGCTACTCTGCGCTCGCGGGGTTCGTCGAGCCGGGCGAAAGCATGGAGGATGCCGTGGCGCGCGAGGTGTTCGAGGAAGCTGCCGTGCGCGTTCACTCGGTGCGCTATGTCGCCAGCCAGCCGTGGCCGTTCCCCAGCCAGCTGATGCTCGGCTGCCACGCGATGGCCGATGGGCGCGAGCTGACCGTGGATTACAGCGAACTGGCCGATGCCCGCTGGTTCACCCGCGCCGAGGTGGCCGCCGCGCTGGCGGCGCCGATTGATATGGGGCTGGGCGGCGATGTGGGCGACCTTGCCTTCCTTCCGCCACCACCAACCGCTATAGCCCGCAACCTGTTGGAATGGTGGCTGGAGAAGCAGTGATGGCCGACGAAATGCAAGTGGACGTGTGGTCCGACGTAATGTGCCCGTGGTGCGCTATCGGGTGGACACAGTTCGCCAAGGCCATCGATGAGCTGAAGGGCGAGGTCGACGTGACCGCGCGGTTCATGCCGTTCGAATTGAACCCCGACATAGTGCCCGAAGGCCGCGAGCAGGCGGCGTTGCTGGCCGAGAACTATGGCCGCTCGCTCGACGAAGTGGCCGCCATGGGCGCGACGGTGGAGGAAGCCGCCGCCAAGGCAGGGTTCCCGATGACATGGCAGGGCGAAGGGGCAGCGCCGCCCAAATGGGTGTGGAACACGCACCAAGCGCATATGCTGCTGCGCTGGGCGCTCGCCGTGGCCGATCCGGCGGCGCAGGCGCGGCTGAAGGAAGCGCTGCTGCGCGCCCACTTCCAGCAGCGGCTGAACGTCTCCGACCGCGAGGTGCTGCTCGACATTGCGGAAGGCCAGGGCTTCGACCGCAAGGCCGCCGCTGCCGCGCTCGACGATCCGGCGCTGTCGCAGGCGGTCCGCCACGAAGAGCAGTTCGCTGCGCAGAACGGCATCCGCTCGGTCCCCACCTTCGTGGTCAACGGCAAGTATATCCTGCAAGGATCGAGCGAACCGGAGAACTTCAAACAGGCGCTGGTCAAGCTGGCGAGCATGGAGGCAATGGCTTGAGCGATGGCAAGGTGAAGGGTCCGGCAAGCTACTTTCCGTCCATCGAGAAGACTTACGGCCAGCCGATGGCGCACTGGTTCGCGATCGTGGAAGCAGCGCAACCGGCAAAGCATATGGACCTGGTCAAGGTGCTGAAAGACCAGCACGGCATGGGCCACGGCCACGCCAACGCGGTGGTGGCGCACGTGCTGGTCTCAGCCAAGCCCTAGGGCGACGTGGCGGACCAGTCCTTCGGTCCATCTATGAACCGCTGCCGCAGGTGGTCCAGCGAACTGGCGTTCCCTTCCGCGAAGAAGTCAGCCAATTGCGTGCCTTCGGGCGTGGCGGCGAAGTTGACCGAGGTGAGCCGCAGGCGTGTGCCGCCGGTCAGTGCTTCCAGTTCAAACACGCTGGTAACTCGGTAATAGGTTTCGGCAGCGGCGAATCCTGCGGGAGCCTTGGTGGTGCGGAAGGCCAGCAGCCGACCGGGAATGGTCGCCACAAATTGCTGGACTATGGTGCCGGGGTCGCCGGGATGGGCAGACGGGTTATAGCTGGTTTCCAAGATGCCGGTGGCGGGATCGCCCCACGCAATTGGCACCGCCCAATCCATCCACCCCTGCGCGGTGCTGACCGCTCGCCACACGTCTGCATTGCTGGCTGGGATGGTCACTTCGTGGACAAGCGTGGTTGTGCCATCAGCTTCGACCGACCGCGTCACGGCCACTGCACTATCCTGTGCCCAGATTGGCGCGGGCAGGGCGGCAAGGGCAAGCGCCAAAAAGACCATCCGTAGCGTCATGGCCGCAAGCTACTGCCTATCGAAAGGCTAGACCAGCCCCAGTTTTGCCAGCTTGCTGACCAGCTTGCCGGGCAGCACGTCGCCCGCCACGTCGCCCTCGGCCAGATCGGCGGGAACATCGGCGTCGGCCAGGTAGCGCCAGCCCTGGTGCGCGCGTTTGGCCTTGGGGTGGACGCGGTGGAGGCGGTTTTCCATCACGATGTCCCAGTGCCCGTCGGGTCGCTGGTCGAACCGCAGGATGGCGGCGCGGGCGACCATCGCGTGCTCGTGAATCCAGTACAGCGAGCCGCCCAGCATCTCCGCGTGCCGCTTGGGCAGATAGCGGGTGCGCAGGCGTTTCTCGGGCGTCGTGCCATCGAACCACGCCTCCAGATCGGCCAGCGAGGTGGCGCTGTAGGCGATTTTGGTCATGTGCAGCGGCATGCTGTGGAGATAGGATCTGGCTGGCGGCGGGGGAAGGGGAGGAGTGCTTGATGAAGCTTTCCGCTTTCCTACTGCCGTTGGAATTGCCCTATCGGACTCATGACGCCAACGATCCGCCATCCCCTTGCAAACTTTGTTGAAAGGCCGAGATTTCGCATCCGGTATTTCACCCTTTGGACACTGTTCCAGGTGTTCCAGGTCTGTAGGACTTCAGCCAACCAGCCCGCTGAGTACGGCGAGGCCGAGGAACACCAGGAAGCCCATCGAATCGGTGATCATCGTCACAAACACACTGGAGGCGACCGCCGGGTCCTGGTCCATCCGGTCGAGCAGCACCGGCACGGCGACCCCGGCGAGGCCTGCGGTGACGATGTTGATCATCATCGCCGCAGCGATCACCAGCCCCAGATGCACCGCCAACGCGCCGCCGAACCACAGCGAGAACACAGCGGACACGGCGAGCCCGGCCAACACGGCAATGGTCGCGCCATTGGCCACCGCCACGCGCAATTCACGCAAGATGATGCGCTTGGTGTTGCTGCGGGTCAGCTGGTTCATGGCCAGCGCGCGCACCGATACGGCCATCGTCTGCGTTCCCGCATTGCCACCGATCGAGGCGACCACGGGCGCCAGCGCGGCGAGTACGACCAGCTGCTCGATCGTGCCGCCGAACATGAAGATGATCGCGGCGCTGAGCGAGGCGGTGAGCAGGTTCGCCACCAGCCAGCGCACGCGGGCCGAGAAGGCATCGCGGATCGGCTCGTTGATGTCGCCGTCGCCCGCGCCGGACATCAGCAGCGCGTCCTCGCCCGCTTCCTCCTGAATGATGTGGACGATATCGTCGACCGTCAGCTGGCCCACCAGCCGCCCGCTCTCATCCACCACGGCGGCCGAGATCAGGGCGTACTTCTGGAACCGGAGCGCGACCTCTTCCTGGTCCATCCCGACCGGGATCAACGTCTGGTCGCGCTTCATCACGTCGGTCAGCGGGATGTGGCGCGGCGTGCGCAGGATCCAGCTCAGCTGGCAGGTGCCGACCGGGTGGTGGCGCGGATCGACCACGAACACCTCCCAGAACTCGGTGGTCATGTCGTCCTGTTCGCGCAGGTAGTCGATCAGGTCGCCGACCGTCATCGTCTCGGGCACAGCGACCAGCTCGCGCTGCATCAGGCGGCCGGCGGTCTCCTCGGGATAGGACAGCGCGCTCTCGATCGCGGCGCGGTCCTCGGGCTCCATCTCGGCCAGGATCGCCCGCTGCTCGGCCGGCTCGAGATCCTCGATCAGCTGCACCGCGTCGTCGGTATCGAGCTGTTCGGCGATTTCGGCGACGGTGGCGGCGGACAGCGCCTCGACCATCGATTCGCGCACGTGGTCGTTCAATTCGGCGATCACGTCGCCGGTCATCAGGTCGGTGATCGCCTCGGCCAGCGCGGTGCGTTCGGTGCGTTCGAGCAGCTCGAACAGGTCGGCCACGTCTGCCGGGTGGAGCGGTTCGACCAGGTCATAGACGCGGCCGGTATCGCCCGCGTCCAGCGCATCGCGCACTGCATCGACGAAACTGGGCTTGAGGCGGTTCTCCTCGTCCAGCTCGTCGAAGTCCTCTCCCGAGGGCGCCTCGCTGGCCGGATAGTGGAGGTCGGTTTCGCTCATGCGGCAAGGCCTAGCCCACGCCTTGTCAAAAGCAAGCGGCTCGGGCGCCGAAGGGGTGACTTTGCGGTTTGCGTCCCTATAGGTGCAGCAGCCAAGATATGAGGAGATACCCATGGCCGACGACAAGCTGACTTTCACCCTCGACACCGGCGATGGTGCGGGTGGTGACGTGGTGATCCAGCTGCGCTCTGACCTTGCCCCCGGCCACGTGGCCCGGATCAAGGAACTGGTGAGCGAAGGTTTCTACGATGGCGTGGTGTTCCACCGCGTGATCCCCGGCTTCATGGCGCAGGGCGGAGACCCCACCGGCACCGGCATGGGCGGCAGCGACAAGCCCGACCTGGCGGCCGAGTTCAACGCCGAACCGCATGTGCGCGGTGTGTGCTCGATGGCGCGCAGCAGCAACCCGAACAGCGCCAACTCGCAGTTCTTCATCTGCTTCGACGATGCCCGCTTCCTCGACAAGCAGTACACCGCGTGGGGCGTGGTCGAGAGCGGCATGGAACATGTCGACGCGCTGCCCAAGGGTGAGCCGCCGCGCAATCCGGGCAAGATCGCCAAGGCGACCGTTTCCTGACCATGACATTGCGGCGGCAACTGGCGGCGCTTGCGTTGCTGGGGGTGCTGGCAGGGGTTCCTGCCTGCACCCTGCCGCCCGATGCCCCCACGGTAATCGCCAGCGCCACCGGCACCGGGCCGGACGATGCCTATCGCGTGGTCAGCGTGGCGCAGGAAGACGAAGTGCTGCGCCTGCTCGGCCTCGAAATGCGCCGCCAGGCACTCCACGTGATCGACGGCCAGCCGTTCGATGTGCTGACCGCGCGCGATCCCGCCACCGGTAGCGAGCGCGAGGTGTGGTTTGACATCTCGCGCTTCTACGGCCGGGGCGGGTTGTAGCGCCTTACTCCTGTTCGAGTGTCGGCTGGACGTTGCGGCTCATGATCAGCCACTTGCCGTCCACCTTCACCACATCGTCCACCCCGTTACCAACCGCCGCCACGCGCGGAACCGGCTCGGTGCCGGGGCCGCCGAACACGGTCTGCCAGTAATAGTGCACGCGGGCGCGGGTCGGGCTGAGCACCTCGATCGTCTGGTTCGACATGATGTGGTGCATGTTGCCGGTCAGCGCGCCGGACGCGCGGCGCGGAGCCTGGCTCGTCGCCATGCCGTTGATCATGCCGCGCAAGGCATCGCGGCCCGCCACGGTGTTGAACCGGCCATCGGGCGTGAACAGCGCCGCATAGGCATCGGCGTTCAGCGTGTCCGCGGCGCGCACATAGTCCCACATCAGTTGCTCCACCCCGGCACGGACCTGGCTTTCCATCAGCAGGCGATTGACGTCGAGCGCTTGCGGCGGTCCGCCAGCGGGCATCGTTGCCGGGTCCCAGTGCTCGTCCGCCTTGCCGTCGACAAAGCGCCAGGTGTCGAACCATGTGGTGGTGTAGGTCTGCGTCGGATCGTCGGCATAGGGCATGATCCGGCGCGTCAGGATGGTGACATAGTCGCCGTCCGCCTGCACCGCGACCACACCGTTGGGATCCTGTGCGCTCAGGGCCGGACACGGGCTCAGCGCCGGACGGCGGACGACCTGCGTGAAGTAATGGACCACCCCGGCAAGCCCCGATGCGGCGGACGGGTTGTGCTGGATATAGGCATCGGTCAGCCATTCGCTGGCGCGGCCCCATTCGTTGCATTTCAGCAGGTTGCGCTGGATGTGCAGCGCGGCCTGCTTGTTGCGGTTGAGGACCGGGTCGCTGCTGGTGAACAGGCTCTCCGGGTCCGGGTGCGGCACCACGGGGTCGCTCAAGGCGCGCATCTGCGCGGCGGCCGGGATGGGCAAGGTGGCCGCTAGCGCGGCGGCAAGGGCGATCGTCACGAATTTCATTGGTCTCTCCCCAAGAACTGCGGTTTTTCGAATCCGTTGCCGGACTTGTGCCGCAATTTGCCGGAGGTGAATAGTGGTTCGCCTGTATCAGGACGTTACAATATCAGGCCGTTACAATCCGGCTGACGCCAGCCAGTCGTGGAACAATCGCACGGGGCGCATGTCGAGATCGACAGGCTTGCACAGGAACCAATAGCTGTAGGGGCTGGCAATCCGCACATCGAACAGGCTGCTGACGCGGGTGTCCTTGTTCCGCACCATGTGATCGTCGTGCATGATGGCGATGCCCAGGCCCTGCGCCGCCGCTTCGAGGATCAGCTGACCCGAATCGTAATGGTCGAGCGCCACGGGGGCGAGCTTTTCGAACCCCAGCGCCTTTTTCCAGGCATCGAAGCTGAGCAGCATGTCGGTGTGAACCAGAAACGTCTGCTGCTCGAGGTCGGCCATCGACGGATTGGGGCCAAGCTTCTCGGCCAGCGCCTTGCTGCAGATGGCGTGGACGGTGTTCTGGTCGAGCTGGACCGCGTGGAAGCTGGCATCGGGCGTGGTGGTCAGCGTGATCGCTGCGTCGAGCGTGTCGCCCACCCGATCCTCGAGATGCGGGCCGGTGTCGATATCAAGATGCAGCCGCGGGTGCAACGCGCGCAGTTCGGGCAGGCGCGGGAACAGTCTCTGGCTGCCGAACAGCGGCATCACGCCCAGCCGCAGCCGCAGCAGCTGCAGGTTCTCGCTCTGCGATTCGACTGCGGCCGCCAGCGATTCGAGGTGCGGCGCCACGGCATCGTAGAACACCCGTCCCTCGTCGGTCAGGCGCATCGTCTGGCCCGAGCGCGAGAACAGCTTGCGACCGGTAAATTCCTCGAGGTTCGCCACGCGGCGCGACAGGGCGGATGGGCTCAGCCCCAGCTCCGCCGCGGCCGAACGCGCCGAGCCGAGCCGCACGACTCGCACGAAGGCCTCGAGGGCGCGAAGGGGCGGTAGACGTCTCATCCCGGATTATGTTCTAAAATATGCAACTCATGTGAAGCGTGAGTGCATCGGAATGGGGGAATGCCGCAAGTGCGAAATGACGTATTGCGGATTATTCCCGGTCTTCCACAACATGCTCGCGGGCGGCCGGAGCGTGTAGCCGCAGGCGGGTGACGTGAGCGTCATCGCCCTCGATCACCTCGATCCGCCAGCCCGAGGGGTGCAGCAGCATGGCGCCCGGTTGCGGCACCTGCTCGGCGAGGATGAAGGCGAGGCCGCCCAGCGTATCGACCGCTTCCTCGACCTCGGCGATGCGCGGATCGCCCACCGTCGCGGCCACGTCATCCAGCTCGGCGCGGGCATCGGCGTCCCACATGCCATCGCCCAGGTTCACGACCATGGGGACCGGCTCCTCGTCGTGCTCGTCCTCGATCTCGCCGATGATTTCCTCGACCAGGTCCTCGATAGTGATGAGCCCGTCGGTGCCCGAAAATTCGTCGAGCACGATCGCCAGGTGGACCTTCTGCGCACGCATGTCGGCCAGCACGTCGAGCGCGCCGCGCGCTTGCGGCACATAGAGCGGCTGGCGCATCATCTCGATCCAGTCGGCGGGAGGCGTGGCATTGGTCGCCAGGATCGCGAACACGTCCTTGATGTGCATCATGCCGATCACGTCATCCAGCTGGTCGCGATAGACCGGCACGCGGCTGTGGCCATTCTCGGCCAGCAGCGCGACCATTTCGTCCCACGTGGCGTCGGCGGAAACGGCCACGATCTGGCTGCGCGGCACGGCCACGTCGTCGGCGTCGTGCTCGCTGAAGTGAAGCAGGTTCCTGAGCATTGTCAGCTCGATCGGGGAGAGGTCGCCTTTGGCCGGGGGCTCGGCGCCGTCACCGGCCTGCTCGTCCTCGTGCTCGTCGATGGCTTCTTCCAGCTGCTCGCGCAGGCTGGGGCCTTCTCCGTCATCCCACAGGCTCTTGATAGCGCTCCACAAGCCGCCGCCCTGGCCGCCGCTACTGTCCGCGTCTCCCGGTTGGGATTCGCCGTTTTTATGCTCGGCCATCGGCCTTTACTCGCTCCGTCTCGTTCAGGTTCGGTCGCCATATGGGTCCGCGATGCCCACCAGCGCAAGCGCCTTTACCTCCAGCGCTTCCATGGCCTCGGCATCGGCGTCGGATATTTCATGGTCGTGACCGGCCAGGTGGAGCAGGCCGTGGACGATCAGGTGCGCGGCGTGGTGCTCCAGCGAAACGCCCTTCTCGGCCGCCTCGCGCGCGCAGGTCTCGTGCGCGAGCGCGATATCGCCCAGCATCTCGGGCGGGCCATCTGGGGCGAGGGCAAGCAGGTCGGCGCGCTCCACCATGGGGAAGCTGAGCACATTGGTCGGCTTGTCGCGCGCCCGCCATTCGCGGTTGAGGTCATGGATTTCGGCGTCGCTGGTGAACAGCACAGAGGCGATCAACCGATCGTTCGCCAATTCTGGTGCGACAGAGGCGGCGGCTTGCGCCACGCGTTCGGCCAAAGCCTCCCATTCGCCGAGCGGCCAGTCTTCAATGTCAATGTCGAGCTGCACCGCGCATCCCTAGCCGTTCGTGTCGAGCCAAGTCGAGACACCTCGCGCCCGGTGTCTCGACTTCGCTCGACACGAACGGGCCTTGGAGGCCGTGCTCGAGCTTACCGGACAGGCCGATCTTCCCCCTCATAGGCCTCGACAATCCGCCCCACAATCGGGTGGCGCACCACGTCAGCGACCGTGAACCGCGTCACGCCGATGCCTTCCACCCCGTCGAGCCGCTGGACCGCGTCGTGCAGGCCCGATTGCGCGGCACCGCCGGGGATGTCGATCTGCTTCGGGTCACCGCAAATGACCATGCGGCTGCCCTGGCCAAAGCGGGTGAGGAACATCTTCATCTGCTCGCGCGTGGTGTTCTGCGCCTCATCCAGAATGATGAAGCTGTCGGCCAGCGTGCGGCCGCGCATGAAGGCGATCGGCGCGATCTCGATCTCGCCACTCGCCAGCCGCCGTTCCACCTGCTCGGGCGGCATGCAATCGTACAGCGCATCGTACAACGGGCGCAGGTACGGATCGACCTTCTCCTTCATGTCGCCGGGCAGGAAGCCGAGCCGCTCACCCGCCTCGACCGCAGGGCGCGAGAGGATCAGGCGCTGTACCGAGCCGGTGATCAACTGGCTGACCGCCTGTGCCACCGCGACATAGGTCTTGCCGGTGCCCGCTGGCCCCAGCGCGAAGATCACGTCGCGGCTGGCCAGCTGGCGCATGTAGTCGGCCTGCATCGCGCTGCGCGGGGTGATCGTCTTCTTGCGCGTGCGGATCATGATCGGCGGGAGCGTGCCGCTGCCGACGACGATGCCTTCCAGCATTGGCTCGTTCGACATGGCGATCAGCGCCTCGATCTCGCCGGCGTCCATTTCGTGCCCGGTCTGCAGCCGCTGGTGCATCTTGGACAGGACATCGCGCGTGCGAGCGACATCGTCCTCGGTCCCCTCGATCGACACGCGGTTGCCGCGCGCGGCGATGTACACGCCCAGCCGGTTCTCGATCAGCACCAGATTGGCATCGAATTCGCCGAACAGCCTGCCGAGCACGGCCTGGTTATCGAACTCCACCTCCACCCTGGCGCGGCGCGAATGGTCGCGATGGTCTTCGGGGTGGGCGAATGCGGCCGGATAGCCGCCGTTGGACGATTTGCGAGCCATGCAGTGCTTTGGGCGCTCCTTGTTTCTGGCCTTTCGGCTGGGTGACGAATCGGAATGTAGGCCGGGGGCGCGGTCTGGCAAGCGGCGCGGGTGCAGCTAGCGGTGGATAGTCACTCCGGTGTCACAATGCGCTCAGGCGGGGATGCGTTCCAGCAACTGGCCCTTGAGCGAATTTGGCCCCGCATCCACCAGCTCGACGCGGACCATGTCGCCGATCTTTGCCTCGCCATGGAACAGCACCGATTGCAGCCACGGCGACTTGCCCAGCCATTGGCCGGGGAGCTTGCCCGTGCGTTCCACCAGCACGTCGCAGATACGGCCTTCGGTAGCGCGGTTGAAAGCCAGTTGGTGACGGCCCAGCGCGGCCTGCAAGCGGGCGAGTCGATCCTCCATCACCTCAGCTGCAACCTGGCCGTCCATCGTCGCGGCGGGAGTGCCGGGACGGGGCGAGTACTTGAAGCTGAAGGCGGCGGCGTATTGTACCGCGTCAACCAGCGCCAGCGTCTCGGCGAACTCGGCTTCGGTCTCGCCGGGGAAGCCGACGATGAAGTCACCCGACAGCGCAATGTCCGGCCGCACCGCGCGGAACCGCTCGAGCAGCGCCAGATAGCTCTCGACCGTGTGGCTGCGGTTCATCGCTTTCAGCACCCGGTTGGAGCCGCTCTGCACCGGCAAGTGCAGGTACGGCATCAGCTTGGGCACCTCGCCGTGCATTGCCACCATGCCATCGGACACGTCATTCGGGTGGCTGGTGGTGTAGCGAATACGCTGCAATTCCGGCAACTTGGCAATGGCTTTGACGAGACCATCAAAACCGACTGCGCGGCCAGCATCATCCGCGCCGCGCCAGGCATTGACGTTCTGCCCCAACAGCGTGATCTCGCACGCACCAGCTTCGACCAGGCTCTCGGCTTCGCGCAGCAAATCATTGAACGGGCGAGATATTTCCGCACCGCGTGTATAGGGCACCACGCAATAGGTGCAGAACTTGTCGCACCCTTCCTGGATAGTCAGGAACGCGCTCGGCCCCACCTTGCGGCGTGCGGGAAGTGCAGCAAATTTGGCGTCCTCCGGCATGTCGGTGTCGGTCGCCCGCTCGCCTGCGACCGCCCGATCGATCATTGCTGGCAAGCGGTGATAGGCTTGCGGGCCGACCACCAACGAGACTGCCGGCGCACGCGCCATGATCTCCTCGCCCTCGGCCTGCGCCACGCAGCCAGCAACCGCGATCATCGGCTCGCGCCCCGCCTTGCGGCCGGCTTTCACCAGCCGTCCGATGTCCGAATAGACCTTCTCCGCCGCCTTCTCGCGGATGTGGCAGGTGTTGAGCACCACCAGATCCGCCTCCTCGCCCTCGGGCGCAGGGACGATGCCTTTGGTCGCCAGCAACTCACCCATCCGCTCGCCGTCATAGACGTTCATCTGGCAGCCGAAGCTTTTGACCCTGTAGGTCCGGGGAGGGGTGCGCACCGTCATCAAGGTCGCGCCCTTAGGGCAAGGCGGAGCGGATTTCCATCCCCAGCGCGGCCGCCACCTTTGCCTGCGCTGCCGCCGCCATGGTCTTGCGGTTCGCCAGTTCCTCGCCCGCCAGCGGCTCGAGGAAGTGGATGGTCAGGTCGACGGGGCGGGTGCGGGCCATGATCTTGCGAAAGTTGGCCATGCCCGGCTCGTCACCGACCCAGGCGATATGGGCGGGCTCGGCAAAATCGAGCGCGAAGGGCTGAACCGGCACATCGTGCGCCACCCGCTCGACGGCGGAGAGCAGGCTCGAGCGGAACGGCAGCAGGCTGATCCCGTCGCTGGTGGTCGCTTCGGGAAAGATTGTCAGCCGCCGATGGCCCAGCCGCGCCATGACCTGCCCGACCTGCGTGGCGACGGTGCCGCGCTGGTCGCGGGTGATGAACACGGTCTCGTTTTGCTCGCACAGCCATTCGAGGAACCGATGCTGGGACAGGCCGTCATGCGCCACGAATGCGGTATCGCTCACGCCCGCCAGCGCGAGGATGTCGATCCAGCTGACGTGATTGCCGAGCAACAGCGCGCCGGGCAGCGGCTGGCCCACAACGCGGATGCGGACCCCGGCAATCAAGGCCAAGACGCCAAGGAACAGCGGGGGGACGATGTCGCGCCGCCCGAACAGGGTGAACACGAAATGCGGGATGATGACCGCCGCGAAGGTCAGCAGCCACAGCGCGGTGCGCCCGACGACGAGCACCCAGCGCCAGCCCAATCGGTCGGGCGCCTCAGTCCTCGCGGTCAATGCGGACGCCGTACAGCTCCATCCGATGGTCGACCAGCCGGTAGCCCAGCTTTTCGGCGATGACCTTCTGCAAGGCCTCCAGTTCCGGGTCGACGAATTCGACCACCTTGCCGCTCTCGACATCGATCAGGTGATCGTGGTGGGCTTCGGGCGCGGCTTCGTAGCGGGCGCGGCCGTCGCCAAAGTCATGCCTGTCGAGGATGCCGGCTTCCTCGAACAGGCGCACGGTGCGGTAGACCGTGGCGATCGAGATTTTCGGATCGATCGCCGAGGCGCGGGCGTGCAGCGCCTCCACATCGGGGTGATCGGTGGCATCGGACAGCACGCGGGCGATCACCCGCCGCTGGTCGGTGATGCGCAGGCCACGTTCGGCGCAAAGGGCTTCAAGGTCGATTGACTGATGCAAGCCTTACGCTCCGCTAGTTCGGCAAAAATGACACGCCCCGCCACTATGGAAGCGACGGGGCGTCATTTCAACCGGCTTGGCGCGGGATAGCGCAATGTCGGGATCAGACGACCTTCTTGCGGCGACCGCGCTGCTGGCCCGGCTTGCGGCCGAGGCCGATCTTCTTGGCCAGTTCGCGGCGCTTCTCGGCATAGTCGGGCGCGACCAGCGGATAGTCGTTCGGCAGGCTGAAGCGGGCGCGGTATTCGTCCGGGGCAAGGCCGTGATCGGTCGACAGGTGGCGCTTGAGCATCTTCATCTTGGCGCCGCATTCAAGGCACACGATGTGATCGTTCTTGATCGACGAGCGGATCGAAACGGCCGGCTCGCGGCGGGCTTCGGCCACCACGGGGACGCCAAGGCTGGCCAGCGCGCCATAGACGCTGGAAATCAGCGAGGGGAGCGCGGTGCCGTCGATATTGTTGTTGGCGACGTGAGCGGTAACGATGTCAGCTGTCAGCGTGATCAGCATTTCGTTGGAATTGGTTTCTGTCATGATCTTTCTTCCGACCTGTGTTTACTTGGCGACGCTTTATGTTTTTGACGCCACAGCCGCTGGCGGCCGGGTGCACACTGCCTTTGCACCATTGCATGGGTGATGCAAGGGGGGCATTTCCTCATTTGCAGGAAATTTCCTGCGAAATTACTTAAGAATTTGCCCGTGAATAGGTGATCGCATCAAGCGGCCCGAGGTTCCCGGTCCGGTAATAATCGATACGGCGGCCCACCGCAGCAAACCCGTGCGCCAGGTAAAGCCGCTGCGCCGGGTTGCCGTCGCGCATTTCGAGGAACTGGCGGACAACCCCGCGTTCGGCCGACTGGCTGAGGAATTGGCGCATCAGGGCATGACCCAGGCCACGCCCGCGCGCCCATTGAGCGACGGCGATCAGGAGCAGCTCTTCCTCGTCGAAGATCTGCCGCGAAAGGGTAAAACCGGCGGCTTCCCCGGCGTTTTCGGGCTGGTGCCCCGCTGCATCGAGCAGCACGAAATGCGTGTGCGGCAGGAGCAGCGCGTCGCCGACCTGGCGGCGGTTCCACGCCTCGCCGTAAACCGGATCGAAGGCCGTTTCCATCACCGCCATGATCCCGTCGAGTGCGTCCATCACGGGACTGGAACGGCTTGCGGCAACCGCGCATCGGGCGCGCGGCCGTAGATGGGGGCGAGTTCGGTCACGAGCAGAGCGACGGGGACCAGGAGCGCGCAGCGGGCGTCGGGCAGCACGTCCAAGGCATGGCCGCAGACGCCGGCCATTTGCGTTGCCCTGCTGCCGGCGATCAGGGGATGCGCCGCCCGCCTGCTTGCGACGGTCGGAGCGAGTGAGACCAGCGAATCTTCGGGCAAGCCGCCGGTGTCGTAGTCCTGCACGAACCATTCACCGTGGCCTCCGGCGGTGCACACGGTCACCGGGACCTCGCCGTGCCCGGCGCGCGCCATTGCGGCGATCAGCGCCAGTGTCGGATAGCCACGCACTTCCGCCCTCCAGGCCAGCCCCAGCGCGCGGGCGGCGGCAAGGCCGATGCGCACGCCAGTGAAACTGCCCGGTCCCAACGAGACGAGGATGCGCGCGGCGCGTCCCTTGTCCGGCAAGGCGGCAATGGCGGGAACGAGGTGTTCGGCATGGCCGCGCCCGATCAGCGAGTGCCAGTGATCGAGCAGGTGCCCGTCTTCGAACACGGCGATGGAACAAGCCTCGGTCGCACAATCGATCACCAAGGTTCGCATGGCCGACCGACTTTAGAGCACGCGGTTGAACAGGTCGAAATCCGGGCGCGGCAGGCGCGGGTGGACCTTCGACCGGTCACCGTAGCCGACCGAGCAGATGAAGTTGCTCTTCCACGCAGGCTGGTCGGCAAAGAAATCGGCATCGACGGCGGCGTTGTCGAATCCCGACATCGGTCCGCAATCAAGGCCCAGCGCGCGTGCGGCCATGATGAAATAGCCGCCTTGCAGCGAACTGTTACGGAAGGCCTGCGTGTGACGATGCGCGGCCTTCTCCGGTCCGGCGAACATCGGCTGGACGTTGCTGACCGGGTACAGCTTGTCCATCTGCAGGTGAAAATCGGTGTCCATCGCAATGATTGCGCAGACGGGGGCAGCGCGAATCTTGTCCTTGTTGCCGGGCATTGCGTGGCCCGCCAGCCGCTCCTTCGCGGCGTCGCTGTGACACCACACAATGCGCGCGGGCAGCATGTTCATCGAGGTGGGACCCATCTTGGCCAGATCCCAGATCGCGCGCAGTTGCTCGGCGCTGACCGGGCGGTCATCGAACCACCCAGTGGTGCGGGCGTCGCGAAACAGCTGGTCGAGCGCGGCATTCGCCAAGGGTTCGGCCATCGTCAGGCGGCCCGCACTTCGGTCACCTCGGGGACGTAGTGTTTCAGCAGCCCCTCGATCCCCTGTTTCAACGTGGCGGTGGAGCTGGGACAGCCCGAGCAGGCGCCCTGCATTTGCAGGTAGACCACGCCTTCGTGGAAACCGCGGTAGCGGATATCACCGCCATCGTTGGCGACGGCCGGGCGGACGCGGGTTTCGATCAGTTCCTTGATCTGCTCGACAATGTCGGCCTGTTCCGGATCGTCGGGATAAAGCAGTTCGCCCTCGCTCGCCTCGGACGGGACGGCGATCCCGTTGCTTGTCGTAACGAACAGCGGCGTCTGGCTGATGAAGTGGTCGAGCAGGACCGCGACGACCTGAGCCTTCAAGGTGCCCCAGTCGGCGCCCGGTCCGGCGGTGACGGCGACGAAATCCGCACCCAGCAGCACGCCGGTCACTTCGCCGGTGTCGAACAGCGCCTGCGCCAGCGGCGATGCCTCGGCCTCCTCCGGACTGGCGAAATCGCGCGTGCCGGACGGCATGACGCGCTGTCCCGGCAGGAACTTCAGGGTGGCGGGGTTGGGCGTGGTTTCGGTCTCGATGAACATGTTAGCGATGTAAGCCCGCAGGCGCACCATCACAAGGCGACAAAGGTTTGCGGGGCACAAGTTTGGCTAAGGGCGGTTTATCGGGCGCTCTATTCACCGGTCCTTCATCCCTTTACGGGCTAATCCATGATCATGACTTTCCTTTCGCGTGGCCTGCGCTCCGTTCTCCTGCCCATCCTGATCCTGCTGCCGGTCCCCGTCCTGGCCCAGCAGGCGTGCACGATCCCGGCCGATCCGGCGCAGGATATCACGCAATATGATCGGCCCGACGATCCGTGGATATATCGCGGCACCGATATTCCGGTCGATGCCGAATGGCTGTTTGGCGAGCTGCCGAACGGCCTGCGCTACGCTGTCCGCCGCAATGGCGCGCCGCCGTGCCAGGTGTCGATCCGCGTGGCCATCGACGCCGGTGCCCTGAACGAGACCGATGACGAGCGCGGCTTTGCTCACCTGATCGAGCACCTGACCTTCCGCCAATCGCGCAATTTTGCCAGTGGCGAGGCGATCGGCTATTTCCAGCGGCTGGGCACCAGCTTCGGCATCGATACCAATGCCCAGACCAGCCCGACGCAGACGATCTATCAGATCGACCTGCCCGGCGCCGACCGCCCGCGGCTGGACGATGTGATGACGCGCATCGCCGGGATGATCCGCGAACCCACGCTCTCGGCTGAAAACCTCACCGCCGACCTGCCAATCGTGCTGGCCGAACGACGCGAGCGACAGGGCGCCGACCAACGCATCGCCAACCAGACGCAGGAAGTGCTCTACGCCGGGCAGTTGTTGGCCGACCGCTCGCCCATCGGCACGGTCGAGGCGCTCGAGGCGGCCACACCTGCCGTCGTCCGCGCGTTCCACGATCGCTGGTACCGGCCCGAAAACGCCGTAGTGGTGGTGGTGGGCGACGCCGACCCGCAACTGCTCGCCGCCCTGGTCGAGCGCCACTTTGCCGATTGGCAGGAACCGGGCCCGACCACGCCGTCGCCCGATTTCGGCGATCCGCAAGCACCTCCCGGCGCCGACCCGGCCAACCCCGTGGGCGACACCGCCGTGCTGGTCGAACCCGGCCAGGCGCGCGCGGTGATCTATGCCGTGATGCGGCCGTGGGAGGAAATTACCGATAACCTCGAATACAACCGCGGGCTGTTGATCGATGCCGTCGCGCAGGCGATCATCAACCGCCGGCTGGAGGAGCGCGCGCGCGGTGGTGCCAGCTATCTCTACGCCACGGTGCAGCAGCAGGACGTCAGCCGCTCGGCCGATGCGACCTTCGTGTCGTTTGCTCCGCTGACGGCAGATTGGGAAACGCCGCTGGCCGAAGTACGCGGGGTGATCGCCGCCGCGCTCGCCAGTCCGCCCAGCGAGGAAGAGATCGAACGCGCCGTGGCCGGGCTCGATGTCAGCTTTCTCGATATGGTGGCGCAGGCGCAGATTCAGTCGACCAGTCAGCTGGCCGATACCATTGTCAACGCGGTCAATATCCGCGAGGCGGTGGCTTCGCCCGAGACCTTCCTTGCGGTGTTCCGTGCCATGCGCGATCGGATCACGCCGCAGGCCCTGCTCGAGCATACGCGCACGCTGTTTTCGGGCAGCGTGACACGCGGCCTGCTGCTGATGCCGGAACCGGGCGTGGCGACCGCCGACCAGCTGCGCGCGGCGCTGCTGGCCCCGGTCACCGTCGATGCAAACGCCGGGCAGCAGGGTCCGCCGATTTCGTTCGCCGAACTGCCGCCCATTGGCACGCCCGCCGGGCCGGTGGTGCGCGACGCGCTGGGCACCGGCATGTTTGCCTCGGTCCAGCGGCTGGACTTTGCCAACGGCGTGCGCGCCATGATCCGCGACAGCGAAAACGAACCCGGCCGCGTGACCGTGCAGGTCCGTTTCGGGCGGGGCCGCGCCGCGTTTACCGAGGCCGAAGCGCCCTATATCGAGCTGGGCGCGCGTGCGCTGATGGCTTCGGGCATGGGCGAACTGGGGCAGAACGAACTCGACCGCGTGGGTGCCGGGCGCAAGCTGGGCCTGGGCTTCGAGGTTGGCGACGGCGTGTTCACCTTCACTGGCGACACGCGGCAGGAAGACCTGGCCGACCAGCTCTACCTGTTCGCCGCCAAACTGGCGATGCCGCGCTGGGACGTGGGGCCGGTGGAGCGGGTCAAGGCCAGCATGGTGCTGGGCTACGACGCGCTCGACGGCGATCCGATGAGTGTGTTGGGCCGCGATCTCGACGCGCAACTGCACGGGCAGGACCCGCGCTTTGCCACGCCCGATCCGGCCGCGATCCGGGCCACCACGGCCAGCGAGTTCCGCCGCATCTGGTCGCGCATGCTCGAGCAGGGTCCGGTGGAGGTCTCGGTGTTTGGCGATATCGATCCGGAAGCAACGGTGGCTGCGCTAGCCACCACGTTTGGCGCCTTGCCGCCGCGCAATGGCAAGGCTGAAGGTGCGGTGCCCGAGCCGTTCCGCCGCATGGTAACCGGCGGGGAGCGCCGCGTGCTGTATCATGCAGGTGACGCCAACCAGGTGGCGGCGGTGATCGCCTGGCCCACTGGCGGCGGATCAGCTGGCTTGCCACTGGCGCGCAAGCTCGACCTGCTCTCGCAATTGCTCAGCAACCGGCTGCTCCAACAGCTGCGCGAGGCCGAAGGTGCGTCCTATACCCCCTTTGCCACGTCCAACTGGCCGCGCGACAATGCCGAGGGCGGCTACCTGATGGCGCTGGTGCAATTGCAGACCGGCGCGGTCGACACCTTCTTTGCCGAGGTGGATGAGATTGTCGCCGACCTTGCCGCGAATGGTCCGAGCGCCGACGAACTGGCCCGGGTGATCGAGCCCGTGCGCCAGAACATCTTGCGCGCCGAGCCGAGCCACGGGTTCTGGCTGCAGCAACTGGAGGGCGGCACCTTCGATCCCGACAAGCTGCTGACGCTGCCCACCTTGGGGAGCGACTATCTGGCCACCACGCCCGAAGAGATCCAGATGCTCGCCCAGCGATACCTGACCGGTCAGGAGCCGCTGCGGCTGCTGGTCCTCCCGCGCAGCCCGGAGGCAGCGACTGCCGGGCGGTGACCGCGCTGGTTAGCGGCGCAACCATAACGCATGTAACCTTTGCACCGCAGGCGACTCGTGGTTAGAGGGGCCATTCCCTATATTCGTGAAACGCGGGCAGCCGGCTTGGGGCGGCCATCGCTGCATTTGGAAAACTTGACGTGGCAAACAACTGGACACCCGAGAGCTGGAAGCAGGACAAGTTCGTCGCCAAGCACCTGCCCGTCTATGAGGATACGGCAGAGCTGGCCGAGGCCGAGCACACGCTCGCCGGCTATCCGCCGCTGGTGTTTGCAGGTGAAGCGCGCGCGCTGAAGGCCAAGCTGGGCGAGGTCGCGGCCGGTCGCGGATTCCTGCTGCAAGGCGGTGATTGCGCCGAGAGCTTTGCCGAATTCGGCCCCAACAACATCCGCGATACGCTGCGCGTGATCCTGCAGATGGCCGCCGTGCTGACCTTTGCCAGCAAGCAGCCGGTGGTGAAGGTGGCGCGCATGGCGGGCCAGTTCGCCAAACCGCGCAGCGCGCCGACCGAGACCATCGGCGGGCTGGAGCTGCCGAGCTACCTCGGCGACAACATCAACGGCGTCGATTTCACGCCCGAAAGCCGGCGCAACGATCCGCAGCGCATGATCCGCGCCTACAGCCAGGCGGCGGCGACGCTCAACCTGCTGCGTGCCTTCACCACCGGCGGCTATGCCAACTTGCGGCAGGTCCACCTGTGGACGCTCGAATTCATGGGCCGCAGCGCCTGGTCAGACCAGTACAAGTCGATCGCTGACCGCATCGGCGAAGCGCTCGACTTCATGGAAGCCTGCGGCATCGATATCGAGGACCAGCCGCAGCTGAAGATGGCCAGCCTCTACACCAGCCATGAGGCGCTGTTATTGCCTTACGAGGAAGCGATGACGCGGCAGGATTCGCTGACCGGCGACTGGTACGATACCTCGGCGCACATGCTGTGGATCGGTGACCGAACGCGTTTTGTGGACAGCGCCCACGTTGAATACCTGCGCGGCATCAACAACCCCATCGGCGTGAAGTGCGGGCCCAGCCTGGCGCCCGACCAGTTGCTGCGGATGCTCGACATTCTCAATCCCGCGCGAGAGCCGGGGCGGATGACGCTGATTGCGCGCTTTGGACATGACAAGGTCGAAGCCGGGCTGCCGCCGCTGCTGCGTGCGGTGCAGCGCGAAGGGCACCCGGTGTTGTGGAGCTGCGATCCGATGCACGGCAACGTGATCAAGAGCGACAGCGGCTACAAGACCCGCCCGTTCGATCGCATCCTGGCCGAAGTGAAGGGGTTCTTCGCGGTTCACCGGGCCGAGGGCACACACGCCGGCGGCATCCACCTGGAAATGACCGGGCAGGACGTAACCGAATGCACCGGCGGCGCGGTGGCAATCACCGATGCCGGCCTCGCCGATCGCTATCACACGCATTGCGACCCGCGCCTCAACGCCGCGCAGTCGCTGGAGATGGCCTTCACGCTGGCCGAGATGCTCAACCTCGAACGGGCAGAACGGCGCGCGGACGCGGCCTGACAACCGGTATTTGGTTACAGTTTGGCGGCGGGAGGGCCATTGACGGCCCGCCCGCCGCCCGCCACTCTGCTCGGCGGAACAACCCCGGGGAGAGGGATCTATGGCAAGTTCGGCGATACAGCCACGGCGGTTCGACGTGGCGGGCTTCATCGATGCCCGCGATATCGGCTCGCGTGAAATCCTGACGCTGATCATCGTGTCGGCGGTGCTGTTTCTCGACGGGTTCGATACCTATTTCCTCGGCAAGATCCTGCCCGCCATCGCCACTGGCCTTGGCGGTACGCCGGTGGACATGGCGCCGGTGGTCACCTGGCAGCAGTGGGGCATGGTGCTGGGCGCCATCATCATGCCGCCGCTGGCCGACAAGGTGGGGCGCAAGCCGGTGCTGGCGTTGTGCCTGCTGGGCTTTGGCGGCGGGTCGCTGGCGGCAGCCTATTCCACCACCTTTGACATGCTCGCCCTGTTGCGCGGCATTTCCGGCGTGTTCTTTTCCGCCATGCTGCCGGTGGCGCTGGCGCTCCTCTCGGAATGCACGCCCAAGCGCCGCCGTGCGCTGTTCATGTCGATTGCGCTGGTGTGCTATTCGGGCGGTAACCTGGCCAGCGGGGCGATGACCGCATGGTGGCTGGACGAGCTGGGCTGGCAGGGGTTCTTCGTCGCCGGGGGTGTGGTGCCGCTGGCCGCGCTGGCCTTGCTGCTGTTCGTGCCCGAGAGCGTGGCGTTCCGCGTCAACCGCGACGCCAAGGACCCGGAAATCCCCCGCGTTCTACGGCGCATGGACTCCAAGATCATGCTGGAAGGCGACGAGCAGTACTACATGGGCAACCAGGCGGCGGTATCCCGCGCTGGCCCGCTGGCCATGTTCGCTCCGGCTTTCCGCAAGCAGACGATCCTATTGTGGATGATCTGCTTCATGTCGCTCGGCAACATCGCGCTGATGGCCAACTGGCTCGCCACCTTCATGCACGAGATGCGCGACCTGCCGATCGAGACCTTCGCGCTATACATGATTTATGGCTATTTCGGCGGCGCCATGGGCACGCTGGCGATGGGCTGGCTGATGGACCGGATCAGCCCGTACAAGATCATCGCCTGCTATTTCGTGGTCGACGCCATTGCCATTGCCTCGCTGGGCCATATCGCACCGGAGATGGCGATCATGTTCGTCACCGCGCTGATTGTGTGGAACTTCTGCCAGGTGGGCGGGCAGACCGGGCTCAACAACCTGGCGACGCTGGGCTACCCGCCGGAAATGCGCAGCACCGGCATTGGCTGGGCGGGGGCGGTTGGCCGCTTTGGCGGGGTGCTGTTCCCGTTCCTGGGCGGCAAGGCGCTGGAATTCAACTTGCCGCTGGAAACCATCCTGCACATCACCGCCGCACCCGCGCTGGTTATCGCTGTCCTGATCCTTGTGCTAGGCCGGGTCAACAAGGGCCGCATCAGCGCGACCGAGATCGACAACCGTCCCGCTGCTGCCTGATCGGCTGGCTCAGTGCGCCTCCGGCGCGAAATGGTCGGCCAGTTGCGATGGCGAGAAGCCATAGCTGCGCGCATCGGGCTGCTGCAGCATCTGGCCGTCGATCCGCTCCCACTCGGCACGTAGTTGAGCGAAGACCTCGGGCAGGCGACCGTTCAGGTTGCCGCGCTCCATCGGGTCCTCGATCACGTCGAACAGGAACTCGTTCTCGTTGATCTTGAGGTACTTGTAGCGGCCCAGCCGCAGCGCGCGCTGGTCGCGGTCCCAGTACCGCCAGAACATCGGCCTCTCGGCCAGGTTCGCGCCGAACAGAGCGGGGCGAATGTCCACCCCGTCGAGCGGCAGCGCCGGATCGGCTGCGCCCCCGGCGGCCGCGACGAAAGTGGGCAGGAAATCCATGCTCATCACCGGGGCGTCGCTGGTCGATCCCGCTGCGGTCAGGCCGGGCCAGCGCACGATCAGCGGCACGCGGATGCCGCCTTCGAGCAGCTGCGTCTTGCGGCCGGTGAACGGCCAGGTATCGGCAAACCGCTCGCCGCCATTGTCGCTGGTGAACACGACGACGGTGTCCTCGCCCATGCCCAGTTCGGCCAACCGGGTAAGGATCCGCCCGATGTTGCCATCGAGGTTGGTGACCATAGCGGCATAGGTGTCCATTGTGCCGCCATCGAAGTGCGAAATGCTGAGGTCGCTGGTGGCGGGCAGGGCATCCAGCCGTGCGCTTTCGGACTGGCCCATCGGATCGTTGCCCTCCCACGGCCAGTGCGGCGCGGTGAAGTGCATCGACAGCAACCACGGCTTGTCCGGTTGTGCCGCGCGGTCGGTCAGGTACTGCAGCGCGCGATCGGCCAACAGGTCGGTGTAATAGCCGATTTTCTCGACCGGCACGTCGCCGTCCCACAAGTCGCCCCGTCCGGCGATCTTGTGGGTGAAGTAGTCGACCCCGCCGCCGCGATTGCCCCAGAATTCGTCATACCCGCTCTGCAAGGGGCCGAAGTTGGGCAGGCCGCCCATGTGCCACTTGCCGATTAGCGCCGAGTGATAGCCCTGCTGGCGCAACAGCGAGGGCAGCGTCGGCAGCGCTGGATCGAGCCCCACGTCAGAACTGGACAGCGGCTCCTCCATCCCGGCGCGCAGGCGGTATTGGTAGCGTCCGGTAATCAGCCCAATGCGGGTAGAGGAACAGACCGCCGAGTTGGCATAGCCGTGGTGGAACTGCATCCCCTGCGCGGCCAGACTGTCGAGCACCGGCGTGCGGTATTCGCGGCGTCCGTAACACGACAGGTCGGCGTAACCCATGTCGTCGGCCATGATGAACAGGAAGTTCGGCCTGAGCGAACTTGGGCGAGCGGTGTCGTGCGCCTGCCCGGGGACGGTCACGGCCAAGGTTGCGGCGCCCAGTGCGCCAGCAAGCGCCTCGCGGCGGGTGATTCCGCTGACATCGGCTGGCTGGGTCATGGGTAGTGTCCTTTAGCGAAAACTGAAGGGCCGGGCCGGCCCCAAAAGTGGTGGGAGCACCGGCCCTGCCGGGCGCCACGGCTGAGGATGCCGCGCACCTGTGTTACATCTTGACCCGCAGGCCAAGTGTGTAGCGCCGACCCAGCACGTCATAGACGGCCGAATTGTATTGCAGCGAGGTCTCCGCCAGTGCGGTCCATGTCGGCGTGACCGGCGGATCCTCGTCGGTCAGGTTGGCGATGTTGAACGACAGCGACATGTCGGTCCCCGCCAGTTCGAAGTCATAGCCAAGCCGCAGGTCGAGATAGGTGACCGCTGGCACATGATTGTCGGCATAGACGCTGGTGTTGTAGGTTGCGGTGGAACACCGGCCCGGCACACCACACGCATTTTGCAGGCCGCTGTCAATGTAGCGTGCCTGCAGCATCGTGCTGAACGGGCCGTTGCGATAGGTCACGCTGCCGGTCGCCTTGAAATCGGCATAGGGGAGGTAGCCGAGCGCGCCGGCGCTGCCCAGCGTGCCGGCCAGGTTGGAGGTAACGCCCGAGCTGTTGGTTTCGGTGCGGCTGATCAGCCACGAACCGAAGCCGCGGAAGCCGAGCGTTTCGTCGCCGCCAAGCAGCGTCACGTCGGAGTTGTAGCTCGTTTCGATGTCGAGACCTTCAACCGTCGCGCGGGCTACGTTGACGAACAGGTCGCCCACCAGGACGATCGCTCCCGTGCTGGTGGGGCTGGCGGTCCCGCTGTCGAGCGTGACCAGGTCGCAGAATTCCTGCGCCTGCTCCTTGAAGCAGCGGTCGAGCACGGACTGGGTGCCGACCTGGCTGATCGCGTCCTGGATGCGGATGTTGTAATAGTCGAGGCTGAACGAGAAGCCCGGCAGCCACTCGGGCCGGAACACCATGCCGGCAGTGAAGGTCTCCGCCTCCTCCGGGCGAACCAGCGGATTGCCGCCGGAAAAGCGGGTGACGCCAATCGATTCGATGGTGCCGGTGGTGCGCGGATCATCGATGTTGGCGACGCCGCCGGTCTTGTCGAACCGTTCGGACAGGTTGCCCGCGCGCACGTCGATCGAGAAGGTCGAGCGGAGGCGCAGCTGGTCCTGCAACAGGCCGGCTTCAAGGCCGCCCTTGTAGGCCCAGATCGTGCCCGATCCCGAATAGTGCGCCCAGCGGAACGCGCCGTTTGCAGTGGCGGTGAAGTTGTCGCTGTCAACCAGCGGGATCAGCAGTTCGCCGAAGCTTTCCCAAACTTCCGCCGTGCCGCGAATGTTCGATACCTTGGAGAACTGCACGCCCACGGTGTTGGTGCAATCGCCCTGGTTCACCCCGCGCAGCCCGATGGTGGCATCGTTGCAGCGAACCGGGCGAAAGCTGTCGTTATTGGACGAGGGGTTGGTGGCATCGTTGACCAGCTGCGAAATGCTGTCGCGGCGATACGAGCCGCCAAACGCGCCTGCGACGGTGCCAGCCCACAAGTCGACGATATCGCCAGCGAACGCCAGCTCGGCGAAATGCTGGGCGAAGACGGTGTTGTAGACCTTCTCCTCCTCGGTCTCGTAGGTCCGCGTCTCGCCCGAGGCGAAGCCGTCGCTGGCATAATAGACGGGCGCGGTGATCGATTGGCCGGGTTCGAAGCCGACCACATAGTCATAGCCCGCCGCGGTCGGCGTGAGGCCGCCGCCGCGACCGAACAGGTTGACCGGCTGACAACCGGGGAAGGCCGCCGCACCGCCAGCAGTGGTCGACACGCGGCAGACGATATTGCCGCTGCCGTCGCGCACCGCGTCCACCGCGGCGAAGATGCGGTCGACCCGCAGGCCCAGTTGGCGCCAGTTGCGGCGCGAATGGCCATACTGGTAGAAGCCTTCCACGTTCCACCCGCCGAAAAAGCCGTCGCCGCTGACGTTGTATTCAAACCCGGCGGTGCCGATGTGCTGCGTGGTTTCGTCGTCGATGGTCATCTGGCCAACGTCTTCGAACGAACCCTGCCGTCGCAACGAGAAGCTGGCGATTCTGTTCTGCGTCATCAGCGTTTGCAGGTTGGCCGGCAGGTAAGGGTTGCCGCTGAAGATCGTCAGCGCCGTCTGCGGCACGCCGAACCCGCCACGAGGGCTGTTGTACTGGAAGATCGAGGTCTTGCCGTGGAGGTACTGGCCGAACACGGTCAGGTTGTCGGTCAGGTCGTAATCGGCATAGAGGAACGCCGAATAGCGTTCCAGATCGGGGTAGAGGTTGGCCACCTCACCGCTGTTGTCGCTGTAGGCAGCGGTACCTGGTATGCCCGTGCCGGTGGTGCGCGAACCGGCCGAGCCAACCGCGTTCTGCAGGATCGATCCGGTTACGCCCGGCGCCACGGTGCCATCGGGCGAAAAGCGCCAGCCGTGAATGGCGGTGCCCGGCGCGTTGATCAGGCCGTCCTGCGTGGAGTTGGCCGAGACGAAGCCCGGTGCAAACTTGATCGGATCGGCTTGGGTGCCCGCACCGTAGGGAGCCCAGCTCTGGTACCAGTCGCGCCCTTCGTAGGAGAAGATGCCCTTCTGGTTGTAGTATTCGCCCGAGGCGAGCACATGCCCGCGCCCGCCAGCAAACTCGGTGCCATAGGCCAGCGAGGCCTCGTAATTCTCGCCGTCCTCGCGATCGGTGATGCCGCCCTGGATGTTGGCTTCAAGTCCCTCGAAATCGGTATCGAGGATGAAGTTGACCACGCCCGCAACCGCGTCCGAACCATAGGCCGCCGAAGCGCCGCCAGTGGTGGTTTCAACCGATCGCAGCATGGCCTCGGGGAACAGGTTGATGTCCACCCCGCCGAAAGCGCTGGTGCTCGGCACGCGGCGACCATTGAGGAGCGTCAGCGTCCGATTGGTCCCGAGCCCGCGCATATTGAGCGCGCCGTAGCCCGAGCGGGCGAAGAAGTTGCCGCTGTTGGGCGTCTGGTTGCCATAGAACTGCGGCAATTGGCTGACGCCGGTGATCAGCGCGCCGGGCGAAAGCGCCTCGATTTCGTCGGCCTGGACCACGGTGACGGGGACGGGTGCCTGCATGCCATCGGTCCGGATGCGCGAGCCGGTGACGGTGATGATGTCTTCTACCTCGTCCACAGCGTCCTGCGCCTGCGCGGCGGTGCTGCCCAGCGCCATCGCTACGGCACTGGCACCGCAGGCCAGCCAGATACGCGAGCAACGCGCTGTCGGGCGCGCGATTTGGATCGCAAAAGTCATTTCAGGCATCCCCTCAATTTTCTCATGGGAGGAATGGCCAGCCGTCAGCGCCAAAGCAACGCATGGCAAAGTGATGACAAGGTATAGGTCTGCAGTTATGGGTCCGGATGGAGACCCATAATGCCCAACCTGCCTTTTACGTTACGTCAGCTCGAAGTGTTTGCCAGCCTCAGCGACACCGGCAGCTTTCGCCGCAGTGCCGAGCAGATGGGCATTTCGCAGGCCTCGGTCAGCAACCAGATCAAGGCGTTGGAACAGCAACTCGGCGTTGCGTTGTTCGATCGCAAGCCCGGCCGTCGCCCGGTGCTTCGCGCGGAAGGTCTGGCCTTCCTCGACGATCTGCGCGAGTTTCAGCGAGCCGCCACTTCGCTGGCCGCGCACCGCCGCCATTCGGGCGAGGTGCAGGAGACGCAAGTGCGCTATCGCGCGCTGGCCGGGCAGGGGCTGTTTGATGGCTATATCCGGCGCAAGCTGGACCACTTCTTTGCCCAGCACCCGCACATCGAGATAGAGTTCGAGACGCAACTTCCCTTCGGCGAACTGGTCCGCGCGGTGGCGAGCGGGCTCTATGATTTTGCGCTGATCAACCAGCGGGCGGATCATCCGGTCAGGCCCGAACTGCGCCAGGTGGCGATGGTCCGTGGGGGGGTATACGGGCACCGCAAATATGCCGCGGGCTGCACTTTGCCGCTGACGGCGGAGGCAGTCAGTCGCTTGCCGTTCATCTTGCCCCAGGCGACCAGCAAGCAGAACCGCGAGGTGATGCACAGCTATGACGCGCACAATATCCGCCCGCGCCACGTTGTCGGGCACACCCAATATTACGACGTAATGGCGGCGATGCTGGAACGGGGTCTGGGCGTGGCCAGCTTCTCGGCGGCGATCCTGCCGCCATCGATGCGCGGCGATGTCATCCTGCTGCACGAGTTGGAGGACTGGCGGCTGCTTTATTTCCGCAAGGACCAGTCGCCTCAACCGTCGGCCGATGCGGTAGAGCAATTCCTGCTCAGCTCGGTGATCGACGATCCCGATTACCCGGCATTGCCCCACGAACCAGCGCCGCAGGCAAGGGCCGACTAGCTGTCGGCGCCGAAGTCAGGTGCTCAGCCGCCCGCTTGCACCAGCTCGATCTCGTGGCCCTGCGGGCTGACTAGCAGGCACACGCGCACGCCGGGGGCCACTTCGGTAATGTCCATCGTCTTGCGCCCACCGGCGGCCAGCGCGTGTTCCAGCGTGGTGACAATATCGCTGCATTGCAGGCCGACCGGTCCGTGCGCCGTGCCGACCGTGGTTTCCGCCAGCGGCTTGGGCTGGACCAGCATCAGCGAAAGCCCGCCCGGCTGGTCGGGCAATTCGAGGATGTTCTCAAGGAACGCGGGCTCGTCATAGGTCTGCTGCACGCGAAAACCGAAGCCCTCGCGCCAGAAAGCCAGTGCACCGTTCATGTCGGACGTGTTCAGTTTGACGAAGGCCAGTCGGATGGTGTTGGCGGGCATTACGGGATTCCTCTCGGATTTCAGACCTAACGATACAAAGCACTTTTGCAATTGTCCGATTTCTGGGGCAGTGGGGCGTCACGATGATCAAGCGCGCGTTGCAGAATACCGGTTGGCTGATGAGCGCGCGGGGCGTCAATGGGGTGCTCAGCCTCGGCTACCTGGCATTGGCGACACGCGCGCTGGGCGTGGCGGACTTCGGGCAATTCATCCTGGCGGTGACATTTGCCAACGCGCTGGCCGGGATTTCGCAGTTCCAGACCTGGCAGACCGTGGTCCGTTGGGGGCAGAGCAAGGAGACCCTGCCCGATGCGACCGGCTTCGCGCTGGCGCTCGATGCGCTGACCATCGTCGCCGGGATTGTCATCGCCGCAGTGTTGCTCACCTACGCGGGCGATTGGCTGCCCCTGCCGGGCTGGCTGCGGCTGGAGACCTTTGCCTATACCTGCGTGGCGCTATTGTGCATCAGGTCCACTCCGACGGGCATTCTGCGCCTGCACGACAAGTTCGCCAGCGCGGCGATCGCCGATGCGGTGACCTCGGTGGTCCGGATCATCGGCGCGGCGCTGGCCTTCTTCTTTGCCAACACCATCGAAGGCTTCCTGCTCGCCTGGGCAGCGGCGGAGGTGGTGACTTCGGCGACCTACTGGTATTTTGCGCGCCGCGCGCAGCCCCTGTTCCTGCGCCACATAAGCTTGCGCCGCATACCCGCCCGCAACGAGAAGGCGTGGGCCTTCGTCATCGGCACCAGCTTATCGGGCATGCTGTCGATTTCCTCGCGCCAGGTGCTGGTGCTGCTGATCGGGGGGCTGGGCGGCCCGGCGCTGGCGGGCATTTATCGCGTCGCCGCGCAATTGGGTGAAGGCTTGCTCAAGCTGGCACAGGCACTGCTGCGCGCGACTTACCCTGAACTGGTCAAATCGCCCGAGGTGGCCCGCTCCATCGCCAAGCGCATTGCCAAGATCGCCATCGCTACCGGCCTGATCACTGTGGCGCTGTCGCTGGTCGCCGGGCGCTGGCTGATCGACCTGATTGCCGGGCCGGACTTCATCACCGCCTACACGCCGATGATCCTGCTCAGCGCCGCCGCCGCGATCGAGCTGGGCGGGGCGAGCCTCGAAGCGCTGATGGTGGCGCGCGGGCGGGCGGTGACCAACTTCCTGCTGCGCGCCGTGCCCACCGCCTGCGCTTTGGGTGCGCTGGTGTGGCTGATCGACATTCACGGCCCGGCGGGCGCGGGCATGGCCGTGCTGGGGTCAAGCGTGGCCACGGTCATCGGCCTGTTCATCGCCACCCGCAAGGACAGCGGCAAGCTGCCCAGCGTGGAAAACAGCACACGCTAGAAAACTGGCTGGGGCGGCAGGATTCGAACCTGCGAATGGCGGCATCAAAAGCCGCTGCCTTACCACTTGGCGACGCCCCAGCATGGTCCCCACAACCGGGCGGGGAGGCGCCCATATAGCGGGGTGTTCGCGGATGGAAAGGGCCAGAACGGGCGAAAGTGCCGATCAGGCCTGCAACCAGCCCTCCACCGCCAGCAAGTGCCGCTGGTCGGCTTGCTGGCCGGGGCCGCCAACCGACAGCAGCCGTTGCCGCGAGCGGGTGAGCAGCCACGCCGGATAGTGCAGCCACACGCGCCGGCTCTCCAGCGGCAGGCCGGCAAAGCGGGCCAGGACGTGGCGCTTTGGGAAGGCCCGTTCGCGCAGGAATTGCAGCAGCTTGCCGGTGTGCGCCTGGCTGGACAGGCCCGCGCGGAAATGCGTGTCGGCGGCGCTGCGGGTGTCGACCAGCATCAGCAGGGCGGCGCTGTCGAGCACGGCATCGTCCAGCGGCGCGGCGAGCCCCAGCGTGTCGGGGATCGCCAGTGGCCCGTGATAGCGTTGGGTCATCTGCAGCAGCAATTGGCTCCCGCGCTGCCAGCCGCCTGCTTTCGCCATCGCGGCGAACTGATCCCAATCGACGGGGCAAGTGCGCACAATCGCGGCAATATCGTTCAGCACCAGTGGCCCGTTGTCGAACCGGTGATCGTAGGCCGCGTGGACGATCAGGTGCAGCAGCGTGTCGGTGGGTGACAATGTCGGCACGACAAACCCGCCCAGGTCACGCGGCACGGTGCGCGCCAGCAGCGCCGCGCTGTCGCCGATCGATCCGGTGAGATCGCCTGCGGGCACATCGTGGATAATCCGCGTGTGCAGTTCCACCGCGACGCGTTTGTCGGGCGCGAACAGCGGCGGCAGATGCTTGGCGTGGACCAGCGCATGGTCGAGCGGGGTCACGTCGTCGGCGCGGCGGGTAAAGCCGGCCGCCTCCAGCGCGGCGAAGGCCGCAATCGCGTCCTCGGTGCGGACCAGCAGGTCGATATCTCGCATCGGCCGATGCGCCGGGGACGGATAGGCGTGCCAGGCCAGCCAGCCGCCTTTGAGGACAGCGAATGGCAGGTCGTGAGCCACCAGCACGCCGGCCATTCTGCGCAGCGCCAGTTGCAGCGACATGGCCCGCATCGCGCCGCGCAAGTGCTGCGCCTTCCACCGCTCGCGCACGTCTGCCGGGACGGGCCACGTGGCGCCGCGCTGACGGATCAGGTCGTGCAGCAGGGCGCCCAGCCGGTGCTGTCCGGCCATGGTGGCGATGGCCTGCCAATCCTCGGGGCCAAACCGCGCCAAGGCCGCGGCGTCAGGTGCAACGGTTGCAGAGACCATGGCGAGCAGGGCATGGCGCTGGGCGAGCAGGGCGCGATCGGCACTCATGCGACCAAGCCCTTGGCGGCTTGCGGCAGGTCGGAGCCATCGGGCGGACCACACCGGACGACGTTGCCGCCGCGCAGTTCGACCACCTGATCAACCTGATCAAGCTGCGACAGGCGATGGCCGATCAGCACGATGGTCAGGCTGCCGTGCAGCTGGCGGATGGCTGCACGCACCAGTGCCTCGTTGGCCGGATCGAGCGCACTGGTCGCCTCGTCGAGGATCAGCAGCGCGGGCTGACCCAGCAAGGCACGGGCAAGCGCGATGCGCTGCCGCTCGCCGCCCGACAGCCGCACGCCGCCATCGCCCACCGTGGTATCGAGCCCCTCGGGCAAGGCATAGGCGAACTCGGCCGCAGCCGCGCTCAGCGCCTCGCGCAAGTCAGCCTCGCTGGCCTCGGGATACGACCACAAGAGGTTGGCCCGCACGCTGTCGTTGAACAGGAAGGCGTCCTGTTGGACGTAGGACACGGCGGCGCGCAGGCGGTGGCGGTCGCTGGCGGTCAACGGCTCGCCATCGACCAGCACCTGGCCTTCGTCGGGCACGATCAGCGCCATCAGCACGTCGGCCAGCGTGCTCTTGCCCGCGCCCGATTGGCCGATCAGCGCGGTGGTCGAGCGGGCCGCGATGGTCAGCGAAACATTGGCGAGTGCCGGGCGCGGCCGCTCGGCATAGGCGACGGTCACCCCGCGCAGCTCGATGCCAGAAGCCAGTGGCAACGGAGCGGGGTGCGGCGGCGAGGGCGGTTCGGCGTTGGCTGAGGCAGCGATCATCACCTGGTCCAGATCGTCCAGCGCGGGCGCTGCATGGTGCCACTGGTTGAGGCTCTGCTGGATTGCGCCGAACTGCGGCATCAACCGGCTGAACACCAGCACGATGGTCAAGAGCGTGGCCAGGGGCACCGTCCACCAGGTCACGCCCAGGTAGATCAGCCCGGCCAGCAGCACGGCCCCGCCGACATCAACCAGCCGCTGCGCCGAGCCCGAACTGATGGCGAAGCGGACCTGCTCCTCGCGCTGGCGGGCCACGGTATCGGCAAAGCTGGCGAGGTGGCGGTCTTCGTTGCGCAGGATCTTGGTCAGGCGAATCCCCGCGAGCCCTTCCTGGATGCTTGCCTGCACCGCGCGGCTGGTGATCCCCATGTTGATGCCGATGGTCACCGCACGCCGCCGGATCCGCCCCAGCGCCGCGTGCGCCACCAGCCCCACCACGGCGGCGAGCAGGGTGATTTGCCACGACAGGATCAGCGCCACGGCGACATAGGTGATCGACGTGGCCAGCATCGCCGCCAGCGTGATCAGCGTGTTGAGCCCCATGCCCACGCGGCCGATGCCCGTGGTCAGCGCATTGGCATGGTCCGAGGCGCGCTGCCCCGAGAGCCAGCGCCACTCGGCCCGCAGCAGCCGGTCGAAACACCGCTCACGCAGGCGGTCGATGACCCTGTTCTGGTAGCGCACGGACTGCACCTGCTGGCTGAACACCAGTAGCGAGCGGATCATCACCAGCACCACGAACACCGCGAGCAGCGGGCCGATCGCCGCTCCCTGAGGCAGCAGCGTGCCCAGCCACCCGCTCAATTGCGACGGCTCGCCCGCGCCGCGCAGGCTGTCGAGGATCGGCACCAACAGCAGGATGCCAACACCCTCGGTCAGCCGGGCCGCCAGCATCAGCGAAAACAGCACCGCCGTCTCGCGCGGAGGGGCTTCGCGCAGCAGGCGCCGGATGGGGGTCACGCGGGTCATTGCGACCCTGCTATAGCGATTTCCGCAAGTGCGAGAAGTGCGTTCGCTAGATCAACGGCTTGCCTTTACAACTCTCAGCCGCGTCGACAATTTGCGCCGGGAAGTGATCCGCCGTTGATTTCGCACCGCTTCCCCGCCAAGGCTGCGCGCCGATGACCGCTCACCAATCGATAGCCCTGCTCGCCGCCGAAAGCGCGATCCGCGATGGCGGCGTTCCCGCTACGCTGCCCGATCCGATCCGCGAGACGCCGACCTACGTGCTCACCCGCGATGCGTTCCTGCTGCGGTTGCCCAGCGGGCTCAGGTTTCTCTACCGCAAAGGCCACGGCGTGGTGGTGGAGCGGCCCGACACGGTCAGCGAGACGGACGTCACCGCATTCCTCAACGGATCGGTCTACGGCGCGATCGTGTGGCTTAACGGGATGGTGCCGCTGCATGCCTCGGGCGTGGTGCACAACGGGCGGGTTCATGCCTTTACCGGCCATTCGGGCGCGGGCAAGTCCACGCTGGCCTCGGCGCTGGCGGCGCACGCCATGCCGTTGATGACCGATGACGTGCTGGTGCTCGACTTGTCGGACCCTTCGGCGGTGGTCTGCCTACCCGGCCACAAGCAGGTCAAGCTGTGGCCCGATGCAGTAGAATTGACCGAGGCCGGCGTGATCGGCCGCGTGCGCCGCGACGTCGAAAAGCTCTACGTCACCCCCGCCGCCGGCTATTACCCCGAGCCGCTGCCGCTGGCCGAGCTGTTCTTCCTCGATGCGACCAGCAAGACCGAAGTGGCCTTCAGACCGGTCACCGGCGCAATGCGCTTTACTCTGGCACAGGCGGCGTTTTTCCGCCCGCTGTTCTGCAATCTGCTCGGCGGCAGCGGCGCGCTGTTCGGCGTCTTGTCGCGCATCTCCGCGCAAGTGGCGATCGCCCGGTTCGACCGGCCGAAGAACAAGGCGCTGTTTGCCGATGGCGTGGCGGCGATGGCGGCGCACATCCGGGCCAGCTGAGCATGATCGACTGGCTGGCCTCCTATCCCAAGTCCGGCAACACCTGGATGCGGATGCTGCTGGCCAATTACTATCGCGAGGATGACCAGCCGCACGATATTAACGCGCCCGGCGTGACCAACGGCATTGCCTCGTCGCGCATGCGGTTCGATGAGCTGCTGTGCCTCGACAGCACGATCATGACTGATGACGAGGTTGCCCAGTTGCAGCCGCACGTGTTCGACGTGCTGCTGCAACTCAGCCCCGTGCGGCAGTGGATGAAAGTCCACGACGCGCAGGTGCACCGGGCCGATGGCACTTGGCTGCTGCCGCCGCAGTTTTCGGGCAGCGTGGTCTACCTGATCCGCAACCCACTCGACGTGGCAGTGTCGCGCGCGTTCCACGATGGGCACGGCGACATGGACAAGGCGATCGCCATGCTTTGTGCCGCGCGCGCTACCATCGGCGGGGGCGGCAAGACGCAACTGCGCCAGACGTTGGGCGACTGGAGCCACCACGTCACCAGTTGGGTAGACCAGGACGCCATTCCGGTGACGGTGGTGCGTTATGAGGACATGCTGGCCGATACAGCAGGCGAACTGGCGCGGGTGATCGCCTTTGCCCGGCCTGATGAGGTAATCGATGAAGCCCGCCTCGAACAGGCGGTGGCCAACGCTGCTTTCGATAAGCTGCAAGCCGCCGAGGCCGATAAGGGATTCCGCGAAGTGGGCAGCCGACAGGACCGGTTCTTCCGCAGCGGCACGGCGGGGGATTGGGTCAATCACCTTAGCGCTGAGCAGGTGGATCGCATCATCGAGGCGCACGGCCCCACGATGGCGCGGTTCGGTTATTCGGCGTGAATGCCCCCGTTTGACAGCCTATAGCCGATCCCTTAGGCCATTCCGGTCCGCAGGGCAGGGCGCCGGAAGTCCCGGACATGCCGCTGCCTCCGCCGGAAAATCACTTGTATTGAAGGAAGTACGTCGTCCCATGATCCGCAAGGCTACCGACCATTTCGCCGAGACTCCGCTGGATGACGAACTGGTGCTGATGAACATCGATAGTGGCAGCTTTCACGCGCTGAAGGGCACCGGTCTCGCCATCTGGCAGTTGATCGATGGCACGCGTGACCAGGCGGCGATCTGCGCTACCTTGCAGGAAAACTATGAGGTCGACCCGCAGACCTGCGAGGCCGAGGTTGGCCGCTTTGTCGAGCAGATGGCCGGGGCCGGATTTGTCGAGCTCGCCTGACGCCCCCGGCTCGCTGCGTCCACGGATCCGGGTGGCAGAAGCCATGCTGCTGCTGGTGTTCGCCCGCGTGCTGATCACGCTGGTGCCCTTGCGTCGCTGGCGCGGCAGCCTGGGCCGGGTTGCGGCGGCTCCGCAAGCGGTTCCGATCAGTCTGGTCCACCGCCGCGTGGTTCGCGCTGTCCTGCGCGCCACCGGCTGGCTGCCGGGTGACTACGTTTGCCTGCCACGGGCGATGGCTGTGCAATGGATGCTGCGCCGCCGCGGCCAACCCTCCGCGCTGGTGTTCGGCGTGTTGCCCGAACATGCCAGCGGCGACATGCACGCGCTCCACGCGTGGGTCGAGGTGGGCAACGAAGTGATCATCGGCGCCGATCCCACGCGCACCTATGCCCGCGGACTGGAGCTGGTGCAGCCGTGATTGCCCGAACCTCATGATAGCCCTTTACCTGCGTTGGTCGGGCGAGCCTTTACCCTCGCCGTTGGCCGATCGCCTCGCCGCTTCGCTTGGGCTGGGCAGCAATGCCGCAGGCGTGCGATCGGTTGATGGCGCGACGCTGGCCTGCACGGTGCGCGACAAGGTTCGTGCGCGCAGCTGGATGCCGCAGCGCACGCCGCACGGCGGCCACGTGGTGCTGCTCGGTCATATCGACAATCGCGCCGAACTGCTGCGCAACCTGCCCGCAAATCAGTCGGACCAGGTCGATCCGGCATGCGACGATGCCGCGCTCTATGGGCACTGCCATGCGGCCTGGGGCGTGGAGGCGGAGCGGCGCATTGTCGGCCAGTATGCCGCCATCGTCTGGTTACCCGGACAGCAGGTGGTGCACGCCGCACGCAGCCCGATCCAGGCCCCTGCGCTGCATGTGTGGCGCGATGCCGAGCGTCTGATCATCGCGACGACTGCCCGCGCGCTGTTCGCCACTGGCGAGGTTGAGCGGCGGGTGGACGAGCAGAAGCTGGCCGACAGTCTGTACCTCAATTACATGGACGGCGAGCGCGGCTGGTTCGCCGGCGTCGAACGGTTGCCGATCGGCTGCCGCGCCAGGTTCACGCCCGACAAGGTAGCGATCGACCGCTGGTACGATCCCGCCGATCTGCCCGATGTCCGCCTGTCGCAAGACGAAGACTATGTGGAGGCGGCCAATGCCCTGTTCGAAGACGGCACGCGCGCCGCGCTGAACGGCTTCTCGCGGCCGGCGGTCAGCGTCAGCGGCGGTTTCGATTCGCAAGCCGTGGCCGCCAGCGCGATGGGGGTGCTGGGGCCGGACGTGCCGCTGCATGGCTTTACATCGGTGCCCGAGGACGGGTGGGACGGTCGCACGCATCCGGGCCGCTTCGGCGATGAGCGCGAGCACGTGGCGGCGCTGGCGGCGATGTATCCCTCGTTCGTCAGCCATCTGGTCGATGCTGCCGGGCTGCCGTTCGATCACCAGCTCGATGCCATGTTCCTGCTGGCCGGCGCGCCGCCGCGCAACGCCATGAACCTGCACTGGATTCACGAGGTTCGGCGGCAAGCCCGGGCGGCCGGTTGCGACGTGGTGCTGACAGGCGCGATGGGCAACGCCACCTTCAGCTTCGACGGCAATGGCTACCTGCCCACGCTGCTGCGGCAGGGCCATTGGCGGACGCTGGTGCGCGAGGTTCGCCCGCTGGCCGCGCGGCTGGGGGTGAGCGTGCCGCGGGCGCTGGTCTCGCATGCGCTGCTGCCGCACCTGCCCTATGGCCCCTATGCCGCGATCATGCGCTGGCGCCACGGGGCAGTGCCCAAGGAAGAGCAGGCGTGGTGCCCGATGAACCCGGACTATGCCGCCGAGATGCACGTGGCCGAGCGGGCGGCGGACATGGGCTTCGATGCGCAGTTCCGCGCCAAGACCACCACCCGCGATTACCGTGCGGGGATGCTCCGGGGCGCGATCAACGAGGGCGGGGACATTCAGGCCGCTTTCGCGCACATCTGGGGCATTCCGAGCCGCGATCCGACCAGCTATCGCCCGCTGGTGGAATATTGCCTGGGCATCCCCGACGACCAGTACTGGCGCAATGGCACGCGCCGCTGGCTGGCGCGGCGGATGTTCGCTGGCAGGCTGCCCGCCATGGTGCTGGATGAGCGGCGCCGCGGCGTGCAGGGGGCGGACTGGCACTTGCGCCTCGGTCGCCAGCGCGAGGCCCTGGCCGCCGAGATCGACCGGCTGGCCACCGACCCTGCCATGGCGCACCGGTTCAACCTGCGGCGCATGCGCAAGTTGCTCGACAACTGGCCCGCCGAAACGCCGATCGAGGATGCCGAGGCGGGTCAGGGCCTGCAAATGGCCCTGACGCGCGCGATCGCCACCGCGCGCTACATCCGTTATGTCGAGGGCCGCAACGACTGATTACAGCGTATCAGGTCTCGTGCGCACGGGGCTGAACAGGCTGCGATCCTCCACCGCGTCAAAGTCCGCCGCCGAATGCCGCTCGGGCATGGGCTGCGTGTTGACGATGCGGCCGCGGATGGCGCCGGGGCGCTGGTCGATCTGGCGCACCCAACGGCCGACGTTCTCGTACTCGTCGAGGCTGAGGAAAATGTCGCACCGGTTGTAGGCGCCGTGGAACAGGTTGCCGAGCCAGGTGTAGGCGGCGATATCGGCAATCGTGTAGTCGCCGCCCGCGAGGTATTCGGTCTTGGCCAGCTGCTGGTCGGCAACGTCGAACAATCGCTTGGTCTCCATCGCATAGCGATCGATCGGGTACTTGTAGCGTTCGGGCGCATAGACGTAGAAATGGCCGAACCCGCCGCCGATGAACGGTGCGCTGCCCATCTGCCACATCAGCCAGCTGAACGTCTCGGCGCGCGCCGGGTTGGTCTTCGGTAGCAGGAAATCGAACTTCTCCGCCAAGTGCAGCAGGATCGCCCCGCTCTCGAACACGCGGAAGGCCTCCGGCCCGCTGCGGTCGAGCAGGGCGGGGATTTTCGAGTTGGGATTGAGGTCGACAAAGCCCGAGCCGAATTGGTCACCCGCGAAGATCTTGATCTGCCAGGCGTCGTACTCGGCTTGCGAGAAGCCCGCTTCGAGCAGTTCCTCGAACATGATCGTCACCTTGACCCCGTTGGGCGTGCCGAGCGAGTAGAGCTGGAACGGATGCTCGCCCACGGGCAGCACCTTGTCCTCGCGCGCACCGGCGGTGGGGCGGTTGACGGCCGAGAACTGACCGCCGTTGTCGGCATCGACAGACCAGACCTTGGGCGGGACATAGACATCGGACATGAGGTACTCTCCTGAATGCGTACCGCAAAGATGACGTGCGCGCAGGCCAGCGACAAGCAAGCGAAACTTTGCGCGGCCAAGGGCTTTTGTTTGGCTCCCCGGCCAAAACCGCTAACCCCGCGGTTCGGGAGGGAATCGGAATGAGCGGGCAGACAGGGCACGGATGGGCACCATTCGGGCAATTCCTCGATGATCCGGACGAGCTGTTCATGTGGCTCAACCATGCCGTGTTCGGCGTGGCGGCAATGAACCTGGCGAACCGTTCGGGGGTTACGCTCCGGCTGCTGCAAGGCCCCGCCGATGTGGCAGAGCTTGCCGCGTTCAGCGGTTTGCCGCACGACAAGCTGGCCCGCGTGCTCGATTACCTGCTGGCGAACGAAGTTATCGCGCAGGATGGCCAAGGCCGATTCCACGCCACGCCGCGCACCGCCATAATGCACGAGGCAGCAGGCTACCTCGCCAATACCGAAACCTCGTCGCTGGCGGCGACCAAGCTGGCCGAGGGTCTGCGCGAAGGTCAGGTGCCGTTCGACCTTGCCTTTGGCCAGCCGGTGTTCGAGCATTTCCGCGACCACCCCGATCGCGCCGCGCTGTTCGGGCAGTTCATGGGCTTTATGACCCGGCGCGTCACCCGCTTCCTGTTCGCCCAACATCGCTTCCATCGCTTCACGAAGGTGGCCGATATCGGCGGCAGCATGGGCGATCTGCTGCTGGCGGTGCTGGCCGAATATCCCGCCACGCACGGGGTGCTGTTCGACCTGCCCGCCACAGTCGAGATCGCCCGCGAAGCACTGGCCGACAATCCCTTGGCGACGCGGATAGAGCTGGTCGGCGGCAGCTTCTTCGATACCGTGCCTGCGGCCGATCTCTACCTGCTGAAGCAGATCCTGCACGATTGGGACGATGCCGAGTGTCGGGAAATCCTTGGCACGATTCGCAAGGCCATTCCGCCGCACGGTCGGCTGGCGGTGATCGACCATGTGCTGCACGATCAGCCCGCTCCCGATGAAGGGCAGGGCACCGATATCGCCATGATGATCTGGGCCAGCGGGCGCGAGCGCAAGCTGGCCGAATTCGACGCGCTGTTCGCCGCCAGCGGGTTTGCGATTGACCGGCTGACGCGCAACCCGTCGGGCCACAGCGTGCTCGAGGTCGTGCCCGTCTGACCTGCCGGAACCGCCGGGCGGGGTGAGCCGTTGCCCGCCACATGGCCGCGCAGCAACCCCCGCTCATCTTCGTGGACGACGAATTTCCCGGCATTACCCGCCGTCGCTCCGGCAAGGGCTGGGCCTATCACGATCCGCACGGCACGTTGATCCGCGATCCGGTGGAGAAGCGCCGGCTCGATGCCGTTGCCCTGCCGCCCGCCTACGTCGACGCTTGGTTCTGTCCGGCACCCAACGGCCATATCCTGGCGACCGGGATGGATGCCAAGGGGCGCAAGCAATACCGCTATCACCCGCAGTTCCGAGCCACGCGGGAGGGCGAGAAGTTCGATGGCTGCCTCGCCTTTGGCAAGCTGCTGCCACTTGTGCGCCGCCGGGTGGAGCGTGACCTGACGCTTCCCGGGATCGGCAAGGATCGGGCCATCGCTTCAGTCGTCCGGTTGCTCGATCTGGGCGCGCTGCGCATCGGCAACGAGGGCTATGCGCGCGATAACAAGTCTTTCGGCGCGACCACGCTGCGTAATCGCCATGCGCGGGTCAGCGGCGGCAAGGTGCTGCTCAAATATCGCGGCAAGAGCGGCAAGATGCAGGAGGTGACGCTTACCGACAAGCGGCTCGCCGCCTGCGTTCGGCAGATGCACGACCTGCCCGGCCAGCACCTGTTCCAATGGCAGGAGGCGGACGGCACGCTGCACGAGGTCAGCTCGGCCTGCGTCAACCAATGGCTGGCCGAGACGATGGGTGAGCCGTACACCGCCAAGAACTTCCGCACCTGGCACGCCAGCGCGCTGGCTTTTCGCCTGCTCGCCGAAGCGCGCGAAGTAATGCCGTTAAAGGCCGTGCTCGACGAGGTTGCCGCGCACCTCGGCAATACCCCGGCGGTGACGCGGCGGTCGTACATCCACCCGGCGGTGATCGCGCTGGTGGGCGAGCAGGCCGAGTGGCGGGCAAGGCTGCAACTGCCACGTGCCACCCGCTGGCTCGACAAGTACGAGCGCGGGCTGCTGGCGCACCTCGAACAGGCGCCCGCCGCGCTGGACCTGCTGGCGGCCTGAGGCGTGTGACTGCGATAGGCATAGGCCGGGGCTTTCCCGCAACCACGCCGAAAACACTTTCCTACAGCCCCCAAACCATGCCAGCCCGATTCGCGTCCGCAGTGGCTGGCCAGCGCAGCGGATGGACCTTCTCCTGATCCTTGGATGCAGGGGAGATGACCGGCGCGGGCGTCCCGGCAATCAGCCGAACGTTCGCACCACAGGCGGTCCCGTCACGCATACTGCCACTCCGTCGCGTCAGATGCTGGGGTGGTAGATGTGAGCCGACGGGCATTAAATCTCGACGCGATTTCAGTACTCTAACTACCAAAAGCGTCGTCGAGTCCGGGCACAGAATGCGGCAACCCCGCGCCGGTCATCAGTTCCTTATGCCCCACCCGGCAGCCACTGGCTGGCCGGGGCAGCGGCTCGTGCGACAAGCTAAAGCATCGTCCACTTGTCGAACCACGCCGCCTGCCCGTGGCGCTGGCCATGCTCATCGATCAGGTTCCAGATCACCACATCCTCGATCCGAAACCGCGTGCCATCGGCGGCAATGCGCACCCCCTTATAGCCGGTGACCACGTCGTCCGCCTCGAGCTTGGCGAACATGTGCGCCCGCTCGTCCCGGTCGGCCTCTTCGGCGCTGGTGTGGCTCGGGCGGCCGAGGAAGTCGGCGGCGCTCATCCTGAACAGGTCCAGCGTGCGGGCGTTGCCGTAGAAGAAGCGCGGCGGGTCCTCGGTGCCGTGGGCGAGGATTGCTGCGGGCGCGTTCCACAGGTCGCCATTGGGCACCAACGGCCTGCCGGTCAGGCGCAGGAAGCTTTCCGCCAGCAAGGCCAGCCGCGTTCCCGCGCTTCGTTCCATCCAGGCCCGGTCGTCCATCGTGCTTGCCTAGAAGCACAGTTCTGCCCAAAGGGCGAGGACGGATGGGAGAGTAACGATCGTGACAATCACAGCAGACCTGATCGTGGTGGGCGGCGGATCGGCGGGCATGGCCATGGCCACTCGCCTGGCCGAGGGCGGCAAGCGCGTGCTGCTGGTCGAAGCGGGCAAGAGCCACCGCGACGTGCGCAGCTATGTCCCCGCGCTGATGGCGGGCATGGTCCACACCCCGGCATTTGACTGGATGTACTCTGCCGAGCCCGACCCCACCGTGGGCGGGCGGCCCGATGTGTGGCCGGCGGGCAAGCGGCTGGGCGGCGGCTCCTCGATCAACGGCATGATGTTCATTCGCGGTCACCAGTACGATTTCGACCATTGGGCAAAACTGGGCGCGAGCGGGTGGGACTATGCATCGGTGCTGCCGTTCTTCCGCCGGCTGGAGGACAACGAGCGCGGCGCGGACCAGTGGCGCGGGTCGGGTGGACCAATATCGGTGAGCGAAGTGCGCAGCCGCTATGGCGTGACGGCCGACTGGATCACGGCGGTGCAGGAAGCGGGCTTTCCGCGCTCGCCCGATCTCAACGGCGAGAAGGGCGAGGGGGTCGACTATATCCAGCTGTCGCAGAAGAACGGCCTGCGCAGCTCCACCGCGCGCGGCTACCTGGCCAACAAGCCCGCCACGCTCGAACTGATGCTCGAAGCGCAGGTGCTCAAGATCGACCTCGCCGATGGCCGCGCCACTGGCGTAACCGTGCGGCGGGGCGGCGAGGTTGTTTCGCTGATCGCGCGCGACGGCGTGGTGGTCTGCGCGGGCGCGCTCAATTCGCCGCGCCTGCTGATGTTGAGCGGGATCGGCCCGGCGGCACATCTGGCCGAGCATGGCATTGCCGTGGCGGTCGATGCGCCCGGCGTGGGGCAGAACTTGCAGGAGCATCCCGGCGTGCATCTGGTGAACGAGGTTTCTGCGCACACGCTGGGCGATGACAGTCGCGGACTGGCGGGGGTGGGGAGCCTGCTCAAATTGCTGTTCGCCCGCTCCGGCGCGCTGACCACCGGTATCGGCCATGCACAGGCTTTCGTGCGCAGCCGCGACGGATTGCCCGCGCCCAATATCCAGCTGGCCTTCAGTGCCTTTGCCTTCGACGTGACGCCGCAAGGCAACCTGGCGCTGCGCAAGGAGAGTTCGGTCTCTACCTTCGTCGCGCTGATGCGCCCGGCGGCGCGCGGCACGATCACCCTGCGCTGTCCTGATCCACAGGCTGCCCCCGTCATCCAGCATCAGTTGCTGGGCGTGGAGGAGGATGCGGCGCAGCTGGTGGAAGGCTTGCAGATTGCCCGCAAGATCATGGGCCAGCCTGCCATCGCGGGTGAAGTGACCGCCGAAGTCCGCCCCGGCCCTGCTTGCGACAGTGCCGAGGCGCTGCGTGGCTATGTCGGGCTGGCGACGCTGCCGATGTTCCACCCGGTGGGCACGGTGAAGATGGGCGCAGCTGCCGATGCCATGGCCGTGCTCACGCCCGATTGCCGGGTCAAGGGCGTGGCGGGGCTGTGGGTGGCCGATGCCTCTATCATGCCGACAATTCCGCAGGGCAACACCAACGCCACCAGCATCATGATCGGCGAACGGGCGAGTGCGCTGGTGTTGCGGGCATTGTCCTGACCGTCCGTTCGGGTCGAGCGCAGTCGAGACCATGTGCGCGGCATCTCGACATCGCTCGATGCGAACGGAGGGCGGCTATTCGGGCCAGAATGTGACCGGTCTGTAATGCCACCGTCACATTGCTCGGCTGTGGCGGAGGGGAAGGCGCGCGACGGACGAATCGTGCTGCCAGCCGGATTTGCCCTTTGCGTATCGCTGCCCTCCTTGTCGCCTTGCTCACTGTATCCATGGCTGTCCCTGCCTCGGCAGGCGAGGTCACCGGCAAGGTATTCGATGCACGCGGTCGGGTCGCCGCCGGGGTGGCGCTGGAACTGGCCGGGCAGCAGGTGGTCAGCGCGGATGACGGCTCGTTCGCGTTCAGCAACGTCGCCGAAGGCCAGCACAGCGTGATCGCCGGATCGCAAGCCGTCGCAGTTTCGGTTCCACTCGAGGGCGCGGTGCGGCGCAATGTGTTCCTGCTTTCCTCTGCCGCGCGCCAACGGGTCACCGGCGAAGTCGTAACCCCGGCAGACAGCGCCGCAGTCCTCGCCGCAACCGCGCGCATGGCCGCGCACTTACTCGCCGAGGGCGATGCCGCACCCGCGCGGCGCATCGCTGACATCACCGGCTGAAAGACAAGTTGCACGCCACAGCGGGTGACAGCCCGCGCGCAAGAGGCTAGGCACCGGGCACAAGTTTCATCTGTTCCCGGATTGGATGCTGTCGATGCGTTTCCTCGCCAAGGCTCTCATGCCGTTTGCCCTCGTCGCTGCCGCCTGCACTCCCGCCGCCGAAGCGCCGACGGATGGTTATGACATGGCCGCCAGCCGCGACACGTTCGCCACGGTCGAGATGACGCCCGACACCAGCTACCTCACCGCCGAGGAGCGGCAGGTGGTTAACAAGCTGATCGCGGCGAGTGGCTTGATGAGCCAGATTTACCTGCGCCAGCGCAATGCCCAGAACCCCGCCATCCGCGCCGAGATCGAAGCCAGCGGCGATGCCGACCTGCTCGATATGTTCGACCGCAATTTCGGCCCGTGGGACGAGGGCGCCGATCTGCACACGTTCTTCGGCCAGACCGCCATGCCCGAAGGCGCGGGCTTTTGGCCAGCGGGCCTGACGCGCGAGGAACTCGACACCTACCTCGCCGCGCACCCGGACCAGCGCGAGGCGATCCTCAGCCCTTACACGGTGGTGAAGCGTGAGGGCGATGGGCTCGTCGCGGTGCCCTATTCGGTCGAATACCGCGAATTCCTCGAACCCGCCGCAGCCTTGTTGCGCGAGGCCGCCGAGATCACCACCAACCCCAGCCTCAAGCGCTTCCTGACCCTGCGCGCCGACAGCTTCCTGTCCGACGATTACTACGACAGCGAGATGGCGTGGATGGACCTGTCCGGCACGCCCATCGAAGTCGCGATCGGGCCTTACGAGGTCTATACCGACCGGCTGATGGGGGTGAAAACCGCCTTCGAGAGCTTCGTCACGCTGCGCAATCCGGCCGAGAGCGAGACGCTGCGCCAGTACGTCGGCTATCTCCGCGACATGGAAGGCAACCTGCCGATCGACGACCAGTACAAGAATTTCCGCCGCGGGTTCGAAAGCCCCATCGCCGTCGCCGATCAGATCCAGGGCGGCGGCGACAACGTGCCCGGCGTGCAGACCATTGCCTTCAACCTGCCCAATGATGAGCGCGTGCGCGAGGCCAAGGGCGCCAAGAAGGTGATCCTCGCCAACGTGCTGGGCGCCAAGTTCGACATGATCCTGCAGCCGATGGGCGCGCTGGTGCTCGCTCCCGATCAGGCGGGGCTGGTGCAGAAGAAGTACATGGAGCTGGAAACGCTGTTCCACGAACTCAGCCACAGCCTCGGGCCGGGCACGATCACGCTCGACGGCCGCCAGACCACGGTGGACGCCGAACTGCGCGAGCTGCACGGCGCGCTGGAGGAGAGCAAGGCCGACATCATGGGGGTCTACAACATACTCTACCTGATGGATCGGGGCGTGCTGCCGGCGGCGGAGAAGGACCAGCTGTTCGCCACCTATCTCACCGGCATTTTCCGCGCGATGCGCTTCGGGCTGGAGGAAGCCCACGCGCAAGGCGCGGCGGTGCAGTATTCATTCCTGCAAGAGAAGGGCGCGTTCCGCTTCGCCGAAAGCTCAGGCCGCTATGTGATCGATCCCGCGAAGATGGCAAGCGGCCTGCGCGAACTGCTGACCACCGAACTGATGTTGCAGGCACGCGGCGATTACGAAGGCACCAAGGCGTTTTTTGAGCGCTACGGCACGCTCGACGCGCACGGCCAGGCGGTGGTCGCGACCATGACGCATATCCCGGTGGATATCCGCCCGGTCTACCCGCGCGGGGTGTGACGAGACCCGGAATCGTCCAAGGGGGCGCTTGATTAACCCAGCTTCATCACCCAGCCATGCTTGTCGGCCGCCGCGCCGCGCTGGATATCGACCAGGCGCTGCTTGAGCTTGCCGGTGAGTTGGCCGGGGCCGCCCGAACCAACGGTGAAGTCGTGCGCGCGGCCAGCCACGCGACCCACCGGGGTGACCACCGCAGCGGTGCCGCAGGCGAAGGTTTCCACCAGCTTGCCGCTGGCCGAATCGTCCTTCCATTGGTCAATCGAATAGCGTTCCTCGCGCACGGCCAGGCCTTCCTCGCGCGCCAAGGTCAGCAGGCTGTCGCGGGTGATGCCGGGCAGGATCGTGCCCGTCAGCGGCGGGGTGATGAGGCTGCCATCGTCGAACACGAAGAACAGGTTCATGCCGCCCAGCTCCTCGATCCACTTGCGCTCGGCCGCGTCGAGGAAGACCACCTGGTCGTGGCCATGCTCGAAAGCCTCTCCGGTCGGGACCAGGCTGGCGGCATAGTTGCCACCGCACTTGGCCGCACCGGTGCCGCCCGGGGCCGCGCGGGTGTAGTCGCTGACCCACACCGAAACGGCAGGCGCGCCGCTCTTGAAGTAATTGCCGGCCGGGCTGAGGATGACCACGAACTTGTACTGCTTGGCCGGGCGCACGCCGAGGAACGGCTCGCTGGCGAACATGAACGGGCGGATATAGAGCGAGCCACCGTCAACCTGTGGGAACCACGCGGCGTCCTTGAGGACCAGCTGGCGCACCGCCTCGATAAACAGCTGCTCGGGGATTTCGGGCATGGCGAGGCGCTTGGCGCTCTCGTTGAAACGGCGGGCGTTCTGGTCGGGGCGGAACAGCGCCATGGTGCCGTCTTCGAGGCGATAGGCCTTGAGGCCCTCGAAGATCTCCTGCGCATAGTGCAGCACCGAAGCCGCCGGATCGAGCGGGATCGGGCCGCGCGGGCCGAGCACCGCATTGTGCCATCCGGTTCCTTCGTCCCAATCGATCACCACCATGTGATCGGTGAACACTTTGCCGAATCCCGGATCGGCAATCGCCGCCTCGCGCACCTCGACCAAGGCCGGGGCGGGATGGGGGAGAGCGGCAATCGTGGGCAGCGGGTGTTCGGCGAGAGTCGCCATGGTTGGGAATCCTTACAAATCTGATGCTGAGCGTGATATAAAATTTCAACCGCAAATGAAAGATTGAATTATTATATCTTTCGCAACCGGATTTCTGTCAGTGCTAGCGGTCTATCCGGCGCAGGGAAAGGGGGGCTCTTGTTTTGCGAAGGGCCATCCGGCCCTTCGTCCTCGGTGCTATTCGCACACTTCCTTCGCGGCACCTGCGGGCGGCCGGTCGGCCTTGCGGTCGGCTGGTCGCCGACCGGGGGACTTTTGTTTTGCGAAGGGCCATCCGGCCCTTCGTCCTCGCTATGCGAGCAGCAAGCTGCCCCCGCTGCGGGCGGGCGGTCGCCCTTGCGGGCCTGGCGGCCCGTTGGTTTTGACAACGAGCGATAGGAATCGTCAGGCCGCGCCTCGAGCCACTGGCCCGGTCGGCGACCAGCCGACCGCAAGCGCAAACGCGCGCCCGCAGGTGCCGCGAAGGAAGTGAGCGAATAGCACCGAGGACGAAAGCCCGGACGGGCTTTCTCGAAACAAAAAATGAGAAAGGCGGCCCCGGCCAAGCCAGGAACCGCCTTTCGCATGGTCAGCGGCCGGAAGGGCCGCCACGAAAGCCTCTACCGGTCTATCTCAAGACTGATAATGCTCCGTGCGGAAACTTACCGACCCCCTTGCTGAACCATGAGACATCGGATCACCTCCTTTCGCGCTGTTGAGCCAACACCCTTACCCGTTTTACCGGGGCCGTTTCACCGGGGGCGAAGACCGCGATAACCGCTGGCCTTGGGTGCAGTGTGAGTCTTTGGGCGTCGCAACGCAAGACTTGTAATTATCTTTTTCCCCGTCAGAATTGCTCGCTTCGAGCCGAGCCAAAAGCCCCCTCAGCGGCAGTCCTCGATCACCCGGGTGAGTTCGGGATAAGGCGCGACATAGAGCGCGTCGCCGCCGTCGATCTCCAGGCCGAATCGACCGCGCGAAAAGGCGATGGCATCGAGCAGATTATCGCGTGCGGGCAAGCGCGCTTCGACCCAGCCGTCGTGTTCGGTCACTGCCACCTGGCGCTCCATCATCTCGGTCCGAACCAGCAGCGACGTGGCCCCGCGATGGCGATTGGTCACCGCAAGCACGATCGACCGGTCCGCCGCGCAAGTCAGGCGCACGCGCGGCTGGCCGCCGCTGTCGGCAAATTCGGCGATAGATTCGCCGCCAGCGGTGCGCCAGCGCCAGTCACCCGCCAGCGGTCGTGCGTCCATCAGATCGACCTGGCCCGAAACCGGCGGCGCGGGCGGCGGCGCAACGGGTGCCTGGGTGGCTGCGGGAGCAGGAGCTGGCGCCGGCGGCGGTGGGGCAGGCGACGGCGGCGGCACGCAGGCGGCCAGCAGGAGCACCAGTGCTGCGGCAATTGGCGCGGCGGAAAGCGGCAGGCGGGCCATCAGCGGCACGCCTCGAACACGCGGCCAATGCCGCTGGCGGCGGGTACGCGCAAGGTGGAGCCTCCCGGTTGTGAAATCTCGATCGTTCCGCCCGGCACGACAAAGCCGTTGAACACCGGCGCGTCGGGTGCGATCGCGGCGGTCTGGCGGGGATCGGCGGAGTTGCCGTCGGCGATGGTGTCGAGCCGCGCCGCTGCGCCGCCAGCTTGGAGCACGAAGGTCTGGTTGCCCGGCGTGGCATTGGCCACGGCCAGCGACACCGCCTTGCTCGCCGTGTCGCAGGCGAGGGACAGCAGCGCCTTGCCCTCGGGCGAGACGAAGCTGGCGTTGGCCCCGGTGGCGTTCTCGCCGATCTGCCAGGTTCCGGCGGCGAGCGGCGAGCCATCGGCGGCCACCTGCGGCGCCGGGTTGGTGGTCAGCACCGGGGTCGGCGTGGGCGAGGGCGCGCCGGCGGGCGCGGCGTCCTCCGACGAATTGCACGCTGCCAGCAGCAGCAGGGGTGCAAGAGCAGACAGGCGGGACTTGAGCAGCAAGACGGGTCCTCCTTCATTCGGCGAATCGGGTGCGCTGCCTTGGCGGGCAAATGTGACAACTGGCCGCACACTTTGCCTATGGCGCGCGGGCCGGAGCCATCCTATCGCCGCTCGCATGGCCGAGGGCAAGGGTACCAAGCAGCGGATCGACCAGTTGCTCGTCGAACGCGGCGAGGCGGAGAGCCGTGCGCGGGCGCAGGCGCTGCTGATGGCGGGGCTGGTGTTCGTGGGTGGCACGCGCGTCGACAAGCCGGGCCACAAGGTCGCCGCCGACGTGGCCATCGAGGTAAAGGGCCGCGATCATCCATGGGTCGGGCGCGGCGGCGTGAAGCTGGATGGCGCGATCCACAGCTTCGGGCTCGATCCCAAGGGCGCGGTGGCGATGGACATCGGCAGTTCGACCGGCGGGTTTACGCAAGTGCTGTTGCACCATGGCGCAGAGCATGTGTTCGCGGTCGACGTGGGTACCAACCAGCTCGATTGGCGGCTGCGCAACGATCCGCGCATCACCGTGCTCGAACAGACCAATGCGCGCGAGTTGACCACCACGCTGATCGACCGGCCATGCAACTGGGTGGTGTGCGATGCCTCGTTCATCGGCCTCGCCAAGGTGCTCGAGGTGCCGCTGCGGCTGGCCGCGCCGCAATGCCGGCTGGTGGCGCTGATCAAGCCGCAGTTCGAAGTGGCGCGCGGCGAGGTGGGCAAGGGCGGCATCGTGCGCGATCCGGCGCTGCACAGCCGTGTCTGCGACGAGGTGACCGCGTGGCTGGAAGCGGGCGGCTGGACCATCGACGGGCTGGTGCCCAGTCCGATCACCGGAACCGAGGGCAACGTCGAGTTCCTTGTCTCGGCCAGCCGGGGAGCGGAACGAACCGGGGATTGAGCGGCTGCGGCCACTTGGTCCGCTTGCGCCGGGTGCGGTGGCGCGCCACTATCTCCCCATCTATCCACGTGATTCTGGGTGATTCTGGGTGATTCTGGGTGATTCTGGCGCGCTGTTCGGCCCGCTGCAACCTGTTGAGGAGTGCCGATGAACCGGCTTGCCAGCCCCGCGCAATTGCGTGCCAGCCTGCTGCGCTGGTCGCTGTTTCTGGTGCCCACGGTCCTCCTGCTCGGTTTTCTGTCGGGCCAGGTTGCGGGCAGCGCGGCCGATAATCCGTGGTTTGCGGCACTCGACAAGCCAACGATCTTCCCGCCGCCGATTGCCTTCCCCATAGCCTGGACGATCCTTTACGCGATGATGGGGCTGGCCTTCGCGATGGTCTGCGCCGCCTGGGGTGCGCGCTGGCGGCCTTATGCGGTGGTCGCATTCCTGATCCAGCTGGCGCTTAATCTGGCCTGGTCGCCCACCTTCTTCGCGATGCATGACATAGCGCTGGCGCAGGCGATCCTGGTGGCGCTGGATGTGGCGTTGATCGTCACGATCTGGCTGTTCTGGAAGGTCCGCCGCGGGGCCGCATGGCTGCTGTTGCCCTATCTGGCGTGGATCCTGTTCGCCAGCGTTCTCAACTGGCAGTTCCTGCAACTGAACCCCGATGCGAGCGAAATCGATCCGAATAACGCCGTTCAGCGAATAGAGCTTTAGCTTTTCGCTCACCCATCCGGGTGAGCGATCCTCCGGTGCTGTTCCCTCCGCTGCGCTACGGGGCACCTGCGGGCGGGCATTTGCCCTTGCGGGCCTGCGGCCCGGTTGACACTTGATCTGCGGCCTTCTCAGGACCACATAAGCGCCATGCAAAGCGAAAACCCGATCATCGCCGACTTCGTCAAACTGGCCAATTCCGCCGCCGGCACCTTGGCGGGCATGACGCGTGAGGCGCGCGATGCTGCGCGCGAGCGGATGAAGGATGCCTTTGGCGGCATGGATTTCGTCTCCCGCGAGGAATTCGACGCGGTCAAGCAGATGGCCGCCACTGCGCGTGAAAAGGTCGAGGCACTCGAAGCCCGACTGGCCGCGCTGGAAGCCCGCTCGGGCAGCTGACGTCGTTAGCGCAGGATGCAACTGCGCGCCCCGGCCATCGTTCTCGCAGCTCTCCCGCAGGGTGAAACCGCCGTCGTCGCGCGGCTGCTGACCGCTGAATACGGGCTGGTTGCAGGCTACGTCGCGGGCGGCCGGGGCCGTACGCTGCGCCCGGTGCTGATCCCGGGCAATACGGTGGAATTGCAGCTGAGCGCCCGCTCGGACAGCCAGTTGCCCTTCGCCAAGGTGGAACTCGTCACCAGCCGCGGACCCTATCTGGGCGAGCCGCTGACCGCGGCTGCAATCGGCTGGGTTTGCGCGCTGACCGCCAGCGTGCTGCCCGAGCGCCAGCCCTATCCTTCGTTGCACCAGGCATTGGGCGGCCTGCTCGATGCGATATGCCACGCCCCGTCGGCGCGGGGCTGGCTGGGAGCGCTGCTCGGCTATGAGACACTGCTGCTGCGCGAATTGGGTTATGGCGGAGAGGGTGAGCGGCCCGTGGGCAACCTCGCCCGGCTCCTCGCGCTGATGGACAGTCTGGCCCCGCAATTGGGCCACTACCTGCTTGCCGAGAGCCGCGCAGACGTTATGGCGGCGCGCGCGCGGTTGCGCGAACTGCTGGGGCGGATGGAACAATGAAGATCGCATGTCTGGCCGGGGACGGCATCGGCCCGGAAATTATGGCCGAGGCCAAGAAGGTGCTTGCCGCGCTCAGCCTTGACGGCATCGAGACCGCTGACGCCGATGTCGGCGGCACCGCCTATCGCCTGCACGGCCACCCGCTGCCGCCCGAGACGCTGGCGCTGTGCGTGGCGAGCGATGCGATCCTGTTCGGTGCGGTGGGCGATCCCGCCTGCGACAACCTTGAACGCCACTTGCGGCCCGAACAGGCGATCCTCGGTCTGCGTCAGGCGCTGACGCTGTTCGCCAACCTGCGCCCCGCCACCATGTTCACCGGGCTGGAAGACCTCTCCGCTCTGCGCCCCGAAGTGGCGTCTGCAATTGACCTGCTGATCGTGCGCGAATTGAACGGCGATGTCTATTTCGGCGAGAAGGCCATCCGCACGCTGCCTGATGGGCGGCGGCAGGGCTATGATTTCATGTCCTATGCCGAGGACGAGGTGCGCCGCATTGCCCATGTCGCCTTCCGCGCGGCGCAGGGTCGCAAGCAGCGGTTGTGCAGTGTCGACAAGGCCAACGTGCTCGAAACCAGCCAGCTGTGGCGCGATGTGGTGATTGAAGTCAGCGCTGAATACTCCGACGTGGCGCTCAGCCACATGTATGTCGACAACGCCGCGATGCAGTTGGTGCGCAACCCCGGCCAGTTCGACGTGGTGGTCACCGGCAACCTGTTCGGCGACATCCTGTCCGACCAGGCGAGCATGTGCGTCGGCTCGATCGGCCTGCTCGCCAGCGCCTCGCTGGGTGAGCGGCAGACGGCATACGGCACGCTGGGTCTGTACGAGCCGATCCACGGCTCCGCTCCCGACATTGCCGGACAGGGCAAGGCCAACCCCATGGCAATGATCCTGTCGCTCGCCATGCTGCTGAGGCACTCGCTGGGGCTGGAGGCAGAAGCGGCGCGGGTTGAAGCCGCCGTGGCGCAGGCTTTGGCCGATGGCATCAAGGGCGCGGACCTTGGCGGCACCATGGGCACGGCGGCGATCGGCGATGCCGTGGTGGCGAGGTTGTAGTGCGCTCGCAGAGGCGCGGAGGCGCAGAGGAGATTGCCTGCCAATATTCCTCGTCATTCCCGCTTTTGCAGGAATGACGAATTTTCTGAATTTCAGATCTCTGCGCCTCCGCGCCTCTGCGAGCGAAATTCTTTCACCCTTCCCCGTAAACCATATGGTTAACATTGCTCACTAGAGCGCTAGTTCATGGACATGACGCATTCGCAATTATCCTCCGCCGCCCCGATGACTGTCGCCCCGCTCGAACTGGCGGTGGTGCTGCCGACGCTGAACGAGCGCGGCAATATCGCGCCGATGGTCGCGCGGCTGGAGGAGGCGCTGGGCCCCGATGGCTGGGAAGCCGTGTTCGTCGATGACAATTCGCACGATGGCACCGCCGACGAAGCGCGCCGTATCGGCCAGACCGACAGCCGCATCCGGGTGATCCAGCGTATCGGCCGCCGCGGCCTCGCCTCCGCCGCGATCGAGGGCATGTGCGCCACCGCCGCGCCGTTCGTGGCGGTGATGGACGCCGACCACCAGCACGATCCCGCGCTGCTGCGCGACATGTTGGCGGCGGTCAAATCGGGCGAGGCGGACCTTGCCTATGCCAGCCGCTTCGCCGTGGGCGGCAACGCCGATGGCCTGACCAGCAAGGGCCGCGAGAACGGCAGCCGCGTGGCCAATGCGCTGGCGCGGCGGCTCACCGGCACCGAACTCAGCGATGCGATGAGCGGCTATTTCCTGCTTCGCACCGAACAGCTCCGCAAACAGGCGCAAGACCTTTCCGGCATTGGTTTCAAGATCATGCTCGACATTCTTGCCACGGCATCGCCGCAACTCCGGGTAAAGGAATTCCCCCTGAAATTCGCCGAACGCCTCTCGGGTGAGAGCAAGCTCGACCACGCCGTGGTGCTGGATTTTCTCGCCGGTCTCTACGAACGTTACCTGGGCAAGATCATCCCCACGCGCTTTGCCCTGTTCGGCACGGTCGGGGGCCTGGGCGTCTTCGTCCACATGGGCGTGCTCGCCAGTCTGTTCCGCACCGGCGCGACCACCTTCACGTTGGCGACTGCCGCCGCGACCGTGGTGGCGATGACGTTCAACTTCTGGCTCAACAACCTGCTCACTTATCGCGACAAGAAGCTGACCGGCTCCAAGGCGATGTTCTGGGGCTGGCTGGGCTTCTGCGCCACGAGCAGCGTCGGTGCCTTCGCCAACGTCGCGGTATCGAGCTACCTGCAAGGCCACGGCTGGCGCTGGTGGGCTGCCGCGCTGGTGGGCGTGGTGCTGGCATCGGTGTGGAATTACGCCCTGTCGAGCAAGTTCGTGTGGGGGCGTTTTCGCTAGCGCGGGAACCCAACAAGCCTGCCTGTCGTTAGTGGCGTTGATTGTTGCTGGGCAGCAATCCGCCCGCAAACGCGGCAGGGAGCAGGCGCATGTTGTTTCTTTCAATTCTCGTCCTCGTGATCGACATGGTCGCGGTGAGCAATGTTGTCGGGAGCCGGTGCGGCGCCTCAGCAAAAGGTGCTTGGATCGCGGGGATCGTGCTGCTGCCGATCATCGGCGCCGTCGCCTGGGTCCTTGGCGGCCCGCGCGGTCGGCATCACTCAAGTTCATGGTGAGCGGTTAGCGCCACCCCACCAGCCACGCATAATCGAGGAATGACTGCTCGCCCACCAGCGGCGCGGCGGTAAGAATCGGGTAGAACCACACGAACAGGCCCGTTGATCCCAGCACGATGGCGGCGGGCGTCAGCCGCTCGCCCTGCTGCCACAGCTTCTCCACGCCCAGCGCCAGCGCACCCATCGCAAAGCAGTGCGGCAGCGCATAGTGATAGAAGAACTGCACCGGCTTGGGTGCCACCACCCACAGCGCCATGCTGGCGAGGTACAGCACCAGCAGCGCCGCACAGTCGCGCCGCCCCTGCTTGAACCACGCCCAGCCGCACCAGGCCAACGCGGGCAGGGCGACCAGCGAGCTGAGCGGGTTGCCCATCATCAGCACGCCGCGCTGCGCACCGTCCACCGTCTCGTACAAGTACCAGATCGCCCGTGTGTTGCTGACCCATTGCCACCACTGGCTCTGATACGGATGCGCGGGCAGCACTTGCGTCTGCAGGTCGAGCATCTGGCGATGAAGGTCGATCAGCCCGGTCGGATTGCCCGGCACCTGTGCATAGAACAGGAACGGCCAGTAGGTCAGCGCATAGGTGGCCAGCGGAACCAGCCCGAGCCACAGCGCTGCCTCGGCCAGAGTCATCCCGCCGATCGGCCAGCCGCGATTGCTGGTGAGGAAATGCCGACCACCGCTCCACGCCCGCGCGGCGAAGAAGGCGAGGCCGGGCAGGACTGCAATCGGTATCGCATTCCACTTCGCCGCCATCGCCAGTCCCAGCGCCGCGCCACCTAGCGCCACCCGCCAGCGCGCCGTTTCCGGCTGGCGAACGGCGGCGGCGCACATCCACAGCGCCAGCATCACGAACGCGAGCATGAACACGTCGAGCATGGCGATCCGCGCCTGCAAAAGCAGCGGGAACCCGGTGACGAGGAACAGTCCGGCCAGCAGGCTCGGCGCGCGTCGCTCGGTCAGAAACCACAAGGCGCGGCAGGCTGAGAACAGCGCCAGCGTACCGAACAGCAATGGTGTGATCCGCCAGCCAAGCGGTCCATCGCCTAACAGCCACATGCCCGCCGCGATCAGTTCCTTGCCCAGCGGTGGATGCTCGAGGTTCACCGCATCGGAAAGCGCCAGCAGGTTGCGCGCGGCGGGGAGGTAATGCACCTCGTCGAACATCGGGATGGAGGGAACGGTCAGCAGGATCGCCGCCAGGATCGCAAAGATCAGCGTGATCGCCAGGTGCCAACGGATTGGGTCTGCGGGATGGTGGGGTGGCAGGCTCATGGAGGAAATCGACAAGGCTCCGTTCGTGTCGAGCGAAGTCGAGACACTTGCGCGCGGTGTCTCGACTTC
>JBDSUF010000016.1:0-60636 GCA_039927835.1 Alteraurantiacibacter sp.
TGCCCAAGCCGGTGCCGTGGCGCGAGATCTTCGTCTATTCGCGCCGGGTCGAGGGCATTCACCTGCGCGCTGGCCCGGTGGCGCGCGGTGGCCTGCGCTGGTCCGACCGGCGCGACGACTTCCGCACCGAAGTGCTCGGCCTGATGAAGGCGCAGCGGGTCAAGAACGCGGTGATCGTGCCCACCGGGGCCAAGGGCGGGTTCTATCCCAAGATGCTGCCCAATCCCGCGCTCGATCGCGATGGCTGGGCGGCCGAGGGCAAGGAGGCCTACAAACTGTTCGTCTCGACATTGCTGTCGCTGACCGACAACATCGTGGCGGGCAAGGTCGTGCACCCCGAACTCGTCGTCATCCACGATGGGGATGATCCGTACTTCGTGGTCGCCGCGGACAAGGGCACGGCGACCTTCAGCGACACCGCCAATGCCTTGGCGCTGGAGCACCGGTTCTGGCTGGGCGATGCTTTCGCCAGCGGCGGCTCGGTCGGCTATGATCACAAGGCCATGGGCATCACCGCGCGCGGTGCGTGGCTCTCGGTCCAGCGGCACTTCGTCGAAATGGGCGTGAATGTGCAACGCGATCCGGTGCGCGTGGCCGGCTGCGGCGACATGTCGGGCGACGTGTTCGGCAATGGCATGCTGCTGTCGAAATCGATCCGGCTGGTGGCAGCGTTCGATCACCGGCACATCTTCCTCGATCCCGATCCTGACGCGGCAGCCAGCTGGAAGGAGCGCTCGCGCCTGTTCAAGCTGCCGCGATCGAGCTGGGCTGATTACAACGCCGACCTGCTGTCGAAGGGCGGGGGCATTTACCCGCGCTCGCAAAAGCGCATCCCTCTGTCGCAGGAAGTCCGCGCCATGCTCGGCGTGACCGAGGTCGAACTCGATCCCGACAGCCTGATCACCGCCGTGCTCAAGGCGCCGGTGGACCTGATGTGGTTTGGCGGCATCGGCACCTATATCAAGGCCGGCACCGAAACGCACGCGGCAGTCGGTGATCCGGCCAACGATGCCTTGCGTGTCGACGGGGCGCAGGTGCGCGCCAAGGTCATCGGTGAGGGTGCCAACCTGGGCGTGACACAAGCGGGCCGCATCGAGTTTGGGCTTGCTGGTGGCCGCATCAACACTGACTTCATCGACAATTCCGCCGGGGTCGATTGCTCGGACAACGAGGTCAACATCAAGATAGCGCTCGCCGCCGCGCAGGCCGATGGCAAGCTGACCGAGCCCGACCGGCGCACGCTGCTGGCCGACATGACCGGCGAAGTGGCCGCGCTGGTGCTGGAGGACAACCGCCTGCAGGCGCTCGCCCTGTCAATCGCGCAAGCGGGCGGGGCAGCGGCAATGGGCTCGCAAGTGCGGCTGATCGAGGCGCTCGAGGACCTGCGCCAGCTCGACCGCAAGACCGAAGGCCTCGCGCCGAGCGACCAGTTGCTGCGCCGTGCCGCCGATGGCGCGGGTCTCACCCGGCCCGAGCTGGCGGTCCTGCTGTCGAGCAGCAAGCTGGCGCTGCAGGCCGAGCTGGAGCTGGGCAAGCTGGCCGATGATCCAGCCGCGCAGGCGCTGCTGCTGGCCGACTTTCCGGCGCAATTGCAGCAGCGGTTCGCGCCTTACCTGCTGGGCCACCGCTTGCGGCGCGAGATCGTCGCCACCAGCGTGGCCAACCGCATGGTCAACCGCCTGGGTCCAGTCCCTCCGTTCGAACTGGCGGAAGAGGAGAGCGCCACGCTCGATCAGGTCGGCCACGCCTTCCTGACCGCGACCGCGCTGCTCGATGTCGATGCACTGTGGATGGCCATCGATGCGGCGAAGATGCCCGAGGCGGCCCGGCTGGCGCTGTTCACGCAAGCCGCGCTGGCTTGTCGCAGCCACATGGCCGACTTGCTGCGCAGTGGTGTTCACGCCACTGGCCCGGCCGCTCTGGCGACGGCGCTGGCACCACTCGTGCGCGACTTGTCCAGCCATGCCGACGCGCAACTCGGCGATGAGGCGCGCGTCCAGGTGGCAGCAATCGCCGTGCAGCTCGAAGCAGCCGGAGCTCCGCCCAAGCTGGCGGCCAGGGTGGCGCACCTGTTCGCGCTCGACGGGGCGATCGGCCTTGCCTTGCTGGCGCGCGACAGCGGCCTGGCGCCGTTGCCGCTGGTCAAGGCGTTTGTCCAGTTGGGGGCGCTGCTGGGCATCGACTGGGCGCAATCGCGCGCGGCGCTGGCCAACCCGCAGGATCCGTGGGAGCGGCTGCTGGTGGCGGGACTGGCGCGCGATTTCCAGCAGATGCGCGGCGATTTCCTGCGGCGGCTGGCGGCTGGCGCTGGCGGAAATACCAAAGCCGGGACCAAGGTCGGGGCCAAAGTCGGGTCGTTGGTCGAAAGCTGGGCCAAGGCGCACGACAGCGAGATTCGCCGTTTCCGCCAGATCGTCGCCCGCGCGCAGGACAGCGCCGCGGTCTCACCCGCCGTGCTCGCGCAGATCGCCAGCCAGGCGCGCGGGCTGCTACAGCGGGCTTGACGGATCGGTCGGCAGCGGCGAACGCAGGCGCCATGAATGCAGCCGACATCGTCATCGTGGGCGCCGGACACGGCGGAGCGCAGGCGGCCATCGCCTTGCGCCAGAACGGCTTTGCCGGCTCGATCGTGCTGCTCGGGCGTGAGCCTGAACTGCCTTACGAACGCCCGCCGCTGTCGAAGGACTACCTCGCCCGCGACAAGCCGTTCGAGCGCATCCTGATCCGCCCTGAGGCCTTCTGGCCCGACAAGCAGGTGACCCTGCGCAGCGGCTGCGCGGTTACGCGGGTCGATCCGCAGACCAAGGAACTGGCGCTGAGCGACGGCACGTCGCTGCGCTATGGCACGCTGGTCTGGGCCACGGGCGGCGATGCCCGGCGCTTGTCGTGTCCCGGCGCCGACCTGGCGGGCGTCCACGCGGTGCGCAACAAGGCCGATGCCGATGCGCTGATCGCCGCACTCGATGGCGGCGCCCGGCGTGTGGTGGTGATCGGCGGCGGTTATATCGGGCTGGAAGCGGCGGCCGTGCTGACCAAGCTGGGCTGCCGGGTCACCCTGCTCGAAGCCCTGCCGCGCGTGCTGGCGCGGGTGGCGGGCGAGCCGTTGTCGCGCTTCTTCGAGGACGAGCATCGCGCGCATGGCGTGGACTTGCGGCTTTCGTCCGCGGTCGAGGCTCTGGTGGGCGACGAGGCGGGCCACGTGCGCGCGGTGCGCCTGGCCGATGGCGAGGATATCCCCGCCGACCTGGTGATTGTCGGCATCGGCATCATTCCTGCTGTCGCCCCGCTGATCGCGGCAGGCGCGGCGGGCGGCAACGGGGTGGAAGTGGACGAGTTCTGCCGCACCAGCCTGCCCGACGTCTACGCCGTGGGCGACTGCGCCGCGCACGCCAACCCCTACGCAGGCGGCGCGGTGATCCGGCTCGAAAGCGTGCAGAACGCGCACGACATGGCCGCCGTCGTCGCCAAGTCGATCTGCGGCGAGCCGGTGGCCTATCACGCGCTGCCGTGGTTCTGGTCCAACCAGTATGACCTCAGGCTGCAAACCGCCGGCCTCAACATCGATCATGATGCCGCCCTGGTGCGCGGCGATCCGGCGGCGCGGTCGTTCTCGGTCGTCTACCTCAAGGCGGGGCGGATTCTGGCAGTCGACGCGGTCAATTGCACGCGCGATTACGTGCAGGGCCAGAAGCTGATCAAGGCGCGCGCGGTGCTCGACCTCGACAAGCTGGCCGATCCTGCCTGTGCACTGAAGGATGCCATCTGAGCCGCGCCCCTATCTGAGCCGAGCAAGCGCCCAGTGCGCCGCCTCGGCCACCGCAAGGTCCGCATCGCCCAGCAGGGCAGCCACCGCTGGCACCAGCGCCGCATTGCCCGAATTACCCGCCGCATAAAGGCAATTGCGGACAAACCTGTCGCGCCCCACGCGCTTGATCGGGCTGCCCGAAAACTTCGCCCGGAACGCGGCATCGTCGAGCGCCAGCAGTTCGGCCAGTTTGGGCTCGACCAGTTCCTTGCGCGGCACGAAAGCCTGGTGGCGCGCGGCGCTATCGGCAAACTTGTTCCACGGACACACGGCAAGGCAATCGTCGCAGCCGTAGATGCGGTTGCCGAGGGCGGCGCGGAATTCCTCCGCGATCGGCCCCTTGTGCTCGATCGTCAGGTACGAAATGCACCGCCGCGCATCGAGCTTGTAGGGCGCGGGGAAAGCGTCCGTCGGGCAGGCCACCTGGCAGGCGTTGCACGAGCCGCAGCGATCCCGATGCGCCTCGTCCGGCACGAACGGCACGGTAGTGTAGATCGCGCCCAGAAACAGCCATGAACCATGCGTCCGGCTCACGAGATTGGTGTGCTTGCCCTGCCAGCCCAGCCCCGCCGCCTGCCCGAGCGGCTTTTCCATCACCGGCGCGGTATCGACAAACAGCTTCAATTCCACCGGAATACCGAGCTTCTCGCCCTCGGCCACCAGCCAGCGGGCGAGCGCCTTGGCCGCCTTCTTGAGCACGTCGTGATAGTCGCGCCCGTGGGCATAGACCGAGATGCGCGCCTTCTCCGGATCGCCCTCCAGCGCCAGCGGATCGACCTCGGGGCAATAGGACATGCCCAGCGCGATCACGCTGGCGGCGGCGGGCCACATGCTCTGCGGACCTTGCCGCACCTCGGCCCGGTCCTCCATCCAGCCCATCGAGCCATGATGGCCTGCCGCCAGCCACTCATGCAGCCGCGCCGCGCGCAGCGGATCGTCGGCCGCCGGGGCAAAGCCGACCGTGGCAAAGCCCAGCTCCGCCGCCTTGCCGCGCAGCGCCTGCTGAAGGCCTGTGATAACCTCTCCGTTAACCATAAACGCACTTGCCCGTGTTCATTGTTGGCCTGTACCGCCAAGCGATGGACATTGCGACCGCTCCCACCTCATCGTTGGCAATCGAAGCACACGGCCTCGTCAAGCGGTTCGACGATACCCTCGCGGTTGACGGGGTCGACCTCAGCGTCCCGCGCGGGTCGATCACCGGCATCCTTGGCCCCAATGGCGCGGGCAAGACCACCACGTTGCGGATGTTGCTGGGGATCATTGACCCCGATGAAGGCACCCGCCGCGTGCTGGGACGCGACAATCCGCGCGATGTCGCCCGCCTGATCGGCTACCTGCCCGAAGAGCGCGGCCTGTACCCCTCGATGAAGGCTTATGACGCGATCGGCTACATGGGCGCCCTGCGCGGATTGCCGCTGGGCGAGGCGCGGCGGCGCGGGCGCGCGCTGCTCGAGGAACACGGCCTCGGCCACGCCGCCGACCGACAGATACGCCAGCTGTCCAAGGGCATGGCGCAGATCGTGCAATTGCTCGGCACGCTGGTGCACGAGCCGCAGCTGGTGGTACTGGACGAGCCGTTCAGCGGGCTCGACGCGATCAACCAGGGCAAGCTGGAAGTGCTCATCCGGGGCCTCGCCGACAAGGGCGTGACGGTGATCTTCTCGACCCACGTCATCGCCCATGCCGAACGATTGTGCGAAGGCATCGCCATCATCGCCGGCGGCAAGGTGCCGTTCGCCGGAAGGGTGGACGAGGCGCGCGACCGCATTCCCGCGCAAGTGCGGCTGGAGACGACAGCGGACGATGGCCCGTGGGTCGCCGCGCTGCCGGCGGCCACGCGCAAGGTGGGCACGTTCCGCTTCTTCCCGCTGCCCGAAAGCGGGATCGAGCCGCTGCTGAAAGCGCTGATCGAAGGCAATGCCGGCATCCGCTCGCTCAGCATCGAGCGCGCGGGGCTGCACGACGCCTTCGTCGCCATCGCCGGGGAGGCTGCCGCCGCGCGACTGGTCACCTCGCCCGAAGAGGAGGAGGTGGCATGAGCGAGCAGGACGCTCCGGTAGCCAACGGCCGCCTGCCGCTGTGGCGCGCCGCCTGGGTGGTGGCGCGGCGCGATTTCGTGGCCATCCTGTTTTCGCGCGCGTTCATCTTCTTCCTGCTCGGCCCGCTGTTTCCGGTGGTCGTGTGGGGGCTGACAGCCGGGGTCAGCGGGCAGGGGCAGAACCAGGTGCTGGCGGCCGACGTGGGGCTGGCGATGACCGGCGAGGACGTTACCGCCATGCTCGCCGCACGCGAGGAGCTGGCCGCCAGACTGGGCCCGGTGGTGCCGCCGTTCGCGGTGCTGAAGCGGCTCGAACCCGGCGAAGTCTTCGATGCCCGCCCGCTGCTCGAACGGCGTGAGGGGCAACTGGCAGCGGTCGTCACCGGCACGCTCGAGCATCCGGTGCTGACCGCGCCCGTGAACAACCTGGCTCGCTGGAGCGGCACGATCAGCCTGATCGCCGCCTCTGCCGCACGGGCCGAGCCGATCGTCTATCCCGCCGTCGGGACCGTCCCCGTGGCCACCAGCGGGGCGAGCGAGAACCGTGGACGCTATGAAACCGCGCGCAGCAGCCAGGTGGTGCTGTTCATGCTGATCATGCTGCTGGCGGGCATGGTCCTGAGCAACCTGGTAGAGGAAAAGGGCAACAAGATCATCGAGATTCTGGCCGCCGCCATCCCGATGGACGCGGTCTTCATGGGCAAGCTGTTCGCCATGCTGGCGGTGTCCGTGGTGGGCATCACTGTGTGGGGCACGACGGGTGCCACGCTGCTCGCGCTGGGCGGGCGCAGCTTGTCCGAATTCGCCAATCCGGGCGTGGGCTGGCCGCTGTTCTTCGTGCTCGGCGCGGCCTATTTCGGCATGGGCTACCTGCTGCTCGGCTCGATCTTCCTTGCGGTCGGCTCGATGGCGGCGACGGTGCGCGAGGTGCAGACGCTTTCGATGCCGGTGACGATGAGCCAGATCCTGGTGTTCCTGTTCGCCACCATGGCCTTGAACCATCCTGGCGAGGGGATCGACTATGCCGCGATGATTTTCCCGCTGAGCTCGCCGTTCGCCATGCTTGGCCGCGCCGCGATGGACGAGGCCTTGTGGCCGCACGCGGCGGCGCTGGCGTGGCAGGCGCTGTGCGTGGCGCTGTTCATCAAGGTCGGCGCGGGCCTGTTCCGCCGCCGGGTGCTCAAGAGCGGTCCGCAAGGCAGCACCAGGTCGCGCTCGCTGTTGACCTTGCTGGGCACCTTGTTCAGCATGGGTTCGGCTCGCAAGGGCTAAGGAGCCCGTCATGACTGAACCCACCGTATCACGCCGATCGCTGCTCACCTGGCTGGCCGCCGGCGCGGCCATGCCGATCATTGCCGCCTGCGGCTCCCGGGCAGAGGCCCAGCAGACCTATCCGGTACATTACACCGAAGCCGAGTGGCGCCGCCGCCTGAGCCCCGCCGCGTTCCACGTGCTGCGCGAGGAGGGGACTGAGCGCGCCTTCTCCAGCCCGCTGGATCGTGAGCACCGGAGCGGCATGTTCCACTGCGCGGGGTGCAACAACGCGGTCTATGCCTCGGCCCAGAAGTTTGACAGCGGCACCGGCTGGCCCAGCTTCTGGCGCGAGCAACCAAGATCGATCGGCATAACCACCGATTACCTGCTGGGCTATCCGCGCCGGGCGATCCACTGCGCCGATTGCGGCGGGCACCTGGGCCACCGCTTCGACGATGGTCCCGCTCCTACCGGCAAGCGTCACTGCATCAACGGCGTGGCGCTGGTGTTCCGTCCTGCGGCTTAGGCCCGGCCTGCAGCGCGGCGACGATTTGCGCCAGGTCGCCGAACTGGAAGGTATCCTCGAACACCAGACCATAGGCGTTGTCGCGCCGCCAGCGGATCTTGGCGTTCACTTCGGGCAGGCCACGCGCCGACAGTCGCACGCGCTGGTCGAGCGCATGGCGGAAATCGCAGATCAGCTTGGCCCCTTGCTGCGACAGGTCGAGCAATCGCGCCGGGCTGGCGGTTGAACCGGTCAACAGGTCCGCCGCCAGATCGAGATTGACCCGGATCGGTCGCCGCGCAAACTGCGACGGGCATTCGAGCAGCCGCGCGATATCGGCCGTTTCGGCGAACCGCAGCCCCGCGCGCTCGCTGTCCTGCCACACCAGCTCCAACGGGTGGCGATCGCCGTTGGGGAACTCGAGCATCAGCGTATCGGCGTCGGGCAGGGGATGGAACAGTCGGATATTGACCCCGCTGTCGGAGGCATCGCGGACGATGCACATGTACTCGCCATGTTCGCCCACCAGTTTGGCGGCGCGCATCAACAAGGTGAAGCGCGGCGATACGCGCTGTTCCGGTCCCGTCGACGCAGTTGCGGGGGACATGGCGGCAAGGCCGTCTTGGCGCATGGCTTCGCGCATGTCGTCTCCAATACTATCGCACAAGCCGACCCCGCGATGGCCTGCGCACCTGATCCGTTTACCGGGATAACAGGGCAACAGTTGCTGAAATTCTAACGCGACAATATGTTACACGACGCAAGCGGCGAGGTTGCCAATGGGCGGGGGCGCCCTTTCGCTTGCGCTCGGGAGTTTCGACGGAAAACCATCCCCCGGATGGTTTTCTCTGGTCGAAACTGGTGCGGGCGGTGGGACTTGAACCCACACGAGCAAGGCTCGGGGGATTTTAAGTCCCCTGCGTCTACCATTCCGCCACGCCCGCCGAATACGAGCGATATTCCGCCCGGTCCGGCCTGCGAACTGCGCCCGCCCGAACTTCCGGTGCTCACGACCCTGAAGGTCGCTCCGCTCCGGGTTTCGGCCGAACACCGCTCTCGGCTCGACCCGAACGAAATCTCGCTCGCATTCGCTCTGTTCGCTAGCTGCGATTTGTCCTGCTTACCAGTGGGGCCTAGAAGTACCTGGCGCTCGCCAGCTCTGCGCCTTGCGCCAGCGCGGCCAGCTTGGCCCAGACCACTGCCGGATCGAGCGTGTTGCTGCCCGCATGGACCGAGAAGCCGCAATCGACCCCCGCCATCACGCGCTCGCGCCCCAACAGGTCGGCATAACGGCCGATGCGCTGGGCGATCAGCTCGGGGTGTTCGATATAGGGCGACTGCGGTTCAATCATGCCAGGGCAGAGCACTTTCCCCTCGGGCAGGGAATTTTCCTCGAACCAGGCAAACTCGTGATTGTGGCGCGGATTGGCGCCTTCGAGCAGCACGGCCTGCGGCTTGGCGCTCCACACGATGTCGGCGATTGCGCCCAGCGGCACGTCGCAGTGGTGCGGGCCGGGGTAATTGCCCCAGCACAGATGCATGCGGATTTGTTCGGCCGGAATGTTGCGCAACGCGTGGTTCAGCGCCGCGACATTCATGCCGATGCGCTTGCGGAATTGCTCCAGCGACAGGTGCGTAAACTGGACGTGGCGGCCCATGGCAAGGTCGGGGCAATCGACCTGCAGGGTGATGCCCGCCGCCGCGATGGTCTCGTATTCGTGGCGCAGGCCCTCGGCGAGCGCGAAGACGTATTCCTCGTCGCTCGCGTAATACTGGTTGGGGAAGAACAGCGCGGTCACGCCGGGGCTGGCGGCGGACATGAAACGCTCGTGGCCCTTGGCGATCCGGTTGAGCCGCGCGGCGTCCTCGCGCGGGGCTTCCATGTCGATGACCGCGATAGGCGCGGTGCAGGCGGGAGCCGAGCGCTTGGCGCGGCCCTTGTTGCCGAACACCTGCGCCTTGGCGCCGGGAAACTCCTCCAGGTCCTGGAACTCGTATTGCCCGGCCTCGCCGCCAAAGCCCGACAATCGGTGCTTGATGTAGGTGGCGTAACTCGGCTTCGACATCTCGCCATCGCCGACCACGGTGATGCCCGCCTTGACCTGCTCGGCGATGACGCCTGCAGTCGCCCGGTCGATCGCCTCGTCAAGCGCCGCCTGGTCGACAGTCTCGCCGCCTTCTCGGGCAAACATCAGGTCGAGCAGGTATTCGGGGCGCGGCAGGCTGCCGGTGTGGGTGGTCTTGAAGCTCACGCCAATTCGGCTCGCACGATGGCCGCTCCGTCGACCATGGCCTTCATCTTGCCGAATGCGACCTCGCGCGGCAGGTACTTGAGGCCGCAATCGGGGGCCACGATCACCTTGCTGGCATCGATATGCGGCAGCGCCTTGCGGATGCGCGCGGCGACCGTCTCGGGCTCCTCCACTGCGTGGGTCGACAGGTCGAGCACGCCGAGGATGATCGTCTTGCCGGGCAGCTTTTCCAGCACCGCGGTGTCGAGGTTTGACTGCGCCGTCTCGATGCTGATCTGTTGCACATGGCTGGCGGCCAGTTCGGGCAGGAACGAATAGCCCTCGGGCCGCTCGTGGATCAGATGCGCATAGCCGAAGCAAATGTGCAGCGCTGTCGTCCCCTTGACCCCTTGCAGAGCGCGTTCGAGCGCTTTCAGCCCAAAGGCCCGCGCCTTGTCCGGCCGCGCCTGCATGTAGGGCTCATCGAGCTGGACCACGTCGGCCCCGGCGGCGAACAGGTCCTTGATCTCCTCGTTCACGGCAGCGGCATAGGCCACGGCGAGCGCTTCGGGATCGCCATAATAGTCGTCCTGCGCCTGCTGGCTCATCGTGAACGGCCCCGGCACGGTGATCTTGATCGCCTTCGCCGTGTGCAGCTTCATGAACTCGACATCGCGCACCTGCACCGCATGGCGGCGGCTGATCGGGCCGATGACGCGCGGCACCGGCACCGGCTCGCCCGAACGGTCGAGCGCGGTGCCGTGGTTGTCCATGTCCACGCCGTCGAGCGCGGTGGCAAAGCGGTTCGAATAACTCTCGCGGCGCATCTCGCCATCGGTGATGATGTCGAGACCGGCACGCTCCTGTTCGTGGATCGCATAGACGGTGGCATCGTCCCACGCTTCTTCCAGCAGCTCGCCTTCCGGGATGCGCCACAGCTCCTTTTGCCGGGTACGCGGCGGGAAGCGGCCGGCCAGCTTGGCGCGGTCGATCAGCCATTCGGGCTGGGCGTAGGATCCGACCAGCGAAGTCGGCAAGAGGGGCAGGGTCATGGTCTCTCCGAGGTTGTGTTTTCTAGTTCGTCATCCCCGCGAACGCGGGGATCCAGTCGGCGTTGTGTTTGCCGGCCTGGATTCCCGCTTTCGCGGGAATGGCGAAAGTTGGGTGAGGCGGGTAACTACGCCGCTTCTTCAGTGCGGAAAGTGTTGTTCGACCGGTGATCGCCCGCCAGCCAGCGCTTGAGTTCCGCGTGGGCATTGGCCTTGCGCGCGGCATCGCCGGCAGCAGCGCGCGGATCGTCGTTGGTGAATTCGACCGTCATGCCATTGGGATCGACCACATAGACCGAGCGGCAATAGCCGTGCTCCAGCACATAGGTGGCCTTGATGCCGTGCTGCTCGATCCGCTGTTCCACCTCAGCCTGGAACTTGTCGTCGACATTGAGCGCCAGGTGGACGAAGGGCGTGGCCGGAATGTCGGGGACGAACAGCCCCTCGTCCTCCTTGTCGGCGAACTGGAAGAAGGCCAGCGCCCCGCCGTCGCCGATGCCGAAGAAGCAGTGGCAATAGGTCCGCATCTTGCCGAACAGCTCGTCGCTCTCGCACCAGGTGGCGACCAGCGGCAGGCCGAGGATGTCCTCGTAAAAGTGGCGCGTGGCTTCCATGTCCTTGGTGACATAGGCGGTGTGGTGCAGGCGGCTCGGTAAGCTCTTGGGCAAGCTGGCCATCGTTTTCTCCCGGTTCGTCTCGCGCGGTCGATTCCAACGACCGTTATGATCGCCAACCTATCAAATCGGCTGGCTGGCGCAATGGACCTAGTCGCGACCCAGAATATCGGCGTTGTCCGCCCCCAGCTCGGGCGGCGGGGTGACGCTGATCTCCACCTCGCCATCGAAGCGGATCGGGTTGCGGATGGTGCGAAACGTGCCGCGCGGCCCCTCGCCCTCGACCACCAGCTGGTGATGCGCGGCCAGATCGCCCTCGACCACTTCCTTGCTCGAGTAGACCGCGCTGTGCGGCACTTCGAGCGCGGTCAGCCGCTCCTCCCACAAGGCGCGCGGCTGGGTGGCGAAGATCGGGGCGAGGAAGGCGACCACGTTCTCGTAATTGGCGATGCGCGCGGGGCGGGTGGCAAATTCAGGACACTGGAGCATGTCCGGCTGGCCGACGGCTTCGGCGAGGTTCTCCCAGAACTTGGGCGGGCTGGACATGTGCAGCGCGATCCAGCCGCCATCGGCACACTGGAACACATAGCTTTGCGACACGTGGGGACGCGACCACGGGCCCATCACTTCGCCCACGCTGAGATAATGCGTGAAATCGTCGAGGTTGAAGTGGCACATCGCCTCGAACATGCTGGTTTCCACATGGCGGCCAATGCCCGTCTTCTCCCGCTCATACAGCGCGGCCAGCACGCCATAGGCGGTGTAGAACCCCGTCACCGCATCGCCGATCGCCGGCCCGACCACGCGCGGGTTGGCGGGGTTGACCAGCAGGCGCAGGAAGCCGGTGGCGGCCTGAGATACAGTATCGAACGCGGGCCGGTCTTTCCACGGACCTTCGCTGCCGAAGCCGGTGATCGCGGCATAGACCAGCTGCGGGTTAAGCGCCTGCAACCGCTCGGCCCCCACGCTGAGACGCTCGGCCACGCCGGGGCGGAAGTTCTGGATAAACACGTCGGCGGTCTTCACCAGCTCGTCGAGCGCGGCGAGGTCCGCAGGGTTCGCCTTGGTGTTCAGCGTCACCGATTTCTTGTTGCGATTATACGTCTGGAAATGCGGCGAATAGAGATCGCCCTTGAAGGCGCGGAAGGGATCGCCCGTCTCGGGCATTTCCACCTTGATCACCTCGGCCCCAAGATCGGCCAGCAACATTCCGCAGGCAGGCCCGGTGATGAAGGTGCCCATGTCGAGCACGCGAATGCCTGCAAGTGGTCTTGCCATTTGTCTCTCCCTCAACGAAGCATCGCTAAAGCCGCGAACGGGAGAGAGCAATGCGCATCGGCAAGCAGGACCAGCCTTTTTCAGCCATCTGCACATCGGACGCCGACAGCATCACCGTGCGCGGGCTGGACCTGTGCGGGGACATTATCGGCAAGTTCGATTTCTCCAGCTATTTCTGGTTCCTCGTCACCGGCCAGCAGCCCAATGAGCAGCAGAGCTTCTTCCTCAACGCCGTGCTGTGCGCACTGGCCGAGCATGGCCTGGTCCCCAGCGTGGTGGCCGCGCGGATGACCTTGGCCGCCGCGCCAGAGGCGGTGCAGGGCGCGGTGGCGGCGGGGCTGCTCGGCTGCGGATCGGTGGTGCTGGGCAGCGCCGAGGTGGCCGGGCGGTTCTACGCCAAATGCGTGGCCGACCAGCGCGCTTCGGGCGATGACCTGCACGCGGTCGCGGTGCGCCAGATCACCGAGCTGCGGCAGACCACCAAGGCCGTCCCCGGCTTCGGCCACCCGCAACACTCCGATGGCGACCCGCGCGCCAACCTGCTTTTGAAGCTTGCGGATGAGCGGGGGGTGAGCGGCGAACACGTGGCGATGATGCGCGCCCTGCAAGCCGCGCTGCCGGAAACGGTGGGGCGGAGCCTGCCGGTCAACGTCAACGGCCCGATCCCCGCGATCATGCTCGACCTCGGCTGGCCGGTGGCAGCGCTGAAGGGCATCGGCCTGCTGTGCCGCACCGCAGGCCTGATCGGCCACCTGACCGAGGAGGCGACGCGGCCCATTGGGTTTGTGATGAGTGGGGCGGCGGCTGGGGCGATTGAGTATGATGGGGAGTAGTAGCGCATGGACAGTATCATTCCATTGCTGACAGCATTTGGGTTAGGCTCGATTGTAACAGCGCTAATTCAGTCATTCCTCACCAGCCAACGGGAGGAAAACGAGCGAAGGTTTCGGGAGAAGCAATCGGCATACGTCGGGCTTCTCGAAGCATACCACCGCGCTGCGGTTGAAGGTACTGATCAGGCTGCAAAGAATTTCGCGTACTGGCAAATGCGCTGCGAACTTGTCGCACCTGCAAGGGTTCGAAGGGCGATCATCGAGATTGTCGAAACGAACGATGACCCTCAGGCGCGAGCACTTGCGCACGAAGAACTGAAGGTCGCGCTTCGAACGGACCTAAAGGTAGAAGGGTCGTAACCCCAACCCTAACGCCCGATACAATCCCCCTTGCCAACCTCCCCGCCCCCTCGCACAAACGCCGACGGGAGAGAGACAAGCATGATCGCAGGTGAATTCGATTACGTGGTCATTGGCGCAGGGTCAGCCGGGGCGTGCCTGGCGGCTCGGCTGGGCGAGGATCAGAGCAAGACCGTCTGCGTGCTCGAAGCGGGCGGGGCGGATACCCATCCGTTCATCCACGTGCCCAGTTTCGTCGCCGCTGCGATTGGCCGCAAGGAAACCAACTGGCGGTTCGAGACCACTCCGCAGGCCGGGATGGCGGGCCGTAAAATCGGTGTCCCTCGCGGTAAGGTGCTGGGCGGCAGCGGCGCGATCAACGGGATGGTCTATTTCCGCGGCCATCCGACCGATTATGACGACTGGGCGGACGCTGGCTGCACGGGCTGGTCCTATGCCGAAGTGCTGCCCTATTTCACCCGCACCGAGCATAACGAGGATTACCCGGAGAGCGTGTTCCACGGCCAGCACGGACCCGTAAACGTCAAGATGGTGGAGGGGCCGAACCAGCTCAATTACGATTTCATGGCGGCACTCGGCTCGCTGCAGTTCAAGGCATGCCCTGATTTCAATGGGCCGGACCCCGAAGGCTATGGCCGCCGCCAGGGCCTGATCCGCGATGGCCTGCGCGAGACGACTGCCAAGGCCATGCTGCGCCCCGCCACCGCGCGCGGCAATGTCCACGTGCAGACCAACGCGCAGGTCGCCCGCATCATTATCGAGAACAAGCGCGCTGTGGCGGTGCAGCTGACCGATGGCCGCCAGATCCGCGCCCGGCACGAGATCGTGCTGAGCGCCGGCACGGTGCAGACCCCGCAAATCCTGCTCCTCAGCGGCATCGGCCCCGCCGCGCACCTGAAGGAGCACGGCATCGACGTGGTCCACGACCTGCCCGGCGTGGGCGGCAATTACCACGACCATGTCGCCAGCCCGATGCACATGGAGACCGACGACATCACCAGCTATGGCATCAGCCCCATGGCCATGCCGCGCAACATCGCGTGGTTTTTCTGGTACCTGGCAACGCGGAAAGGCCCGCTGGCGGGCAACGTGTTCGAGAGCGTGGCCTTCCTGCGCACCGATCCCGGCCTCACCAAGCCCGATGTGCAGTTCGTGTTCCAGCCCGCCAAGCGGTTGACCAACCCCAAGGTGCCGTTCCCGATCGGCCACGGCTATGGCATCAGCCCGGTGGCGCTCTATCCCAAGAGCCGGGGGACCATTCGCCTCGCCAGCAACGATCCGGCCGCCGCGCCGCTGATCGATCCGAACCTGCTGAAGGAGCCGGAGGATATCCTGCCGCTGATCCGGGCGCTGAAAATCGCCCGCGCCGCCTTCGCCGCGCCGTCGTTCGCGCGCTACAAAGCCACCGAGTTCGCGCCCGGACCGCAGTGCGGCAGCGATGCCGAATGGGACGCCTATATCCGCGAGACTGGCTATACCGTGCACCACCCGGTCGGCACCTGCCGCATGGGCGATGTGGCGGACGGCGCCACCGTGGTCGATCCGCAATTGCGCGTGAAGGGCATTGCCGGGCTGCGGGTGGCCGATGCCTCGGTCATGCCGAGCGTGATCGGCGGCAACACCAATGCGCCGTGCGTGATGATCGGCGAACGCTGCGCCGATTTCATCCTCGGCAAGCCCGCGCTGCCAGCTGCCGAATTGCCGCCCGAAAGCGTGGCGCGCTACAAGCCGACACGAAAAGCCGCCTGAGGGAGAGACAGATGGCACGCGAAACGATGATGAGCTGGCAGGTGGGCGACGTGACCGTCACCCGCATTGTCGAGCTGTACGATTTCACCGACAACATCAACATGACCATCCCCGATGCAACGCCGGAGGAGGTGATCGCGATGCGCTGGCTGCACCCGCACTATGCCACGCCCGATGGCCAGCAGCGGCTCAATTTCCAGGGCTTCGTGGTGCAGGCACCCAATGGCAATGGTGGGCGGCGCAACATCGTAGTCGATTCGTGCATCGGCGCCGGGCGGAAGCGCGATTTTGACGTGTTCTGCAATCTGCCCGAAGGTTTCCTCGAGGACCTTGCCTCGCTGGGCCTGTCGCGCGAGGATATCGACACCGTGATGTGCACGCACCTGCACTTCGACCATGTCGGCTGGAACACGTACAAGGACCCCGAAAGCGGCGAATACAGGCCGACCTTCCCCAATGCCCGCTATCTGTTCGGCGCGAAGGAATACGACGCTTGGCAAACCGTGATCCGGCATGACGGCGTGCATTCGGATAACCATCTGGTCGAATGCGTGGACCCGATCGTGGCGCTGGGCATGGCCGATTTCATCGAGGCTTATCACGAGATTGCGCGCGGTGAATCTTGGGGAATTACCACCGAGCCGAGCCACGGCCACACCCCCGGCCACGTCCACGTGTGCATCGAAAGCGCGGGCCAGCACGCGGTGATCACCGGCGACCTGATGCATCACCCGATCCAGTGCGCGCTGCCGCACCGCGATGCGACCTTCGACATGGACAAGGATGCCGGGCGCGCCACTCGCATGGGCTTCGTCGATCGTTATCGCGACAGCGGCGTGCTGATCATCGGTGCGCACTGGTTCGATCCCACCGCCGGGCATATCGAGACCGGGGCCGATGGCGAGACCTGGTTCCACGGGCTGGGGCTTTGACGATGAAGGAAATCCCCCTCTTCCCCTACGACATCTTCACCCCCGATGCGGTGCGCAACGCCCGCGCGGTGGACGACGAGGTGCGCGAATTCGCCCCCGCCGTGCGACTGCACGATGGCACGGTGATGATCGCCCGGCACGAGCATGTGACCAGCGGGCTGCTTGACTGGAAGAGCTTCTCGAGCGCCAGCCGCCCGTGGCACGATCCCAATTCGCCCCGTCCGGAAATCCTCCTGACCGATGATCCGCCCCGCCACACGGCTGTGCGCAAGGTGGTGCAGGATGCGCTGAGCCCGCGCGCACTCGAACGCACCAAGGCGGTGTTCCAGCAGGCCGCCGAGGAGTTCGTGGCCGAATTGCGCGTGCGCCAAGGCGAGGCAATCGATGCCGTGGGCGAGATCACCCAGGCGTTCATCTTCCGTGTGCTGCCCGATGTGCTGGGTCTGCCCAAGGAGGGCCGCCACCACATGCACGGGTTCAGCCAGATGGTCTGGGCCACCATGGGCCCGCCGGGCGAGCTGTTCGACGAGGCGATGGAGGCCGATTTCTCCGCCGTTATCGAATGGCTGGGTACGGCCTGCGACCGTTCGGCGCTCGACCCACAAGGCATTGGCGAGACGATCTTCCAGGCGGCCGACCGGGGGCAGGTGACCATGGAGGAGGCCAAGCTGCTGTTGCAGACGATCCTCTCCGCCGGGGCCGATACGACCTATCTCACCATGGCCAACGCCATCCGCGCCTGGGCGCTGTTCCCCGACCAGTACGAGAAATTGCGGGCCGATCCCAAGCTGCTGCGCAACGCCTTCGACGAGAGCCTGCGGTGGGATTCGCCCAGCCGCATGGCGGGCCGCATCGCCACGTGTGACGTCGCCATCGATGACCTGGTGGTGCCCGCAGGCAGCCGTTGCGGGTTGATGTTCGCCGCCGCCAACCGCGATCCGCGCTATTGGTCCGAGCCGGAGATCTACGACATCACGCGCGACAACAAGCACTCGCTCGGCTGGGGTTATGGCGTGCACGGCTGCGTGGGGAGAATGCTGGCGCAGACCGAGGCGACGGCTTTGCTCGGCACGCTGGTGCGTGAGGTAGCCGGGTTCGAAATCGCTGGCGACTATGAGCCGTGGATGACCACGGTGGGCCACGGGCCGATGCGGCAGCCGGTGCGGTTGCGGTTCGCTTGATGCCAAAGTCATGAACGCACCCGTGACCCGCATCGACGCCATCCGCTATGCCCGGCACGAACGCTCGGCAGCGGCCAATTTCGTCGCTGCGGTGGACGATCACGACCTGCCGATGCCGCTCGATTATTTCGTCTGGGCGATCCACCGCGCGGGCGAGCAGCCGGTCATCGTCGACACCGGGTTCGGCGAACAGGCCGCCGTGGCGCGCGGACGCACGATCACCCGTCCGGTAGCCGATGGCCTGCGCGCAGGCGGCATCGATCCCTTGTCGGTCGAGCACGTGATCCTGACGCACCTGCACTACGATCACGCCGGCTCGATCAGCACCTTCCCCAACGCCCGGTTCCACGTGCAGGATGCCGAAATGGCCTTTGCCACCGGTCGCCAAGTGTGCAGCGATGCCACCCGCGCGCCGTTCGATGGCGAGCCGGTCGCGCAACTGGTGCGCAAGCTCTACGCCGACCACGTGGTGTTCCACGATGGTGACGAGGACTTCGCGCCCGGCATCCGGCTTTACCGCGCCTCCGGCCACACGGCGGGGATGATGGTGGTGGTGTGCGAGACAGCGCGCGGAGACGTGGTGCTGGCGAGCGACGTGGCGCACCTTTATGCCAACATCACCCGGGCCATCCCTTTTCCGATCTTCGTCGATGTCGAGGAATATGTCCGCGCGCAGGACAAGGTCATGCAACTGGCGGGCGGGTCGCTGGATCACGTCATCCCGGGGCACGATCCGCTGGTGCTGGCCTGTTTCCCGACGCAGAACGACATTGCCCGGGTGGACTTGCCGCCGCTAAGGCCCGTGGCGGAGATGCTATGACCACGACTATCGGATTTCTCGGACTTGGCCGTATGGGCGCGCCGATGGCCGCCAACCTGCTCAAGGCGGGCCACCCACTGCTGGTGCACGACGTGTCGGCGGAGGCGGTTGCCGCGCTGGTGGCGCAAGGGGCGCTAGCCGCCGGGTCCGCCGCCGCGCTGGGCGAGCGGTGCCAGGTGGTGTTCACCAGCCTGCCGACGCCGGCGATCGTGCGCGAGGCCGTGCTTGGTCGACACGGAATCTGCGCGAATGCCAAGCCGGCGAGCCTGTGCGACCTCTCGACCAGCGGCCCGCAACTGGCGGTGGAACTGGCGGCTGCGCTGCCGCAGGTCGCGTGTTTTGATGCACCGGTCTCGGGCGGCATCAAGGGGGCGGTGGAGGGGACCATTTCGATCATGGTCGGCGGGCCGCAAGCCGCATACCACGCCGTGCTCGAACCGCTGCTCAAGGCCATCGGCAAACCCACGCATATGGGCGAGGCACCCGGAGCAGGACAGACGATGAAGCTGGTCAACAATCTGCTCGGCGCGGTCGCTATCGGCGTAACGGCGGAAGGCATGGCCTTCGGCATCAAGCAGGGGCTCGACCCGGCCAAGATGATCGAGGTGCTCAACCAGTCGACGGGGATCAACTCCGCCACGCGCGACAAGTGGCCGCGCAGCGTACTGCCGCGCACGTTCGATTTCGGCTTTGCCGCCGCCCTGAGCCTGAAGGACACCCGGCTGCTGCTCGACGAAGCGGCGGCAGCGGGGGTCCCGCTGCCGCTGGGCGAAGTCGTCGAACGCTACCTTGTCCGCACGCTGGAACGCGAGGGGGCGAGCGCCGATTTCACCGCCATCGCCAAGGTGGTGGAGGAAGCGGCGGGGCTCGACCCTGATCGTCCAGTCTAGGCGCTCGCCGCGGCAGTCTTGCGACTGGCCTTGCGAGCGGGTCTCGCGCGGTTGCGACCTTGGGTGGTCGAATTCTCCGCCTCGCGCTTGTCCATGTAGCGCTTGGCGAAGTAGCCGCCGGCCCCCAGCACCACCAGCGCGGGCAGCGACAGGCGGCGCACCAGCGGCACGGCCAGCGCACCCATCACGGCACCGGTGGTCCCGTCAAAAGCACGCGAGAATTTCGAAGCTTCGGCACCGGCAGCGGCGCCCAACAGTTTTCCGAACATGGCGTTCTCCTTTGCAATGCAAGGGAAACTGGCGGTGCGCGCAGTTGGTTCCGAACCGAATAGGCGAGCTCAGATGTCGTTGCGGATCGTCGCCAGCGCCCCGCCGTCGATTTCCCACTTGGCGCCGTTGACGTAGCTCGCTTCATCGCTGAGCAGGAACGATACCACGTCGCCCACTTCGCGCGGCTGGCCCACGCGGTTGAGCGTGGCTACCTGGCCCAGCTTTTCCATGCCAGCTGCCACGCTGTCGAACATCTGTTCGAGCATGCCGACCAGCAGCGGCGTCTCGATCACGCCGGGCATTACGCAGTTCACGCGCACCCCTTTTTGCGCCACTTCGCTCGCCGCAGTGCGCGTCAGGCCGACCGCGCCGTGCTTGGCGGCGTTGTAGGCGCAGGCCCCCGCCAGCCCGCGTTCGGAGCCGATCGAGGCGGTGTTGACAACCGCGCCCTTGCCCGCCGCGACCATGTGGGGGAGCACGAAGCGCAGGCCCAGGAACATGCCGCGCAGGTTCACGTGCAGCACCTTGTCGAACATGGCCACGTCGTATTCGTGCGTTGGCGCGAGGTCGCCCTCGATCCCGGCGTTGTTGAAGAACCCGTCGATCTTGCCGAACGCGTGCATCGCCGCGCGGGCATAGCCCTCGACCGCTGCCTCATCGGCACAATCGGCCACGTGGGCCATGACCTTGTAGCCCTTGGCCGACAGCTCGGCTGCCCGCTGGGCCAGCCGCTCGGCGGCGATATCGACCATCAGCACCTCAGCTCCCTCGCGGCAGAGGATTTCGGCGGTGGCACAACCGATGGCGCCAGCCGCGCCGGTGACGATGTGGGATTTGCCCGTGTGGCGTTGGGTCATGGCATTATTCTCCGGGCTTCGTCATTGCGAGGAGCGCAGCGACGAAGCAATCCAGGGCGGTGCAAGTCGGCCCTGGATTGCTTCGCTACGCTCGCAATGACGAGGATTGTTGGTGGATCATTGTGATTTGCGGAACGGCAGAGTGAGGATGAACCAGGCGAGGCCGGGGGTCAGCAGCTTGAGGAAATTCTTGGCCTCCTCCGGGCTGAGCGTGGCGGTCATCGGCATGGTGCCATAAACCTTGCCCTTCAGCACCAGGTCGTTGCCCTTGCGCTCGATCTTGCTGACCTGCATCAGCTCGGACTTGTCGGCGGCACGGATTTTCACGATCGTTTCCCTCTTTTCGTCATCCCCGCGAAAGCGGGGATCCAGTGCGGCCAACCAAGGCGCGTGCGACCCTGGATTCCCGCGTGCGCGGGAATCCAGGGTGTTTGGCTAGTGCTCATCACGGCCTGATCTCGTCAAAGTCGATGCCCAAGTCTTCCGCCATCACCATCGCCGTGGCGCGGCCGGCACCGAAGACACCGCCGCCGGGATGCTGGAACGGGCCGACCAGATAGAGACGGTCGACGCCGGGCACGCGGTACTGGCCCAGTTCGGGCGTGGGGCGGTGGCTGCCCGACTGGTAGGTGGTGGTGGCAATGCCGTGCAGATCGCCGCGGAAGAAGCTGGGGCTCGTGCGTTCCATGTCCACGGGCGAATCGCAGTGGTAATCAAGCACTTCGATATCATCGATATACTTGCCCATCTGGGCGATGATCTTGTCGGCAAACTCGCCCTTGGCCTCGTCCCAGTTGCGCCCATCGGGCCGTTCGTAGGGCACATAGTCCCACGCGTGGAAGATCGCCTTGCCTTCAGGGCAGCGCGACGGATCGTGCTGGGTCAGCTGGCCCAAGCCGACCAGCGGGGTCGGGCTCATCTGGCCATAGCGCAGCTCGTCAAACGCGCGGCGCATGTCCTCGTAACTGTCGGGCATCAGCTCGTACATCACGGCGGAAAGGTCGCCCGCTTTGAACTTGAGCGGGCCGTTCAAAGCGGCATGGACCGTAAAGCAGGCGGCGGGCGTGATGTGCGTACGCCTGGCATTCTTCGCCACATTGGCGGGCAGGCTGGGCACAATGTCGGGCAGCACATGCGGGTGCAGCGCGCCGATCACGCCGTCGGCGCAGGTCAACCGCTCGCCGTCATCCAGCACCACGCCCGCCGCCTTGCTGCCATCGGTGAACACCTCGCGCACATCGCAGCCGGCGCGAATGGTGCCGCCGTGATCCTCGATGCAGGCGATCAGCGCCGCAGTCAGCGAACCCGAGCCGCCGACCGGCACGCCGAAGCCGAACTTCTCGAGGAAGCCGAGGAACACGTAAGCGCCAATGCCGGTGGCTTTCTCGTCTGGCGAAACAAGGTTCTCGCCCGCCACGCGGCCAAAGTGGGCCTTGATCTTGTCGTGCTCGAACAGCTCTTCCATCAGGTCGAAGGTGGAGACACCCATGGTGCGCATGATCTCGCGCCCTTCGGCGCTCTGGTCCATCATCGCGGTCTGCGCGCCCAGCGGCATCGGCGGCGAATAGAGCCCCGCCTGGATCATCGGCAGCCACTGCGCGGCCTGCTCGCTCATCTTGAGGAACGTGGCGGCGTCCTTGTGGCTGAACCGGGCGATGGCCTCCGCGCTCTTGGCCGGATCGCGGTGCAGCGGCAGGGTCTCGCCGTCCTGCCAGACGCTCATCATCGGCACGTCGGGGAAGACATACTTGAGGCCATACTTCGATTTCAGCCCCAGATCATCGTTCAGCAGCAGCGGATTGCCCTGGATGAAGATGTGGCTCATCGAATGCTGGTCGTGGCTGAAACCGGGCAGCGTCAGCTCGCGGCTGACCACCCCGCCGCCGTGCCATTCATTCCGCTCCAGCACCAGCACGCGCTTGCCCGCGCAGGCGAGGTAGGCGGCGGCGGTGAGACCGTTGTGGCCCGATCCGATGACGATGATATCTGCGTCTGCCATTTTCGAACTCTCTCAAACTCTAACTTCGTCATTCCCGCGAAAGCGGGAATCCAGTGCGGCCTCGCGCTGCTTTCCCCTGGATTCCCGCGTTCGCGGGAATGACGAGGGCGGGTTGTTGGTCACAGGCACGCACTCAGCGCGATATCGGACAGCTTGCCGCAGCGCTCGATATTGGCGGCTTGCGTCATCACCCCGGCACTGAGGAACGAGAAGCTCACATCGGCCTCAGGGTCGACCCAGAACATCGTCGATCCCGCGCCATAATTGCCGAAAGTCTCGGGGCTGGAAAGCTGGCCGTAGAGGTGCTGGAACACACCGGTGCCGCGCACCTGGAAGCCGAGGCCCTGATTGGCCGGCGGGACCGTCCACCCGGCGCGCAGGGCCACGCCTTTGTACAGCTCGTTCGGCTTGTCGCCGGTGTGGATCTTGCGGGCGAGGCGCACCATGCGGGGGCTGAGCAAGCGCGCACCGTCCAGCTCACCCTCGCGGCGGAGCATTTCGGCAAAGCGCCACAAGTCGCCGCAAGTGCTGGCGCAGCCGACGTGCGGGGCCTCGACCTGCGGGTCCTCGAACAGCGCGTGATCGCCCTCGATGTTGCGGGAAAGGTGCTTGATCGGCACCGTGCCGCGCATGTCCGGGCGGACGTGGCGCGCATCGAGATCGGCGCGCAGGCCCATCGCGGTGGAATCCATCTTCAGCGGCGCGAACAGGTCTTCGTGCAGCAGCGTCTGGTAATTGCGCCCCTTGGGATCGGTGCGGACCAGCGCCATGCCCATCAGCACGTGATTGACCAGCGGCGAGTAGTCGCTCTTCTCGCCCGGCTGGCTGGTGCCGTGGACGTGGGCGATGGACTCGTCGAACAGCTCCTGCAAGCGGTCGAGGAACATCCCCGGCTTGGGCGTCCACACGCCGGGCATGCCCGACTGGTGGGTGATCAGGTGGAAGAAGGTCGCATCCTCGCGCGGGCGGCCGGTGAACTCGGGCAGGACATCGTGCACCTTGGTGGTCAGGGCAAAACGGCCTTCCTCGATCGCGCGTATGATCAGCACGTTGGTGAAGGCCTTGGTGACCGAGAACAGGCTGAACACGTCGTTCTTCTTGAGCGGCCGCTCGCCGCCGGCATAGGCGCTGCCGATCGCCTCGTCGAACACCAGCACCCCGCCGCGGCCCACTTTCAGCACCACGCCGTAGTAATCACCCTTCGCGATATCGGTCGCGATCACCGCTTTCAGGTGCTCCAGCCGATCCTGCCACACTGCTCCCATGATCCTGCTATCCCTTATCCAGCCGCTATGATGCCGCCGTCGACGGCCAGCATGGCGCCATTGATGAAGCTCGCCTCGTGGCTCAGCAGGAAGGCCACGGCGCTGGCCACATCGTGCGGCGTACCGTTGCGGCGGAGTGGGATGTTTTTGGCCCGCTGCTCGTATTGCTCGGGCGTCACGAAGCCCTCGGTCGCGGGCGTCGGCACCGAACCCGGCGCGATGGCGTTGACGCGAATGCCGCGCGGCCCCAGCTCGCCCGCCAGCACCTTGGTCAGCCCCGCGATGCCCGCCTTGATCGTGGTATAGGCCCCGGTATTGGGCCGCCCGCGATAGGCGACCGGGCTGGAGTAGTTGAGAATGTTGCCGGGTGCACTCTCGTCACGATGCGCGAGGAAGGCCTGCACGCCCCAGAACACGCTCTTGAGGCCAGCCGAGAGCATCCGGTCGAGTGTTTCCTCGGTCACCGCCTCGATCGGCTCGTAGACCAGCACGCTGGCGTTGTTGATTACCGCGCGCAATGGGCCTGCATCGGCGGCGAAGTGCTCGGCCAGCTGGAAGAACGCCGACCGGCTGCCGCAATCGGCACCATAGCCGAACGCAGCGCCACCTTCGGCCACGATGCTGTCCGCCACCGCTAGCGCGCCCGCCCGGTTGATGTCGGCCACGCCCACAATCGCGCCTTCTGCCGCCAGCCGCCGGGCAATGCCTTCACCCAGCCCCCGCCCCGCCCCGGAGATCAGGATTGGTTGTCCGTCAAAGCGGCCCATCAATCCATCCCGAACAGCTTGGCGGTGTAATGCGAATCCATGTACTCGCGCATCTTGTCGATCTTGCCGTTCGACACCTCGAACACCCAGCAATAGTCGTTGTCATAGACCTTGCCGTCGGGCAGCCCGCCGGTTGAGTTGCTCTCGACGCAGACCCACCCGTCACGGCTGAACATCGAATGCACGTGGATCTTGGGATCACCGGGCAGGAACATCCCGCGCACCGGGGCGAGGAACTTGTCGATGATGTCCATCCCCACGTGGCGGCCCGCCCCGGCGATGTCCTTCACCTTGGGCTCCCACACGCTCTCGTCGTGATAGAAAGTGCGCAGCTTTTCGAGGTCGCCCGAGGACAGCACCGCGAAGAAATCGAGCACCAGCTGTTCAGCTGCGTTGGCGGCAGTAACCATCACTTCAATCCTCTCGCTTCGTCGCTGGGCGGGGGAACATTGGGCATCGGCCCGCCCGAATGGAGCACCACGCGGCCGTGGCGGCTCATGAAGCGCCACGTGTTTTCGGTTTTGACGTAGTGATCGTCGAACCCGCCGACATAGATCGCGCCCGACGGCTGCGGCGGCTCCACGCCTTCGTGGCTTGACAGCATCATCAGGTAGTTGGTCCCCCGCGCCTCGGTCTCGGAGATCACCTCGACCAGCACATTGGTGACGATGTGGCGCACCAGGATTGGCGGCCGGTCGCGGAAGATCGCCTGCACGGATGCGCGCCCGAAATAGGGGTGGTCGGGCTGGAACGGCCGCGACAGCTGGCAGTCCTCGGTGAACAGGTCGGCCAGGGCCGCGTGATCGCCGTTATCGGCATATTTGGCGAACAGCAGCGGCAGCTTGGCCACTTCTGCCTCGATGCGCAGTCGCTTCTTGTCGTTCATTCACCCTGCTCCCCGAATGCGTCATCGGCTTCGGCCTCGGCCTCGGCATCGATCTCGGCAAAGGCTTCGTTGGCCAGCCGGAAGCTGTCGACCGCCGCCGGGATGCCGCCATAGATGCCCACTTGCAGCAGCACCTCGCGGATTTCCTCGCGCGACAAGCCGTTGTTGAGCGCGCCGCGAATGTGGATCTTCAGTTCGTGGCTGCGGTTGAGGATGGCGATCATGGCGAGGTTGATCAGGCTGCGGTCGCGCAGCGGCAGGCCCTCGCGGCCCCAGTTCCAGCCCCAGCAATAGGTCGTCACCAGTTCCTGCAACGGCTCGTTGAACGGGCCGCTGCGGGCCAGCGCCTTGTCGACATAGGCATCGCCCAGCACCTGTCGGCGGATGGCCATGCCCCGGTCGAACATTTCGGCACCGGTCATTCCGGGCGGTGTCTTGTCAGTCATTCCCAATTCCACTTCCTCGTCATTGCGAGCGGAGCGAAGCAATCCAGGGCGGATTGCCGTGACGCTCTGGATTGCTTCGTCGCTGCGCTCCTCGCAATGACGAATCGATAGTTTCACATTACCCCATAAACTGCATCGATCAGCCGACGGGCGCGCGGGCCGTTGTCGCCCACGGCGTGCATCTGGTTGCAGCAGTACGCAAAGCCCAGCTTCGCGTCCGGATCGCCGAAGCCGATCGATCCGCCCAGCCCGTGGTGGCCGAAGCTGCGCGGATTGGGGCCCATGAACACCGCTTCGGGCGTATTGAGCAGCACGCCGAGCGCCTGATGGTAAGGCCGGTCCTGCAACAGCTCGACCTGGTTGTGCTGCTCGATGATCATCGCTTCCAGCCCGGCCTTGGACAGCAGCGAAACACCGTCGACCTCGCCCACCGTCGCGCCATAGATGCGCGCCACACCGCGGGCATTGCCGTGGCCGGATCCGCTGGCGATCTCGCAAGTGCGCCAGATCGGCGAATTCATCGTCGTGTGCCACGGTTCGGCGGGGTTCTGCAGGAAGGCAAAGCTGCGCAGCACGGCGCCGTCCTGCCAGCCCTCGGGCGTGGTCGGCCTGGGCGGCGGCGCGGCATCCTTGGCGGCGAACAGGCGCGCGGCGGTGTTGGGCAGCACCTCGGCCACGTGGCTCTGTTCCTCGGCGCTCATCCCGCCGATGGCATATTCGGCCGCCAGCGGTCCGGTGACGCGCTGGCGCAGGAACGGTCCGACGGTGAGGCCCGTCACGCGGCGCATGATCTCGCCCAAGAGGAAGCCCTGGTTGTGCACATGATAGGCGGCGCGCGTGCCCGGCTGCCACAGCGGCTCCTGCACCTCCAGCGCACGGATATAGGCCGGGTACTCGAAGAACCCGCCGGGATACATCGTGTCGGTGGTCAGCACCGGAATGGCCGCGCGGTGATCGAGGCACCAGCGAACGAGGATGTCCTCTTTGCCGCCAGCCGCGAATTCGGGCCAGTAATGCGCCACCGGCTGGTCGATATCGATCAGCCCGGCTTCGACGCACATGTTGAAGGCGATGCCGGTAATGCCCTTGGCCACGCTCATCATGCAGACCTTGGTCTCGCGCTCCCATTCGCGGGTGCGCGCATTGTCGGCCCAGCCGCCCCACACGTCGATCATCGGCTCGCCATCGACCACCACCGAGCAGCCCGCGCCGAGCTCCTCTTCCTCACGGAAATTGCTGACGAAGGCTTCCCACACGGGGATGAAGCGCTCGTCGACCATGCCATTCAGCGTGTAGGTGCCGCCGCGCGCCTCGATGGTCTCGCGGAAGTCGAAATGGCCCAAGATGCTCTCTCCCAATGATCCGCAGCCGTCTTGCGCGACTCTAACGGTCGTTACTGCTAGGGGAGGATTGCGGCGGGTGGAAGGGCCTCAATCGCAAAAGGCTATCGTCCGCAGCTCCACGCTTTGCCGGGGCGCGGCATCGGGCGGCGCAGTGGGATCCTCGAACGCCGAATGGGCGGTGAACTGGACCGCGTCCGTCCGGCTGTCGAACAGCTTGAACACCGAGGCCTCCCACGGCTGCATATGCGGCACCCAGTACCAGCGGTGATCGGGCGACCAGGCGAGGTTGAAGCCCCACAGCGAGAAATCGAGCCCGCCCAGCCCGCCGACGATCTCGCTGTCGAACAGGTCCGCAGCCTTCACGGTGCGCGCATCGCACAGCGCCAGCGGGGCGCTTTCGACCATGGCTAGCGGGCGCCACACGTTGATCAGCATATGCCGCTTGGCCAGTTGCCGCGCGGCCTCTTCCTCGCCGAGCAGCAGCCGCGTGAAATCGGCCACCGTCCTGGCGCCATAATCGACATGCGCGCCGAACGCGGGCTGGTTGTGGCCGTGCGTGCCGGTGGCATTGGTGCGCAGGATCGGGCCGAAGCTGATCACCTTGCTGGCCCCGGTCAGCCGCTGCACCAGCGCTTCGGTGGCCCGGCAATAGGCCTCGAGCTGGTCCCTGTCGGTATAGTCTGGGTCGGTGTAGTCCCGCGTCTGGCTCGGCTCGTCCACCACAACGAAGCCGTTGCGCTCCAGCGCCAGCTCGGAAAGCTCGGGCCGTGCGTCGTGAATCACCACCTGGTGGTCCTCGCCCGGCCAGTAGCTGCGCTCGCGCTGCCCGGCATAGAAGGTCGATTTCTCGCCCCGCACGACATATTTCATCGTCGCGGTCACATCGCGCACCAGCGTGCTCTCATCGTCCCCGACATCGTCCACGGTCTTCTCCCAAACCCTTTGACGCGCTTATCGGCGCACCATAGCAAGGTGTGCAAGCCGTCGTCGAGCGGCACGAAAGAGGATGCCAGATGAGCGACGGTATACCATACGTTCAGGGGGGTGATCCGCGCGAGGTGATGCGCGGGCGGGCGATGAACCTGCAGCAATACGGCGTGGTCGCCATCTGCGTGGCTATCAACATGATCGACGGCTACGATATCCTCGCGCTGGCGCAGGCGGGCGCGGCGCTCAAGCGCGAATGGGGGATGAGCGACGCGCTGCTCGGCACGCTGCTGGCGATGAACCTCGTCGGCATGGCGCTGGGCGCGCTGGGCGTGTCGCCGGTGGCCGACCAGTGGGGCCGCCGCCCGGCCATGCTGATCTGCCTGGCCTGCATGAGCGCCGGGATGGCGGTTTCCGCCGTATCGCACGGCTTCGGCGTGATGGCGCTGGGGCGGCTGATCACCGGCATTGGCATCGGCGGCATGACCAGCACGGCGGGCACGATGGCGCTCGAATATGCCAGCAGCAAGCGCCGCGAATTTGCCACCGCCTCGGTCGCCTCGGCCTATCCGGTGGGCACGATCATCGGCGCGGTCGTAGCGGTGGCTGTGCTCGACAGCTATGGCTGGCGCGGCATCTTCTGGGTGGGCGCATCGCTGTCGGCGCTGCTGTTTCCGATCGCTTGCCTATGGCTGCCCGAGAGCCTCGACTTCCTGCTCACCCGCCAGCCCAAGGGGGCGCTGGAGACGACCAACACGGTGCTGCGGCGGATGTCGGTGCCCGAGATTACCGCGCTGCCGCCGCGCCCACAGGATTCGTCCGCCGGCTCGACCGCGCTGGGCGAGATCATGCAGCCGGTCCATCGTAACGAATTGTTATTCAAGCTTTTTATCGCCCACGCGCTCAACATGTTTGCGTGGTACTTCATCATCAACTGGGGTCCTCCGCTGGTGGCCGAGGCGACCGGATCGGACGCCACCGGGGCGCGCTATTCGGCCTGGGTGTCGTACGGCGGGATCGTCGGCGGGCTGTCCGCAGGGTTCTTCTGCGGCACCTTCGGGGTCAAGCGGATGATGTGGTTCACCATGGTCAGCCTGGCCGCGCTGATCACGTTATTCGGCCAGTTCACCGGCAACCAGCAGGCGCTGTGGGTGATCGCTCCGTTGATGGGCGCGGCGCTGTTCGGTTCGGCGGTGGCCAACTGGCTGACCATTGCCTACGCCTTCCCGCCGCACCTGCGCGCGACCGGGCTGGGCTTTGCCACCACCGCAGGGCGGGTGGGATCGATCTTCGGGCCGATCGTCGGCGGAGCGCTGCTCGGCACGCGCACCGCACCTTTGGACCTCGGCTTCGCGCAGGCCGATCTGTCGTTAAGCGTCGGCGGGGTGTGCCTGATCATGGCGATTCCCGCCGTCCTCGCCGCGATGAACTACACCCGCGCGCGGCGGGTCGAGCCGGGGCGTTAGCTCACGAGTGGAACGCCGCCACCGCCGGGCCACTGTCGGTATACTCGCGCAGCTCGGTGATCTTGCCGAGGTCGTCGAAGGTGATCACGAAGCAGAACTGGTTGACGTAGGACCGGCCGTTCTTCAGCGGGCTGTCGCACGTGGTCATCACCACAACGCGGTTGCCGTCGACCAGCACATCCTCGTGCGCGAAGCAGATGCCGCCCACTAGCAGGCCGCGAGCGCCATCGAGCAGCGCGGCGAGGCCGGCGGGCTCCATCCATCCCTGACCGGGCAGCCACACCCGCGCACCCGGGGCATAGTGCGCCTGCATGGCAGCCCGATCCATCCGGCGGATCGTTTCGAGATAGGCAAGCGCGGTTTCGCGTGGATCGAAGCTCATGCAGCCAATGCTCCTTGTCGGCGCGCCAGCACGCGCTGGTTGGTTTCCACCACGAACAGCGCGGTCAGGCCCGCCATCGCTGCCAGGCCAAGCTGGAGATAGAGCGCGGCGTCCAGTCCGTAGGCATCGCCCAGCCCGCCCGCCAGCGGCGCGGCCAGCACCCCGCCCACCAGCTCGCCGGTGGCCACCACCAGGCCCATTGCGGTCGCGGCGCGCGCGCGGCCCAGCGTCTCGGCAGGGATCACGCCCATGAACAGCGGGAAGCTGCCCAGCCCCATCCAGCTGACGAACATGAACCCCGCCAGCACCGGAGCCGTCGCCGGGGCCGTTCCGCCGATCCACAGCAGCGCGGCGGGAGCGATGACCATCAGCGAGGTGAACAGCACCATCGCCGGCTTGCGCCCGAACCGCTCGGACATCAAACCGGCCAGCACCGCCCCCACCGCCGGGCACACGCCCGTAACCGCCATCATGTTGCCCACCGTGACCAGATTGAAGCCAAGCGTCCCGTTGAGGTACACCGGCATGAAGATCGAACCCGCCACGATTGAGCCCACGGCAAACACCGACACCAGCGCGCAGACCTGGATATTGCGCGAGGTCAGCAGTTCGCGCACCACGCCCAGTTCGTTGGCCAACGATAGCGGCTCGGTGGCCTGCGTCGCCGGGCGCTCCGGCTCGGCGATATAGCGCCAGATCAGCACGGCGAGGATCAGCCCCGGCACGCCTGCGAGGAAGAACGCGGTGCGCCAGTCATAAGCCTCGGCCAGCCGGGTCAGCACGATCGGTGCCAGCGCGGTGCCGATCAGCGATCCGAACACGTTCTGCACGATGCCGGCGTTGAGGCCGCGGCGGCTCTCGGCCGAGGCGGCGACCATGATCGCCAGGCAGATCGGCAGGAAAGGGCCTTCCGCAGCCCCCATCACGATCCGGCTGGCAAGCAGCGAGCCGAAGCTCCACGCCATCCCCGAAAACACGCTGCACAGCGAAAACACCACCAGCGCCGCCAGCAGGAATGGCTTGCGGCGCCCGATCCTGTCCGACCAGCGACCGATGAAATAGGCCCCCAGCGCCCAGGTCAGCGACAGGCCCGAGCCCAGCCAGCCGAGCTGTTCGTTGCTCAGCCCCAGGTCCGCCTGCACTTGCGGACCCAGGAATGTGATCGACATGCGATCAAAATAGGCGAAGCCGAAAGCCAGCCCCAACAGCACCACCACGGTCAGTTCGTATCCGCGCGGAAACCGGCCTTCCCGGCTCTTTACAATATCTTCCATGCCCTCTCCCTGAGCTGCGCAATGTGTTGATTGCGCAACAAATGCCTTCTTCGGCATACGAATGCGCAAGAAACCGTTTCTCGTTGTGTTGCTTGATTACGACAATGATGCCGATTTGGAACGGGGAAATACGCGCGACGCTTGCCCCAATTGTAACAACGGTTACAGTTGCAAGCGGGAAGAGGAGGAATGCCGGGCACGGGTCTCGGCGCAATCCCTTCACCAGTTCGGATCCGTAGCGACACTGCCTTAGCAGTGCGGAGCGGTCGAGTAACACAATTCGCGGGATCCGGTTCGGGTCCCGTTTGGGGAGGAAACCTGATGAAGTTCAAGACGCTCAGCGTCGCATCGTCGATTGCGATCATGGCCAGCATGGCTGCGCCGGTTTACGCACAGGATGCGACCACCACCGAGGACGAGGCAAATCGCAACAACACCATCGTGGTGACGGCGGAATTCCGTGAAGCACGACTGCAGGACACGCCAATCGCCATCACCGCGGTCAACGCGGAAATGCTTGAAGCGCGCGGCCAGACCAATATCTCGCAGATCGCCGCACAGGCCCCGAACGTGTCGCTGCGTCCCCAGGGTCAGGGCGGCGGCACCGGCCTGATCGCGTTTATCCGCGGCGTCGGCCAGGTCGACTTCAACTACGCGCTCGACCCGGGCGTCGGCGTTTATGTCGACGATGTGTTCATCCCCACGCTGTCGTCGTCGCTGCTCGATCTGATGGATCTTGACCGTATCGAAGTGCTGCGCGGTCCGCAGGGCACGCTGGCGGGCAAGAACTCCATCGGCGGTTCGATCAAGCTGTTCTCGCAGCGCCCCGATGGCAGCGGCGAAGGCTCGCTCCGGGTGGAATATGGCTCGTATGATCTGGTCTCGATCCGCGGTATGGCCGATATGGCCATCACCGACGATCTGGCAGTCCGCATCTCGGGCATGAGCCGTGGGCGCGATGGCTATGTCGCCAATCTCGACTATGGCCTGACCCACCCCGCCAGCAACGTGCTGCCGACCAACGCGCGCGGCCGGGGCAACCCCGACTACTTCACGCTTGGTGGCGAAAGCGTGATCGCGGGCCGCATGGCGCTGCGCTGGGAAGCAAGCGACCAGCTGGAAATCAATGTCTCGGGCGATTACACCCGCCAGAACAACGATGCCGGCGTCAACGTGCTGATCGCAGCGGGCAACCCCGTTGGTCCGGGCGTTTCGTCTGAACTGTTCAACCCGCGTTCCAGCAACCCGTCGACCTCGCTCACCAACACCTTCGGCACCGTTCCGTGGCTGGTGGGCAAGAACGGCCAGGCCGTGCTGCTCAACTGCGCGTTTGTGCCTGCTGGCCCGAACAGCTGCGATACCGGCGCCAACCTGCAGGGCTACGACCCCCGCTTCGTCAGCTATGGCAGCTTCCTCGATGCCATGCAGCCGAACCCGCAGGCGCCGTACAAGCCGTATTTCGCGCTGCCGATCTCGACCTTCGAAGGTTATGGTATCCACGGCAACATCACCTATGACCTGTCCGATGACCTGCAGTTGGTCTATATCGGTTCGTATCGGGCCTACACGTCGAAGTTCGGCCAGGATCAGGACGCAACCCCGATCCCGGTCGCCCAGCTCGACAATGAGCTGAACCACCATGCGTTCAGCAGTGAAGTGCGCGTCAACTTCGAGGCGGCCGACGGCCTGCTGGAAGGCACCGTGGGCGGGTACTACCTCGACCAGAGTGGCACCTACACCGCACGCGTGGACCTGAACTACGTCAACCCGACGATCGACTTCATCCATGGCCCGGATAGCACGCCCAGCACCACTAAGGCGGTGTTTGGCACGCTGACCCTGCACCCGACCGATGCACTCAGCCTCACCGGCGGTCTGCGCTATACGAAGGACCGCAAGGTCTACACCTACTTCCGGTCCAACCCCGACGGGACGCTCCCCAACGGCTTCAACTGTTTTGTTGCCAACGGCGTGTTCTCGGAACCGAACTGCATTCTCGCGGGTCTGTTCAACATCCCCGGCGAGTTCAAGGGTGACCGCATCGACTGGCGCGTTGTGGCCGATTACCGCTTCTCCGACGCTTTGCTGGCTTATGCCTCGGTTTCAACCGGGTTCAAGGGCGGCGGCGTTAACCCGCGTCCGTTCGTTGCGGACCAGGCCGACCCATTCAATCCGGAAACGCTGACCACTTATGAAGTCGGTTTCAAATCCGATTTCTGGGATCGTCGGGTCCGGTTGAACGCGTCAGCCTTCCTCAACAAGTACAGCAACATCATCCTGGGTCAGGTGATTTGCCCTGAATCCGCGTTGCCCTCGCCCTGCCTCAAGCCGGTCAATATCGGTTCGGCTGACGTCAAGGGTCTCGAACTCGAACTGGGCCTGTTCCCCGTGGACGGACTGTCGATCGATGGTTCGATCGCGTTCCTCGACTTCGAGTACACTTCACCAGTGAACGCGCAGGGCAACCTTGTGGGCAGCACGGTCAACGGCAACAACATCACGCCGTACACCCCGGATCTGACCTACTCGTTTGGCATCCAGTATGACTACGATCTGGGTTCGGGCACGCTGAGCGGCCGTTTCGACGGTTCGTACCAGAGCAAGGTTTTCACCAACGCGGAAAATACCTCGTGGGGCACGATCGACGGTCGCTTCATTGGCAATGCACGGCTCAGCTACACCACCGCCAACGACGATTGGCGAGTGTCGCTCGAAGTGCAGAACCTCTTCGACGAGTACTACTTCCTGACCAAGAGCGATGCGACCGCCAACTCGCTCGGCATCGTGTCGGGTGCACCGGCCATGCCGCGCACCTGGTCGGTGGCTGTTGAACGCCGCTTCTGATCTGGCTGGACCCCCGCTTTCGGGCGGGGGTCTTTCCGTTGCAATGCGCATACAAAAAGGGGCGCGGATCACACGATCCGCGCCCCTTTTTCGTGCCGTCAGGCCCGGTATTCTAGTCGGTGTTCAGGCGCTCGCGCATTTCCTTGCCCGGCTTGAAGTAGGGCACGCGCTTGGCCGGCACCGGAACCGATGTGCCGGTGCGCGGATTGCGCCCGGTGCGGGCATCGCGCTGGCGGGTTGAGAACGTCCCAAAGCCGCGCAATTCCACCCGGCCACCTTCGGCGAGGCGCGTGGCGATCTCATCGAAGAAGATGTCGACCACCTGTTCGACCTCTTCGATCCGCAAATCGGGGTTGTCGACGCTCAGCAATTGCAGCAATTCGGATCTTATCACAGCCGCCCCTTCCGGTGGTTATGCCCACCTGAACTGTTATGGGGGTGTCTGGCTGCGACCTGCCCGGCACCTGTCTGGCGCATTAATGGCAGAACCCGCGCGCCCGCGCAATTGGTGACACGGCTTAGCCTAGGAAAATTCCTGCGACCGGAGCGGCTCATCGGCCAAGTCGGCCAGCGACAGCTCCAGCCGGACCATGCGCCGGCGGATGGCGGGCCATTCCTCGCGCAGAAACTGCTCACGTTCGGTACTGCGCAACCGTGCCGCCGCGCCCTCGCGCACGAACATGCCGACGCCGCGCTGCACACGGATCAGGCCATCGACCTGAAATTGCTGATAGGCCTTGGCCACGGTCAGCGGATTTGCCCCCTGCTCCGCCGCGAAAGCGCGAACCGAAGGCAGCATGTCCCCTTCGGCATAGTCGCCGGCGATAATCGCGGCGGCGATGATGTCGCGCAGGCGCAGGTAGACGGGTTTGATCTCGCTCATCAAGTGATGCAGTGCCATAATACAGCGGGGCAGGTCAAGCGTGCGGTGGCCTGGGGCGGCGCAGAGCGGCAAATGTGGCGGTTTCCCCTGCAACTAACCGCTTCACAAGCGCGTTCCAGCCGCTAGGATATCGCCCTGGCAGATGGCAGGACTGGGATCGCTCATGAAAGACATGAACTTGTGGAACGAGGGCGACTGGGTCGCCGCCATCTGTGCGGTGGTCCTGGGGGCGTTCCTGGCCGTGGGATTGGCCGTTGCCGCCAGCCGCAAGCCCGAATTCGCCGGCCACCCCAAGGGCCTGTTCATGCTGTTCTTCGCCGAGATGTGGGAGCGTTTCAGCTTCTACGGCATGCGCGGAATCCTGATCTTCTACCTGGTGCAGCACTGGGCCTTCAGCGAAGGGGAGGGCACGCTGATCCTGGGATCGTACGGCGCGCTGGTTTATATCACCCCGCTGTTCGGCGGCTGGCTGGCCGATCGCTACCTGGGCCAGCGCAAGGCGGTGCTGTTCGGCGGCGTGCTGCTGGCGCTGGGCCACCTGTTCATGGCCTTCGAGGGCGACGGCGGGCAGGACGATCCGTGGATCAACGTGTTCTGGATGGCGCTGGCGCTGATCATCGTCGGCTCGGGCTTCCTCAAAGCCAACATCTCGGTGCTGGTCGGCCAGCTCTATTCGCTGACAGACGTGCGCCGCGATGCCGCCTATACGATCTTCTACATGGGCATCAACGTCGGCGCGGCGGCGGGCACGATCCTGGTCGGCTACCTCGGGCAGACGGTCGGCTGGGCCTATGGTTTCGGCTTATCGGGCATTGGCATGGTCGCGGGCCTGATCGTCTTCGCGCTGGGCCGCAGCGCGCTGCGCGGGTCGGGCGAACCGCTGGTGCCGCTGTCCCGACAGAAGGAACTGCTGATCTACGGCGTGGGCCTCGCGGCGGTGGCGGTGATGTGGGCGCTGATGCAATACCGCGACGTCGTCCAGCTGCTGTTGATCGCCACCGGCGTGGGGCTGCTCGGCTATGTCCTGTACGAGGCGTTCAAGTTGCCCAAGCACCCGCGCGAGCGGATCTTCGCGATCCTGTTCCTGATCGCGCTTAACCCGCTGTTCTGGGGCTTGTTCGATCAGGCGCCGGGCAGCCTCAACCTCTATACCGACAAGTTCGTCGACATCGGCGATATGCCGGCCTCGGTGCTCCAGTCGATCAACCCCATTTACATCATCCTGTTCGCGCCGCTGTTCGCCGCGCTGTGGCAATGGCTGGGCAAGCGTGGGCTGGAGCCGAGCGCGCCCGCCAAGTTCGCGCTGGCGCTGTTCCAGGTCGGCGCGGGCTTCCTGGTGTTCGCCTGGGGCGCACAGGCCGCCGGGATCGGCGCGCTGACCCCGGTGCTGTTCGTGTTCCTGCTCTACCTGCTGCACACCACCGGCGAGCTGTGCCTGTCACCGGTGGGCCTGTCTGCCATGAACCGGCTGGCACCCAGCTTCATGGCCAGCCTGATCATGGGCGCATGGTTCTATATGACCGCGGTGGGCGCCTTCGTGGCGGGCAAGATCGGCGAGGCGACCGGCGGCGAAAGCGGCGAGCTGTCGCAGACAACCACGCTGGCGATCTATTCCGAGATCGGCTGGATCGCCATAGGCGTGGGCGTGGTGGTGCTGGCGCTCAGCCCGATCGTGAAGCGGTGGATGCACCTCGATACGCTGGAGGATAATCGCGAGGGGCTGGCCGGTGTCAGCGAACTGGGCGAGCCGGAAGCAGCGGGGGTACACCCGGCGAAGGGGTGAAGGCGGAACGCGGAACGCCGTTTCCGGAGGCTGTGACTTTGTCCACACCCGTTGGAAAGACGCGGATTTGTTCTGATCGACAGCCCCAAGGCTGTGACCTTTCGTGAACCGCCTGTTCCGGCGATACACGGTCAGTGGGATGGATCGACGATGGAAAGAGCCTGCGGGAGCTTCGCCTCTGCTGGCAGATCGGCAGGCTAGGACAGTCGCACAAGGCTTAGGAAGGGACGCTAAATTGTAAGGATCGCGGCAAGACTCGACTTATCGGGAGCCGTTTCAGGATTCGTCGCCTTCTTCTTCCGGTTCAGCAGGCCCAGTTAGATCGAGTGCCCTGATCCTCGGCCCGAAAACGCGCCGGAAAGCATCCATCCTCGAAAGCATCCATTCGTGTTGTTGCGGAAAGGTGGTCGTGTCGGCAGGATCGCAACCCTCACGAAAAAGAGCGATGCGGCTGGCCTTCTTCGTCGGCAGTTCTTGCCATTCAAGCGGCTCTCCAAACTCGGCTTCGATCATGGCCTTTTCTGAAGCAAGCTGGCGGATCGCGATCTTTAAAGGGTCATTGTGGAAGTACAGCTCCACCCCGATACGCTTCTTCTTCGTGTAAATGGTGTTGCTGATCACAACGCCCGATCGTCCGGCGGAAAACGAATGCCAATGGTCCTTGCCCGGACGGCGAATGCTGAACGCTGACTTCCTCTCTTTGAGGAACTCGGAAAAGGACGTCCAGTAGGCAAGGCGGGTACGATGGCGTTCGGGCTCATCGCCGCTTGTCGACTGCCGCGTCACCGCGCCCACACTTCGGGCCCACGCATTCGGCTTGGCGACCACATTAAAGAACGGCGCGGGATCACTGTCGCCGATCTGCAAGGCTTCAATCTCTACCGCGAAGAACCCGAAATCGTCGATGGTGTTGGCATTGAGCCAATCGATCGCCGCGCGGTGATCGTCCTTGAATCGTTCGGCCACCCAGACCACCGTTGCCTGCCCTGACTGGCTTGCTACGTAGCTGATCAACTGACCTAAGTGCCGGTGATCGGTGGCGCCGAATTGGTTTTCAATCAACACGGGGTGCCCTTCGGCATCGTGGGCCAAAATGTCGAGCCGGAAGTCTCCGGCAGCTACTTCGGTGCCTTTCAACTCCAGCTCGTCAATCTGCAAGGCCTCCGCAAGCAGATCAAGGTTCTCGGAAAGCCACGGCGTGAATACCTGCGGCTCGTTGCCCCAAACCTCTGTAGCCTTGAGCGTGACTAACCGTCCAAGCTTTGGTGTCATGCTCATCCCCTTCAATGTAAAGCCGCCCCAGCAGCCAAGCCCCTCACGCCCGCGCTTCCTCGATCCCCGCCGAATTATGTCGCAGCGCGCTCAGCACCGTCTCCACAATGTGCGGCGCGGTCAGGCCGGCCGCCTCGTATTGCTTGTCCGGCGTATCGTGGTCCTGGAACAGGTCAGGCAGGCGCAAAGTCCGGATCTTCAAACCAGCATCCAGCAGGCCCTCGTCGCTGGCCATGGTCAGCACATGTGCGCCGAGGCCGCCGATGGCGCCTTCCTCGATCGTCACCACCACTTCGTGCGTGGCGGCCAGCTTGCGGATCAGTTCGGCATCGAGCGGCTTGACGAAACGCAGGTCGGCCACTGTCGTCGGCAAGCCGCGCGCATCGAGCGCATCGGCGGCCTTGAGCGCCTCGGCCACACGCGCGCCCAACGCCAGAATGGCCACCTTGCCGCCCCTGATGTCACCGCGCACCACGCGGCCCTTGCCAATCTCGAGCGCTAGCGGAACCTCGGGCAGCGGCACCCCGGTGCCGTTGCCGCGCGGATAGCGGAAGGCGATGGGGCCGCTGTCGTGCAAGGCGGCGGTATAGGTCATGTGGACCAGCTCGGCCTCATCCGAGGGCGACATGACCACCATGTTGGGCAAGGTGGCGAGATAGGTGATGTCGAACGAGCCCGCGTGCGTGGCGCCGTCAGCCCCCACCAGCCCGGCGCGATCGATGGCAAAGCGCACCGGCAGGTTCTGGATCGCCACATCGTGCACGATCTGGTCATAGGCGCGCTGCAGGAAGGTGGAGTAGATCGCGCAAAACGGGCGCATTCCCTGCGCGGCAAGGCCGGCGGCGAAGGTGACCCCGTGCTGTTCGGCGATGCCCACGTCGAACGCGCGTGTCGGGTGCGCCTTGGCGAAGCGGTCGACCCCGGTGCCGCTGGGCATGGCGGCGGTGATGGCGCAAATCCTTGGGTCGCTTGTCGCCAGCTTGGCCAGCGTATCGCCGAACACGTTCTGGTACGCCGGAGGGCCGCTCGCGCTTTTCACCTGCTCACCGGTGACGACGTTGAACTTCTGCACCCCGTGGTACTTGTCGGCGGCTTCCTCGGCGTAGGAGTAGCCCTTGCCCTTCTGCGTCACGACATGAATCAGGCACGGCCCCTCCGCCGCATCGCGGACGTTTGCCAGCACGGGGATCAACTGGTCGAGGTCATGCCCGTCGATCGGGCCGACGTAGTAGAAGCCCAGTTCCTCGAACAGCGTGCCGCCCATGGCCATGCCGCGGGCGAACTCGTCGGTCTTCTTGGCGGCGCGGTGCAGCGGGGCGGGCAGTTTGCGGGCGAACCGTCTGGCCAGTTCGCGCAGGCCGAGGAACTTGCCCGAGGTGACCAGCCGCGCAAGATAGCCCGACAGGCCCCCCACCGGCGGCGCGATAGACATGTCGTTATCGTTGAGGATCACAATCAGCCGGTTGCCCGCAGCTTCCGCGTTGTTCATCGCCTCATAGGCCATGCCCGCGCTCATCGCGCCGTCACCGATTACCGCGATGGCCTTGCCCGGCACGCCGTTCAGCTTGTTGGCAATCGCGAACCCGAGACCGGCGGAAATCGAGGTGGACGAATGCGCCGCACCAAACGGATCGTATTCGCTCTCGCTGCGCTTGGTGAAGCCGCTGAGGCCGCCCGGCTGGCGCAGAGTGCGGATACGGTCGCGCCGCCCGGTGATGATCTTGTGCGGATAGGCCTGGTGGCCCACGTCCCAGATCAATCGGTCGGTCGGCGTATCGAACACATAGTGGATCGCCACTGTCAGCTCAACCACGCCAAGGCCCGACCCAAGATGCCCGCCGGTGGTGCCGACAGCGTCGATCATCTCGGCGCGCAGCTCGTCCGCCAGCTGGCGCAGCTGGCCCGGCTTGAGCTGGCGCAGGTTGGCGGGGGTCTCGACCGTGTCGAGCAGCGGGGTATCTGGCCGCGAAGTCATTGATCCGCCTTACAACGCCCCGACGTGTCTGTCGATGAAGGCCATTGGTCCAGGTGGCCGCGGTGTCAGCCGGTGCAATCCGGACACAGGCCGCGCAGTTCGACCACCGGGCGCACGCTGGTATAGCCCGCCTTCTCCCCCGCCGCACGCAGGGCGCCGGTCAGGGCGTCGTCGTCGAGATGGCTGGCCTGTCCGCAATCGTCGCAGATCAGGAAAATGCAATCGTGCAGACAGCCGGGGTGGCTGTTGGCAAGGTAGGCGTTGGCGCTCTCGATCCGGTTGGCGAGGTTGGTGCGCACGAACAGGTCGAGGATGCGATAAACGCTGTTGGCCGCCACCCGCCGTCCGCGCGCGAGGCCCACGGCCTCGGCAATGTCATAGGCGCTGGCGGGCCGTTCCTGCGCGGCGAGCGTAGCGAACACGTCCTCGCGCATCTGGGTCCACTGCTCGCCCGCTTCGACAAGGACGCGCTCGGCCTCCTGGACCAGCGGTTTGCCAGAATGCTCATCGTGGCGATGCTCATCGTGGCGGCGTTCGTGATGGTTGTGCGCGGTCATGTGGGGGATATAGGGGGCCCATGCCCGGGGGGCAAACTATCCGGCACGATAGGTTGTCCGCCACAGGCGCGGAAACATCGTTCGCAGCGCCGCCACCTTGGGCGCATCCCAACGCACGATGTAGGGATTGTCGCCATTATGTAGCAGGTAATCCTGGTGGTAATCCTCTGCCGGATAGAACCGCTGGTGGTTCTCGATGGCGACCACGATGGGATCGTCCCACACGTTGGAACGGCGCAACTGCGCAAGGTAGCCCGTCGCCACCGCGCGCTGCTCGGCGGTCAGCGGCACGATGGCGCTGCGATATTGCGTGCCGCGATCCGGACCCTGGCGGTTGAGCTGGGTGGGATCGGCACCGACCGAAAAGAGGATCTGCAGCAACTGGTCGTAGCGCACGATGGCGGGATCGTAAGTTACCCGCACCGCCTCGGCATGGCCGGTGCGGCCGCTGCCGATGGTGCGATAGTGGGCATCCGCCGCCGAACCACCGTGATAGCCCGACACCGCGCTGGTCACGCCGCGCGTGTGCGAGAATATCGCCTCGATGCCCCAGAAGCAGCCGCCTGCGAAGATGGCGGTCTGAGTACCCGTTTCGCGCGCCACGCGCGTGGCGGCGGGGGCGTTGAAGGTGTCTTCCGCCGATGCGGGCCAAGCGGCGATGGCCACGCAGGCCAGAGCGGCAGCAGCGAAGACGGCTTTCAGGTTCATCCTATCCTCCGAGGTGCGGCACGATGCTTACCGCCAAGACGACAGCAGTTACACCGAAGCCGGCGAGGAATGAACGGTAAAGTTCGGCGGTGAAAAGTCCCATGACTTGGATCCTGTAGCAAGCGAATCTCGGCTCCTACCTAAGCACCAAGTTCTTGCCGCCCACTGAACGCGCGCGTTTTCGGCGCGGACACGAGGCGGTCCGTCGCACAATGCAACCTTTCATCGGCGATCAATGGCGGAAATGGCGCATTCCGGTGAAGACCATGGCGATCCCGGCCGCATCGGCGGCAGCGATTACATCGGCATCCTTCATCGCTCCGCCCGGCTGGATCACCGCGGTTGCGCCGGCGGCAATGGCAGCGTCAAGCGCGTCGGGGAACGGCAGAAATGCCTCCGAGGCCATCGCCGAGCCGATCGTTCGCGGCTGGTCCCACCCGGCTTCCTCGGCAGCCTCGCGCGCGCGAATGGCGGCAGTTCGCGCCGAATCGCGGCGGTTGACCTGGCCCATGCCGATGCCCGCCGTCGCCCCGTCGCGGGCGTAGACGATGGCGTTCGACTTGACGTGCCGCACCACGGTCCAGGCATAGAGGCAGTCGGCCAGTTCCTGCGTCGTCGGGGCGCGCTTGGTCACCAGCTTCAAGTCAGCCTCGGTGATCGCACCATTGTCGCGCGTCTGCACCAGCATGCCACCGGCCACCTGCTTCAGCTGCAGGCCGGGGCGGCGCGGATCGGGCAGGGCATCGAGCAAGAGCAGCCGCAGGTTGGGCTTCTTCGCGAACACCGCCAGCGCGGCATCGTCCGCACCGGGAGCGAGCACCACCTCGGTCATGATCCCGGTGATCGCTTCGGCGGTTGGCCCGTCGATCGCCCGGTTAAGCGCCACGATCCCGCCGAAGGGTGAGGCGCGGTCACTGTCGAAGGCGTTCTGGTAGGCATCGGCCAGCGCGGAGGCCGTCGCCACCGCGCAAGGATTGGCATGCTTGAGGATCGCCACCGTGGGCGCGGCATTGCGGAACTCGGCAATCAGCTCGAGCGCGGCATCGGCATCGGCGTAATTGTTGTACGACAGCTCCTTGCCCTGCACCTGGCGGGCCTGCGGAATGCCTGCCGTCGCCGGACCGCGCGGGGTGTAGATCGCCGCCATCTGGTGCGGATTCTCGCCATAACGCAGCTCTTGCTTGCGGGCGAAAGCGAGCGGCAGCGTCGCGGGGAAAGGCGTGGCCTGCAGCGCCTCGCCGCCGAGCGGATTGGACCAGGCATCGGCAAAGGCGAACCAGCTGGCAATGGCCGCATCGTAGGCCGCAGTCAGCGCATAGGCCTTGCCCGCCATGCGAATGCGGAACGCCGCGCTGGTGCCGCCGTCGGCGTCGATCTGGGCGAGCAGTTCAGCGTAGTCGGCGGGATCGGTCAGCACCGTGACGAACGCGTGGTTCTTGGCGCTGGAGCGGACCATCGCCGGGCCACCGATGTCGATATTCTCGACCACTTCGTCGCGCGTGCCGCCGCGCGCCACGGTCGCCTCGAACGGGTAGAGGTTGATCACCAGCAGATCGATGCCGCCGATCCCGTGCTGCTCCATTGCGGCGACGTGCTCGGCATTGTCGCGCACCGCCAACAGGCCGCCGTGGACCGTGGGGTGGAGCGTCTTCACGCGCCCGTCCATCATCTCGGGGAATTGCGTCAGCTCGGCCACGTCCCTGACCGGCAGGCCCGCCTCGCGGATCGCCTTGGCCGTCCCGCCGGTGGAGACCAGCTCCACACCCCGCTGCGCCAGCGCTGTCGCCAGTTCGACAATACCGCTCTTGTCGGACACCGAGAGGAGTGCCCGCTTGATCGCTACAGTGCTCATAAGTGCTACCCCATTCTCTTCAGCAGCCAGCCGAAGTTGCCGCCGCCGCGCGACATCAGCCCCTGGATCACCAATTGCTCGACCGGGTGGGCCCTGCCATCGCCGTCGACCCACAAGCTCTCCTCGGCCTCGACCTTCTCGGCCCCGGTGAGGAATTGCCAGTACGAGCCATCGGGCAAGGCCAGCGTGGCGCCCTTCCCGCTTGCCGACAAGGTCACCGCGACCTGCGGCCCCAGGTGGAAGCGGATGGCGTATGGCACCTTGCCGCGCTTGCCGCCGCGCCCGCTGGGCACCAGCAGGTCCTCGCCGCGCAGTTCGCTGCCGTCGTCGCGCAGGATCAGGATGCGGCGGTGGACCAGGCCGAAACGGCTGGCATAGCCATCGTGGCTCGCCTCGATGCGGGTCGCCTGTCCGCGCTCCAGCTCGATCATGCGGCGGTCGACCTCGACTGAGCCGACGCCCGAACCCAGCTTGCCGTTAATCAGCACAGCGGTCGAATTGGCATCGCCCAGCACCAGTGTGGAGTGCGCCGCCGTGGCGCGCAGCCCCTGCTCGATGCGCATCGGCACTTGCCCGCCGGCCAGCGCCGCACCGCCACAATTGCTCACCAGCCGGTAATCACCATGGCTGAACTCGAACGCCAGCGTGCTGGCACAGCCACTGCGCGCATGACGGGCGAGCGGCGGTGGCGAGGTATCGAACTGCAGCACGGCCATCTTGCCGGTGCCGCGCCCCGAACCGCGAACAGCGATCCGCTGATAACCCCACTGGCGCGCATCGCGCAGCGGACGGGTGCGGACACCGCTGGCCTTGACCAGCGCCTCGATCCGCCCGGCCGGGACAGCCCCTGCGCCTTGCCAGTTGCCCAGCGAGCCATCGGCATGAGTCAGCGCCAGCAGCGGCGGCACCAGCAGGCCCAGCATCGTGCCGATGGCGCGCGGCGGATCGCGGCGGACGGCGGCATAGCAGGCGGTCAGGTCAACCAGCGCGGCGATCGCATCCATCTGCGCCAACGGACTGCGCGACAGCACCCCGCCATCATCGCCAACGAGTTCGCCCAAGGCGCGCACCAGGCCCGCTTCGCCGAACAGGCGGCGCGGCTGGCCATCGGGGAGCAGCAGCCCGGCAGCGACGATGGCACACCAGCCGATCACTTCGCCGTGCCGGTCATCCGCGCGGCCGACGTGGCGATCCAGCCAGCGCGCGGTGTCAGCCACGGTGTCCATCATTTCATTGCGCTGAGCCTTGTCGGTTGTGAGCACCAGCGGCGCGTGAACCAGCCAGCCGAGCAGCCGGTGGCCGGCATTCTCGACCTTCCACGCGGCGCCCTTGACGCCTTTAGGCCCCGCTCTGCCCCCCGTGGGATTCGCCGCCAGCCACTGCGCAAGGATGCGCTGCGCGGTCGGCGCGCATTGCCCGGTGGTGCCGCTGGTCGACAAGTCACGCAGCCAGGTGAAGCCATGCACCGCGCGCTCGAACGGCGGGGTCAGCTTGGCCGCCGGCGCGCAGTCGACCTGCGCGATCGGCGCCTTGACCCCGTTGACCAGGAAGTGTCCGGCCCGCAGCGCCATGCCCGCCACCCGGTCACCCGGCAGGGCGCTTTCGACCGTGGCCAGCAGGCGCGGGCGCAGCGCCTTGCGCAGCGGGCTCACCAGTGTGGAGCCGGGCACTCCGAAGCGATAGGCGAGGCGGATCAGCCGCTCCCCCGCGCCGATTTCGGGCGGATTGAAATCGCTCAGCGTCAGTTCGCGGCCCGAGGAAATGGGCGGCTCAGCCCCAGCCACGCCGGGCGCCACGTTGGGGGCCGTCTTGGGGGCGTTTCTCATGGGCAGGACCAGCTCTTCCTGCCTGTCGTCATCCAGCGGCATGGCCAATTGCCCGGTTCCTTCGCATTGTCCGGTTCCTTCGCGCTGCCCGATTCCTTCGCGCAGAGTGTCGCCCCGTAGATCGTGCATCCGGAGGGAGAGGTCGTTCATCCTATGCGCCCTTCAGCGCACGGATATTGGCGGCGTACATGTCCGGCCCGCCGGCAAAGGTGGCGCTGCCGGCAACCAGCACGTGCGCTCCGGCATCGACGCACTGGCGCGCGGTCTCGGCGTTCACCCCGCCGTCGACTTCGACCAACACGTCGAGCCCGCGCTTGTCGATGATGGAGCGGATCGCTTCGACCTTGCGCAACTGGCTGGCGATGAAGCTCTGCCCGCCGAACCCGGGGTTGACGCTCATCACCAGTACCAGATCGATCTCCTCGTACAGGTAATCGAGCATCTTGGCCGGCGTGCCGGGATTGAGCGACAGCCCGGCCTTCTTGCCCAGCGCCCGGATCGCCTGCACGCTGCGATGGACATGCGGCCCGGCTTCGGGATGCACGGTGATGATATCGGCTCCGGCCGCTGCGAACTGCTCGATCCACTGATCCACCGGAGCGCACATCAGGTGTACGTCGAACGGCTTGGCGGTGTGCGGGCGCAGCGCTTTCACTACGCCCGGCCCGATGGTGAGGTTGGGCACGAAATGCCCGTCCATCACATCCACATGGATCCAGTCGGCGCCAGCCGCGTCGATCGCGCGCACTTCGGCGCCCAGCTGCGCGAAGTCGGCGGAAAGGATCGAAGGCGAGATGAGCGGCGTGGCCATGCTGCCTTCAGGCCCTAGGCGTGCGCGAATCGGGGAACAAGGCATCGCTACCTGATTTGCACAGGGGGATAACACCTATGCAGTCGGATGAGCCGAAGCGTTGCTGTTACCTGCTTGGCTGCTTCAGCCGCCATTCACTGGCTAAAACCTAATTCGCGGTGCAAACGGGGTTCGCCCGATAAAGCCATTGGTCACAGGAATGCTCATGCTCGCTCACATTCGCCGCGCCGCTTCCGGCAGGCTCCTTGCTGTCGGTACTGCCGCAGCCATCGTCGCGGGCGGCTTCGTTGCGGCGCCGCTCATGGCCCAGTACCAGCAGGAAATCCGCAACGATCCGGCGCGCTGTCGCGCTGGCTCGCCCTCGATCCGCGTCAACATCTCGGGCATCGAGGCCGCGCGCGGCACCGTGCGCGTGCAGCTCTATCGCGGCGTTCAGGGAGATTGGCTGGAGCACGGCAAGTGGCTTTACCGCATCGAGGCGCCCGCCCGGGCCGGATCGATGAGCTTTTGCCTGCCCGCGCCCGAAGCGGGCGTCTATGCCGTCGCCGCGCGCCACGACATCAACGGCAACGGCGAGACTGACCTGACCACCGACGGCGGGGCCATGTCGAACAACCCCAGCATCAACATCTTCAACCTCGGCCGTCCCAGCGTGACGCGCACGCGCTTCAACGTCGGCAACGATGTGACCACGATCACCATCAACATGCGCTATATGTGAGCGGTCAGATGCGCCTCCGGGCGCGCCAGACCTGCCACAACACGCGCGGCGCTGAGAGGATCGGGTGCGCCTCGCGCCATGGAGTGATCGCCACCTTTACCCCGGTGTGGCGCTCCACTTTCCACGCCGCATAGCGACCTGCGCCGTCGAATGTGCGCGTTGCGCGGACCAGCCGGGCGACGTTGAGGGCCTTGCCGAGCCGTCGACGCTTGCGCCACCAGCCCAGCACAGCGCGCCGCTGCGAAATTGGCATGGCGGGGGTGATTGTTTCGCCCGACTGCGCGAACGCGACACCATCTGCGACCAGGGCAGCAGGCAACAGCCCAGCGAAGTGCACCGGGTTAAGCTCGAGGATCGAGTTCTCGCGGCCCGGCTTCTCCACCCGCAGTTCGGCCTTGTAGGTCTCGCGGAACAGCGCGCGCCAGTAGTCACCCTCGCTCCCCTCTGCCGGTCCCAGCGCCGCCGCCAGCCGCGCGGCGGTGCGCGCCGCCTGGACCAGCGCTTCGCTTACCCCGGCCCCGTCATCGGGACCGCGCGCAAACACCAGCGCGCTTGGCTGCACAAAGCGCGCCCATACGGTGGTGTCGCGGCTCTCGCCCCGGCATGCCTGCGCGAACTTGGAGAGTGTCATAGTGGCGATCTTGGCGCGCAGGGCCGTCTCCTCATGCGCCCATTCGCAATAGGACACGCGCGGCCACATGCCTTGCTCAGGCTCGCCCGGAAGCAGCACATAGTAGTCGAGCACCCCGTCGAGCTCACCAGTGCGCAGATTGGAGCCGTAGAACAGAACCGCCACAGCGCCCGCCTCCTCGGCCAGCCGCGCGGCAAACTGGCGGATCGCCGGATGGACCTCGCACCTCATCGCCGCGGCGACGCGCGCGCCGAGATCGGCGGTCATGGAACGATGAAGCGCAGCCGGGGCCCGGCAAACACGCGGTAGTGGCCCGGCGGAAAGGCCTCGCCATCGAGGATGAAGGCCTCCGACAGCTCGATCTCGAACTGTTCGCCGCCGTAAAGGTGCATCCCCTTGCGCAGCACCGTCTGGCTGATGTGTCCGCGAAAGATCAGCGGCAGGCGCAGCAGGACGCTGCGGCGCGGGTTGTCGAGCACGGCCAGCCGCACCGGGGCCTGCAGTTCGCCGAAAGGCCTGAGACCCGCCGGAAACCCCTCCAGCGACGAGGCGAAGACCATGAACCGATCGCTCGCCGGAGAACCCCCCGAATGGGCCATTTCCTGCCCGTCGCCCGTTCGCAAGGCGAGCCGCGCAGTCTGGCGCCACGGGTTGTTCTTGCCGCCGAAGAAGGCTTGCAACACGCTCCACAGGGCGGTGACGGCCACGGCGGCGGCGTTGAAGGCGCCATAACGGTGGGCATCCTGCCCCAGGCTGATCGAGCGGGTGAACACGCCCGCCCCCATCACGAAGCCGCGAACTTGCGAAAGCTCGTCATCCGCCTGCGCCACCACCAGCGGGCGGCGGATCACGTGGCTGTCGCGCCGCGCGGCCTGCAGCGCTTCCGCCAGCGGCCACAGGCGCGGCACGCCCAGGTCATAGGCGAGCGCATTGGTCTTGCCGCTGGGCAGCAGGATCAGCGTGGGCCAGGCATCGCCAAACACGCCCGCGCCGCAGCTGAGCACATCGCGCACGGTGCCGTCGCCGCCATCGATCGCGATATAATCGACCTGTCGCGCGGCAAAATCGGCGAGGATCTGCGGCAGCTCATTGCGTTGCGATGGGGCGGCGGTGATCACGCCGGGCAGGCTGGCGGCCGGATCGTCGGCGCGCGCGTGACCGTGGCTGCGCGGATTGCGGATCAACCCGACCAGCGGCTCGCTGCGCACGGGCGGGGCAGGCTGCACGGCCAGTTCCGGCTGCGTTGCGTCAAACTGCGGCAGGCGTTCGAACAGATGGATCATACCGTGCATGTATCTTGCTAAACCATTCACTGCCTAAACTATTCACTTGGGGCACAGGCCAGCGCCGTCCGTGGCCTCTCCGCCGACCCGGTGTTGCGTCCCAAGGGGGGCTACATAATCGTTCACCATACATAAGTCGCCCAAGAAAACGTGTCCCGCCCGGAAGCGGGAAAGGCCATCTGGCGCAGGGGCCGCGAGCACGATACACATGCGCCATGCTGACCCAGAACTTGCTCGACGCTGCCCGCGCCATCGAACCGCGCATTGTCGCCTTGCGACGCGCCATCCACGCCGAACCCGAGCTGGGGCTCGACACCCCGCTCACCCTCGCCAAGGTGCGGGCCGAGCTGGCCGACTTGCCGCTGGCATGGAAGGTCGGCACCACCACCACCGGTGCGGTCGCCACGCTCAAAGGCGGAAGACCGGGTCCGAGCGTGCTGCTGCGCGGCGACATGGACGCGCTGCCGATGGACGAGCACACCGGCCTTCCGTTCGCCTCGACATTCCCGGGCAAGATGCACGCCTGCGGGCACGACACCCACGCCGCGATGTTGGCCGGTGCCGCGCGCATCCTCGCCGCCCGCCAGGCCGAGATCGCGGGCGAAGTGCGGTTCATGTTCCAGCCGGGCGAGGAGGGCTTCCACGGCGCCCGCTTCATGCTCGAGGAAGGGCTGCTCGACCCCTTGCCGCAAGCTGCCTTTGCGCTGCACATCATGCCCAATTCGCCGCACGGGACGATTGCCGGGCGCGACGGGGCCATGCTCGCGGCGGCCGATCAGTTCGACATCACCATCAACGGCAGGGGCGGCCATGCCAGCCTGCCGCACGATACCGCCGATCCGGTGCCCGCCGCCGCCGCCATCGTCACCGCGATCCAGGCGATGGTCACCCGCCGCTTCTCTGCCGCCGAAGCTACCGTGGTCACCGTGTCGATGATCGAGGCGGGCACGGCGCACAACATCATCCCCAATTTTGCCAGGATGCGCGGCACCATTCGCACCCTCTCGGCCCCGCGCCGGGCTGCGGTGAGCAAGGCACTGACCGAAGTGGCGCAGCTGACCGCGCAGGCGCACGGCTGCACGGCGGACGTGGTGGTGACCGAGGGCTTCCCCGTCACCAACAACGATCCGCGCGCGGTCTCGCTGGGAGAAGGCGTGGCGCGGGCGATGGGCGGCGATGACAAGTGGCAGCGGCTGGCGCACTCGCTGATGGGGGCGGAAGACTTCTCCTATGTGCTGGAGAAAGTGCCCGGCGCGATGTTCTTCCTCGGCGTGGCGCACGACGGCGAGGACTGGACCTCGTGCTGCGGCATCCACAACAGCCGGATGATGGTGGACGAGAGTGTGCTGCCCAACGGAAGCGCCTTCCTCGCCAGTTGTGCGCTCAGGTTCCTCGACGAAGGCTGGAGCGCCTAACCGCCATCTTAACCATTCCCGCGCTAGTCCGGCGCGATGAAACGGCTCGAATGCCTTGACGCGCTGAGGGGTATTGCCGCCCTGCTGGTGGTGCTGCAGCACGTGCTCGAGTTGGCCGTGCCGCACTTCGTGCTGCTGCAGTGGTGCAATATCGGCCGGCTGGGCGTGTTCCTGTTCTTCCTCATCTCGGGCTTCGTGGTGCCGTTCAGCATCAGGGGCGAACAGCCGCTCAAGCGCTTTGCGATCAGCCGCATGGCCCGCCTGCTGCCCGCGCTGTGGCTGTCGATTGCGGTCATGCTGCTGTTCGAGAGCGCCTCGGCACCCGCGATTATCGCCAACATGACAATGGTCGCCCGCCCGCTGGCCCTGCCCGAACTGGCCGGGGCGTACTGGACGCTAAGCTACGAGCTGGGGTTCTACCTCGTCGTTGCCGCACTTTACGCCGCTGGCCAGTTGCGCCGCGCCTGGGTGGTGGGGGGTGTGACCCTGGTGACGCTGGCACTGGTGATCCCGGCATTGGCCGCAGGCCACGCCGGGGTGTTCCTCAACTTCGCCTTCCTGCTCACCGGGCTGGTGCTGCGACTGGCGCTGTTCGAGAATGACAAGGCGGCGCGCCTGTGGGCTGCGGCCTGCACGCTGGCCCTGGTCACGGTGGGGGCAGCTTATGCGTTGCTGTTCGACGGCGGCAATCCGCGGATCGACGGTCTGCCGCGCCTGACCGCGACGATCGGAGCAGTGCTGGTGTTCCTCGCGGTAGTAATCCGCCAGCCGCAAGCAGGGCGCGTGCCGGTCTATCTGGGCGCGATCAGCTATTCGATTTACCTGTTTCAGGAACCGGTGCTGCGCAGCCTCAACGGTCTGCTGGCGGTTAATGGCACGCTTTACGCGCTGGCCGTGCTGGGCGGGCTGATCGCGCTGGCGGCAGCGGTTTACGAGCTGGTCGAGAAGCCGTTCATGGCCTTGGGCAAACGGGTGAACACCCGGCAGGTCGCCGTCGAGGCCATTTGAACTGCTGATTACACAGCCCTCGAACCCGACAGGGTTCGCAAGCGCGAACGCGCGCCCGCAGCGAAGGGAGGCAAAGCCGACCGAAAGCGAGGAAATCGCGAGCCGGAGGGCTTGCGGAAAACAAGCTGGTGCACCCGACAGGATTCGAACCTGTGACCCCTGCCTTCGGAGGGCAGTACTCTATCCAGCTGAGCTACGGGTGCAGCAGCGGGCCGCCTAGCAAGGGGCGGGGGCTGCGCCAAGCCTTATTGTGGGAGGCGTGTTGCCTCAGCGGCTTTGCGTACCGCGTTCGCCGAACTGGTTGAGCGAGGTGCCGTTGGGCAGCGTTACCGTCACGTTGAAGCCGCCGTTGCGCCCGTCGCGCAGTGCGTAATAGGTCAGATTGATCACCTGCCCCGGCTGCACCGAGCGGCGCGACCAGCCATAACGCACCAGGTGATTGGGGCTCATCCCCTCGAACGCGTAGCGTGTGCCTTGCGCATCGTGGGCGTAGAGGAAGGTGTGCGGATTGGTCCATTCCCAGCGGTCGACCGTCATGTTTTGCAGGCGTGTTTCGGTGCCCCAGACGAACATCGCGGTGGAATGATGCGCAGAGCCGGGAATCGACAGCGTCGCGGCCGATGCCAAGGCCACTGCGCAGGCCATCAGCCCGCGGCGTAGGAAGGTAGCATTCATGGTCTCTCTCCTGCGGCAGGACGGCTGAACACGTCCTGAGCAAAGCCGCCGTTTCCTTTGCCAGCAATCATTTGACAAAATCAACCCAGTCCCTTGACTTGATACGAATTGCGACATCATTTGCATGGGCAAACGCAACTTGCACGGGCAGGAATTGCCCCAAGTCAACCGGGAGGGGATCATGATCTTGAAGGCACATTTGGTGCGCGGGGCAGCACTGGGCGCAATGTTCGCGGCAGGTGTGGCGCTGACCGCTCCCGCCATGGCACAGGACGCATACGCCCCCGATCGCGCCAGCGGCTATGCCGATCAAGCCAACCTGCCCGACTGGGGGGGCATCTGGTATCCCGACTGGTCCCTGCTGTTCTCCAACCGCGGCGCGCGCCCGGTGCTGACCGAGCGGGGGGCGCAGATCCTCGATGCCTACAACGCCTCGATCCGCGAACACGGGCCCAACCAGGAGGCCCAGGCAATGTGCCTGCCGCCCGGCCTGCCTGGCTTGATGCAGCAGCCCTATCCGATCGAGGTCCTCTACAGCCCTGGCCGCGTGACCATCCTTACCGAAGCCTACGAACAGGCTCGGCGCATCTATACCGATGGCCGGTCGCTGCCGGCCGATTTCGACTTGTTCTACAACGGCAATTCGGTCGGCTTCTGGGACGGCGATATGCTGGTGATCGACACCCTGGGCTTGTCGCCGCGCACCAACATCGTCCCCGGCCTGCCGCACACCGAGGCGAGCCGGGTGCACGAACACATCTGGCGCCCGGCAGAAGGCCAGTTGTTCATCGAGTTCACCATCACCAATTCGGAACTGCTGGCCGAGCCCTATGTCACCCGCGTGGCGTACAAGCTCGACAACGAGTTTCCCTTGCGCGAATATGTCTGTTCGGAAAACAACCGGCTGCAATCGGGCGAGGACGGAGCCAATATCGACCTGGGCTTCGAGCATCTGGACGAGCCCGATCCGTTCGGCCCCGCTCCGGAGTAAGGCGGCGCTGACAAGACTGGCGCCGCTAACCAATTGGCAAGCCGGTGTGCGCTATCGGGTGATGCATGAACGCACCGCCCACAAGTTTCGGCTCGCAAAAGCCCCGCGCCACCCTTGAACGCAGCGCACCGGGCGCCAGTGCCACCAGCATGCGCTGGTCCGCGCTGGGCGATGCCGGAACCGTGGTGGCCGCACTGGCCGGGGTCGAGCCCGAGCTGCCCAGCCGCACCATGCGCAATTTCCCGGTGCTGATCCGCGAATGCCAGCCGTGGCGTCGCCAGCTGGCGGATAACATGGTGGCCGATCTTGCCGCCGTGATGGAGCCGGGCATCGCCGCGCTGCTGGCGGTCAACGCGCGCGGGGCCGATTCGCGCCCCGCGGCCCGCGCGTTGTGGCACGAATTTTCCTTGGCTCGCGCGGCCGTGCTGGCGCTGCTGCCGCCAAGTGGTGGAATGGGCCCGCCCCGCCTCGCCTGAGATGTCTCGCCTGACGTCGCGCGGCGGTTGACCGCGTTCCTCTTTCGTTCCAATGATGGCGAATGTCCGATTCGTCGCCTGCCATCGCCTTTTCTCCGGCCGAGGGAATCCAGTCGGATTTCGCCGGTCGCCATGGTCAGCGGGCGCTGGAAGTGGCGCGCGGGATTTGTCGGCTGTTCGCCCGCAACGGGGCCTGGCTGATCGCGGAGATGCCACTGCGCAATGCGCGCCGGGCAGACCTGATGGGGATCGACGCCAAGGGCCAGGTCATCATCGTCGAGATCAAGACCGCGCGGGGAGACCTGATGGGTGACGGCAAGTGGCCCGATTACCTCGATTTCTGCGACCGGTTCTATTGGGGCCTGCCGCCTGAACTGGATCGCGCGTGCCTCGACAGTGCCGATTTCCGACCTGACCTGTGCGGCGTGATCGTGGGCGATGCCTACGATGCGGAGATTATTCGCCCCGCACCCAGCCAGCCGCTGGCACCCGCGCGCCGCAAGGCCGAGATCGAACGGCTCGCCCGCGCCGCGCTGCGCCGGCAGACCGTGCTCGGCGATCCAGCCTGTGCGAGTTGGGGTGAGTGATTCGGTCTGCCGGGCTCTGTTGCTGCGGCGCCCGGCCTGCTAACCGCATGGGCCTATGCCTGCCCCGGATATCCTGACCGTCGTTCTTGCCGCAGCTGCCTCGGCCTTGGCCATGACGCTGATTGTCGGCCTGCGGTATCTCGCCACCAGCGGACTGTTCGCCTGGCTCACCGGCAAGCTCCACCCCGGCCTCTATCGCGGGCTGGAACCGCAGATGCGGCGTGAGATCGGCTGGTCGCTGGCCTCCGCGGCCATCTATGGCATGCCCGCCGGCGTGGTCGCCTGGGGCTGGCAGAACCGTGGCTGGACGCAGATCTACACCGATCCCGCCGCCATGCCGTTGTGGTATCTGCCGCTCTCGCTGCTGGTCTACCTGTTCGCGCACGACACCTGGTTCTACTGGACGCACCGCTGGATGCACGTGCCCCGCTGGTTCAGGCTGGCTCACGCCGTGCACCACGCCAGCCGCCCGCCAACCGCCTGGGCGGCGATGAGCTTTCACCCGATCGAGGCGCTGACCGGCGCGCTGGTGGTGCCGCTGCTGGTATTCGTGGTCCCGATCCACGCCGGCGTGCTGGGCCTTGTGCTGCTGATCATGACGGTTATGGGGGTCACCAACCACATGGGTTGGGAGATGTTCCCGCGCTGGTTCGTTCACGCAAGGGCAGGCAAGTGGCTGATAACGGCGACGCACCACCAGCGGCATCACGACGAGTATCTATGCAATTTCGGGCTCTATTTTCGGTTCTGGGACAAACTTTGCGGCACCGATCACGGCTTGTCGCCAAGGCTTTGATCGCGGCTCTTGCCGCCTCGGTCCTGCTCGCCCCGCTGCCTGCCCCGCTGCTCGCCACGTCCAGCCAGACCACCACCAGTGTCAGCGTGACCGTCACGGGGCTGCGCAATACCCATGGGATTATCCAAGCGTGCCTGACCGCCGCGCCCGAGTTCTTCCCCGATTGCGACCGCGACCCCGGTTCGCACCGCCTCAGCGTGCATGCCGCCGCCAACCTGCAGCTTGAATTCGACGACGTGGCGCCGGGCACTTATGCCGTGGCCCTGCTGCATGACGAGAACAGCAATGGCCGGGTGGACAAGATGCTGATGATCCCGCGCGAGGGATTCGGATTTTCGCGCGACGCACCGGTGCGCATGGGTCCGCCGCATTTCGCCGATGCCAGCTTCGCCTTGGGCAGTGTGCCGGTGCACCAGGCCATCCGCATGCGCTATATGCTATAGCTGCGCGAAGGCCCTCCGGCGCAACTTTACGGAATATTTACCACGTCGCGCCATAGCGGACCCATTGGAAGTTCAAGGGGTTCGAGTGGCGATGGACACATTGCGAGGACAATTCGGCGGGCACGACGCACATGGCGACGCCGACCAGTTCGATGACGATGCGGCACACGCTACGCCGCCGCCCGCAATCGGCGCCGACGAGCGCCGCATGCAGGTGCGCGCCTACAATTTCTGGGCCAGCCTGCTCGACAACCGCAATTTCCCTTCGGTCGAAGAACTCCACCCGGAGCAGTTGCCCGATTTCGGCCCGCACGGCGTGCTGCTCGACTTCTCGGTCGGCATCGACGATCCGGCGGTGGCGTTCCTCGGCGACAAGCTGGCGCAGGAATGCGACGCGGGCGATCTGGTCATCAAGCGCATGTCGGACGTGCCCTCGCGCTCGCTGCTCAGCCGCATCACCGATCATTACATGCAGATCCTGGCCAACCAGGCGCCGATCGGGTTCGAGGCAGAGTTCGTGACCCCGCGCGGCACGACTGTACTCTACCGCGGAATCCTGCTGCCCTTCTCAAGCAACGACGAGACGATCGATTTTATCTTCGGCGTGATCAACTGGAAAGAGCTGGCCGACGCCGGCACCGCCGACGAACTGCTGCTTGAAATCGACCAGGCGCTGGAGTTGCCTCGCCACCGCCCGGCCGATGTGCCGATGGCCGACTGGGCCGATGGGCCCGGCGTGGCTTTCTCCACCAGCGATGTTTTGCCAACGCCGTCGTTTGGCTTGCTCGACGATGATGCTGAACCGGTCGCGGCTTCCCCAAGCGAAGCTCCTGAATCGGCGTCGCTCGCCGATGTGCTGGCTGGCGCGCGCGCCTTGGCGCTCGAAGCCCGCAGCAACGAGGATCGCACCCGCCACGCGCTGTATGGAGCGATCGGTCGGGCCTACGACTTCGCGCTCGCGGCCGCCGCAATGCCGCAGGACTTCGCCGAACTGGTCGCGGATGCCGGGCTGACCGTGCAGGATCGCGCGCCGATGACGCCGGTGGTCAAGCTGGTCTTCGGCGCCCATTATGACAAGACGCGCCTCACCGAATACGCCGCTGCGCTGACCCATGCCGGTCGGCTCGGTCTGGCGCCGGGCACGCTGGCCGCCTACCTGCGCGCTGCGCCCGGGGGCTTGAAGGGCATGGTGGCCGAAGAGCGCCGCCTGCGCCGCGCCGACGACGCCGACGCGCCCGCATCGTTGCACAACAACGCCTTCCAGGTGCTGCGCGAACGGGCACCCGTGCGGTTCGACATGATCGAGCGTGAGGGGGAGGAGTTTGCCCTGATCATGGTCCGCCGCACCGGCACCGGAGATCTGGTGGTGCTGGGCGAAGTGCCGAGCGATCCGCAACTGGTCGAGCGGGCCGCGCGCAGGCTGGTCGCCTGACGCGCCATTCCCCGTCTTCATTTTGCGTTCATCGCCCGGTGCGCTAGACAGGTGCCGCCGATGCGCCGCCTCTTCGCCCTCCTGTCAGCCTTCGTGCTGCTGTTCGCCAGCACCGTGCCCGCTGCGGCGCAGAGCATCCTGCGCGACGCCGAAACCGAGGCGCTGCTGCAGGACATGGTCGATCCGCTGGTCGAGGCCGCCGGAATGGATGCAGGGTCGGTCAAGGTTTATCTGGTCGATGACAACTCGATCAATGCATTCGTCGCCACCGGGCAACGCATCTTCATCCACACCGGCCTGATCGCCGAGGCTGACAACGCCAACCAGGTGCAGGGCGTGATGGCGCACGAGCTGGGCCATATCGTCGGCGGCCACTCGATCCGCATCTACGAAGGCGCCTCCAACGCCATGCGCATCTCGCTGCTGACCACGCTGGCGGGCATTGCCGCCGCGCTGGCCGGGGGCGGCGAGGCGGCGATGGGCGTGATGGCGCTAGGCCAGCAGGCTGCCATGAGCAACTTCCTCTCGTTCAGCCGCACGCAGGAAGCCAGCGCCGATGCCGCATCGGTCGCTTACCTGCATGGCGCGGGAATAACCGGACGCGGCGCGCTGGACTTCTTCGGCAAGCTGCAAAGCTATGAATTTCGGCGCGGTATCAGCCAGGACCAGAGCCAGGAATACGGTCGCTCGCACCCATTATCAGGCAATCGCATTGCCGCGCTGCGGGCCGATTACGAGGCCGATGCCGCGTGGGACCGTCCGAGCGATCCGCAAATCGAGGAGCGCTTCAGCCGCATCAAGGCCAAGCTCTATGGCTTCCAGGCCACCCCTGAACGCACCTTGACCGCCTATCCGCCTTACTTGACCGGCATTCCCGCGCGGTATGCCCGCGCCTATGCCTATCACCACGATGCGCGGATGGACGAGGCCATGGTCGAGGCCGACGCGCTGATCGCGGCCGAGCCGAACAATCCTTATTTCCTCGAGCTGAAGGGACAGATTCTGCTCGAATCGGGTCACGCGGTGGATTCGCTGGCCCCCTTGCGCCGCGCGGTGGAACTGTCCAATTCGGATCCGCTGATTGCCCCCACGCTGGGCCATGCGCTGGTCGCGACGGAGAACCCGGCCTATCTCGACGAGGCCGAGCGGGTACTGCGCGCCGCCGTGGGCCGAGACCGCGAGAACCCTTTCGCCTGGTACCAGCTGGGCGTGGTCTATGGCCAGCGCAGCGACTTCCCACGCGCCCAGCTGGCGAGCGCCGAGCAGCAGGTGCTGAGCGGCAATTTCCGTGGCGCCTTCGCCAATGCAGGCGCCGCCGAAGCCGCGCTGCCCACCGGCTCGCCCGACTGGCTGCGGGCGCAGGACATCGGCCGCGAGGCACGGGTTCAGATTGAACGCGAGGAAGATCGCGACTAACCCTGCCCTTATGCGCTGGATCATCACCATTGCCGTTTCGCTGTTCGCCGGGTTTTCCGGAGCGGCGCTGTTCGCTCTTACGGGCCTGGCTGACATGCAGACGCGGTCGTACCTGCTGGCCAACCCCGAAGTGTTGCCCGAGGCAATGGACGAGTTGCAGCGGCGCGACATGCAGGAGCGCATTGCCCCGGTGCGCGCCGAACTGGAGACCGCTTTCCCCGGCGCGGTGCTGGGCAATCCCAACGGCACCGTGACGCTGGTGGAATTCACCGACTATGCCTGCACCTATTGCCGCCAGAGCGTGGCCGACGTCGCCGCGCTGATCGCCGCCAATCCCGATCTGAAGGTGGTGATCCGCGAATACCCGATCCTCGCGCCCGAAAGTGCCGATGCCGCTCGCATGGCGCTGGCCGCTGCGCAGCAGGGCAAGTTCGCCGTGTTTCACGATGCCATGTTCGCTGCCGGGCAAGTTACGTCGGCCACGATCGAGGCTTCCGCCATCAGCGCCGGAGTTGACCTCGCCGCCGCGCGCGCCGCCATCGCCAGCGGCCGGTTCGAGGCGCAATTGCAGAACAACGTGTTCATGGCGCAGAACCTGGGCCTCACCGGCACGCCCAGCTGGATCGTGGGCGACCGCGCGCTAAACGGGGCGGTGGGGGCCGAAGCGATCGGCCGCGCCATTGCCTCCGCGCGCGAGGCCGGCTGAGGCTGGCCGCGGACATGGCGCTTTCCTTCACCACCGCGCGCAGCAGGAAAGCGGCGCGGACGCGCGAGGCGGCTCCTTCGCGCAACGGCGGCATCGCCATCCTGCCATTCCAGCCGACCCCGTTCTTCGGCGACAAGAACCGCGCGTTCTGGCGGCTGCAGATGCTCGGCTGGGGCGGCGCCATGGTGCTGCGCTCGGCCACGGCGCTGGCCAATGACCGGCCGCTCGATTTCCTCGTGCTGGTGGTCATCGCCACGATCACCGGTTTCTCGATCAGCCTGATCCTGTCGGTCGTCTACAGCCAGCTGATCAACCGCAGCCCGCTGGTGACATGGGGGGTGACCGCGGTTGTCCTGGCGATCGCGGTGTTCGTGTCTGCGTTCATCAATGCCTGGACGATCTCGTTGCGACCAGAGGCCGCCGAGACCAGCTTTACCAGCCTGGTTCTGGGCGTGTTCTACCTCGATATGACGCTTTTAGGGGCCTGGTCGGCGCTCTATTACGCGATCAACTTCTTCCTTCAGGTGGAGGAGCAGAATGACCGGCTGGAGCGGCTGGAAGCGCAGGCCACCGCCGCGCAATTGGCGATGCTGCGCTACCAGCTCAACCCGCATTTCCTGTTTAACACATTGAATTCCATCAGCACGCTGGTCCTGCTCAAGCAGACCGGGCCGGCCAATGCCATGCTGATCCGGCTATCGGGTTTCCTGCGGCACACGCTGGTCACCCAGCCGGGCTCGAAAGTGACCGTGGCGCAGGAAGTAGAGACGCTGCACTTGTACCTCGAGATCGAGCGCATGCGCTTCGAGGAGCGGCTGCGCACCGAATTCACGATCGATCCGGCGGCGGCAAATGCGCTGATCCCGTCGATGCTGCTGCAGCCACTGATCGAGAACGCGATCAAGTATGGCGTCTCGGCGCAGGAGGAAGGCGCCCGCATCAGCTTGTCGGCGCAAGTGCTGGGGCGGTACCTGCGCATTACCATCGCCGACACCGGCCCCGGCCTGCAGGGCTCGCGCCGCAACGACATCATCGGCAACGCCCCGCGTGCGGGCGCACCCGAATCGACCGGTGTGGGCCTCGCCAATATCCGCGACCGGCTGGCGCAAGCCTATGGCGAGGATCACCGCTTCGCCATCGAGACCCCGGCGGGCGGCGGCTTCACCGTGTTCATCGAAATTCCCTACGAACGCGAGCCGGTTGCAGAAGCCGGATCGGTGCAACCCGGCTTGCCCGTGAAACCTCCTGCCGCGCCAGCAGTTGACGTAGGCGATGCACAACAGGCAATCGGAACCGGCACATGACTATTAGAACGATCCTCGTCGACGACGAGAAGCTGGCAATCCAGGGCCTGCAATTGCGGCTGGAAGCCTTCCCAGAAATCGAGGTGATTGGCACTTGTGCCAATGGCCGCGAAGCAATCCGCGCGATCAAGACCGAAAAGCCCGATCTGGTGTTCCTCGACATCCAGATGCCGGGTTTCGACGGGTTCAGCGTGGTCAAGGGCGTGATGGACCTCGACCCGCCGCTGTTCGTCTTCGTCACCGCGTACCAGGAACACGCGATCCGCGCCTTCGAGGCCAACGCGGTCAATTACCTGATGAAGCCGGTCGACGAGGCCAAGCTGGCCGACACGGTCGAGCGCGTGCGCCAGCGGCTGGCCGAAAAGCGCGGTGTCGAAGAGGCCGAGTCGCTGAAAATCGTGCTGGCCGAAGTCGCCCCCGAAGCGATGGATGCCATGCCCGATGATATGGACCCTAATGCCAGTTCGGGCCGCTATGAAAAGCTCATCAACATCAAGGACAAGGGGCAGATCTTTCGGGTAGATGTCGATTCGATCGAGCGGATCGAGGCGGCGGGCGATTACATGGTGATCTACACCGCCGACAATTCGCTGATCCTGCGCGAGACAATGAAGGACCTCGAGCGGCGGGTCGATCCGCGCAGCTTCCAGCGTGTCCACCGCTCGACCATCGTCAATCTCGATCAGGTGCGCCAGGTGCGCCCACACACCAATGGCGAGTGCTTCCTGGTGCTCGAGTCTGGCGCGGAGGTGAAGGTGAGCCGGTCTTATAGGGACGTGGTAGCAAGGTTTATCTGAGCTAGGTTCCGTTCGTGTCG
>JBDSUF010000017.1:0-11465 GCA_039927835.1 Alteraurantiacibacter sp.
GGCGATGATGCGCCCTCCCCTGGCCCGCGCCTCATTGAGAAACGCCGCCGTTTCTGCCGGGATGCGCCCGAATTCAGCGTGCATTGCGTGATCGGCGGTGTCATCGGCCTTCACCGGCAGAAACGTACCTGCACCGACGTGGAGCGTCAGCGTGGCGCTGAGCACTCCCGCAGCGTCAAGCGCGGCGAGCAGGTCTGGCGTAAAATGCAGCGAGGCGGTGGGCGCGGCGACCGCGCCGTCCTCGCGGGCGAACATGGTCTGGTAGTCGGCCTTGTCGGCCTCGTCCGCGCCGCCGCGCTTCTGGGCGATGTACGGCGGCAGCGGCATGCGCCCTGCGCGTTCGAGCAGCACTTCGACCGGCTCGTCACCCGCGAAGGCGAGCGTGAAGCTGCCATCCGCGTGACGCGCCTCGGCCACGGCAGAAACGCCCGCCGGAAACAGGATCGTATCGCCCTCGCGCAACCGTTTGGCGTTGCGGATGAAGGCTTGCCAGCGCCGAAGATCCACCCGCTTGTGCAGCGTCGCCCCGATCCGCGCCTCCCCGCGCAGGCCTTCGAGTTGCGCGGGAATGACGCGGGTATCGTTGAACACCATCACGTCGCCAGCGCGCAGCAGCTGCGGCAAATCGCGCACGCCGCGATCTTCAAACGGCCCATCGCCGCCACGCACCACGAGCATGCGCGCGGCATCGCGCGGACGCACCGGGCGCAGCGCTATCCGCTCTGGCGGGAGGTCGAAATCGAACAGGTCAACGCGCATGGTGCGCGCGGCTCAGTTGCCGCCGGCGTTGCGCAGACCTTCGGGCGACAGCGTCTGCGTCATCGGGCGCGGCGCGGTGGGCATCAGTTGCGGAAGGTTGTCCGCCGCGATGCTGGCCTGCAGGATGCGCGTGGGGTTGCTCGGCGGCTCGCCCCGCTCGATGGTATCGACCCCGCCCATGCCCGAGATTACGCGGCCGAAGTTCGAATAGTTCCGGTCGAGCGTGAAGCGCGGATAGAACACGATGAAGAACTGGCTGTTGGCGCTGTTCTCGTCATTGCCCAGGCGCGCCATCGAGACCGATCCGCGGACGTGCGGCATGCGGTTGAATTCGGCTGGCAGGTCCGCCAGCTCCGATCCGCCCTGGCCGGTGCCGGTGGGATCACCGGTCTGCGCCATGAAGCCGTCGATCACGCGGTGGAAGATCACTCCGTTGTAGAACCCGCTGCGCGCCAGTTCCTTGACCCGCTCAACATGCGCCGGAGCCCATTGCGGGACCAGGCGGATAGCCACGCGGGTGCCGTTCGACAGGTCGAGGAACAGGATGTTCTCGCGATCGACGGTCAGGTCCGGATTGGCGGCGACGACGGGCGCTTCAACCGGTGCGACGGCAACGGCAGGCTGGTCCTGCGCCAAAACGGGCATGGCGAACGACGCGGCGGCACCAAGGGCCAGCGGCGCGAGAAGCGAGGCGAACAAGCGGTTCATATGGGTCTGTCTGGTCCTTGCGGAGAATTCGAAACGCAGCCCTAGTGGGTCGGGGCTGACAGTTCAATGAACATGGCTGTTCGCTTCAGCGTTCACCTTTACGGCCGATGCGTTCCACCCGCGCCGCCACCGCCTCGCAAATCGGCGCGCTGACGAAGCGGCTGATGTCACCGCCGTAGAAAGCGATTTCCTTGACCAGCTTGGAGGCGATCGGCTGGAGCGAGATATCGGCCATCAGGAACACCGTCTCGACGCGACTGTTCAACTGCTGGTTCATGCCGGCCATCTGGTATTCGTATTCAAAGTCCGCCACCGCGCGCAGCCCGCGCACGATGATGGAGGCCCCTTCGCGCGTCGCCACATCCATCAGCAGCGCGTCGAAGCCCTTTATCTCGATGTTGGACAGGCCAAGCCGCGCCACTTCGCTGGCGACCATTTCCATCCGCTCCTGCGGGGTAAACATCGGGTCCTTGCTGGGATTGGTGGTGACACCCACGATCAGCCGATCAACCAGCTTCGCCCCGCGCCGCATGATATCGGCATGGCCCAGCGTGAACGGGTCGAAAGTGCCGGGGTAGAGGCCGATGCGCTCTGCCATCTAGCGGTCCCGCTCTACCACATAGCGGGCCAGATCGCGCAGCAGCGCGGCTTCGTCGCCGTGCATCGCAAGGTGGCCAATCGCCTGCTCGGACAAAAACCGCGCCTGTTCGCGCGCCTTGTCGGCCCCCATCAGGCTGACGAAAGTCGCCTTGCCCTGCCCCTGGTCCTTGCGCAGCGCCTTGCCGGCGAGGTTCTCGTCGCCCTCGTGGTCGAGCAGGTCGTCGGCGATCTGGAAGGCGAGGCCGATATCGCGGGCATAGGCGCGCAAGTGGGCGCGACCCTCGTCGGGGACCCGGCCCAAGATCGCGCCCATTTCAACGCTCGCCATCAGCAGCGCGCCGGTCTTCAGTTGCTGCAGCCGGGTGACGCCGTGGAGATCGAACTGCTGTTCGGCCGCCACCATGTCCATTACCTGCCCGCCGGCCATGCCGTTGTGCCCGCTCGCCCGCGCCAGGGTACTGACCAGCTCGGCGCGGACATAGGGATCGTTCGATACTTCGTGCCCGGCCAGCAGCTCGAACGCCAGCGCGTGCAGCGAATCGCCTGCCAGAACCGCAATCGCCTCGTTGAACGCGACGTGCAGCGTGGGCTTGCCGTGGCGCATGGCGTCGTCATCCATGCACGGCAGATCGTCGTGGATCAGCGAATAGACGTGGATCGACTCGATCGCGCAGCCCGCCCGCACCGCCGCCGCGCGGCTCGCGCCATACATCTCGGCCACGGTCACCAGCAGCAGCGGACGAACGCGCTTGCCGCCGCCGATGGCCGCATAGCGCATCGCCTCGACCAGTTTGGCGCGGGCATCGTCGGGCATCGGCAAAATCGTGTCGAACGCCGAGTCGACCTCGCGCTGGACGCGGGCGAGCCCGTGGACGAGAAGATTGTCAGCCAGAGCCACCCCCATCACCCGCGCCTCAATCAGCGTCGAACGGGACGGTGGAACCGGCGCGTCCGTCAGGCCCGGCGACGATCTTCTCGATCCGCGCCTGCGCCGCGTCGAGCCGGGCCTGGCAATGCAGCCGCAGCGCCTCGCCCCGCTCGTACAGGTCGATCGACTGGTCGAGCGCGACTTCTCCGCTCTCGAGTCGCCGCACCACGTCTTCGAGCGCCTTCAGGGCATCTTCGAACGTCATCGCGGCGATATCGGGGGAAGGTGTATCCATCCCCTGCGGTTTGGCGGGGACAGCGGCCAGCGTCAAGCGCAGCGGGAATTGCGTCGGCCTTGAGGGGCCGCTAAGGCGCGGGCCATGTCCCAGATCACCCAAGATGTCGTCGCGGCCCATGGCCTCAACCCCGAGGAATACGAGCGTGTGCTGCACGCGCTGGGGCGTGAGCCCAACCTGGTCGAGCTGGGTATATTCTCTGTCATGTGGTCCGAGCATTGCAGCTACAAGTCATCGCGCTTTCACCTGAAGAAGCTGCCGACGACTGCCCCTTGGGTGATCTGCGGCCCGGGCGAGAACGCGGGCGTGATCGACATCGGGGACGGTCAAGCCGCCATCTTCAAGATGGAGTCGCACAACCACCCCAGCTACATCGAGCCATACCAGGGCGCGGCGACCGGCGTGGGCGGCATTCTGCGCGACGTGTTCACCATGGGCGCGCGGCCCATCGCCAACGCCAACGCGCTGCGCTTCGGGCGGCCCGATCACCCCAAGATGAAGCATCTGGTGCAGGGTGTGGTCGCGGGCATCGGCGGTTATGGCAATTGCGTTGGCGTGCCCACCGTGTGTGGCGAGACCAACTTCCACCCCGCCTATGACGGCAACATCCTGGTCAACGCGATGACCGTGGGCGTGGCCGATGCGGACAAGATCTTCTACTCGGCCGCCACCGGCGTGGGCAATCCGATCGTCTATGTCGGCTCCAAGACCGGGCGCGACGGCATTCATGGCGCGACCATGGCCAGCGCGGATTTCGGCGAGGATGCCGAGGCCAAGCGCCCCACGGTGCAGGTGGGCGACCCGTTCACCGAGAAGCTGCTGATCGAAGCGTGTCTTGAACTGATGGCCACCGATGCCATCGTCGCCATCCAGGATATGGGCGCGGCGGGCCTGACCAGCAGCAGCGTGGAAATGGCCACCAATGGCGAGACCGGCATCCGGCTCGACATGAACATGATCCCGTGCCGCGAGGCGGGCATGACGCCGTACGAAATGATGCTGAGCGAGAGCCAGGAGCGGATGCTTATGGTCCTGCAGCCCGGCAAGGAAGCGATGGCCGAGGCGATCTTCCGCAAGTGGGAGCTCGATTTCGCGGTGATCGGCGAAGTCACCGACACCCGCCACATGGTGCTGGAATGGAATGGCGAGGTCGTGTGCGACATTCCGCTCGGCCCGCTCGCCGCCGATGCGCCCGAATATGAGCGCCCCTACATCAGCCGCGAGGAGTACCGCGTGTGGGCCGGCACCAAGCCACTCGAGAAAGTTCCTGGCGGCGCAGAAGACGGCAGCGATATTGGCGGGGACCTGCTCAAGCTGCTCGCCTGCCCCGATCTGGCGAGCCGCAAGTGGATCTGGGAACAGTACGACAGCCAGGTCGGCGCAGACACGCTACAGACCGGCGGCGATGCGGCCGTGGTCCGCCTGCACGGCACCCGCAAGGCGCTGGCGATCACCACCGATTGCACGCCGCGGTACGTTTTCGCCGATCCCTACGAAGGCGGAAAGCAGGCGATTGCAGAGGCATACCGCAATCTTTGCGCAGTCGGTGCGAAACCGCTCGCGGTGACCAACTGCCTCAACTTCGCCAATCCTCAGCGCCCCGAGATCATGGCCCAGCTGGTCCACGCCCTCGACGGGATGGGCGAGGCCTGCCGCACGCTCGACTTCCCGATCGTGAGCGGCAATGTCAGCCTGTATAATGAGAGCAAGGCAACTGGCGGCGGTTCGGCGATCCTGCCAACCCCGGCCATCGGCGGCGTGGGCGTGATCGAGGATTACGCCGGAATGATGACTCTGCCGTTCAAGCAGGCCGGCGATGCCATCTACCTGATCGGATCGGAACCGTGGGCCACCCCCAACCCGGAACGCAGTCTGGTGGGCCAGTCGCTGTGGCTGCGCGAGGTCCACGGTCGCGAGGAAGGCCGCAGCCCCCATGTCGACCTGGTGCTCGAGAAGAACAGCGGCGAGTTCATTCGCGAACTGATCGCGGCAGGCTTGGTCAACGCGGTGCACGATGTGTCCGATGGCGGCATGGCTGTCGCTCTGGCCGAAATGGCCATGGCCAGCGGGCTCGGCGCCGAGGTGGAGAACCACCCCAACTACAACCCCGCCCGCTGGTGGTTCGGCGAGGACCAGGGCCGCTATATCGTCACCGTGCCCGATGTCGCCGCGTTCCAGGCGCAGCTGGCCAAGGGCACGCGCAACGAGGACACCGCCGCCTCAGGCGTGCGGCGCTTGGGCACCGTGGGCGGCGACAGTCTGTTCGGGGTGGAGCTGGACGCGTTGAAGACCGCGCACCTCAGCTTCTTCAGCGAGTGGATGGAGGGTTGAGAAACCCCTACCCGCCTGCCAGCACGTTTACCGTCAGGGCCAGAATGCCCAGGTTGAAGACGAACGCATAAAGCCCGTGGCCGGTGGCGATGCGGCGCACCTTGGGGTGGGTGATGGCGATATCTGCCGTCTGGCAGGTCATCCCGATGACGAAGGCAAAGTTGACGAAATCAGAAAACTCCGGATCGTCATCGCCCGGGAAATCCATGCCGCCAAAGTCGCTCCCGCTGCCGTCGCCCCGCTCTGCGCTGCCCGGCTCAACCTCCCCGGTATCCTTGATACGGCCGTAAAACAGCCGGGCGTAATGGAAAGTGAAGATCAGGTTGGTGAACAGCCAGCTGAGCGCCAATGTCGCCACCATCAGCGTCACAACCCCCAACGACAGCGCGTCCTTTTGCGTCACCAGTGGCACCAAAACGGCCATGATCGTGGCCCCGATCAGCCCGGTCAGCACCAGCAGGATCAGCTGGTTGGCATCGTCGCGCTCAGCCTCTTGCCGGATGACCTTGCCCTCGCCGTGGAACCACAGATTGATGCAGGTAAGCGTGAAGGCAAGCGCGCCCAGGTCAAAGCTTGCCAGCGCGGCATTGGCCGGCTCCATCAGCTGCATCAGTGGCCACACCCCAAGAGCGAAGACGGCCAGAAACAGTTTATAACGCCAGTGCTTCATGGCGCGGCTTCTACCCGATCCAGTCGGGTTCGAGAATGCCCAGCAGCTTGAGCAGCGAGGTCAGGTCGCCCCGGTCCACCCAGCCATTGGCGGCGAGGCGCGCCTTGGGCTTGGCGTAATAGGCCATGCCATAGGTCGCGGCCTGCAGCATCGGGATATCGTTGGCCCCGTCACCCGCCGCCATGCTGACGACATGGTCGCCCAGCAGCGCGATCTCTTCCGCCAGCACGGCCTCTTTGGTGGCGCTGCCGCAGATGGCGCCTACCAGCCCGCCGGTCAGTTGGCCGCCCGCCACGTCGAGCCGGTTGCCGACCACCCGCTCAAACCCGATCTGCGCGGCGACCTCGTCGGCAAAGTGGTGAAACCCGCCGGTCACCAGCACGGTGCGGCAGCCCATCGCCTTCAATGTCTCAACCAGTGTGCGCGCGCCCGGATTGGGACGGATGCGCTGGTCCAGGCACAGTCGGATCGCGCCTTCGTCCAGCCCCGCGAGCAGCCCCACGCGCTCACGCAGCGCGCTTTCGAAGTCGAGTTCGCCCTGCATCGCGCGTTCGGTGATCGCGGCGATCTGGTCCTTGAGGCCGGCATAGTCGGCCAGCTCGTCAATGCATTCCTGCCCGATCATCGTCGAATCCATGTCGGAGACGAAGACCTGCGGCACGGTGATCGGTTCGCGCGCAATGATCGCATCGCTCGGGCTGAAATGGGCATCCAGCGCGGCGCGGAAAGCCTCCATGTCGTCGCCGGGCGAGGTAATCTCGAGGACATCGCTGCCCGCATCGAGCAACATCGCATCGGCGATTCCCATGCCCCGCGCGCCCAGATCGGCGGCGAAGGCATCGAGGCGTGTTTCCAGTGCGCTGGTGTCTGCTATCAGGCGGGCAATGAGCAAGGATCGAACTCCGGACTGCAACCAAAACGCGGGCAAGGTGGCGCTCATTGCAGGGCCGACCGCGAGCGGCAAGAGCGATCTGGCCGTGCGGCTGGCTCTCGCGCTGCAGGATGTGGGGCGCGGCACCGTGGTGATCAACGCCGACAGCGCGCAGGTCTATGCCGACTTGCGGGTGCTGAGCGCGCGGCCGAGCGAGGAGGATATGCGCGGGGTGGAGCACCGGCTGTTCGGCGCGTGGGACGGGGCCGAGGCCTGTTCGGCTGCCGAATGGGCCGAAGCGGCGAAAGGCGAGATCGCCCGCGCTCATCATGCTGGTGCCGTGCCGATCCTCGTCGGCGGCACCGGTCTCTATATCCGCACGCTGCTCGACGGTATCGCCCCAGTCCCACCGATCCACGAGGCGATTCGCGAGGCCGTGCGCGCGATGAACCCGCCGCAGATCTACGCCGCGCTGCTGGAGGAGGACCACGGCTATGCGCTGCAACTCAATTGCGGGGACCGGCAACGGACGTCGCGGGCGCTGGAAGTCGTCCGCTCAAGCGGCAAGTCACTGAAGGAATGGCAGAAGGACAAGGTCGGCGGCGTGGCTGATGCGATCACGCTTGCCCCCTTGGTGCTGCTGCCCGAGCGCGAGCCGCTGTACGCGCGGTGCGATGCGCGGTTCGCGGCGATGATGGACCAGGGCGCGCCGGAGGAAGTGGAAGCCCTGCTCGCCCGCCAGATCGATCCGCTGCTGCCGGTGATGTGCGCCATCGGTGTGCGCGAGATCGCCGGTTATTTGCACGGATCATGGAGCCGGGCAGAGGCAATCGCGATGGGCCAGCAGGCGACGCGCAACTATGCCAAGCGGCAATATACCTGGCTGCGGCACCAGCCCCCGGCGGACTGGCCGCGACTGACGCCAGAAAGTGTCGATTTGCAGCGTGAGTTTGAAACATTATTCCGCAATTAGTGGTTGACATGGCATTTTGTGTCGCCTAGCAGCGCCTCCACACGAGTTTTCCGGTTTGAGAGGAGCGGCCCGGTGCGAGGAAATCGCGCCGGGTCCGTTTTTTCCACCAGATGCAAAAGCCAAGTTTGGAGAAGCAAAGTGACCGAAGAACGCAGCGGCGCTGCGATTTTGTGCGAAACGCTGGTCCGTCAGGGGGTCGAATTCGTGTTCGGCTATCCCGGCGGCGCTGTGCTGCCGATCTATGACGAGCTGTTTTCTGACCAGCGCATCCGGCATATTCTCGTGCGGCATGAAGCGGGCGCGGCGCACGCGGCTGAGGGCTATGCCCGGAGCACCGGCAAGCCCGGCGTGGTGCTTGTCACCAGCGGCCCCGGCGCGACCAACGCGATCACCGGCATTGCCGACGCTTTCCTCGATTCGATTCCGCTGGTGGTCATCACCGGGCAGGTGGCGACCAACCTGATCGGCACCGATGCTTTCCAGGAAGCCGACACCATCGGCCTGACCCGCCACTGCACCAAGCACAACTATCTGGTGAAGGACCCGGCGGAACTGGCCGCGACCATCGACGAGGCGTTCGAGATCGCCACCACCGGTCGCCCCGGCCCGGTGCTGATCGACATTCCCAAGAACGTCCAGGTCGCCACCGCGCCGATGCACGATGGCCCGATCCAGCGCCCGCGCCGCTACAATCCGCGCATGGTCGCCGCGCCGGAGGAGATCGCCGAAGCGGTTGAGCTGATCGCCAATGCCAAGCGGCCGATCTTCTACACCGGCGGCGGCGTGATCAATTCCGGTCCGCGCGCCACCCAACTGCTGCGCCAGTTCCAGACGATGACCGGCGCGCCCGTCACCTCGACGCTGATGGGCCTCGGCGCCTTTGCCTCCACGCACCCCGATTGGCTGGGCATGCTGGGGATGCACGGCACGCTCGAGGCCAACATGGCGATGAACGAGTGCGACGTGATGGTGAACATCGGCGCGCGCTTCGATGACCGGGTAACCGGGCGGCTCGACGCGTTCAGCCCCGATTCCACCAAGATCCACATCGATATCGACCGCGCCTCGATCAACAAGGTGGTGCCGGTGGACCTCGGCATCGTCGGCGATTGCGCCACCGTGCTCGACCAGCTGATCGCATGCTGGGGCACGCGCAAGCCGCAGGATCTCGCCGAATGGAATGCGCGCATCACCAGGTGGCGCTCGCGCGATAGCCTGGCCTATCCGGCCAAGAGCCGCGACGGCGCAATCATGCCGCAGCATGCGGTAGAACGCCTCCACGCGCTGACGCACAAGGTCGATCCGATCATCACCACTGAGGTCGGCCAGCACCAGATGTGGGCCGCACAGTACTTCGGCTTCGAGGACCCCAACCGCTGGCTCACCAGCGGCGGCCTCGGCACGATGGGCTATGGCCTGCCCGCTGCCATCGGCGCGCAGCTGGGCAACCCCGGCAAGCTGGTGATCGATATTGCCGGTGAGGCCTCGATCCAGATGAACATCCAGGAAATGGGCACCGCCAGCCAGTTCCGCCTGCCGGTGAAGGTGTTCATCATCAACAACGAATACATGGGCATGGTCCGCCAGTGGCAGGAACTGACCTATGAAAGCCGCTTTTCGAACTCGTATTCGGACAGCCTGCCCGATTTCGTCGCACTGGCCGAAGCCTATGGCTGGAAGGGTATCCGCATCACCAGCGAGGACGAGCTCGACGCCGGCATCCAGGCGATGATCGACCATGACGGGCCGGTGATGGTCGATTGCATGGTGTCGAAGCACGCCAACTGCTTCCCGATGATCCCCAGCGGCGCGGCACATACCGAGATGCTGCTGTATGGCGATGATGTGGCCGGCACGCTGGACGATGAAGCCAAGGCTTTGGTGTAGGGGCATTGATGTGATGAAAATCAAGACAACCGAAGCCGAGCGCCATGTGCTCAACATCACCGTCGATAACGAGGCCGGGATCCTGGCCAAGATCGCCGGGCTGTTCACCGCGCGCGGCTATAACATCGACAGCCTGACCGTGGCCGATATTTCGGAAAACCACTCGGTCAGCCGCATCACCATCGTCACCAACGGCCCGCCGCACGTGATCGACCAGATCGAGGCGCAGCTCGACCGGCTGGTGCCCGTCCACCGCGTGGTCGACCTGACGCAGGCCGGCCCGCACGTAGAGCGTGAGCTGGCGCTGGTGAAAGTGTCTGGCGTGGGCGAAAAGCGCGTGGAAGCGCTGCGGCTGGCGGACATCTTCCGCGCCCGCCCGGTCGATACCACAACCAGCAGCTTCATCTTCGAGATTACCGGCCCGCCCGACAAGGTCGACAGCTTCATCACGCTGATGCGCGAGCTGGGACTGGTCGAGGTCGGCCGCACCGGCGTGGTGGGGATGATGCGCGGGGCGGAAGCGGCCTAGGCGCTGCCCAATCCGGTTTCCAAAAAGATCACATTTACCTTCGCCCCACGGCGGAATTCCCGCTAGAGGCACCACCGCGAATTTTACTCCCTGCGCTGGCGGGGACGACACGAACGAAAGACGGGAATACTTCGATGAAGGTTTATTACGACGCTGATGCCGACCTGAACCTGGTCACCGGCAAGAACATCGCCATCCTCGGTTACGGCTCGCAGGGCCACGCCCATGCGCAGAACCTGCGCGACAGCGGCTGCGCCAATGTGGCCATCGCGCTGCGTCCGGGCTCGGCATCCGCCAAGAAGGCTGAAGGCGCGGGCTTCAAGGTGATGTCGAACACCGATGCCGCCGGCTGGGCCGATATTCTGATGATCCTCGCGCCCGATGAAACGCAGGCCGCGATCTGGGAAAACGACATCAAGGGCCGCATGAAGCCCGGTGCCGCCCTCGCCTTCGCCCACGGCCTGAACATCCATTTCGGCCTGATCGAGGTCCCCAGCGACGTCGACGTGATCATGATCGCCCCCAAGGGCCCCGGCCACACGGTGCGCGGCGAATATCAGAAGGGCGGCGGCGTGCCGTGCCTGATCGCGGTGCATCAGAACGCATCGGGCAATGCGCATGAATTGGGCCTCTCTTATGCTTCGGGCATTGGCGGCGGCCGCGCCGGCATCATCGAAACCTCGTTCCGCGAAGAATGCGAAACCGATCTTTTCGGCGAGCAGTCCGTGCTGTGCGGCGGCGTGGTCGAACTCATCCGCGCCGGTTTCGAAACGCTGGTGGAAGCCGGCTACGCGCCCGAAATGGCCTATTTCGAGTGCCTGCACGAGGTGAAGTTGATCGTCGACCTGATCTACGAGGGCGGCATCGCCAACATGAACTATTCGATCTCCAACACCGCGGAATACGGCGAATACGTCTCCGGCCCGCGCGTGCTGCCCTATGACGAGACCAAGGCCCGGATGAAGGCGATCCTC
>JBDSUF010000018.1:0-65011 GCA_039927835.1 Alteraurantiacibacter sp.
TTGGCGAGCAGCGACTTGAAGTCGATCTTGCCGAGGAGCGAGCCGGATTTGCCCGGCGCGGCCTTGCCGATGGCCAGTTCGCCACCAACACCCGCCACCGCGTTGGCAATCTCGCGCACGACCGCCACGGCCTTGGATGACTTGTTGGCCTCGGCAAATGTCTGGCCCAGTTTGGCGGCGTTGACGCCGGCCTTCTGGTCGAACGGGATCATGTAGTTGATCTTGCGCTCGATCGAGGCTTCGAAATCGGCCTTGCTGATCTCGGTGGTTCCCTGCGGCACCTTGTTGCACACGATCATCGGCTGCGATGCTGGTGCATTGGCCTTGAGCCACGACAGGATGCGGATCGTGTCGCGGGCCGACGCCAGCGTCAGCTCGGTCACCAGCGTCACCACGCCCACTTCCGCCAGCAGGTGGGGGAAGTTGATCAGCATGTTGCGCGGCAGGTCGATCACCGTCACGTCGAAGGCCGAGCGGAACTCTTCCTCCAGCTGCAGGAAAGCGCTGCCGTCGGTCATCAGCGGCGCGTTGATCGGCGCCTCGGCCGACATGATCGCCAGCTTGTCGTTGGCCCGGATCATGGCGCGTTCGATGAACAGCGTGTCGATGCGGCTGGGGTTCTCGATCGCATCGGTCAGGCCGCGGCCCGGCTCGAGGTCGAGGCACAGTGCCCCGGTCCCGAAATGCACGTCGAGGTCGAGCAGCGCGGTCGAGCGGTTGTGCTCGGTCGAGAACAGCCAGGCCAGCGACGTGGCGAGGGTGGACGCGCCCACGCCGCCGCGGGTGCCGACGATGGCGTTGGCGATATGCTGCTTTGCGCCATCGGCATCGGCATGTTTGGGCGCGGAGAAGATCGCCTGGGCGGTGGTCAGCGCATCGCGCAGCTGACTGGCCGAGAGCGGCTTCAGCAGGTAATCGTGGATGCCGCTGGACAAAAGGTCGCGGTACAGGCGCACGTCGTTGACCTGGCCCACCGCGATCACCACGGTGCCCGGCTCGCACACTTCAGCCAGCGCGTTGATGTCGTTCAGCGGATCGCCGCTTTCCGAAAGGTCGACCATCAGGATCGCCGGGCTGGCCGAGATCGACAGCGACTGGACCCCGTTGCGCAGGCCGCCCTTGTTGCACTTCTCGGGCTGCCAGCCCATTTCGATCACGACCGGGCGCAGCACGTCCAGCGCGGCATCGTCGCAGATGTAGGCCGCGAACGGATCGCGATTGCCCATTCCGCCTGATTTCCACGGTGCGTTCATGTGCTTAGCTCCCACTTTCTTGACTGGATACGGTCGGCAGGCCGCCGGCGCCGGTCGGTTCGGCTTCGCGATAGCTTTCGATTGCCTTGGTCGAGCTCATGACGATTGTGTCGCCGGTGCCAGCCGCGCCTTCGAGCAGGTGTTCCGGATTGGCGATCATCGCGGCAAGATTGCCGTTGATCGAGCAGCCGAAACCGGGCGAAGTCGCGTTCATCAAGTTGCCGTTGGCATGGCCCTGCCAGTTGGGGCAGTTCGGCACGAATGCGGTCGAACGGGTTATCACCACGCGGACCCGGCCTGGATCGATAAAGCCGACGGTCACCGGCGCGCCGGTTTCCACCAGCAGGCCATAGCGGCTGGCGACAGCGGCCACGTCTTCGCGCACGGCGGCGCTGGCCATCGGATCATCGATGCCGATGCGATCGCCAAAGCCCACGTCAAGCGTTTCGAACCATTCGGCCAGGCGCGCCTGTTCGGGCACGGCGAGGCCGCTGGAATTGGCCATCAGGTCGAGCGAGAAGTTGCTGCGCTGGACGACCGGCTGGTTGACGCTTTCAAGGCTGGTGTTGTGCATCCGCGGCGCCGTGGCGCAAGCGCCCAGGCCCAGCATCAGCGAGAGAGCGGCACAGCTGGCCAGCTTGCGGGTAAAGTTGGTGTTCATGGCGTGTCCCTCTCTCATCAGTTCAGACTGAAGCCGGGTGCGGCGGCATCAGCGGTACGCTGGGCAGCGCCGTTGGGCTGGCTGCCGTCGGCAAGAGCTTCACCGTTCTGGTCGATCAGGCTGACCGATGGATCGGCTGGCGGTGCATCTGCTGCGGTCGGCATCGGGCGGGATTCTCCGCTCACGCCGTTGTGCGCGCGGTTGAGCAGGAATTGCTCGCCCGCAGTGGGATTGTGGTAGCCGTCGGTCGGCAGCACGATCTCGCGATCGCTGACCGGTTCCACCAGATAGGGCGTGACCACGATGACCAGCTCGGTTTCGCCGCGCCGGAAATCGGTCGAGCGGAACAGGTTGCCGAGGATCGGGATTTCGCCGAGGCCGGGCGCCCGGTCGATGATGTTCTGCGAATTGTTGCTCAGCAGGCCGGCGATCATGAAGCTCTGGCCGGAGCCCAGCTCAATGGTCGTCTCGGCCCGGCGGATGGTCAGGCCGGGAACCTGGAACCCGTTGAGCGTCACCGCCCCCTGGGTCGACAGTTCCGACACTTCCGGACGCACCCGCAACGAGATGCGGCCGTTCGACAGCACCGTGGGAGTATAGCTGAGGCTGACGCCGTACTTGCGATACTCGATCGTGGTGGTGCCCAGACCCTGGCTCATCGGGATGGGGAACTCGCCGCCGGCAAGGAACTCGGCGGTTTCACCCGACAGCGCGGTGAGGTTGGGCTGCGACAGCGTGGTCACCAGGCCCTCACGTTCCGCCATGTCGAGCGCGGCACCGATATCGAGGCCGAGCAAGTGGCCAATACCGGCTATGGTCGTGCCCGGAGTGATGCGCGAGACAGCCGTGCCCGCCGTGGCTCCCCCGCCGGGTGCGGTGACGGTACAGGTCGTGCTGGTGCAGGTGGCCGTGCCGGGTGCAAAGGTGGTGCCGATCTGGCGGCCCTGGCCGATGCCGAACTGGAAGCCGCCGGTGCCGTCGATGGTGGTCAGGTTGGCGCCCAGCGTGCGGACCAGCGAGCGGCTGACCTCGGCAAAACGGACGCGCAGGTTGACTTGCAGCGGCGTGGCCATGCGCAGGCGTGAAATCACATTGGCGCCGGTGCCGACGAAGGCGGCGACAAGGCGCTCGGCCTCGGCAGCATCTTCGGGCGCGGCGACGGTGCCCGTCAGCAGCACGGTGTTGGCGCCCATGGTGGCGACCTGGATGGAATTTTCCGGCATGGCCAGCGCCAGCATCTGATCGATGCTGTCGAGGTTGGAGCCGACGCGCACATCGGCCGACCAGATCACGTCACCCGCCGCATTGCTGGCGTAAATGGTGGTCACGCCGCCCGACTTGCCCATTACATAGAGCTGGCGTTGCGACTTCACCTGGACATCGGCGATGCCTTCGTTGGCCACGAAGATGTCGGCCATGTTGCCCGGCACGGTGACCAGTTCGCCGCGGCCGATCGACAGGATCAATTCCTGCGAGGGGCTGACGACGCTCGACTGGGCATGCGCCGGTCCGGCGATGGCGATGGCCAAGGGTGCCAGCGCGCAAGCGGCGGTCAGCACGGTCTTGTAAAGGCGGCTCTGCATTGACTTGCCCCTCAAAATGGGTGCGGAGAACGGGTTGCGGCTGGGCATGGCGGGCGCTCTCACAGCGTGCCACCGATGCTGCCCATCGCACCGGCGGTGCTGCGGGTGCCCTGGGCGGTGCGGTCAAGGATGGCGCCGCTGCCGCGCAGGACCGATTCCTCGGTGGTCGTCTGGCCGCGGGTCACGCGGACCGTCGGACCGGACGGGCGGGCCGGTGCAGCGGCGGCGGGGGCGCCACCGGTAAAGGTCGGCGGAGCGGCAGTGCCGGCCTGGGCCGAGCCCTGCGTCGGCATCGAGCGGCGCTGGAAGCGCGACACGTCGCCGCCGGTTACGAACGAGGTGGCTCCATCACGCGGGCGGGCAACCGCCTGACGCAGGATCCGTTCTTCCTCGGCCGGGGTGGCGTTGGCGGGAACATCGACTTCGCCAGCGGCAATGGCGCGTTCCAGTTCGGCCTGGTTGTCGGCGATCGAACGCAGCGACAGGCTGAGCGAACCGATGGTTTCGGCCACCGCGATCTTCTCGGCGATGCGCGGGGTCACTTCCAGTGTGACCGTGCGGGTCGGCTGCACCACGGTGCGGCCGTCCTCGGTGGTGGTTGTCTCGGTCGACTGGTCGGTGGCGAGCACGCGCAGGTTGGCAAGGATGGTTTCGGTGGCGCGCAGGCCCTGGCCTTCCACGCCGTCGACGGTCTGGGTCAGCATCAGGTCGACCCGGTCGCCCGGGAAGATGAAGCCGCCAACGCCAGTGCGGGCGGAAACCGAGATGGTCACGGCGCGCATGCCCGGCCCGAGGGCGGCAGCGAGGAAGCCGCGATCGCCCGGAGCGACCAGCGAACCCTGCGTTACCGGCTCACCGGCGGTCACCGGATTGCGGACGACGGTGCCCAGCAGCAGTTCCATGTTGGCTTCGCCATCGATGAAGTAGGCGTCCTGCACCAGCTCCTGCGGCCACAGCTGATAGCCGATGGCGTCGGCAGTGATGATCGTGCCGACGGGCAGGCTGCGCTTGGCAACCAGCACCTTGGGGCCTTCGGGCACGGCCGGAGCGGCATCCGCTTCGGGCGTCGAGGCGCCGGCAAACATGCTGCGCGCAGCCAGGGCGGTGCCGATCGCGATGATCAGCGCCCCGAGCAGCAGAATGAGCTTCTTCTTGTCCATGGTGCGTCAAGCCCCCTTAGTGGTCCGTCCGGAATGTCGTGGCCCGGAATATCGTGGTCGATGCTTAAGCCGTAATTGGTTAAGATGAGGTATCAGCCGGCAAGGCCGTTCAGTGCGGCCGCTGGAAGGTAGAAACTGACGATCACCCACAGGCCCGCCGCAGCAATCGCCACGCCATAGGGAATGGCGATCTTTTCGCGCTGGCGGCGGATCACGTGCCACCCGCCGAAGAACAGCGTCAGCACGCCGCCGACCAGGGCCATCATGATGATCAGCTTGAGGAAGTGCTCGGGCGCGATCCACAGCGCCAGCGCGGTCAACAGCTTGACGTCGCCGCCGCCCATCGCCTTCAGCGCGAACAGCACCGAGAGAACTGCGAAGGTTGCGACAGCAATGCCCAGTTGGCTGGCCACGCCCGGCCACAGCGACAGGCCGCAGGCATACCAGAACAGCGGCGCGCCCAGCGCCACGCCCAGGTTGAGCCAGTTGGCGATACGCCGACTTTTCAGGTCGGTAAACGCGGCGGTAAGCAAGGCCAGGGCCAGGGCTGCCAGCAGCACATATTTGAATGGTTCGTCCAGCATCGCAATTCCCCGCGAGGTTCCCCCTCAGAGTTTGCACTGCTAGCGCGCATCACTTACCAAATAGTAACCACGGGCAGGAGGCCGGTATTCAGCATCAGGACCAAGCCGCTGCCGTCGCGTTCGATCGCCGGACCATTCCCGCCGCCGCGCGCGAGAGCCACTGGGCCGCGCCCGATGGCTGGCGGATCCGGATGATCGAATGGCCTGCTCCTGCCGGGGACAAGCCGCGCGGATCGCTGCTGTTCCTGCCAGGGCGCGGCGATGCCTACGAAAAGTATCTCGATACGCTCGAGCATTGGCGGTCGCAGGGTTGGCAAGTGACTGCGGCGGACTGGCGCGGGCAGGCAGGATCGGGTCGGCTGGGGGCCGATGGGATTACCGGGCACATAGGGGATTTTGCCGTGTGGGTGGCCGATCTGGCAGCCTTGTGGGCCGCGTGGGTGGCCACGCATCCCGGCCCGCATGTGCTGGCGGCGCATTCGATGGGCGGGCAGGTGGTGCTGCGCGCGGCGGCCGAGCAGGTGCTCGAACCGATGCCCGCCGCGCTGGTGCTGTCGGCCCCGATGCTGGGGACTTACCCCGAGTGGCTGCCCGATGCCGCACAACTCGCCGTCGCCCGGCTTATGGGCCTGCTCGGCGATCGGCGCCGCCCGGCGTGGAAATGGAGCGAGAAACCCGGCGAGCTTCCGGTCGAGCGCCAGTTGTTGCTGACCCATGACGACGCTCGCTATGCCGACGAGGTGTGGTGGCGTCACGCGAGGCCCGAACTGGCGATGGGGCCGGGCAGCTGGGGCTGGGTGGCGGCGGCGGCGCGCTCGATGCGCCTGACGGCGCGCGCCGACATGCTGGCGCGGGTCGCCTGCCCGGTTTTCCTGCTCTCCACCAGCAACGACCAGCTCGTCTCGGTCAAGGCCATGCGCCGTGCCGCCCGACTGCTGCGCCGGGTCGAGGCGCTCGAACTGGGCGAGGAGGCGCGGCACGAGATACTGCGCGAGATCGATCCGGTGCGCGGCCCCGCGCTGGCGGCGATAGACGCCTTTCTCGATCGGTTCTGTCCTCCTATGCCCCCCGCGTGAGCGAACGATTCGACATTGCCGTGATCGGCGCCGGAATAGCCGGGGCCTCGATCGCCGCCGAGCTGGCGCCGCACGCGCGCGTGCTGGTGGCCGAAGGCGAGGCCGTGCCGGGCTATCACACCACGGGCCGGTCCGCCGCATTCTGGGAGGAATGCTATGGCGGCCCCGGCGTGGTGCCGTTGACGCTGGCCTCGGGCGATTGGCTGGGCGCCAATGGCTTCCTGCGCCCGCGCGGCGCGCTGTATGTGGCGGAAGAGCACGACTGGCCCGCGCTCGACGCCTTCGAGCAGACCTTTGCCGGCACCGGCGTGTCGATCGAACGGATCGGGCGCGCGGCACTGGAGGCGCTGGTGCCGGGGATCAAGCCCGCGTGGACGAGCGCGATTACCGAGCCCCAGTGCGCCGATATCGACGTGGCCGGCCTCCACCAGCACTACCTCGCACTGGCGCGGCGCGGCGGGGCGGACTTGCGCACCGGCCACCGCCTGATCGCCGCTGAGCGGATGGGCGGTGAGTGGCTGCTTGCCTTCGCCAACGGCACCGAAATTCGCGCCGCGACGCTGGTCAACGCCGCCGGTGCCTGGGCCGATGAGCTGGCCGTGCTGGCCGGGGCACAAGCCTTGGGCATCACCCCTTATCGCCGCACCGTGACACAACTGCGCGTCGAGCCTGCCCCTCCGACAGACCTGCCGCTGGTACTGGGGATCGACGGCAGCTTCTATTTCAAGCCCGAGGGCGGCAAGCTGTGGCTCAGCCCGCACGACGAAACGGCCACCCCGCCATGCGACGCCGCACCCGAGGAACTGGACGTGGCGCTGGCAATCGACCGGTTCGAGCAGGTGGTCGACTGGCGGATCGCAGCGCTGGAGCACAAGTGGGCGGGCCTGCGCAGTTTCGCGCCCGACCGGCTGCCCGTCTATGGCTGGGATAGCGCAAGAACCGGCCTGTTCTGGTTTGCCGGGCAGGGCGGCTTCGGCATCCAGACGGCACCCGCCGCTGCGCGCCTTGCGGCGCAGGTGCTGCTGGGCCATCCGCCCGATGCGATGACCCAGGCGATTGAGGCGGATGTTTACTCGCCTGCCCGGTTTGGCTAGCCTCGCTCTCACTTAAAGAGGGGGAATTGATCGATGGCGCACACTTTTGAAATCTACAAGGACAAGGCGGGCGAGTTCCGCGTCCGCTTCAAGTACAATTCGGAAGTGATGTTCTCGACCGAAGGTTATTCGTCGAAGGCCAGCGCCAAGGACGCGATCGCCTCGATCAAGAAGAACGCGCCGGACGCCGAGGTGGAAGACAACAGCTGATTGGTGCCGACCGACTGGTCAGCTTCGCGCAGCGTCCGATGCGGCGCTGGCCAGTCGGTCCACCCGCTCATTCTCGACGTGCCCGTCGTGACCCTTGACCCATCGCCACGAGACCTTGTGCCGCGCGGCGGCGGCGATCAGATCGTGCCACAGGTCGGCGTTCTTGACCGGCTGCTTGCTGGCGTTGATCCAGCCGCGCTTCTTCCAGCCGGCAATCCACTTGGTCATGCCGTCGATGACATAGCGGCTGTCGGTGTGGACGGTCACCTCGCATGGCTCGATCAGCGCGGTCAGCGCTTTCAGCACGGCAGTCATTTCCATGCGGTTGTTGGTGGTCATCGGCTCGCCGCCGGAGAGCTCCTTCTCGTGCGCCCCCATGCGCAGCAGCACGCCCCAGCCGCCGGGACCGGGATTGCCTTTGCACGCGCCGTCGGTGAACACGTCCACGCGCTTCAAGCGAAGACCCCCGGATTGGCGATGTAGAACTGCAGGCGGCGGGCAAAGGCCATCGGGTCCTTCTTGGTGACCAGCGCATCGGCCGGGGTATTGATCCAGTCGAACGCGCGGGTCAGCGTGAAGCGCAGCGCCGCCCCGCGCGCCAGCACCGGCAGGGCTGCCTGCTCGGCCGGGGACAGCGGACGCAGCGACTGATAGCCCTCGAGCAAGGCCGCCGAGATCGCCGGATCGAACCGCGCGCCATCGGCGGAAAAGCACCAGGCCGCATGGGTAATCGCCACGTCGTAAGCCAGCATGTCGGTGCAGGCGAAGTAGAAGTCGATCAGGCCGGTCACCTTGTTGCCGCGCATCAGCACGTTGTCCGGAAACAGGTCGGCATGGATCGCGGCGACGGGCAAGTCGGCGGGCCATTGCTGGTCGAGCGCGGCGAGTTCCTGCCGCACCAGCGCCCCGAGCTCGCCGTGCATGGCGTCAAAGGCCGTGTCGCACGCAGCCGCCAGACGGTGCCAGCCAGCCGGACCGAGATCGTTCTCGCGCCGGTCGGGGAAGCTGGCGGCGGCGAGGTGCAGCTGGGCCAGCGCCCGGCCAACACTGCGCGCCTGCGCCGGTGTCGGCGTGTCGAGCGAGACACCCTGGAGGAACTCGATCAGGGCGAGCGCCTTGGTCTTGAAGGGCCGAAAGCTCGCCCCGGCGCGGTCGTGGATCGTGCGCGGGACGGGGCATCCGGTGGCCGAGAGGTGATCGAGCAGACCAAGGAAGAACGGCAGGTCGTCGATGACCGCCCGGCTCTCGTAAACCGTCAGGATGAAGCGAGCGCCTTGCCCTTCTGAGACGGGCCCTGCTGAGCCGGTCGTCTCGATCAGGAAGTTGGAATTCTGCACGCCCTCGGCAATGCCCTTGGCCGAAGCCAGTTCGCCTACGTCGAACTCGGCGATCAGTCCGGCCATCTGTTCCGCGCTGATGTGGGTATAGACGGCCACGCGCGGTTACTCGGTCAGCTGGCGGGGCAGCTTGAAGACCATCTTCTCCTCCGTGGTCAGCACCTGCCGCTCGCTCACCTCGCGCCACTCGCCCAGCCGGTCGATCACCTCGCGCACCAGCTCCTCGGGCGCGGAGGCGCCGGCGGTGAGGCCCAGCGTGTCCACTCCCTCGAGCCAGCTCGCGTCGATCTCCGTGGCGCGCTGGATCAGCCGCGCGGGCGTGCCGAAGCGCTCGGCCACTTCGACCAGCCGCAGCGAATTCGACGAGTTGGGTGCGCCGATCACCAGCATCAGGCCCACCTGCGGGGCGATCTCCTTGACCGCCGCCTGCCGGTTGGACGTGGCATAACAGATGTCCTCCGCCTTGGGGCCGACGACCTGCGGAAACCGATCTTGCAGCGCGGCGATGATCTGCGCGGTGTCATCGACCGACAGCGTGGTCTGCGTCAGGAATGACAACGGCACGTCGGTCGGCAAGTCCAGATTGGCGACATCGGCGACCGTCTCGACCAGCGTCATCTGCCCCTCGGCGACCTGGCCGAAAGTGCCGATCACCTCGGGATGGCCCTTGTGGCCGATGAATACGATATGCCGCCCGGCCTCGATCTGCCGTGCGGCCTGGCGGTGCACCTTGCTGACCAGCGGGCAGGTGGCATCGAAATAGATCATCTGCCGCGCCTCGGCCTCGACCGGCACACTTTTGGGCACGCCGTGGGCGGAAAACACCACCGGCAGGCCCGGCGGCACCTCGTCCAGTTCCTCCACGAACACCGCGCCCTTGGCCCTCAGGCCATCGACGACAAAGCGGTTGTGGACGATCTCGTGCCGCACATAGACCGGCGCGCCATACCGCTCGATCGCGCGCTCGACGATCTCGATCGCCCGGTCAACCCCGGCACAAAAGCCGCGCGGGGCGGCGATCAGGACGGTCAGTGCGGGTTTGCTGCGAACCTGAGTCGCATTGGCCGTCGCATCGGTAGCCACATCGGGAAAGGGGGCGTTCATATCCGCGCTCCTAGCTGTTGTTCCCCGCCAGCGAAAGGGGTAGGGGCAGCAACACATTCGATGACCCAACCGTCATGACTTAAGGACCGGGAATGAGATTTCGCTTTGCCATGATCGCCACGCTGGCTGCCACGACCGTGCTCGCCGGGTGCAAGTCCGAAGGCGAAATTGTCCTGCAGCAGAACGTCGGCATCACCGCGCTGCGGACCACCTGTCCGGCGGTAGGCATTCCCGATCACACCGGTGACATCACCGTTTTTTCCCCCGCAGGCGCGCAGACGGCCGATGCCATCGACGTGACCGCGCTGATCACCAACGTGCGTGCCGCGTGTGATGATACCGGCAATGAGGTCTATTCGCGCGCCACCTTCGACGTGCTCGCCCAGCGGCGCGATACGCGCGGTGCCCGCACCGTTCAGTTGCCCTATTTCGCCACCGTGGTGCGTGGCGGCGATTCGGTGGTCGCCAAGCGGCTTGGCACGGTCACGCTGACTTTCGCCGATGGGCAGGCGCGCACGCAGGCCAGCGGCACCGGCGGCGCCGTGGTCAACCGCGCCGAGGCGACCTTGCCCGCCGATATCCGCCTGCGGCTGGAACGCACCCGCCGCGCCGGTGACGAGGATGCCGCGATCGACCCGATGACCGCACCCGATGTGCGCGCCGCCGTCGCCCGCGCCACCTTCGAGCTGCTGATCGGTTTTCAGCTGAGCGAAGACCAGCTGGCCTATAACGCTACTCGCTAAGCCGTTCTTCCGTTCGCCGCGCAAACAGGCTAACGGCGCGGCCATGTCTCAGATCACAACGCTGTACACCGCCTTCGCGGCCAAGATCGATGCCGTGCTCACCGCGCTGGAAGGCGAGGGCGTGCTGCCCGCTGGCCTGCCGCGCTCCAGTGTGAGCGTCGAGCCGCCGCGCGATGCCTCGCACGGTGACCTGTCGACCAACGCCGCCATGGTGCTGGCCAAGCCCGCCGGGACCAATCCGCGCAGCCTAGCCGAGGCGATTGTGCGCCACCTGGCGGCTGACCCCGAGATTACCAGTGCCGAGATTGCCGGTCCCGGCTTCATCAACCTGCGTCTGGCCCCAAGCGTGTGGCTGGCCGAACTGGCCGCCGTGGCCCGACTGCGCGAGGACTATGGCCGCTCCACCATGGGGCAGGGCCGCCGCGTGAACGTCGAATATGTCTCGGCCAACCCCACCGGCCCGATGCACATGGGTCATTGTCGCGGTGCAGTGGTCGGCGATGCGCTCGCCAGCCTGCTCGAATCCGCCGGGCACACGGTGATCCGCGAATATTACGTCAACGATGCCGGCAGCCAGGTCGACACGCTCGCCCGCTCGGTGCACCTCAGGTACCGCGAGGCGCTGGGCGAGGACGTGGGCGAGATCCCGCCGGGCATGTATCCGGGCGATTACCTCAAACCCATCGGCGAAGCGCTGGCAGCGGAATTTGGCGGCCGCTACGTCGGCGCGCCCGAGAGCGAGTGGCTGGTCGCGTTCCGCACCCACGCTGTGGCGGGCATGATGGACCAGATCCGCGCCGACCTCGCCATGCTGGGCATCGCGCACGATGTGTTCTCGTCCGAGGCCGAATTGCAGGCCGCCGGCAAGCCCGAGCAGGCCGAGGCGTGGCTGCGCGCGCAGGACCTGGTCTATGACGGGGTGCTCGAGCAACCCAAGGGCAAGACGCTCGACGATTGGGAGCCAGTGGAACTGCCGTTGTTCCGCTCGACCAGGTTTGGCGACGATCAGGATCGCCCGATCCGCAAGAGCGATGGCAAGTGGACCTATTTCGGCGCCGACCTCGCTTATCACATGCAGAAGGCGACAAGTGCCGACGAGCTGATCGACGTGTGGGGCGCCGATCACGCGGGCACGGTCAAGCGCATCAAGGCGGCGGTGGCGGCGCTGGCGGCGGGAGAGGGCAAGGCCATCCCGTTCGACGTCAAGCTGGTGCAGATGGTCCAGCTGCTGCGCAATGGCGAGCCCGCCAAGATGTCCAAGCGCAGCGGCAACTTCGTCACCATCGCCGACATGGTCGACGAAGTGGGCAAGGACGTGGTCCGCTTCACCATGCTGGCGCGCAAGCCCGATGCGCAGATGGATTTCGACTTTGCCAAGGTGGTCGAGACATCGAAGGACAACCCGGTGTTCTATGTGCAATATGCCCATGCGCGCATCTGCTCGATCCTGCGCAAGGCCGTGGCCGAGGGGCTGGTTCCTTCCGACGTGGCGCTGGGCAGCTTCAGCGAGGACGACCTGACGCTGATCAAGCAGGCGGCGCAGTTCCCGCGCGAGGTGGAAGCCGCCGCCCGCGCCCGCGAACCGCACCGCATTGCCTTCTATCTGTTTGAACTCGCAGCGGCCTTCCACGCCTTCTGGAACCTGGGCAATGACGATGCCAGCAAGCGCATCATCGTGGCACAGGACCGGGCTTTGAGCGAGGCGAGGCTTTTCCTCGTCTCGCAAATCGGGCAGGTGATCCGCAACGGGCTCGCCATCCTGGGCGTGGAGGCGGTTGAGGAGTTGTAAGGCGATGGGCTATCCGGGCGACGAGGATGACGTGCAGGCGAACGCGGGCGACGCCTTCGAGGCCGATCACCAGCTGACGCTGACCGGCGAGGACGACACCCTGCCGTGGCTCGCCTCCGACGATGAGGAAGAGGACGAGGGCGGCGGTACCGACTACCGCATCCTGATCTTCGCCGTGATCGCGCTGCTGGCGCTGGGCGGCATCCTGTGGGCGGCGAAGAGCTTCTTTGACAATCGCAGCGAGCCGGGCCTGGTGGCCGATGGCAGCACGATCGAAGCACCCGCGGGTGACTACAAGGAACGCCCCGCCAACCCCGGCGGACAGGACGTGGCCGGCACCGGCGACCTCAGTTACGAGGTGGGCGAGGGCGTAACCCGCGAGGCGCAGCTGGACGGCGGCGAGGGCACGCCGACCCCGTCGGTCGATCTGGGACAGAGCAGCCAGCCACGCCCGGCATCGCCTTCGGGCTCACCGTCTCCCGCTGCGACCACGGCAGCCGCCACCAGCGGCGTGGGCGTGCAGGTGGGCGCCTACCAGAGCCGCGCCAGCGCCGAGACCGGCTGGTCGCAATTGTCGAGCCGCTATCCGGTGCTGCAAGGCGCCAGCCATCGCGTGGTCGAAGGCACCGTCGACAGCGGCACGATCTATCGGCTGCAGGCGGTGGCCGCCAATGGCGCGGCGGCCGATGCCATGTGCCGGGCGATCCGCAACGCCGGAGGCGATTGCCAGGTCAAGCGCTGAGGTCGGCTGTCCACATCGACGGGTTGCGCCGCGCTTGAAGCGTGAGCCTATTCCTGCGACCCTTGCCGCACCATGACGCCCGCCATCTTCGGCCTTTCCGGTCTTGTCCTCAGCGACGCCGAGCGCAGCTTCTTCCGCGAGGTCGATCCGGCGGGCTACATCCTGTTCGGCCGCAACATTGCGGGCCGCGCGCAAGTGCGGACGCTGACCGACGAACTGCGCTCCATCCACGGGCGCGACCGCCTGCTGGTCACCATCGACCAGGAAGGCGGCCGGGTGCGGCGGATGAAGGAGCCCGTGTGGCCGTACTACCCGGCGGGAGAGGCGTTCGACCACCTGTACGATCTGGCGCCCGCCAGCGCCATCGAGGCAGCGCGCGCCAATGCCCAGGCGATGGGCATGGACCTGGCCGAGGTGGGCATCACGATGACTCACGCTCCGGTGCTCGACGTGCGGCACGCGGGTGCCCACGATGTGATCGGCGATCGCGCGCTGGGCGCTGAGCCGCTGCGCGTGGCCGCGCTGGGCCGCGCGGTGCTCGACGGACTGGCGCGGGCGGGCGTGGCAGGCACGATCAAGCACATGCCAGGGCATGGCCGCAGCATGGTCGATACGCACAAGGAACTGCCCACCGTCAGTGCCAGCGAGGCCGAGCTGGAGCTGGACCTCGCCCCCTTCCGCAAGCTGGCCGATGCGCCTTCGGGCATGACCGGGCACCTCGTGTTCACCGCGTGGGATGCGGCCAATCCGGCCACGCTGTCGCCCTTCGTGGTCGGCACCATTATCCGCCAGCAGATCGGCTTCGATGGCCTGCTGTTCACCGACGATCTCGACATGGAAGCGCTGAGCGGAACCGTGCCCGAGCGGGCGGCGCGGGCGATCGCCGCTGGCTGCGATCTGGCGCTCAACTGCTGGGCGAAGATGGACGACATGGCCGGCATCGCCAAAGTGCTGCCGCCGCTGCCGCCCAAGGGCCACGAACGGCTGGAGCGCGCGCTGGCGGTCGCCGCCCGCAAGGCTCCCGGTGCCGATCAGGCCGAGTTGCTGGCCAAACGCGATGCCTTGCTCGGTCTGGTGAGCGCCGCCTGATGCTCGACCTTGCCACCCCGACTCCGGCCCCGACTCCGGCCGACGACTGGACCGGCCCCGCCGGACAGGCTGGGCCCGAGGCTTCGCTGTATCTCGAGCTCGATGGCTGGGAAGGTCCGCTCGACCTGCTGCTCGACCTGGCCCGGCGGCAGAAGGTCGACCTCAAGGCGATCTCGATCCTCGCGCTGGTCGATCAGTACATCGCCTATATCGAGCGGGCCGAGGCGCTGAAGCTGGAGCTGGCGGCGGACTATCTGGTGATGGCCGCGTGGCTCGCTTACCTCAAGTCGGCGCTGCTGTTGCCCAAGGACGAGCAGGAGGACCCGAGCCCCGAGGAACTGGCGCTGCGCCTCCAGCTCCGCCTCGAACGGCTCGGCGCGATGCGCGACGCCGCCGCCCGGCTGATGGCGCGCGATCGCCTTGGCCGCGACGTGTTCGCACGCGGCGCGCCCGAGGGCATCCGGGTGCTGCGCAAGAGCGCGTGGACCTGCGATTACTATCAGCTGATGCATGCTTACGGGCAGATACGCCTGCGCGTAGAAACGGTGGTGCACATGGTCCGCGAGCGGCCGGTGATGACGCTCGATACGGCTATCGAGCGGGTCTCGGCCATGCTGGGTGTTACGCTTAAGTGGTTGGAATTACGTGATTTTCTTCCCGCGCAGAGCGATCCGCAGCTGAACCGCTCGGCGCTCGCTTCCAGCTTTGTGGCGGCGCTTGAGCTGGCCCGGCTGGGCAAGGCCGAGATGCGCCAGGAACAGGTGTTCGGTCCGCTCCATTTGCGGCGGGTGGTGGCGGCATGAGCACCGATCCCGACGACCTGACCCGCGCGGTCGAAGCCCTGCTGTTCGCCGCTGAGGAACCGCTCACCGCCGAGCAGATCGGCGAACACCTGGCAGGCGCCGACGTGCGCGCCGCGCTGGACGAGCTCACCGCGATCTACCGCCAGCGCGGCGTCGTGCTGGCCGAGCGCGGCAAGCGCTGGCAATTCCAGACCGCGCCCGACCTTGCCCACCTCCTCCGCCGTGAGCGCGAGACCGCCCGCAAGCTGAGCCGCGCGGCGACCGAAGTGCTCGCCATCGTCGCCTACCACGAACCCGTCAGCCGTGCCGAGATCGAGGCTATCCGCGGCGTGCAGACCAGTTCGGGCACGCTCGACGTGCTGATGGAGGCGGGCTGGGTGCGGCCCGTTGGCCGCCGCGAAGTGCCCGGACGCCCGGTAATCTACGCCACCACGCCCGACTTCCTCAGCCACTTCGGGCTTACCAGCCGCCGCGATCTGCCGGGGATCGACGAACTGAAGGCGGCGGGCCTGCTCGACCCGGTTGATGACGCATTCGAAGCCGCTTTCCAACACGAGCAGCCGGAAACCGACTCATCCACAGGCGCCGACGATGCGGAAGATGTGGCAAGCGCCGACTAAAGCCCCTAGATAGGGATCAGACAACCCCCTAGTTGGGGACAAGACAGGGCCGCCGGGCCCGGCAATACTTTCGGAGATTCGCAATGGGTAGTTTTTCGGTCTGGCACTGGGTCATCGTCCTGGTCGTGATCCTGGTGCTGTTCGGGCGCGGCCGCGTGGCCGATGTGATGGGCGAATTCGGCAAGGGTATCAAAAGCTTCAAGTCCGGCATGAACGAGCCGGAAGACACGCCCGCCACGCCTGCCCCGCCGTCCGCGCAGATCACCAGCGAGCCGGTTACCCCCGCGTCGTCTGCTGACAAGACGACCACCACGACCAGCGGCCAGTAACGGGAGTACGGGCCGGTGTTTGACGTCGGCGCGTCCGAATTGCTGATGATCGCCGTCGTGGCGATCGTCGTCATCGGCCCCAAGGACATGCCCACGGCGCTGCGCACCGCTGGACGGTGGATCGCCAAGATGCGCAAGATGTCGGCCCACTTCCGCACGGGCCTTGATGCGATGATCCGCGAGGCCGAGATGGAAGACCTCGAAACCAAATGGAAGGCGCAGAACGAAAAGATCATGCGCCAGTTTCCCACCGGCGGCCCGCCGGGCACCGAGCAGACCGGGGCTTATCCCGCCGCGCCCAGTCCCGAAGCACTGGCAGCAGGGCCGACACCCGCGTTGCCCACGCCCGCGATGGAGCCGATCAGCGCACCTGCCTCCCCTGATGGCGCGAAGACTGACTGCGAGAAAACTGGCGGCTGATGACCATGGCGCTCAAGCTGAAAGATCTCGACCAGTCGCAGGCCCCGCTGCTCGATCATCTGATCGAACTGCGCGGACGGCTGATGAAGTGCGTGTTCGCGCTGGCCATCACCTTTGCCTTCAGCTTCTATTTCGTCGACGAAATCTTCGGCTTCCTGATCCGCCCGCTGACCAACGCCTTTCCTCCGGGCGAGGGGCGGCTGATCTATACCCAGCTGTACGAAGCCTTCTTCGTGGACCTGAAAGTGGCGCTGTTCTCGGCCTTCTTCCTCAGCTTTCCGGTGATCGCCAACCAGCTGTGGGCCTTTGTTGCGCCGGGCATGTATGCGCGTGAGAAGAAGGCCTTCCTGCCGTTCCTGCTGGCCACGCCGGTGCTGTTCGTGGCGGGCGCGTCGCTGGCTTACTTCGTGGTCATGCCGACAGCGTTCAAATGGTTCCTGGGCTTCCAGGGCGAACGCGGCGGGCTGGAAGTGGAAGCACTCCCCGGCACCGCCGACTACCTGACACTGGTGATGCAGTTCATCCTCGCATTCGGGATCAGCTTCCTGCTGCCGGTGCTGCTGCTGCTTTTGAACCGCGCCGGCATCGTCAGCCGCGCGCAACTGGGCGGGGCGCGGCGCTATGTCATCGTCGGCATCTTCATCGTCGCCGCCGTGGCCACCCCGCCCGATGTGGTCAGTCAGCTGATGCTGGCCGTGCCGCTGATCCTGCTGTTCGAAGGCTCGATGCTGGTGATGCGGTTTACCGAAAGCCGCGACGCGAAAGAAGCGGCGAAGGCGGCAGCGGCTGAGGGGACTGACGTGGCGAAGGTCGAACAGGGCTAGTAAGCCAGGCGGCGGAAAGCCCCCCCTGCGGCTAGGCCGGGATTTGTCTGATCTTGATCGAACAACCGGCGGCCGAACTGTCCGTCTCCACCACGGCAGGCAGGCTTTTGGCCAGCGCCGCGACGATATTGGTGCCTAGTCCACCGCCTTTGCGCGGCTTTGCGTCAGCCTCCCGGCCAACCCCGTTGTCCGCCACGGTGAGTGTCCAGACCTCGTCTGTAATCAGATAGTTGAGCGTGATCAGGTTGTTCTGCCGACCGCCGGGGAACGCGTATTTCAGCGCGTTGATGACCAGTTCGGTGACGATCAGCCCCAGACTCACCGCCTTGGATGAGGCAATCATGCTGGCATCCGAATTGGCCTTGATCGCCACCGGTTTGTCGGCGCTTATCATCGACGAGCCCAGCCCGGCGCACAGCTTTTCCAGATAATTGCCGACCTCGATCTGGTCGATACCATCGGTCATGTCGAGATAGCGCTGGACCGCCGCAACCGACATCACCCGTTGGTGCGCGTCGCGCAGGTGGAAGCTGGTCTCGTCCGAATTCACTGAGCGCGCTTTCAGCAACAGGATGCTGGCGATGATTTGCAGCGAGTTGGCGACGCGGTGCTTCATTTCCTGCAGCAGGATTTCGTTCTGGCGGCGCAAGTCCTCCGACCGCTTGAGCAGGGCTTCCTTCTCGCGTTCGATCGCGCGCCGCTCGGTCACATCGCGAAAGGCGAGCAGAATCGCCATGGTATCGCTTTCGTCGTACAGCACTTTGCGGGCGTTAAGTAGCATGACGCGACGGCCGATGTTGGGGAAATCATGGTCAACCTCAAACCCGTCCATCGCCACGCGATCGGGCAGGATCGTCTCGAGTAGCAGGCGGAGGGCGGGGATGTCCCATTGGCCGTGGCCCAGTAGGTACAATAGCTGGCCTTGCGTCGCTGCGGGGTCGACCAGAAACACCTCGTAGAACGATCGACTGGCTTCGAGCACGCGCAAGTTCGCATCGAGCACGAGGAACGGTTCGGGGATTGTGTTGACGATTGCCTGGGCGAGCAGGTTGGCTTCTGCCAACGTCCGCACGGGCAGGGTGATCGCCATGTCAGGTTGCCTGCCGGAATAGGAAATGCGCTTGCGCCATCGCGTGCCTCGCTGTGCAGGCGAAGGCACATTTGTCCCACGGTCACGGGACGCCAGCATTTGCGGTCAGGTGATTTCACGCTACTACCACGCGTTGGCCTAATGGCCAATCAATGCGTGGCAATCAGGTGCGGATGAAAAAGGAGATGGCTTGTCAGCCAAGCCGACCTAGCGACCGCTAACCTCGCGCCCTTCAACCACCTCGCCCGCGTCCCACACCCGCACCCCGGCGATCCACGTCTGCAACACCCGCATCGCCCGCAAGCTCTGTGCGCTCGCCAGCAGCGGGTCGCCGTCGAGCACCACGAAATCCGCCCGCTCTCCCACGGCCAGCGTGCCGAAGCGCCCTTCGGCAAACCCGGCATAGGCGCCGCCTGCGGTATAGGCCGCCAGCGCGGCCTCGCGGCTGATCGCTTCTTGCGGCTGCCACCCGCCCGCAGGCTGGCCATCGGGTCCGGTGCGGCTGATCGCGACGGCCATGCCTTCGAGCGGATCGGCAACCTCCACCGGCGCGTCCGAGCCGAAGGCCAGCGGTGCGCCGGTGCCGGCGATCGAGCGCCAGGCATAGGCGCCCGCCAGCCGCTCGGGTCCCAGCCGCGCTTCGGCCATCGTGCGCTCGCTCGCCTGATGGACCGGCTGCATCGAGGCCACGGTGCCGTGGCGGCCGAACAGCGCAATATCGGCCGGATCGACCACTTGTGCGTGCTCGATCCGCCAGCGCCGGTCACCGCTGAAATCCATCGACAGCTGGTCAATGGCGTCGAGCGCATCGGCGTTGGCGGCATCGCCGATGGCGTGGATCGCCACCTGGAAACCATCCATCGCCGCGCGGACCATGGAATTGCGCAATTGCGTGCCGTCGAGCACCGGCAGCCCGCGATTGCCGCGCTCATCGGCGTAATCGGCCTTGAGCAGCGCCCCGCGTGACCCGAGCGTGCCGTCGAGCCACAGCTTCACGCCGTTGAGGCGCAGCCGGTCGCCATAGAGCCACGGCGTGGGCCCGGAGCCGCCGATCAGCAGCATGTTTGGCACGCTATCAGCATAGGCCATGATCCGCATTTGCAGCGCGCCCACGTCACCCGCGCGGCGAAAGGTCATCCAGTCTTCGGCGCTGGTGCCCATGTCGGCGACGGCGGTGACCCCGTGGCGCAGGAACTCGCGTTGCGCCTCGAACAGCGCCACGTCGCGGTCGCTGGCGCGGGGCGGGGGGACTTTGCTGAGGACGAGCGCCTGCGCGTTATCGACCAGCACGCCGGTGGGGGCGCGGCTGCCCGTTGCGCGGACGATGCGTCCGCCAGCCGGATCGGCGGTCTGCGCGGTGATCCCGGCGGCGCTGAGCGCGGCGCTGCTGACCCACACGGCGTGGCTGTCGGCGCGTTCGAGCACGATCGGGCGGCCGCCCGCGACGGCATCGAGATCGGCGGCGGTGGGCAAGCGGCCGAGGCCCCAGGTCACCTCGTTCCAGCCGCGCCCGACCAGCCACGGACTGTTGGGGTTGGCCTGCGCATAGGCGGCGATCAGCGCCAGCGCCTCGTCGAGGCTGCGCGTGCTCGACAGGTCGAGCGTGAGCTTGCTGAGGCCCAGGTCCATCACGTGGGCGTGGCTGTCGATCAGGCCGGGGATGATCGTGCGGCCGTCCAGGTCCTCGCGATAGTCGATGTGGGCGCGCGGGCGATCGCCGAAATCGAGCAGCTCGACCACGCGGCCTTCGTCATCCACCACCATCCCGGCAAAGCGGTTCACGCGGCCTTCGCGGTCGATGGCGATGCCGTTGACGTTGTCGAAATGCGTCTCCCCCAGCGCCGGGGCGGTGAGCAGGAGGGCGGCAGTCGCCAGCCACCAGCGCTTCACTTGGCGGTCCCGCGCGGCAAGTGGCGGACCAGCGCAGAGGTATCCTGCCGACCGCCGCCCATCGCCTGCACCTGCGCATATAAGCTGTCGACCAGTGCGGCCACCGGCAGCGCCAACCCGTGGGTCCGCGCTTCGGCCAGCGCAATGGCGAGGTCCTTGCGCATCCAATCGATCGCGAAGCCGAAGTCGAATTCGTCGTTGGCCATGGTCGTCCAGCGGTTGTCCATCTGCCAGCTTTGCGCCGCGCCGCTGCCAATGGCCTCAAGCACCTTGCCGGTGTCGAGCCCGCTCGCCTGCGCCAGTCGCAGCCCTTCCGCCAGACCCGCGAGAGTGCCCGCGATGCACACCTGGTTGACCGCCTTGGCCCCTTGCCCCGCGCCCGCCGCGCCGATGGCGACGATGCGCGCGGCATAGGCCTCTATCACCGGCCGGGCGGCGGCCACAGCCTCGTCCGACCCGCCGCACATCACCGCCAGCGCGCCTTTTTCCGCGCCCGCCTGCCCGCCCGAGACCGGCGCGTCCACCGCCAGCACGCCGCGTGGCTGTGCCTCGGCGGCGATGCGCCGCGCCATGGCCGGGCTGATCGTCGTGTGATCGACCACCAGTGTTCCAGCCGGAACCTGCGCAATAACTCCGTCCGCGCCCAGCAGCATGTCGGCCACGTCCACATCGCGGCCGAGGCAGGTGAGCACCACGTCCGCCCCCGCGACTGCCTCGTGCCACGTTGCCGCCAGCATCACCCCTTCGCCGCCGAACCGCTCCAGCCACGCCGCGCCGCGTTCGGGCGAGCGGTTCCAGCCGGTGACGCGGTGGCCGGCGCGGGCGAGGTGCGCCGCCATCGGCCCGCCCATCACGCCCAGGCCCAGGAAGGCGACACTCTTGTTGCTTGTCATGGCGCGTGGCCTAGCCCGCTTCCCGGCCACTAGGCAATGTGGGTTTTCTTTGTGCGACGAACTGCGCTAGGCGGCTGGGCATGAGCACCGCCGCAACCTTGCCCGCCAGCCTTACCCTCGCCGATATCCGCGCGGCGGCGGAGCGTATTGCCGGCGCCGTGGTCCACACCCCCACCGTGCGCAGCGAAACCCTGAGCCGGATCACCGGGGCCGACATCTGGCTCAAGTTCGAGAACCAGCAGTTCACCGCCGCCTACAAGGAGCGCGGCGCCTTGAACGCGCTGCTGCATCTCACCGCCGAGCAACGCGCCAAGGGCGTGATCGCGGCCAGCGCGGGCAACCATTCGCAAGGGCTCAGCTACCACGGCACCCGGCTGGGCGTGCCGGTCACCATCATCATGCCGCGCACCACCCCCACGGTGAAGGTGATGCAGACCGAGAGCGTCGGCGGCAAGGTGGTGCTGGAGGGCGAGACTTTCGACGAGGCACTCGAATACGCGCTCAGCATGGAAACGCAGATGGGGCTCACCTTTGTACACCCGTTCGACCAGCCGAACGTGGTCGCCGGGCAAGGCACCGTGGCGCTGGAAATGTTCGCCGATGCGCCCGACCTCGATACCATCGTCGTGCCGATTGGCGGCGGCGGGCTGATCTCGGGCATGGGCACCGTCGCCCGCGCATTGAAGCCGGGGATGGAAGTGGTCGGCGTGCAGGCCGCGCTCTATCCGTCGATGTACGGCCACTTCAAGGGCCAGGCGGTGGACTGCGGCGGCGATACCCTGGCCGAGGGCATCGCCGTGAAGGAACCGGGCTTGTTCACCCGCGAGATCATCGGCCAGGTGGTCGACGATATCGTGCTGGTGGAAGAGCCGCATCTGGAAGAAGCCGTCGCCATCCTGTTGCAGATCGAGAAGACCGTGGTCGAAGGCGCGGGCGCTGCCGGCCTCGCCGCCGTGCTGGCGCACAAGGAGCGGTTCCGCGGCAAGCGCGTGGGGCTGGTGTTGTGCGGCGGCAATATCGACACCCGCCTGCTCGCCAACGTGCTGCTGCGCGATCTTGCCCGCTCGGGCCGGCTCGCGCGGTTGCAGATCAACCTGCAGGATCGGCCGGGGGCGCTGTTCAAGGTGATGGACCTGTTCAACCGCCACAACGTCAACATCCTCGAGATCTACCACCAGCGCATCTTCACCAACCTGCCCGCCAAGGGCCTGGTGACCGACATCGAGTGCGAGGCGCGCGACCGCGAGCAGCTGGAGGCGCTGATTGCCGACCTGCGGCGCAGCGGCTATTCGGTCAGCCATGTGGAGCTGAACTAGCAGCATCGCGGAACCTCTCCGCGCAAAGCTGGCCCGTTTCGGGGCGGGCGCGGTGTTTGGGGCGGGCTATCCCCGGCCTTTGTGCAAATTAACCCTGACCTTGCCGCGATTTGTGGTTAAGATTGTTTCACTCGGCGAATCCGCAGGGCATACCGGCGGCAACGCAACAGTGGATCAACCTTCATGAGGATCGCCCGGCAGTGACCGCGCCCGTTCGATTTCCCCGCTTCTTCGTCACGGCGCCCGCGCCGTGTCCCTACTTGCCGGGAAAAACCGAACGCAAGGTGTTCACCGAGCTGAAGGGCCCGCACGCCGACCAGTTGCACGACGCGCTCAGCCGCATCGGCTTCCGCCGCAGCCAGACGGTCGCCTATCGCCCCTCGTGCCTCGATTGCCGGGCCTGCGTATCGGTCCGCGTGGCCGCCAGCGAATTCGCCCCCTCGGGCACGCAAAAGCGCATCGCCAAGCGCAATGCCGACCTGATCGTCACCGAATGTCGCCCCTGGGCCACCGCCGAACAGTTCGCCCTGCTGCAGAAATACCTCGCCAAGCGCCACCCCGGCGGCGGCATGGCGGCGATGGACGAAGTCGATTTTGCCGACATGGTGGAACATACTTCGGTGTCCAGCTTTGTAGTCGAATATCGTGAGCCCGACGCAGACGGGAGACCTGGGCGGCTGGTCGCCGCCTGTCTGACCGACCGGCAAGTTGACGGGCTTTCGATGATCTACAGCTTCTACGACCCTGATTACGGGCAGGAGCAAGGGGGGCGCGGCGGACTTGGGAATTTTGTCATTCTCGATCACATCCGGCTCGCGGTCGGCGCGGGGCTCCCGTTCGTCTACCTCGGCTATTGGGTCGCCGGATCGCCGCGCATGCAATACAAGGTTCGCTTCCGCCCGCTCGAGCAGCTTGGCCCCGATGGCTGGAGCCGCATGAGCGATGCAGAGCAGGCCGCCCATATTGCCCAGGTCAGCGCCAGCGCCAGCGGTGTCCGGCCCGACGCGGGCGGTTGCTCGAAGGATGGAACGCTCGGCGGCCAGCATCACTACAAGTTTGCCTGATTTCCCTGCTTTGCTGACCGCGCTCCGCTGCAAGGCGAGAGCCGGGCTGTGCTGGGCGGTTTGCTTCGTGCTTGTCGTGCAGGCTCCGCTGGCGGCGGCGCAGGACCTTGAAGCGGGCGATGAGCTGGAATCGCTGATCCCCGACGATGCGGTGACCAGCCCCGAAGCCTGGGCAGCGCAGGGCGCGGGCGAGGAACCCGCCGACGAAGCCACCGAACTCGCCCGCGACGAGGCCGCCGAAGCCGATTTCGCCGCGCTCGAAGCCGAGTTGCAACGCGAGGCTGAGGCACAAGGCGGCGATGAGGCCGCGATGCTGGCGGTCGACGATCCGTCAGACCTGTCGATCCCGCCAATCGAGCAATTGGAGCCCGATGGCGAGGAGATCGAGTTCGTCACCTTCGACGACGTGATCCGCCCGATCCCCGCCGGCAGCGAAGTGGAACTGTCCGACGAGCTGGTGCTGGTGTTCCCGACCGAAAACGCGCTGTTCCCGATCCGCGACGAGTTCCTCGACCGGTTCAAGGCACTTTCGGCAGTGGCCGATCTGGACGACGATGGCAGCCAGGCAATGCTGGCGGCGCAGGCCCGCAGCGACGAGGATCTGCTCGACCGAATGCTGCGCGTCTATGGCTATTTCGACGGTCAGGTGATCCGCTCGATCAGCGCGCCCGAGGCTGGCGAAAGCGCCGATCCCGACCGGGCCATCGCGCGCTTCGATGTGATCCCCGGCCCGCGCTATACCGTGGGCACGGTCGATATGGGCAATGTCGCGCAGGCGGGCGCTGATGAGGCCGCGCTGCGCGCCAGCTACAAGGTCAATCCGGGCGATCCGTTGTCGATCGACGCCATTGCCGATGGCCGCTATCTGGTCGACACCGAACTGGGTGAGCGCGGTTTCCCGTTCGCGGCGATCGAGGATCCCTCGCTGCTGGTCGACCATGCGCGGCAGGAAGGCGACGTGACGCTGCCGGTCACGCCGGGCGGGCGCTACAACTTCGGGCGGGTCACCAGCAGCGACGAGCGGTTCCTGTCGAGCGAGCACCTGGCCGACATTGCCGAGTTCGATCCGGGCGACCTGTACCAGCGGAGCCTGGAACTGGACCTGCGACGCGCGATCCTTGCCACCGGTCTCGTCGGCTCGGTCACCATGACGCCCGTCGCGGTCACCGAGCCGGTGGGCGACCAGCCGGGCACGGTCGACATGGCGGTGGTGCTGACCCGCGCGCCGGTGCGCACCATCGAAGGCTCGGTCGGCTATGGCAGCGCCGAAGGCATCCGCGTGGCGGCGAGCTGGGAACACCGCAACCTGTTCCCGCCCGAAGGCATGGTGCGGGTGCGCGGCGTGGCGGGCACGCAGGAGCAGCTGCTGGGCACCACGCTGCGGTTCAACAACTTCCACGGCCGCGACCGGGTGCTGACCTTCGACGCCTTTGCCAGCAACATGGACAACGATGCCTTCGACGCCGAGACGGTGTCGTTGATCGGCACCTTCGAGCAGCTGAGCACGATCCTGTTCCAGCGGCCCTTGTCGTATGGCGTGGGGTTGGAACTGGTCGCCACCAACGAGCGTGAGGCGGTCCCTCGCAACACTGTGCCGACGACCCCGCGCCAGACCTACCTGATCGTCGCACTGCCGCTGCACGCGCAGTACGATACCAGCGACGACCTGCTCAACCCGACCGAGGGCTTCCGCGTCCGCGGTGCGGCGTCGCCCGAGTATTCGCGCTTCGACAAGACCAATTCGACCTATCTGAAGGTGCAGTTCGACCTCTCGTATTACCAGTCGATGGGTGAGAATGTGGTGCTGGCCGGGCGTGCGCGGCTCGGCTCGATCTACGGCGCGGGGCTGGACAGCATCGCCCCGTCACGGCGCTTCTATGCGGGTGGCGGCGGATCGGTGCGCGGCTATGGCTATCGCTCGATCGGCCCGCGCGACGTGGCGGGCGAACCCAACGGCGGGCGCTCGCTGGTCGAGCTGTCGCTGGAAGCGCGGATCGAGACCGGGCTGATGGATAATGCCGTGTCGGTCGTGCCGTTCGTCGATTTTGGCAGCGTGGCGCGCAGTGCCTCGCCGGACTTTGCCGCGCTGCGCACCGGCGTGGGCGTGGGGGTACGCTATGAGACCGGGTTCGGCCCGCTCCGGCTTGACGTGGGCGTGCCGCTGAACCGCCAGCCGGGCGATGCACCGGTGGCGGTCTACGTCGGGCTGGGACAGGCGTTCTGATGACCGACGATCCGATCATCGCGGAGCCGGTCGAAGAGCCAGCCGCGCCGCCACCTCCGCCGCCGCCACGCCGACCCGCAGGCCCGTTGCGCGCAGTACTGCGCGCGGTATTGGGCTGGGGCGGTCGGCTGGTGCTGCTGCTGGCGCTGTTGGTGCTTGCCTTCGCCGCCTTCCTGCACACCCCGCCGGGCCGCGACATGCTGATGGACCAGATCGCCGCCTATGCCCCGGTATCGGGCCTGAGGGTCGAAGTGGGCGGGATCGAGGGCTCGATCCTGTGGAGCGCCACGCTGACCGACGTCAAGGTGCGCGACGCCGATGGCACGCTGTTTGCCGAGGTGCCGCGCGTGGAGCTGGGCTGGCGGCCGTGGAAGTGGTTCTTCACCGGGCTCGACGTGCGCCATCTCGTGCTGTCGGGCGGCACCCTTTACAAGCTGCCACGGCTGGTGCCGGGCGATCCCGAAGCGCCGCTCCTGCCCGATTTCGATATCCACGTTGGTCGCTTCGTGATCGAGGACCTTACGGTGGCTCCCGGCGTGCTCGATGGCGAGCAGCGGGTGGTGGGGATGCGCGCCAGCATCGATATCCGCGATGGCCGCGCCATGATCAACGCGCGCGGCGAGCTGGGCGGGACCGACCGGATGACGCTGCTGCTCGACGCCGAGCCAGACGCCGACCGTTTCGATCTCGACCTCGACTGGAACGCACCCGCCGGCGGTTTCCTCGCCGCGATGGCCGGGGCGGACGAGGACCTGACGCTGCGGGTGACCGGCGATGGCGGGTGGTCGAACTGGCAGGGCCGCCTGCTCGCCCGGCAGGGCGGCGCGCCGCTGGCCGATGCGCGGCTGTCCGCCCGCAGCGGGCAATACCGGCTGGCGGGCAGCGCGTTCCCCGGCGATAATTTCGAAGGCCTGACCGCCCGCGCGCTCGGCCGCGAGGTGCGCTTTACCGCGCAAGGCACGCTGGCCTCAGGGGTTGTCGACGGCTCGTTCGCAATCGACGGCGCCGGGGTGGAACTCGACGCCGATGGCGCGGTCGACCTGTCGGGCAAGGCGTGGCGCAATGTCCAGCTGGTCGCCCTGCTGACCGATCCCACGCTGCTGGGCGAAGATCTGCGGATGGACGACGCGCGCCTCACCGCGCAGCTCGACGGCCCGTTCGAGGCGATCCGCGTGCCGCACCAGCTGACGGTCGGTCGGTTGCGGGCAGGAACGCTGGAACTTGCCAACCTGACCCAGCGCGGCGTGCTGACGATGAACCGGGGCCGCGTGCTGCTGCCGCTCGCCGCCAGCGTGTCGCGCGTCACCAGCGGCAATGCCTTCGCCGACGAGCGGCTCGTCTCGGGCAAGCTGACCGGCGCGATCGTGTACGATTCCGCGACCGGGCGCCTCACGTCGCGTGAGTTGGACCTGCGCTTCCCCGATCTCACCGCGCGGCTCGCGTTGACTGGCGACATGAACGCCGGGACCATGCGATTGACCGGGCCGGTCACCGCGCGCGGGCTCGATTATCCCGACGTCGGCGTGATCGCCGGAAGCGCCCGGATTGACGCCACGCTGGGCGGCGGGCGGCCGTGGCGGCTGCTGGCGCAACTGGATGGGCAAGTGGCGCAGGTTCGCAATGCCACGCTGGCCAACTTCGCGGGCGAGACCATCCGCTTCAACGGCGGCATTTCGCTGGGGCAGGACCGCCCGATCTCGGTCTCCACCATGCGCATTGACGCGGCCAGGCTGCAGGCGGTGCTGAACGGCGAAGTGCGCGGCGCGGTGACCGAGCTTTCGGGCAGCGGGCGGCAGGCCGATTACGGACCCTTCACCTTTACCGCCACGCTGGCGGGCGACGGACCGCGCGCGCGGCTGCTGCTGGCCGATCCCTATCCCACAGCGGGCTTGCGCGATGTGGCGCTGGTGATCGCGCCCAACGGCGATGGTTTCGCTATCCAGGCCGAGGGTCAGTCGCTGCTCGGGCCGTTCACTGGCAACTTCGACCTGGTCGCTCCCGCTGGCGGACCGACGCAGATCACCCTGCACCTGCTCGAAGTCGCCGCCACGCGCGTGACCGGCCAGCTGGCGCTGGTCGCCGGCGGGGTCGACGGCGGCCTGCTGCTCACCGGGGGAGGGGTCGAGGGCCGCGTGGGTCTGGCGGCCCGGCCCGAAGGCCAGGGCTTCGATGCCGAGCTGACCGCGCGCGCTGCCCGCTTCGGCGGCGCCACCCCGCTGACCATCGCCAGCGCCGATGTCGACATGCGCGGCTTCATCGCCGGGGACAACACTCAGATCGAAGGCACCTTGCAGGCGCAGGGCATCGGCTATGGCACGCTGTTCATCGGTCGCCTCGCGGCCAATGCGCAGGTCGTGGGCGGGCAGGGGCACATCGATGCCGCGCTGGCCGGGCGGCGCGGCAGCCGCTTCGACCTGCTGCTCAACGCCGATGTCAACGCCCGCCGCGTGGCCGTGGCCATGCGCGGCACGCTGGCAGGCGAGAAGATCACCATGCCGCGCCGGGCTGTGCTGGTGGCGCGCGAGGGTGGTGGCTGGGAGCTTGAGCGCTCGCAGATCAGCTATGCTGGCGGCTATCTGGTGGCGGAAGGCCGCTTTGGCGGGGACGCGCCGGTTAGCGGGCGGTTGGCGCTGTCGGGGATGCCCCTCAGCGTAATCGACGCGGTCGGCAACGATCTGGGGCTGGGCGGGCGCATTTCGGGCGTGATCGACCTCACCACTAATGGCAGCGGGGTGCCGACCGGCGAAGCGCGCGTGCTGGTCGACGGCCTGACCCGATCGGGCCTGGTGCTGGCCTCGCGTCCGCTTGACCTGGCGGCAGTCCTCCGCCTCACGCCCGACAGCCTGACGGCGCGCGCTGTCATGCGGGGCGGCGAGGAGTCGGGCGGAGGGCGGCTCGATGCCCGCGTCACCGGCATGCCGCAGACCGGCGCGCTGGCCGAGCGGCTCTATCGCGGCAACCTGGCCGGAACACTGACTTACGATGGCCCGGCGGAATCGCTGTGGCGGCTGGCGGCGATCGACCTGATCGACATCTCCGGGCCGCTCAAGGTGAACGCGCGGCTGCGCGGCTCGCTCGGCCAGCCGAGCATTACCGGCTCGCTGGCGGGAGATGCGCTGCGCGTGCAGAGCCAGTTGACCGGCACCGATATCTCCGGCGTGTCGGCGCGCGGCTCGTTCCGCGACAGTCGGCTGCAGCTGACACGGTTCTCGGGTACATCGCCCAATGACGGGCGCGTGAGCGGCAGCGGCGTGATCGACTTGTCGGGTATGACGCTTGAGCGTGGCCCGAGCATCGATATCCGGCTGGCGGCGGATAATGCCCGAATCCTGCAATTGCCCGGCATGGGCGCGACCGTCACCGGGCCGCTGCGGATCGTCTCCGATGGCGTGGGCGGGACCATTGCCGGACGGCTGGCCGTGCGCCGCGCCGAATGGCGACTGGGTCGCGCGGCGGAAGTGGTCGACCTGCCCGATATCGCCATCACGGAAATCAACACTCCGCTCGACCGCGCCCCAGCGCTGCGCGCCGCGCGACCGTGGCGCTACCTGATCGATGCCAGCGCGGTGCGCGGGATCAAGGTCGACGGCATGGGGCTCGACAGCGAATGGGGCGGCCAAGTGCGCCTGCGCGGTACCACCACCGATCCGCGCATCGGTGGCACGGTGCGGATCGTGCCGCGGCAGGGGTTCTACACCTTCGCCGGGTCTCGTTTCGAGATCACCCGCGGGATCATCAATTTCGACGATACCGCGCCGCCCGATCCGCGCCTCGATATCCTTGCCGAAAGCAACGAGAGCGGCGTGGACGTGGACGTGACCGTGCGCGGCACCGCCAGCCGGCCCGACATCTCGTTCAGTTCCACCCCCGCGCTGCCCGAGGAGGAGCTGCTCTCGCGGCTGCTGTTCGGCGGTTCGATCACCGAGATTTCGCCGACCGACGCGCTGCAACTGGGCGCGGCGCTGAGCAGCCTGCGCGGCGGCGGCGGGATGGATCCGATCAACCGCCTGCGCCGCGCCATCGGGCTCGACCGGCTGCGCATCCTGCCCGCTGACCGCGCGCTTGATCGCGGCACGGCGGTGGCGCTGGGCAAGAACGTGACGCGCAAGTTCTACGTCGAGATCGTCACCGACGGGCAAGGCTACAACGCCACCGAACTGGAGTTCCGCGTGACCAGCTGGCTGTCGCTGCTCAGCTCGATCAGCACCGTGGGACGCGGACGCGTGGAAGCGGTGTTCAGCCGCGACTATTGAAAAGGCGGGACTGCGGCAATCCGCAGCCCCGCCTTGGAGCGCCGCTATTTGCCGGACCGGCTAAAGCGTCTTGAGCACGCCGTCGATGGGCAGGATGACGCCGTTGCCGCCGCTCACGTCGCCACCGGCCAGCAGTGCGCTGGCACCGTCGGCTGCGGTGACCTTCACGGCATCGCCCTCGCGGGTGAAGGTGAGCGGCGTTTCGGCCATTGTCTGCATGGTCACGCTGGAGTTGTCGCTGGCATCGAGCGCCTGCTCGATGTCGGCCAGCGTGACATAGCCGGGCAACAGGTGCCCGCGCATCAGCGCCGCCATCACCGCCGTGCGGTCGGGCCCTGAGGCTTCGTCCTCGGCGGCCGTGTCGAACGCAGTGAACCCAGTATCTGTCGGCGCCAGCAGGGTATAACTGGGCGCGGCATCGAGAACCGGGGCGAGCCCTGCTTCGGCAATCATGCCAGCCGTGGTCGACAGCTCGTCCTGCCCGTTCAGCAAGGTAGCGACGGTGGAGTCCAGCTCCATCTGGGTTTCGTCAACCGCCGGGGCGTCACCATTGCAGCCGGCCAGCAGCAGCGTCGGAAGGGCCAAGGCGAGTGCGAGCTTGCGGTGCATCATCGGCGGAGTCCTGTTCATGAGGTCAGCAGCTCGATGACCGATGCGACCAGCTGCGTCTGCGGGTCGACTTGGTAGATGTAGCCATCCGAATAGCGATAGCTGGCATCGGGACTATCGGCATACTGGTCGCGATAAGTGTAGGGCACGTTGTACACGTCGTACCCGGCAGGCATGCGTTGGCCGACGGTGAAATCGTCCCCCGTCAGCAGCGCCGCGATCGAGTTGATGGCCGAGGTTTCGGGGTCAACGCGGTAAACCACGTTATCAGCAAAGCGATAGCTGCCAACCGGTCCCAGTCCGTAATAGCGGGAGTAGTAAGGCGTCAGCTGGTCATAGCCGTAGGCCGATGGCCACGGGTTGCCGACCGACAGCGCGCCGCCCAGCAGCGGGATGAAACTGGCGATGTTGCCGTCGCGGCCCAGCCGTAGCAGGTAGCCGTCGTCATAGCGGTACCGTCCGCCGTCGTATCGCGGCAGACCCCACCATCCCAGATCGTAGTCGTCGCGCACCAGATAGCCGGTCTTGCGCGCTTGTCCCGGCGGCTGGCAGCCGTTGTGCTTGGCGGCGAGCCCTGGCGGGCATCCGTTGATCGAGCCGGGATAGTTGATCACCTGTCGGCCATTGCGCGGACCATCGAACACATAGCGGTTGGGTGCACGGCGTTGCTCGCCGACCAGCCGCTCAACGGCGTTGCGACCGGCTCCGCTTGCACCGCTGCGGTTGTCGGCTTGCTGCTCGCGTCCGCGATTACCATTGCCGCGCGGCTCAAGACCGCCGGGGATGGCGCGATTGCCGGTCTGCGCTTCGGCCCTGCCGATTGCTTGCGCCGCACTGCGCTGATCGCGCTGGCCCGGATTGCCATTGCCTCGCGCGGGTTCGGCCGCTGCGGCTGCCGGGCGTTCTGCGCGATTGCCACCGTTCCCGCCGCCGTTACCGTTACCGCCGCCACCGTTGCCGGGTTGGGCCAAGGCGCTCGAAGCCATCAAGGCAATCGCCGCCGCGCTCGTGAGCTTCCAAATCATGGGAATTCTCCTTCGACTTCAAACGTCACTGACGGCTCACGGTTCCGCGCTTTACACCAATTGATACAAAACAGCTTCCGCCGTGCGTCGCCGCACCAGCCCGGGCAGCAACTTGCCCCCTGCGCGCACCCAGCGGGCAAATTCGCGCGCGGCGCCAGCCCGGTCGCCCGCACAGTGCTTGCGGGTGAGCGAGGCGCGGGCAATTGCGCCGGTGTTGTAGTGGAAACTGACCAGCGCATCGAACTGCGCCTGCGTGGTCGCTGCCGGGCCGATGGCGCGGGCGACTTCGGCGGCGAAACGCGCGAGGTCCGTCTCCAGCCGGGCATCGCATTGCGCGCCGGTCCACACGGTGCCGCGCGCGATGCGGCCGCCCTCGTGGCTGGCAAACCCGTCCGGTCCGGTCGCGCCCCAGCCGATGGTCCACGGCTCGGCGCCGGTGCCGGGATCGGGATAGGCGTCGAAGCGCCCGTCCACGCGCCGCCGCCCGCAGCCTTCGAACTGCTTGATCAGCGCGATTCCGGCCGGGCTGACGCGGCGGGGCATGGCGGCCAGCGGCAGGGCGGCCAGCGGCACGGTGTCGGCAGGGTCGAGGGCGAGGGATTCCAGCTCGCTGGTCAGCGCCCGCTCCTCGTCGGGAGCAAGCGGGCGGCCGAGCAACTGGTGGAAGAAATCGGCGACGGGAGAGGCGGTCATCGGCTGTGGTCCTTTCGGATGGAGACATGGTCACATCCGGTCAGGCACAGATCGTGGGCTGTAGGAAAGCCTCAGGTCTCACGCGGTGCCAAAGCAAAAGGGCGCCCGGATCGCTCCGGACGCCCCCTTGGTGATTGCTTCGTGATAACAAATCAGCTGCTGTAGTACATGTCGAATTCGACCGGGCTCGGAGCCATTTCCCAGCGGTACACTTCGGGCCACTTCAGCTCGATATAGGCATCGATCTGGTCCTTGGTGAACACGCCGCCCTTGAGCAGGTACTCGTGATCGGCTTCGAGCGAGTTCAAGGCTTCGCGCAAGCTGCCGCAGACGGTCGGCACCTGGCTCAGCTCTTCCGGCGGCAAGTCGTACAGGTTCTTGTCCATCGCCTCGCCCGGATGGATCTTGTTCTGGATGCCGTCGATACCGGCCATCAGCAGCGCGGCGCACGACAGGTAGGGGTTGGCCAAGGGATCAGGGAAGCGGAATTCCACGCGGCGCGACTTCTCGCCGGTGCCGTAGGGGATGCGGCACGAGGCCGAGCGGTTGCGGGCCGAATAGGCCAGCAGCACGGGAGCCTCGAAGCCCGGCACCAGCCGCTTGTAGCTGTTGGTGGTGGGGTTGGAGAAGGCGTTGATCGACTTGGCGTGCTTGATCACACCGCCGATGAAGTACAGGCACGCGTCCGACAGGCCGGCATAGCCGTTGCCGGCGAAGGTGTTCTTGCCTTCCTTCCAGATCGACATGTGGGTGTGCATGCCGCTGCCGTTATCGTCCTTGATCGGCTTGGGCATGAAGGTCGCCGTCTTGCCATAGGCATGGGCGACCTGCTGCACGACGTACTTGTAGACCTGGATGCGATCGCAGGTTTCCACCAGCTTGCCGAAGGTCAGGCCCAGCTCGTGCTGCGCAGCGGCCACTTCGTGGTGCTGCTTGTCCATCGGCAGGCCCATTTCCAGCATGGTGCTGACCATTTCGGCGCGGATGTCCATGCAGCTGTCGACCGGCGCGACGGGGAAATAGCCGCCCTTGGCCGTGGGACGGTGGCCCATGTTGCCGCCTTCGTATTCCTTGCCGGTGTTGGTCGGCAATTCGATATCGTCGATGGCAAAGCCCGAACCGGCGTAGTGGTTCTCGTAACGCACATCGTCGAACATGAAGAATTCGGGTTCGGGGCCGACATAGATCGTGTCGCCAAGGCCGACCGAGCCGAGATAGGCTTCGGCGCGCTTGGCGGTGGAGCGCGGGTCGCGGTTGTACAGCGAGCCGTCACCCGGCTCGACGATGTCGCACACGATGACCATCATCGGCGTGGCGCTGAACGGATCGATATAAACGGCTTCAAGATCCGGCTTGAGGATCATGTCGGACTCGTTGATTTCCTTCCAGCCGGCGATCGACGAGCCGTCGAACATCAGGCCTTCTTCCAGCTCATCTTCGCCGATGACGCCGGCGCACATCGACAGGTGCTGCCACTTGCCCTTGGTATCGGTGAAACGCAGATCGACCCACTCGATCTCCTCATCCTTGATGCGCTTCACGATTTTCGCTGCAGTCGACATGGTTTTTCCTTCCTTGATCAGAAATGGTCTGTGATTTGTCAGGCAGGCCGGATCGCTCCGGCCGGAATGGCTGTGCGCCGGATGGCGGCCTAGATCGCGGCTTCGTCCTGCTCGCCGGTGCGGATGCGCAGCGCGGTCTGGATGTCGGAGACGAAGATCTTGCCGTCGCCGATGCGCCCGGTCTTGGCAGCGCCGGCAATCGCTTCGACCACGGCCTCGGCCTGGCTATCGGGCACGACCACTTCGAGCTTCACCTTGGGCAGAAAATCGACGACGTATTCGGCCCCGCGATAAAGTTCGGTGTGGCCCTTCTGCCGCCCGAAGCCCTTGGCCTCGGTCACGGTAATGCCGGATACGCCGACCTCGTGCAGGGCATCCTTCACTTCGTCGAGCTTGAACGGCTTGATGATCGCTTCGATTTTTTTCACGTCGGTCCCGTCGCTTGCCAATGGCGCCGGGATTGGTTTCCCGTGCCATGCCCCCAGGTAACCTTGCGCCCGATCACCTGTCACCACGCTGGTATCAAGAATCGTGCCAAGGTCCGGCGACAGGGACTAGACCAGAGCGCCGCGATCCGAAAGGGCGGATTCGCAAGAATGGACTCATTTTGGCGGGAGGCGGGCAACAAAGTTCTGTGGGTCAAGCGGAATGTTGCCCGAAATATCGGCAGATGTGCTTAATTTTGCGGCACTCTACAGCGCCAGTCCGGCATGCTGCGGGTGGCCCGCCATCAGGTTGAGGCTTTGCACCGCCGCCCCGCTGGCGCCCTTGCCGAGGTTGTCGAGCAGGGCCAGCAGCCGCACCTGCGAGCCGTCGGCACTGGGCAGGATGAACAGCTCCATCACGTCGCTCGGCGCCATCGATGCGCGCAGCAGCAGCTCGCCGCTTGCGGGCACGGTGCCCATGCGCACCACCGGGCTGGCGGCATAGAACTCGGCCAGGCAGGCGTGCATCGCCGAGGCATCACCAGCGCCAGGCATGGCACTGAGCTGCAGCGGCACCTCCACCACCATGCCGCGATGCGCGGGGATTACGGCGGGGGTGAACAGAGGCGGATGGGCAAGGCCGCACCGCACCTGCATCTCGGGCACGTGCTTGTGGCCGAGCGCCAGCGCATAGCCGCGCCAGGCGATGTCCCGGTCGGCCTCGAACCGCTCGATCAGCGCCTTGCCGCCGCCCGAATAGCCCGACACGGCGTTGCAGGTGTAGGGCCAGTCGGCGGGCATCAGGCCCGTGCGGACCAGCGGCGCGACCAAGGCGATGAAGCCGGTGGAATAGCACCCGGGGTTGGACACGCGGGCAGCATTGGCCACGGTGTCGGTCCCGCTGATTTCGGGGAAACCATAGACCCAGCCCGGCGCCACGCGGTGGGCGGTGGAGGCATCGATAATGCGAACCTTGCTTCCTTGGGCCAACTGCACGGCCCCGCGCGCGGCATCGTCGTGCAGGCACAGCACCGCGAAGTCGGCCTCGTGGAGCGCTTCGGCCCGCGCGGCGGGGTCCTTGCGGCGGGCATCGTCGAGCACGATCAGCTCGAACTCGGGCCGCCCGGCCAGCCGGTCGTTGATCTCGAGGCCCGTGGTCCCGGCGGCCCCGTCGATGAATACCCGCTGTGTCATGGCGTCAGACCACCGCCTCGAGCCGGTCCTTGTGGACATAGCCGACCGGTCCGGTGAGCGAGAGGCAGCCCCAGGCCCACTGCCCGGTGATATCGAGCAGTTCGAAGCTGTCGCCTTCGAGCAGCACGCACAGTTCCTCGGCGCCCTCATGCGGGGTGGCGAGCAGCGCGGCACCGCCCGGCATCACAGTGCGCGGCTGGGGCACGGCGTAATGCGGCACGAAATAACGTCCCGCCAGGCCGACATGCGCGAGATCGCCGCGGATTGGCACGCGCCGCTCATCCGGCCTGACCACCGGGCCAGACAGGACATAAGGACCTTGCGCGTGGGCCGCCAGGATTTCGCCGTCACTGCTCATCGTGCAGCGCGCTTAGACAGGTGCGGCCGGATCGGCAAGATTGCCGCGCGCGCCATGCGCAACCAATTGCCCTCAACCGTAGCGGGCCTTGAGCATGTGGAACGACGCGCGCAGCCCCAGCGCCGCGCCTCCCTTGGGCCGTCCCGGCTTGCCTGCGGGCCGCCAGGCGAAGGTGTCGAAATGCGCCCACTCCACCCCTTCACCGACGAACCGGTCGAGGAAGCTCGCCGCCACGCTGGCGCCGGCAAAGCCGTTGCTGTGGGTGTTGTTGAGATCGGCGATGTCGCTTTTCAACCACTCGGCATAGGGCGCGTGGAGCGGCAGGCGCCAGCACGGATCGTCGTGCTCGCGTCCGGCCGCCAGCAGCGCGTCGGCGGTGCTGTCACGGCGGGTGAACAGCGCGGGCAGGTCCGGCCCCACCGCCACGCGCGCGGCGCCGGTCAGGGTGGCGAAATCGAGCACCAGCTCGGGCGCGCTCTCGCTGGCATAGGCGAGCGCATCGCCGAGGATCAGCCGCCCCTCGGCATCGGTATTGCCGATCTCCACGGTCAGCCCCTTGCGGCTCGCGAGCACGTCACCCGGGCGGAAGGCATTGCCGGAAATGGCGTTCTCGACGCACGGCAGCAGGCAATGGAGGCGCACTTTCAGCCCCGTCTGCATGATCAGCGAGGCCAGCGCGAGCGCGTGCGCCGCGCCGCCCATATCCTTCTTCATCAGCAACATGCCGCTGGCGGGCTTGATGTCCAGCCCGCCTGAATCGAACGCCACGCCCTTGCCGACAATCGCCACGCGCGGGTGCGCCTCGTCACCCCAGGTGAACTCGACCAGCCGGGGGGCATGTTCGCGCGCGGCGGCGCGGCCCACGGCGTGGACCATCGGGAAGCCTGTCTTCAACGCATCGCCGCGGACAACGTGGAAGGCGGCACCATGGCGCTCGGCCACTGCCTTCGCCTCGGCCTCGATAGCTTCAGGCCCCATGTCCTCGGCGGGGGTGTTGACCATGTCGGCCACCAGCGTCTCGGCGCGCGTGATCGCCAGAGCCAGCGGAATGCGGCCGACCTCGGCGGTCAGCAGAATGCGCGGGCCCTTGGCCTCGTCATCGCGGCGATAGCGGTCGAACACGTATTGCGCGCCCTGCCAGCCGTGCAGCGCGGGACCGGCCTCGCATCCCTCGGCCAGCCGATAGGTCCCGGCGGGCAACACCTCGGCCAGCTTGGCGAGGCACCAGCTGGAAAGTTCGTCCGGATTGGCCACGCCGCCAACCGCGAACCAGCTCTCTCCGTCGGGCACGATGCCGACCTGATAACCGGCCCCGGTAAAGCCCTGCCCCGCCAGCGCGGCGCGTTGCGGCCCGCTCAGCGCCCGGGCGAAGGCTTCGTGGCTTTCCTTGTTGACGAGATGGATCGGCACGGCAATTTGCCCGCGATCCGGCTGGATCAGATCATCTTTTGCGCTCATAAGCGCACCTGATGCCCGCTGGCTGGCGTTTTGGGAAGGCACTGACACCGCATGCGTAAAGTTTGCACGGGCATGGCGATTTGTCTGGCGTTGGCGGCCTGCGATCCGTCGCAGCCCAACCCCGATGCCAGCGCCACCCCCGCGCCATTACCCAGCGCCAGCGCCTCGGCCACGCTCCACGCCAGCGGTGCGCGCAGCGTGGAGGAGGAAACCGACGATTTCATCTTCTCCTATGCCTATCCGGCGGAAGCGGGGAACATCCCCAAGCTGGCCACGCTGCTGGACGGACGGCTGGAGCGGCTGCGTGTGCAGCTGGTCGAGCAGAGCGCGCAAGGACGCGACGCGGCGCGCGGCAACGGCTTCCCGTTCAACAAGTATTCGTCCAGCGTCGAGTGGCAAGTGGTCGCCGATACGCCGCGCTTCCTCAGCCTCTCGGCCGAGCTGACCAGCTATACCGGCGGCGCGCACGGCAATTATGGCTACGATTCGCTGGTGTGGGACAAGACTAGCGGGCGCGCGCTGCAGGTGGGTGAGTTCTTCACCTCGATCGCCGCGCTGGAAGACGTTGTGGGCGAGCGGTTGTGCGAGCTGCTTGATGCCGAACGCGCCAAGCGCCGGGGAGACAATGCCTCCGATGAAGCCACCGCCACCGCCGCCGCGCCCGACGATCCGTTCAACTCATGCGTCCCCTTGAGCGACACCACCCTCCTGCTCGGCTCGACCAATGGCCGCACCTTCAACCGCGTGGGCGTGCAGATCGGGCCCTACGTGGCCGGTCCCTATGCCGAGGGCAGCTGGGAATTCACCCTGCCGGTGGACGCTGCGGTAATGGGTGTGGTCATGCCTGAATTTCGCGATGCCTTCACGGCTCGCAATTGAGCGCGGCAATCGCTAGATAACCGCCATGGTCGAATATCAGCACGTCACCGCCGACATGTCCGTCTATCGCGACGGCACCATCAAGCTGCACGGTCCCGAAGGCTTCGAGGGCATGCGCAAGGCCGGGCGCCTCGCCGCCGAGATCCTCGATGCGCTGGTCGACAAGGTCGTCCCCGGCATCACTACCGGCGCAATTGACGATATCGTGCGCGGGATGACGCTGGATGGCGGCGGAGTGCCGGCCACGCTCGGCTATCGCGGCTTTACGCACAGCTGCTGCACCTCGATCAACCACGTGATCTGCCACGGCATTCCGGGTGACAAGGTGCTCAAATCGGGTGACATCGTGAATGTCGACGTGACCCCGCTGGTCGATGGCTGGCACGGTGATACCAGCCGCATGTACCTCGTCGGCGATGTGCCCTTGAAGGCGCGGCGGCTGGTCGAGGTGACCTATGAGTGCCTGATGATCGGCGTCGACATGGCCCGCCCCGGCGTGCGCATCGGCGACATCGCCGCCGCCATCCAGCACCACGCCGAAAGCAACCGCTACGGCGTGGTGCGCGAATTCTGCGGGCATGGCCTCGGCCGCCTGTTCCACGACGCCCCCGAGGTGGTCCACGCGGGCCGTGCCGGAACCGGACCGGAGCTGAAGCCGGGCATGTTCCTGACCATCGAACCGATGATCAACCTCGGCAAGCCGCCCGCCAAGATGTTGAGCGACGGGTGGACGGCGGTGACGCGCGATAAGAGTTTGAGCGCGCAATTTGAGCACTCGATCGGGATCACCGAGACGGGGCGGGAGATCTTTACCGAGAGCCCGAAGGGGCTGCACAAGCCGCCTTATTGAGCGCGCTTGGCGGGGCTGAAGCGCCAGCAAACTACCCCGGCGAGAGCGCCAATAAAACAATAGGGTAGCCATTGCGGGAGTTCTTGAATGCCATATTCAGGAGCTTTAAGAAGCCAACATGCAGAGATAGTTGCTGCAAAGCCCAAAGCCGCGGCGCTGCGGTATGATTGCCGTCCCAGCTTGCCGAACAGCATCCAAATGGGAACGCAGGAAAATGCCACAAGCGAAGCAACAGTCGCCGAGTAGCGTGCTGCTATCAGGGCTACCCCAAACGGGGTTATAAAAATCATTCCCAAGCCCTGGCTCTGCGCCAAAAGCTCTGCACCGAAGGTGTAAGCCGTAGTCAGCATGGTCGCTACAACAACAGCCAGAAACAGCGCCGAGAGGTTCTCTAGAATTAGGCGTGATTTCTGAGCAGCCATGCAGTTGCTATCTCCCCAAAACTAGGAGTTGGCAATTCAGAACTAACCCTCCCGCGCAGCCCGGATCGCCGCGCCGCCCGCAAACGGTGCCAGCGCCACCAGCGCCAGGCTGATCGCGGCGGTCAGCGCCAGTCCGCCTTCGCCGCCGGTTGACAGCGAGCCCGCGCCGAAGATCAGCAGCGGGACGGCCAGCGGCACCATCAGCAGGCCGCTCAGCGCCGCGCCGCCGCTTTTGAGGCCGACGGTTACGCTGGCGATGATCACGCCGATTGCCGCGAGGCCCGGCGTGCCCGCCAGCAGGCCGAGTTCCACGATGCGCAGCGTCTCCCCATCGATCCCCACCAGCGCGCTGGCGGGCACGGCGGCGAGCATGATGAACGGGCCGAAGCTGAGCCAGTGGGCGAGCAGCCGCACCGCCACCACCAGCTCCTCGGCGAGGCCGCGCAAGGCCCACTGGTCGAACAATCCGCGCTCGACATCGCCCGCCAGCAGACGCTCCAGCGGCAGGATCGCGGCGAGCAGCGCGCCGACCCACAGCACCCCGCCGCCGGTCGCCGCCAGCAGCGTCGGGTTGGGGCCGACCGCGAACGGATAGAGCATTGCCACCGCCATGAAGAACAGCACCGGCAGAAGCGACCCGCCGCCGCGTCCGCCGGGCAGCAGTTGCGCCAGGTCGCGTTTGAGGAGGGTGATCACGATCATGTCGCGTAGCTCGCCAGATCGAGCCGCTTGAGGCCCGGCAGGGTGAACCGCTGGTGGCTGGCGATCACGGCGAGGCCGCCGTCCGCGCAATGCTCGGCCACCAAGGCTTCGACCAAGGCCACCCCGGCAGTGTCGAGCCCGTTGAGCGGTTCGTCGAGCAGCCACACCGGCGCGGCCTGTCCGATCAGCCGGGCGAGCGCGGCGCGCTTGCGCTGGCCGGTGGAGAGATAGCGCACGGGCACGTCCACCAGCGCGGCCAGACCCAGCCGCTCCAACGGCGCAGAAGTGGGGTCAAGCGCGGTCCAGAAGGACAGAGCGGCGCCCAGCGGTTGGTGTTCGTCCAGCGCCGGTCGTTCATCGACCAGCCCGATCGCGCCGGTCCGCTCAACCACTCCCGCAAATGGCCGCAGCAGGCCGGCGAGCAGGCGGATCAGGCTCGATTTGCCGAGGCCATTGGCGCCCGCGATTTGGAGGGCCTCGCCGCCCGCCAGCTCCAGCGAGAGCCGCGCGAACAGCACCCGCTCGCCGCGACGGCAGGCGAGATCAGTCGCGGCCAGTCTTGTTTGGGGCGAGCACTCTTCCATGCGGGCGAGCGTTAGGGCACAGTGGCGCGGGCGACAAGCGAGGTGCGAACTATGGGCAAAGTGGCGCAATTGACCGGGGCCGAACGCGAGGCGGCGCTGGCCGACCTCCCCGGGTGGACCCTGCGCGACGACGGCGCGGCGATCACCCGCCAGTTCAAATTCAAGGATTTTGGCGAGGCCTGGGCCTTCATGGGCAAGGTTGCCGCGCTGGCCGAAGCGCACGACCATCACCCCGAATGGTCGAACGTCTACAACCGCGTTGAGATCGCGCTGACCACGCACGATGCGGGCGGGCTGAGTGCGCGCGACGTGCGGCTGGCGAAGGACATCGACGGGTTGGCCTAACGCACCTCGCTCGCCGCGTGCCCCTCGGCCAGCAACCTTGCCCTCCGCCGCAACAGTCCCGGCATCCATTTCGCCACCCGCGCCATCTTGCGCGCGGTCTTGCCGATCACGCGGTGGACGCGGTCCTCGGTGACGCTGCGCCAGGCTTCGTCCGCCACCACTTCCACCGGGGTGAATTCGAGGCCCGCTGCGATCACGGCGTCGCGAATGGGGGTGTTGCGGCTGCGGTTGGGCGGGTTCATCAGCAGCGGCGTGTCGATGAAGCTGGGCATCAGGCTGCGCACCTTGATGCCCTCGTCGGCCCATTCGCTTTCGAGGCTTTCGGTCATCGAGCGGACCCCGGCCTTGGTCGCGCCGTAGACGCTCTGGTTGGCCATGCCGTAGAGCGCGGCGGCGCTGGCGGTGTTGATCAGGCACGATCCCGGCGCGCTGGCTTGCAGGTGCGGGTAAGCCGCTTTGGCGCCGTAGAACACGCCTTTCAGGTTCACGTCGATCAGCCGGTCGAGCTCCTCCAGCGTGATTTCACGCAAGGGGCCACCAGCGGGCAGGCCGGCATTGTTGGCGACAACGTTGATCCGGCCAGCGACAGCGGCGAACTCGGCCAGCACCCGCTGCCAGGCCGACGCATCGGTCACGTCGAGGTGGTAGGCGGCGGATTGTCCTGCGGGCAGCAGAGCCTGCGTCTCCGCCATCCCGGCGACGTTGACATCGGCCAGCCCGACAAACCAGCCCTCCGCCGCGAACCGCACGGCAATCGCGCGGCCGATGCCGCTGGCCCCGCCGGTGATGAAGATCGACTTGCGCATGGCCCTCTCCCTCTTTTCGAAGAGAGCCTAGCCCAAGCCTTGCACCATGTCCTCACCCGTGAGGATCTGCGCGGTGGAGGCCGCCAGCGCCTCGCCCAGCGCTTCGGCCCGACCGCCGAGGCAAGTGGCGAGGAAGCCCTCGACCACGGCGTTGAAGGCGATGTTGTTCTCGGGCCGGTGGAAGCCGTGGCCCTCGTCGGGGAACAGCACATAGGTGACGGGGATGCCGTGGCCCTTCATCGCGGCGACGATCTGGTCGCTCTCGCTCTGCTTTACGCGCGGATCGTTGGCGCCCTGGCCGATCAGCAGCGGGCGCTCGATCTGGCCCGCCTTGTGGATCGGCGAGCAGTCCTTGAGCAATTGCAGGCCTGCGGGCGTGGTCGGATCGCCCATCCGGTCGTGGAACTGCTTGACCATCGGTGCCCAGTACGGCGGGATCGTCTCGAGCAGCGTCTCGAGGTTGCTCGGCCCGACGATATCCACCCCGCAGGCGAACAACTCGGGCGTATAGGTCAGGCCGACGAGCGTGGCATAACCGCCGTAGCTGCCGCCCATGATCGCCACCTTGTCGCGCGCGGCATGGCCTTTCGCCACCGCCCATTCGACCGCGTCGATCAGGTCATCGTGCATCGTCTTCGACCATTGCAGGTTGCCCGCATTGGTGAAGTGCTTGCCGAACCCGGTGGAGCCACGGAAGTTGACCGACAGCACGCCATAACCGCGATTGGCGAGCCACTGGTGGGTGCGGTTGAAGCCATAGCCGTCGCGCGCCCACGGGCCGCCGTGGACCAGCAGCACCAAGGGCACCGGGCCATCGGCATGGGCTGGCAGGGTCAAGTAGCTGGGCAGGGTCAGGCCATCGCGGGCGGGGATTTCGAGGCACTGCATCGGCTGCAACGGCGCGCCGTCCAGCTCGGGCTTGGTGACGTAGAACAGGCTCAGGCTGTCGAGCTCGCGATCGTAGATGAAGCAGCGGGTAGGGGCGACCAGCGGATCGTTCCACACCAGCCACTTGCGATCATCATCGGTGCGGCTCTGCACGCCGAAATCTCCGTCGAGCTGGTCGCGCAACCAGTCGAGCGAGGACTTGATGCCCTCGTCGAAGCAGTGCCACTCGGTTTGCAGGTAAGTCACCGCATAGGCCTGCACCTCGCCCGTTCGGGTGTGGCGCATGGTGCCGCCGATATCGGCGCGCGGGTCTTCGGCGATCAGCGTGCGCTGGCCGGTGGCCACATCCTCGGCATAGAGCGCGGCGGTGTCGCGGCCGCGGCTGTCGATCCAGTAAAGTGTGCGGCCATCGGTGGTGTAACCATCGGTGCTGGTGGTCAGCGCGTCGTCCATCTCGACCGCTTCGCGCGGGGTGGGCGCGATTGCGCCGGCGACGATCTGGTGCATGTCGGTGCCGCCCGCATCGTTCTGGCGCACCGCCCAGCGCAGCGTCAGGCTGTCATCGGCCTCGAACCCGGCCCACTCGTGGTTTTCCAGCACGAGATCGAGCGCGCCGGTGGCGAGGTCGAGCAGGTGGACATCGTGCCACATCGGATCGCGGTTGTTCAGGCCCACCAGCAGCTTGTCGCGGATCGTTTCGGAACTGCCGACAATGCGCACGCGGGTATCGTCGAACGGGGTCAGGCAGCTTTCGTCGCCGGTCTTGACGTCCACCTTATAAAGCAGGAAATTCTCGTCGCCCGCCTTGTCCTGCACATAGAGCAGCGCGGAACTGTCGGGTGCCCAGAAGTATTGCGGGATAGGCCGGTCGGTGGCCTTGGTCATCGCGCGGCCCTGCTCGGGCTCGACATAGGGCGCGAGGAACACGTTCATCACGCCGTCCAATGGCGCCATCCAGCTGAGCCACTGGCCATCGGGGCTGATCTTGCCGCCAGACCGCACCGGATTGCCGAACAGCACCTCGCGCGGGATCAGGGGAATGGCGGCGAGGGTCGTGGTGTCAGTCATGTGCTCTCCGGTGTAGGGCGTCCCGGCGGGACACGTAGGGAGCGCAGTGCGGCTAGGGAAGGGCTGGCGCGTCCGGTCCGGCAATTTGCGCCCGTCCGGTCGCCGATTGACAAGCGCCGCGACAAGGCATTTGATGGCGCATCCGCATTCGGCAAGGGGATGTCGCAATGGCTAGAGGTTTCAAAAGCAGCATTTCGTTGCCAGTCGCCATGCTGGTGTTTGCCATGCTGGCGGCCTGTGCTGATGAGCCAGGCGATAATGCCGCTGGAGCCGCTGCCGGTGCGGCGCAGACCGCCGTGCTGTTCCCCGACGATTTCAAAGGCGTGTGCTCAGGGGCTGGAGTGGCGCGGGCCACCGCCTTCGATGCCGCCGCGACCGCTCACAAGGCGCTCTATTTCCGCACTTACGAGGATGACTTTACCGACCAGTCGAGCGCGCTGCCGGGGGACTGGACCGTTGCCTGGTCGCCAGACGGAGATACCTTGACCGCCATCGACATGGTCGTCTGCGCCCGGCGAACCGCTGCGCAGCAGGTGAAGGTCTGCGACGGTTACGAGGACGACGGCAAGGCCACGGACAACCAGGTCCGCTGGCATACGGCGACCTATGACCTGTCGGCGCGCGACGCCCGCACGGGGGCCGTGCTGGGGCGGACCACGGTGGAGGCGACCAGCACCGACTGCCCGATGCTGCAGATGTTCGACGACGACAGCGAGGTGGTCGACGGCTACGCCTCGCTATCCGATACCGTGGTGACCGATTTCGTCAGGCAGCACATGGGCAAGTAGCTAGGGTCCTGACCCTACAACGCCGGATTATCGTAACAATGCCAGGTGAAGATCGCCAGCGCACTGCGGTGCGGGCGCCAGGCTTCGGCCATCGCGCGGGTGGCCTTTTCCTGCGGGCGTTCCGCGAGCCCGAGGATCTTGCCGATGCCCGCCATCACCGCCAGGTCGCCCGCGGGCCAGATGTCGGTGCGGCCCTCGGCGAACAGCAGGTAGATCTCGGCTGACCAGCGGCCCACGCCCTTGATGCGGATCAGCTGGGCAATGGCTTCCTCGTCGTCCTCGGGCAGGTCATGCAGGTTGAGTTCGCCACTCGCGACCAGTTCGCACAGGCTGCGCGCATAGCCCTGCTTCTGGCGCGACAGGCCGCAGGCGCGCAGGGTGTCGAAATCGCGGGCAAGCAGGTCGTGCGGGGGAATATGCTCGCCCAGTTCGGCCTCCAGCTTGCGCCACATCGAATTGGCCGCCGCCACGCTTACCTGCTGGCCGACGATGGTGCGCAGCAGGGTCTTGTAGCCGCGCTCGCGGATGCGCGGCGCGGGATAGCCGGCCAGCTCCAGCGCGCGGGCAAAGGCAGGCTCCTGCGCGGCGAGGACATCGAGACTGGTGCGGATTTGTTCGACGGACAGGCCCATACGCATCGCCTTGCATAATCGCCGACGATTGCCTAGGCGGCGCGCGTCCAACCGGTGAAGGAAAATGTTCGATGCCCAAGCTGATCGTTGTCAACCGCGCCGGGGAAGAGCGCGCCGTGGAAGCCGCTGCGGGACTTACCGTGATGGAAGCGATCCGCGACAACGGGTTTGACGAGCTGCTGGCGCTGTGCGGCGGGTGCTGTTCGTGTGCCACATGCCATGTCCACGTCGATCCGGCCTTTGCGGAACTGCTGCCCGCGATGAGCGAGGACGAGAACGACCTGCTCGATTCCGCCGACAGCCGCGATGCCACCAGCCGCCTGTCGTGCCAGATCCCGTTCAGCGATGCGCTTGACGGCCTCAAGGTTACCATCGCTGAAGAGGACTGAGCGCGGAGGCTGGCTTTACCGCCGCCAAGCGCAAATCCGTTGCGCCGCGCTCACCGGCCACCTAATTCGGGCAGCATGACTGCACCTGCCCCCTGCACTGACAGCCTCGACCTGATCGGCAACACCCCGATGGTGCTGCTCGCCGGCCCCAGCGAGGCGGCGGGCTGCGAGATCTGGGGCAAGTGCGAATATGCCAACCCCGGCGCGTCGGTGAAGGACCGCGCGGCGCTGTGGATCGTGCGCGACGCCGAGCAGCGCGGCGAATTGCTGCCCGGCGGGACCGTGGTCGAAGGCACAGCGGGCAACACCGGCATCGGTATCGCGCTGGTTGCCAATGCGCTGGGCTATAAGACGATCATCGTCATGCCCGACAACCAGAGCAGCGAGAAAACGGCTACCCTGCGCGCGCTCGGGGCCGAGCTGGTCCTGGTGCCGCCGACCAAGTTCGCCGATCCGAACCATTTCGTCCACACCAGCCGCCGGCTGGCCGAGGAAACGCCCGGTGCGGTCTGGGCCAACCAGTTCGACAACGTCGCCAACCGCCGCGCACATATCGAAACCACCGCGCCCGAAATCTGGCAGCAGATGGACGGGCGGCTCGACGGGTTCACCTGCGCTGTCGGCACCGGCGGCACGCTGGCGGGCACCGGCATGGGTTTGAAGGCGTTCGACGAGAACATCCGCGTGGCGCTGACCGATCCCCACGGCGCGGCGCTGTACAACTATTACGCCAACGGTGAGTTGAAGGCCGAAGGTTCCTCGGTCGCCGAGGGCATCGGTCAGGGCCGCATTACCGCCAACCTCGAAGGCGCGCCGATCGACACCCAGTTCCGCATTAGCGACGAGGAGGGCCTCGAATGGGTTGCCCGCCTGCTGCGCGAGGAAGGGCTGTGCCTGGGTCTGTCGAGCGGGATCAACGTCGCGGGCGCGGTGGCGCTGGGTCGCCAACTGGTCGCCGAGGGCCGCGAGGACGCGCGCGTGGTGACGATCCTGTGTGACACCGGCTTCCGCTACCTCTCCAGCCTGTACAACGCCGAATGGCTCGCATCGAAGAAGCTCCCGGTTTTCGACTGGCTAGGTTAATCTTCGGAGGGTAGAACAGCCCGCATGGCGCTCGATCCGCACGAAATTCTGCAAGGGGGCTCCACCCTCGATGGCGTGGCGCCCGCGCCGCTCGGCGGGACGCGGCAGCAGCGTTTGCAGCGGTTGCAGGTGGGCCTGCTGGGGCTGGGAGGAATCCTGCTGCTGGTGGGGCTCGCCAACATCATTATCTCCAGCGCGCGCGAGAGCGAGGTGGCGGCGGTTACCGACCTGCCGCCGGCGACCGCCGAGGACCTGCCCGATTCCACCACGCGCGATCCTCTGGCCGATGCCGGTGTCGCGCCCGACTTGCTGACCGAGGAGGAGCAGGCCGCCAATTCGGCCAAGGACAATGGCACACAGCTGGTCCCGATCGATTAGGTTCGCTTGCGCGATTGCGCTGGCGCTGGCGGCTCCTGCTGCCGCGCAAGCTCCGGCAGACCCGCGCCCGCAGCTGATGCTGATGGGCACGGTGCCGATCTTCTGGGGCGAGGCGGCGGAGTTTGCCGATCTGGTCAGCGGTGGCGGCGATCCGCACTGGGCGCGCGCGTTGCTCGAACGCGGGTTTGCGCTGGTGCCGCTCGATACCCTGGCTCCCGATCAACTGGCTCACGGAGGCAAGCGCCTGCTGATGGCCCAGCCGCGCACGCTGTCGGCGGCGGAGAACGTCGCGCTCGACGCATGGGTGCGTGATGGGGGCCACGTGCTGCTGTTCGCCGATCCGCTGATGACCGGGGAGTCGCAGTTCGGCATCGGTGACCGCCGCCGCCCGCAGGACGTGGCACTGCTCTCGCCGCTACTGACGCACTGGGGGCTGGACCTGCAATTTGCCGACGATCAGGTGCTCGGCGTGGTCACCGCAGACGCCGGGGTCGCGCGCCTGCCGGTCAACCTGCCCGGGCGGCTGGTGGCGCTGCCCGATGGCTCTTGCGAAGTGCTGGGGGCTGGACTGGCGGCGCGCTGCGCGCTCGGCGCGGGCGAGGCGCTGGTGGTGGCCGATGCCGCCGTGCTCGACCACGCAGGTCCGTGGTCGGGGGCGCAGGTGGGCCTCACCACGCTGCTCGAGTCGATTTTTCCCGGCACTACGGGTCCTTTGGGAGAATTTGGGGAGACGGCGGATCAGCTCGGCGGAAATGGCGGAATTCCGCCATTTCCCCAATCCGCTGAAGTTCCCTTGGAGTCGCGCGGTTCTCCATAAAATAATAGAATAAACAGATAGTTGCGGGTTACTCCCCAGAATCTCCGCGATTTCCCCTTTTCTCACCACCCTCCCCGGGTTATCACGGGCGCAACCGGACATGACGCCCGTGCTGCATCCCGATTCTGTCGGGGTGATCGGGCCGCGCACCCGCGCGGCTCGCAGCGGGGAAGGCGTGTGCGCGAAGGATTTGGGACTTTTTAGGGGGACGGGGCGCATTGGCGCAGGCAGCGGCAGGATTTGGTGGACAGGGCTTCTCGGCCAAGGGCGGGGGCGATCGCTTCGTCCTGCCCGCCGAGATGCGCAACGCCATCACCCGCGCCAGCGACGAGCGCGTGCTCAACGTCGGCCTGCACGAAAGCTGGCCGTGCCTGGTCGGCTTCGGCACCGACCGTCTGGCCAGCTTCGACGCGATCCTTGACGAACAGCAGGCCGAAGCGCGCCAGAACGGCGAGGGCTTCAACCGCGCGCTGCGCAAGGCCAACCTGTGGAGCTTCAAGCGCCACTTGTTCGATGCCAGCGGCCGGTTCGTGCTGGGCCCGTCGTCGGTCAAGCTGGGCCAGATCAGCGACCAGATCTACTTCCACGGTGTGGGTGACGTGATCACCATGTGGAACCCCACGGTGCTGCTGGGGCTGGGCGACGAATTCGCGGTGTTCAAGATCTACTGCGAGCAGGAGATGGAAGAAGCGCTGGGAAAGGGCAGGGGCAAGTGACCTCTCCTGCTCCTCACATCCCCGTGCTGCTCGCCGAAGTGCTCACCGCGCTGGCGATCCAGCCGGGTGACGTGATCATCGACGCCACCTTCGGCGCGGGCGGTTATACCCGCGCGTTCCTCGACGCCGGTGCGACGGTCCACGCGTTCGACCGCGATCCCGATGCGATTGAGGCGGGTGCCCGCTGGCCCGAGACGCAGGAAGTGCCGCCCCGGCTGGTGCTGCACGCCCGCCGCTTCGCCGAGATGGTCGAGGCCCTGACCGAATATTTTGGGGCGGAGGTTGGCCTCGCCCGTGTGGATGGCGTGGCGATGGACATCGGCGTCTCGTCGATGCAGCTCGATCAGGCGGAGCGCGGCTTTGCCTTCTCGCTCAATGGCCCGCTGTCGATGCGGATGGACCAGGGCAAGCCCGACGCTGCCGATTTCCTCAACACCGCCGACGCCGACGAGATCGCTGACGTGCTGTACACTTATGGCGAGGAGCGCCAGTCGCGCCGCGTGGCCCGCGCCATCGTCGCCGCGCGCCCGCTCAGCACCACTGGCGAACTGGCCGAAGTGGTCCGCAAGGCGCTCGGTTACCGGCAAGGCATGCCCAAGGATCCGGCCACGCGCAGTTTCCAGGCGGTCCGCATCCATGTGAACGGCGAGCTGGACGAACTCGAAGCGGGCCTCGCCGCTGCCGAGGTGCTGCTGGGTGAGGGCGGACGGCTGGCCGTGGTCAGCTTCCACAGCCTCGAGGACCGCATCGTCAAGCGCTTCCTGCGCGATGCCGCCAACGCCGCCGCGCGCGCCAGCCGCCACATGCCCGACATGCCCGCCGCGCGGCCCGCCACCTTCGCCGCGCCCGCCAAGGCAGTGCGCGCCAGCCGCGCCGAGTGCGAGCGCAACCCCCGCGCCCGCTCGGCCACTTTACGCGCCGCCGTGCGCACCACCGCACCTCCGCCCACCCGTCATAAGGATCACGCCGCATGACCCCGCAAGCACGCTTCCGCCGCATCGGCTGGTTCGCCTTGCTGGGCGTCTGCACGCTGTTCTACGGCCTGCTGCACCTGCAGGTCTGGTCGGTGTCGAGCGAGGTCAAGCGGGCCGAGCGGCACATCGTGGCGCTGGAGCAGAACAAGATGCTGCTCGAGACCGAGTTCCTCACGCGCAGCAGCCAGGCGCAACTGGCGGCGTGGAATCGGGTCGATTTCGGCTATACCGCGCCGCGCGCCGACCAGTTTATAGGCAGCGAGCGGCAGCTGGCCAGCTTTGGCATGGACGGCGAACAGGGCCGCGAGGAAGCGTTGCGGCTGGCCTCGTTCTCGGCTGACGAGGAGGTCGAGCCGTTCCCCCGATTGGTCTCGCCGATCACCGGTGAGCCGCTTGACGAGGCGCTGGTGCGGCCCGCGCGGGCTGACGGCAACGGCGAGGCGAGCGTGATCGTCGCCGTCGCACAGGGCGCCGCGCGCGTGCCGCTCAATGCTCCCGCCCGCGCTCCTGCCGGTTCCGGAGCTGCCGCCACGGTGCGTGTGATGCTTGCCGGAGCCGGCAATTGATCGCCCAGGCGGCCATCTTCGCGGGGCCGCGCGCGGTTCCCAAGGGCCGGCGGATCGTCGATTACCGCCGCAACGCCCTGCTGCAGGCACGGCTGCGCGCGCTGCTGGTCGGCGGTGCGTTCGTCGCCGTGGCGGCTATCGCGGTGCTGCGCATCGGTTGGCTCGGCGTGGTCCAGCCGGCGCCCGCTCAGGCAAGCATGGCCGAAGCACTGCTGCCCCCGCGCGGTGAGCTGACCGATCGCAACGGCGTGCCCTTGGCGCGTGCCTTTCCCGCCTATGCACTGTGGTTCAATCCGGGCGCGATGGACGATGGCGGCCAGCCGTTGGTCCAGTCGCCGCAGAGCGTGGCCCGCCAACTGCACGCGATCTTTCCTGATCTCGACGAGGTCGAGCTGACCGAGAAGCTGACCGCCGGCGAGCCGGTCTACCTGCGCCGCCGTGTGCTGCCTGAGGATGCCAACCGCGTGCAGGACATCGGCGAGCTGGCGCTGGAATTGCCGCGTGAGCGCGACCGCTACTACCCGCAAGGCGCGCTGGCCGCGCACGTCCTCGGCTATGTCGAGGATGGCACCGGGCGGGTGGGCATGGAGCAGGTGCTCAACGACCAGTTGACCGACCCCGCCTTGCGCGGCGAACCCACCGCGCTGTCGATCGACGTGCGCGTGCAAGGCGCGCTGGAGGATGAGCTGTCGCGCGGCATGGTTGCGGTCAACGCCGTGGGCGCGGCCGGGCTGGTGCTCGACGTCGAGAGCGGCGAGGTGCTGGCCATGGCCTCGCTGCCGCAGTTCGATCCCAACCACGTGTTGCCGGCCGACCTGATGAGTGTGCCCGATGCCTCCGGCAACACGGTGCTGCCGCGCGTGTTCAACCGCGTGACCAACCAGGTTTATGAACTGGGCTCCACCTTCAAGCCGCTGACCGTGGCAGCGGCGATCGACACCGGCTCGATCACCAACCTCGGCCGCACATACCAGGCCAACCGCCCGATCCGCTTCGGCTCGATGTCGATCGGCGACGCCCACACCAGCGGCGCCTTTCTCAATGCCCCGCAAGCGCTGATCCATTCGTCCAACATCGTCACCGCGCAGATCGCCGATGAGATGGGCGCGGCCACGCTGCGCCGCTACATGATCGACCTCGGCATGAACGAGCGGCCCTATATCGAGCTGCCCGGACGCGGCGCGCCGCTGTGGCCGCGCGGTGACTGGGCGCGCATCACCGGCATGACGGTGGGCTTCGGCCACGGTATCGCGGTCACGCCGCTCAACCTCGCGAGCGCCTATGCCGCGATGGTCAACGGCGGCATTTGGCGCCCGGCCACCCTGCAGCGGCTCGAGCCCGGCGAAGCGCCGCGCGGTCGCCGCGTATTCAAGGCCAGCACCAGCGCACGGATGAACCAGCTGCTGCGGATGATCGCGGTCTATGGCACCGGACGCAACGCCGATGCGCCCGGCTTCCGCGTGGGGGGCAAGACCGGGTCAGCCGAGAAGCCCGGGGCCAACGGCTATCGCAAGTCCTCGCTGGTGGCGACCTTTGCCGCCGCCTTCCCGATGGACCATCCGCGCTATGTGGTGATCATCATGCTCGATGAGCCGCAAGGAACAGCCGCGAGCAGCTTCCAGCGCACCGCCGCGTGGAATGCCGCGCCGATCGTCAAACGGCTGGTCCCGCGCATCGGCCCGCAATTGGGCGTTCTGCCCGACGAGAGCCGCGATATCGACCTGACCGACCTTGAACCGCTGGTGGGCGGTCACTGATGCGGCTGGCCGAGCTGGCGGCGGCTCACGGGATCGACGCCGGCCAAAATGCGGGATTGCGGGGTGAAGCAGTGGTGACAGGCTTTGCCATCGATCACCGCAAGGTAGCGCCCGGCACCGTCTTCGGCGCTTTTCCCGGGGCCAGGGTCAACGGAGAGGACTTCATTCCCGCCGCCATTGCCGCTGGCGCCGTGGCCGTCGTCGCCCGGCCAGAGGCCCGGGTGGATGGCGCGCTGCACCTGGCCGATCCGGTGCCGCGGCGGGCCTTTGCCCATTTGGCGGCGCGCTTTTTCACGCCCGTCCCGGCCACCCTAGTGGCGGTGACGGGGACCAACGGCAAGACCTCATGCGTCGAGATGACCCGGCAACTGTGGCGTATGTCCGGACACGTTGCGGCCTCCATCGGCACGCTGGGGGTGACCACGCCCGACGAAAGCGTATCGACCGGCCTGACCACGCCCGATATCGTCAGTTTCCTCGCCAACATGGCGGGCCTCGCGCGCGAGGGTGTGACGCACGTCGCTTACGAGGCGAGCAGCCACGGCCTGTCGCAATACCGCAACGAAGGACTGCGCGTGGCCGCCGGGGCCTTCACCAACCTGTCGCGCGATCACCTCGATTACCACGCCGACATGGATGACTATTTCGACGCCAAGATGCGCATGTTCACCGAGGTCGTGGCCGATGGCGGCAGCGCGGTGATCTGGGCTGACGACGAGTGGTCGCAACCCGCCGCGCTGGTGGCGCAGGCGCGCGGCCTGAAGGTGTTCAGCGTTGGCAAGGCGGGGGCAGACCTCAAGATTGTTTCTTGTAGCCCGAGTGTGCTGGGGCAGGATCTTGAGATTGCCTATGAAGGTATTACCCACAAGGTGCGGCTGCCGCTGATCGGCGCCTATCAGGTGGCCAATGCGCTGGTCTCCGCCGGACTGGTGCTGACGACCGGCAGCGATGCGGGGCAAGTGTTCGATGCAATCTCGCGTCTGCAGCCTGTGCGCGGGCGTTTGGAACGCGCGGCCATCGCGCAGAGCGGCGCGCCGGTCTATGTCGACTATGCCCATACGCCCGACGCGCTGGAGGCTGCGATTGCCGCGCTGCGTCCGCACGTCTCGGGCAAGCTGATCACCGTGTTCGGCGCGGGCGGCGACCGCGACACCGGCAAGCGCGCGCCGATGGGCGCGGCGGCGGCTGCGGGCTCCGACATGGTCATTGTCACCGACGACAACCCGCGCGGGGAAGATCCCGCAGCGATCCGTGCCGCAGTGCTGGCGGGCGCTCCCGGCGCGACCGAGATCGGCGATCGCCGCGCGGCTATCCGCGCCGCCATCGCTGCCGCTGGCAGGTCCGACATCGTCCTCATCGCCGGCAAGGGCCACGAACAGGGCCAGATCATCGGCAGCGGCGACAAGGTCCGCATTGTTCCTTTCGACGACGTTGCCGTGGCGCGCGAATGCGCCGCTGAGCTTGCCCAAGATCCCTCAGGAGCCTCCCGCCCATGAACGCGCTTGCCTCCATCCTGCGCTGGCCGAGTGCTGGTGCCGACCGCCAGCGGCTGGCGCTGTGGACCTCTGCCGAAATCGCGACCGCTACCGGCGGGACCGCTTATGGTGAATTTCAGGTTAGCGGCGTCGAGATGGATAGCCGCGACGTGCGCAGCGGCGACCTGTTTGTGGCGCTGCGCGGCGAGGCGATGGACGGCCACCGCTTCATCGACAAGGCCTTCGCCAGCGGCGCGGCGGCGGCGCTGGTGGAACGACCGGTCGATGGCCCGCACGTGCTGGTGGCCGATACCGGCGCAGCGCTTGCCGCACTGGCCCGTGCGGCGCGCGAACGGGCCAGTGCAACGGTGATCGGCGTGACCGGTTCTGTCGGTAAGACAGGCGTCAAGGAGGCGATCTTCGCAAGCCTTGAGAGGTCCAGCCGGGGCGGTGCGCACCGTTCGATCCGCAGCTACAACAATCATGTCGGCGTGCCGCTGACCTTGTCGCGCATGCCGCCGCGCAGCACCTTCGGGGTGTTCGAGATGGGCATGAACCACAAGGGCGAGATCGCCCACCTCACCTCGCTGGTGCGGCCGCACGTTGCCGTGGTCACCACCATCGCGCCGGCGCATATCGAGAACCTGGGGTCAATGGAGGGCATCGCTGCGGCCAAGGCCGAGATTTTCGGCGGGCTGCTGCCCGGCGGCACGGCGGTGATCCCGGCGGACAGCCCGCAGTTCGCCATCCTGCGCGACGCGGCGCTGGCGGCTGGGGCAAGGGTCCTTTCGTTCGGACGCGCGCTCCACGCCGACCTACGCCTGCTCGACGCCATCCCCGATGCCAGCGGCGGTTCGCTGGTTACCGCTTCGCTGGGCGGCGAGCGTCTGTGCTACACCGTGGCCGAGCCGGGCGAGCACTGGGTGGCCAATTCGGCCTGCGTGCTGGCGGCGGTTCATGCGGCTGGCGGCGATCTTGGCGCGGCTGGGCTGGCGCTGGCCAGCATGGGCGGGCTCAAGGGTCGCGGGGCCCGCGCCCGCATCGTGGTGCCCGGCGGCCATGCGCTGTTGATCGACGAAAGCTACAACGCCAACCCGGCGTCGATGCGCGCCACGCTGGCGCAGCTGGGCCAGACCCCCGCCACCCGCCGCCTGGCGGTGCTCGGCGCGATGAAGGAGCTGGGCGACTTCGGCCCCGCTTTCCACGCCCAGTTGCTCGAGCCGCTGCTCGCCGCCGACGTTGATTATGCGGTGCTGGTGGGTGACGAGATGTTGCCGCTGGCGCGCGAACTGGGGAAAGGCCTTGCATCGGCGCTTGGCAAGCCGTTGCACTTTGCCCATTGCGCCAATGCGGGCGAGGCAATCGCCGCGCTGGAGGAATTCGGCCTGGCGGGCGGCGATGCCGTGCTGGTCAAGGGCTCCAACAGCGTCGGGCTGTCCCGCCTGGTGGCGCACTTTGGCGCCCGGGAAGGCTGATCGAACCAGAACAATGCTCTATTACCTCGCGCAATACCTGGATTTCGAGGGCGTGCTGAACCTCGTTCGGTACCAGACGTTCCGCGCGGGCGCGGCGCTGATGACCGCGCTGGTGCTCGGACTGGTGATCGGCCCCAAGTTCATCGCCATGCTGCGCGTGCGTCAGGGGAAGGGCCAGCCGATCCGCGAGGACGGGCCGCAAAGCCACCTCGCCAAACGCGGTACGCCGACGATGGGCGGGCTGATGATCCTCACCTCGCTAATGGCATCGATGCTGCTGTGGATGGACCTCTCCAGCCCGTTTGTCTGGGCCTGCCTGGCGGTGTGCGGTGGGTTCGGGGTGATCGGCTTCCTCGATGATCTGGACAAGGTGACCAAGGGCCACCACCAGGGTCTTTCGAGCAAGGCGCGGCTGGTGGCAGAATTCATCGTCGCGGGCATCGCCGCCTGGCTGATCGTGGGCGAGATCAACACCAACCTCTACGTGCCATTCGTCAGCGACCGGTCGATCCCGCTGGGCTGGTTCTACTATGTCTTCGCCGCCACGGTGATCGTCGGCATGGGCAACGCGGTCAACCTGACCGACGGGCTCGACGGCCTGGCGACAATGCCGGTGGTGATCGCCGCCGGGGCCTTCGCGATCATCTGCTATGTGGTCGGCCGGGTCGACTATTCCGAATATCTCGGCATCCCCTATGTGCCGCTGGCGGGCGAACTGGCGCTGTTCTGTGCCGCGATCATGGGTTCAGGCCTCGCCTTCCTGTGGTTCAACGCGCCCCCTGCCGCCGTGTTCATGGGCGATACCGGCAGCCTCGCGCTTGGCGGGGCGCTGGGTGCGGTGGCCGTCGCCAGCCATCACGAGATCGTGCTGCTGATCATCGGCGGCCTGTTCGTGATGGAGACCGCATCGGTCATCATCCAGGTGTTCTGGTTCAAGCGTACCGGCCGGCGGGTGTTCCGCATGGCCCCCATCCACCATCACTTCGAACAACTCGGCTGGAAGGAATCGACCGTGGTGATCCGCTTCTGGATCATCGCGATCGTGCTGGCCCTGATCGGACTTGCCACGTTGAAACTCAGGTGATCACCGCAGCGGCCTTTTCGGGAAAGAGATATGCCGTCCTCGGCCTCGCCCGGTCGGGTCTGGCCACGGTCGAAAGCCTGCTCGCGAGCGGGGCGCAGGTCACCGCATGGGACCGCCAGCGCACCCCGCGCGACAAGCTGGCGGGCCGCTGCGCACTGGCCGATCCGATGGAGATCGACCTCGCCGGGTTTGACGGCGTGGTGGTCTCGCCCGGCGTACCGCTCAACACCCACCCGCTGGCCGACAAGGCGCGCGCGGCGGGCGTGCCGGTAATCGGCGATATCGAACTGTTCGCCCGCGCCCGTCCGGAGCTGCCCGCGCACAGGGTGGTCGGCATCACCGGCACCAACGGCAAGAGCACGACGACGGCGCTGGTCACGCATATCCTGCAACAGGCCGGCGTGCCCGCGCTGATGGGCGGCAATATCGGCCTGCCGATCCTGGCGCAGGAGCCGCTGCCCGAAGGCGGGGTCTATGTGCTGGAGCTGTCGAGCTACCAGATCGACCTGACCTACAGCCTCGATTGCGATGTGGCCGTGCTGCTCAACGTGACGCCTGACCATCTTGATCGGTATGACGGGTTTGCTGACTATGCCGCGAGCAAGGGACGGCTGTTCGCGATGCAGTCGGCGGGTCGTGTGGCGGTGGTGTCCGCGTCCACGCCTGCGGGACTGACGCAGGTGACGGGGCTGGCCCAGCGGGTGATCCGCATCGACGCCGAACCCCAAGACCAGAGCCGCTGGCCCGCGCTGCAAGGCCCGCACAACCTCGAGAACGTGCTCTGCGCCCGTGCCGCCTGCGCGGCGCTCGGCTTGCCCGACGCGCAGATCGAGGCGGGCCTCGCCTCCTATCGCAGCCTGCCGCACCGGATGGAAGTCCTCGCCGAGCATGGCGGCGTGCTGTGGGTGAATGACAGCAAGGCCACCAACGCCGCCTCCACCGCTCCCGCGCTCGCCGCATGGCCCGCGACCGACCGTGCCCGCATCCACTGGATCTGCGGCGGCGTCGCCAAGGCGGACAACCTCGACGAATGCCTGCCGCAAGTCGGCAACGTCGCTGCTGCCTATACCATCGGCGAGGCTGGGCCGATGTTTGCCGACCTGCTGTCGTCGTACATCCCGGTAGAGCGGTGCGAGATGCTGTGCGAGGCGGCCGACCGCGCGTTCAAGTCCGCTCGGCCAGGCGACGTGGTGCTGTTCAGTCCCGCTTGCGCCAGCTTCGACCAGTTCCGCGATTACGAGGTGCGCGGCGATGCTTTCCGCGAGATCGTCGAGCGGCTGACCGGTCACGCGGCTCCCGCCAGCCGCCACGACAGCAGGAGTGCGGCATGAACGGTGCGCGCCCCTATATTCCGCGCGCCGGGCAGCGGCCCAATGCGCCCACGCCGTTCCCGCAGGATCGCAAGCGCCAGTTGCTGGTCTGGTGGCGCGAGATCGACCGGGTGCTGCTCGGCCTGGTGCTCGGGCTGATGGCAGCGGGCTCGCTGGCCGTGCTTGCCGCCTCACCCGCCAGCGCCGGTCGGCTGTCCACGCAAGACGTGACACTGGGCGAGCTGCACTGGTTCTGGCTGCACTTGCGCTGGCAGGTGCTCGGCATCGTCGTGCTGGTAGCGACTTCGCTGGTGCCCCCCGATAACGCCCGGCGCGGCTCGATCATGCTGGCGGCGCTGATGCTGTTTTGCCTGCTGCTGGTGCCGTTTATCGGCACCGAGAAGAACGGCGCTGTACGCTGGCTCAACGTGGGCATGTTGTTCCAACCGAGCGAATTCCTCAAGCCCGCCTTTGCTGTGCTGGTGGCGTGGATACTGTCATGGCAGGCGCGCGATCCGGGCCTGCCGGTGATCGGCATTTCGGGCGCGGTACTGGGCTTGATCGTGCTGCTGCTGATGGCGCAGCCCAACCTCGGCGAGGCGATCCTGTTCATCGGCTGCTGGTTCGTACTGGTGCTGCTGGCGGGCCTGCCGATGAAGCGTATCGGCATCATGTCCGGCGCCGGGGCGGGGCTGATGGTGCTGGTCTACCTGTTCTATGAGAACGGTCGCAACCGCATCGACGCTTTCTTTGGTGGCGGCACGGCCTACGATCAGGTCGACCTCGCCAGCCGCACTTTGCTGGGCGGCGGGTGGACCGGCACCGGGCTGGGGCTGGGCACGCAGAAGATGCGCCTGCCGGAAGCCCACACCGACTACATCTTCTCGGTCATCGGCGAGGAGTTTGGCCTGCTCGCCTGCGCGGTGTTCGTGCTGATCTATGCCGCCATCGTGGTGCGCGTGGTGACGCGGGTGCTGGCCGAGGACCGGCTGTTTATCATCCTCGCCGCGACCGGCCTGATCGCGCTGTTCGGCGGTCAGGCTTTCATCAACATCCTGATGAACCTGCAACTGTTCCCCAGCAAGGGTATGACGCTGCCGCTGGTCAGCTATGGCGGATCTTCGACCATCGCGCAGTGCTTTACCGTCGGCTTGCTGCTGGCGGTGACGCGCCGCAACCCCTACCTGAGCAGCGATGCCTTTGCCTTGCCGCAACCGGGCAGCAAGGGAGGTAAGCGATGAGCACCGTATCGCGTCATTATGTGCTGGCCGCAGGCGGCACCGGTGGCCACCTGACGCCCGCTTTCGCGCTGGCGGCAGAACTGGTCCAGCGCGGCCATCATGTGGCGCTGGTGACCGATGAGCGCGGCGCGGCGATTCCCGGCAAGCCCGATTTCCTGCCTGCGCACGTTTTACCAGCGGGGCGTTTCGGCAAGAACCCGCTGCACTGGCCGCGGGCCATTTCTGCCGTGCTCGAAGGCCGGGCGATGGCGCGGCGGCTGTACGAAACTTTCCAGCCGACCGCGGTGATCGGCTTCGGCGGCTATCCCGCGCTGCCCGCGCTGCTGGGCGCGGCGGCCGATGGCATTGCCACGGTGATCCACGAACAGAACGCCGTGCTCGGCCGCGTCAACCGGCTACTGGCGGGGCGGGTCAATGCCATCGCCACGGCTTACCCCGAAGTGGCGCGGCTGAAAGGCAAGCACGCTGCCAAGGTCCACCTTGTTGGCAATCCCGTGCGGCCTGAAGTGCTCGCCCTGCGGACCCAGGAATATCCCGCCTTCACCGCCGACGGCCTGTTCCGCGTGCTGGTGACCGGTGGCAGCCAGGGCGCGCGCGTGCTGAGCGAAGTGGTGCCCGATGGGCTGGCCATGCTGCCGCCCGCCTTGTGCAGCCGCCTGCAGGTTACCCAGCAATGCCGCGCGGAGGATATGGAAGCGGTCCGCCAGCGCTATGCCAGCCACGGCATTGCGGCCGAGCTGGGCACCTATTTCGAGGACATGCAGGCCCGGCTGGCCGATGCCCACCTGTTCATCGGCCGCGCGGGTGCTTCGACCATTGCCGAGCTGACCGCCGTGGGTCGCCCGGCCATCCTTGTGCCGCTGCCGATCGCCACCGACGATCACCAGGCCGCCAACGTGCGCGAGATGGTCAAGGCCGGCGGCGCGCGCTCGATCCGGCAGAACAAGTTCACCGCGCCCGAACTGGCCAAGCAGATCCAGGCCATCGCGCAGAACCCCGAAACCCTCGCCACCGCCGCGCACGGGGCGTGGAACTGCGGGCGGCCCAATGCGGCGGCGGACCTTGCCGATCTGGTCGAAAGCTTCGGTGCCGCGCCGATGCAGGACGTGATCCGCGTGGGCGCCACCGAAAGCTATTCTGCCGAGGGCGCGACTGCTGCTGCGGCCACCAGGTCGCGCCCGTGAAAGGCGTTCCCACCGACATCGGCACCATCCATTTCGTCGGCATCGGCGGGATCGGCATGTCGGGCATTGCCGAGGTAATGCACAACCTCGGCTACAGCGTGCAGGGCAGCGACATGGCCGAGGGCTATGTGATCGAAGGCTTGCGCAAGCGCGGCATCAGCGTCGCCATCGGTCACGAGGCCGCGAACCTTGGCGATGCCACTGTGGTGGTCACTTCGACCGCCGTGAAGCGCGATAACCCCGAGGTGGTCGAAGCGCTTGAGCAACGCATTCCCGTGGTCCGCCGCGCCGAGATGCTGGCTGAACTGATGCGGCTGAAGAACACCGTTGCGGTGGCCGGAACGCACGGCAAAACCACGACGACGAGCATGGTCGCCGCGCTGCTCGATGCGGGCGGGGTCGATCCCACCGTAATCAACGGCGGCATCATCGAAAGCTACGGCTCCAACGCGCGGCTCGGCGGCAGCGACTGGATGGTGGTCGAGGCCGACGAGAGCGACGGCAGCTTCCTGCGGCTCGATGGCACGATTGCCGTGGTCACCAACATCGATCCCGAACACCTCGATCATTACGGCCACTTCGACGCGGTGAAGGACGCCTTCCTGCAGTTCGTCGAGAATGTGCCGTTCTATGGCGCGGCGGTGCTGTGTCTCGATCATCCCGAAGTGCAGAAGCTGATCGCCCGCGTGCGTGACCGGCGGGTGATTACCTATGGCTTCTCGCCCCATGCCGACGTGCGCGCGGAGAACCTCGCCACCGAGGGTAACTCCACCCGGTTCGATGCGGTTCACCGCGACCGCGATGGGCACGAGCATCGGATCGACGGCATCGTGTTGCCCATGCCGGGGCGGCACAATGTCCAGAATGCGCTCGCCGCGATTGCCGTGGCGCGCGAGATGGAGTGCCCCGACGATACCATTCGCAGCGGGTTCGCGCGGTTTGGCGGAGTGCGTCGCCGCTTCACGCTGGCGGGCGAGGTCAACGGCGTGCGGATCATTGACGACTATGCGCACCACCCGGTAGAAATCCGCGCCGTGCTGTCAGCCGCGCGCGATGCGGTGGCCGGGCAGGGCCGGGTGATCGCTGTCGCCCAGCCGCACCGCTTCACTCGCTTGCGTGACCTGATGGAGGAATTCCAGGGCTGCTTCGGCGATGCCGACATCGTGTTCGGCGCGCCGGTTTATCCTGCGGGCGAGGCGGCCATCGCGGGCGTGGACAGCGCGGCGTTGGTGGCGGGCATCAAGGCGCGCGGCCATCGTCAGGCCAGCGAGATCGCCGGGCCGGAAGCCTTGGCGAAGGAACTCGCCGGGCTGATCGAGCCGGGCGATATCGTCGTCTGCCTGGGTGCGGGCGACATCACCAAGTGGGCCGCTGGCCTCGCCGATGCGATCAGACGGGAGCGTGGGGCGTGACCTGGACCATGCAAGCAGACGAACAGGCGCAGGGCATGACGGGGAGCGAAACCGGCGATCTAGCCATGCCTTCCGTGCGTGGGCGTTTGACCCCGCAGGCACCGCTCGACAAGCTGGTCTGGTTCAAGAGCGGCGGCCCGGCGGACTGGCTGTTCGAACCGGCTGACCTCGATGACCTGAGCGAATTCCTCTCGCAATTGCCCGAGGAAACGCCGGTTATGGCCATCGGCCTTGGCTCCAACCTGATTGTGCGCGATGGCGGGGTGCCCGGCGTCGTGGTGCGGCTGGGCAAGGCCTTCGCCAGCGTCGAAGTGCGACGCGACAACATCATCGAATGCGGCGGCGGCGCGCCGGGCATCCTCGTCGCTTCCTCGGCGCGCGATGCAGGGGTTGCCGGCCTTGAATTTCTGCGCGGGATCCCCGGCACCGTCGGCGGCTTCGTGCGCATGAACGGCGGCGCCTATGGCCGCGAGGTGGCCGACGTGCTGGTCGATTGCGACGTGGTCCTGCCCGGTGGCGAACTGGTCAACCTGCCCGTCGCCGATCTGCAATACAGCTACCGCCACTCGTGCCTGCCCGATGGTGCGATCGTGGTCGCCGCGCGGTTCCGGGGCGAGCCGGGCGATGCCGCCGTGATCGGGGCCGAAATGGACCGCATCGCCAACGAACGTGAGGCCAGCCAGCCGCTGCGCAGCAAAACCGGTGGCTCCACTTTCAAGAATCCGCCCGGCGTGAAGGCGTGGCAACTGGTCGACCTCGCGGGCTGTCGGGGCTTGACGCTGGGCGGCGCGCAGGTGAGCGAGAAGCACGCCAACTTCCTGATCAACACCGGCGAGGCGACCAGCGCCGACATCGAGGGGCTGGGCGAGGAAGTGCGCGCGCGGGTGTCCAAAAAGACCGGCGTGGCGCTGGAATGGGAAATCAAACGAGTGGGAAGACCGTGAGCAGCTTGCCGAAATTGCATGTCGCCGTCCTGATGGGCGGGTGGGCCAGCGAGCGCCCGGTCTCGCTGATGAGCGGCAACGGCGTGGCCGATGCGCTGGAAGGGCTGGGCCACCGTGTCACCCGCATCGATCTTGACCGCGACATCGCCGCGCGGCTGGCCGAGGCGAAACCCGATGTGGTGTTCAACGCGCTGCATGGCGTGCCGGGAGAAGATGGCACGGTGCAAGGCATGATGGACCTGATGGGCATTCCCTATACCCATTCGGGCATGGTCACCTCGGTCATCGCGATCGACAAGGAGCTGACCAAGCAGGCGCTGGTGCCGCATGGCATTCCCATGCCGGGTGGGCGCATTGTCAAAAGCGAGGACCTGTATACCGCCGACCCGCTGGCCCGGCCCTATGTCCTCAAGCCGGTCAACGAAGGTTCCAGCGTGGGCGTGGCCATCATCACCGACCAGTCGAACTGCGGCAATCCGATCCGCCGCGATGCGACAGGACCTTGGCAGGAATTCGCCAGCTTGCTGGCCGAGCCGTATATTCGCGGGCGTGAGCTAACCACTGCGGTGCTGGGAGACCGCGCGCTGCTGGTGACCGAACTGGTGCCCCAAAGCGGCTTCTACGATTTCACCGCCAAGTACACAGATGGCATGACCGAGCACGTCTGCCCGGCGCAGATCCCCGACAATATCGCCAAGCTGTGCTGCGACTATGCGCTGGCCGCGCACAAGCGGCTGGGTTGCCGCGGCGTCTCGCGGTCGGACTTCCGTTGGGATGATGAACGCGGCGAGGACGGGCTGTTCCTGCTCGAGACCAACACCCAGCCGGGCATGACTCCGCTCAGTCTGGTGCCCGAACAGGCGCGCTATTGCGGCATTTCCTACGCCGAACTGGTCGAGATCATCATCGCTGACGCACTCGCCCATTTCGAGAAGCGCGCCTGATGGCCCAGCGCATCAACCGCAACGCCAACGGGGTGCGCCGCCAGGCGCGCGTCCAGGGGCGCGCGGGGCAGGTGCGCAAGGCGCGGGCGACCACATCGGGGCTGCTCGACAGCACGATGAATGCGCTGCCCTTCACCGACGAGCAGTGGCACCGGTTCTTCACCGTGTTGATCATTGGCGCCGCGCTGGCCGTGGCGGTGATCGCGCTGCAATTCACCGGCTTGTGGGCATTAGGCGAACAGCAAGTGGCGCATGCCGCCGCCAACGCCGGGTACAAGGTGGTCAAGGTCGACGTGCGCGGTACCGAGCGGCTCAACCCCGCGCGGGTCTATGAGCGCGCGCTGGACCAGCAGGACCTGTCGATGATGCTGGTCGATATCGATGCGCTGCGGCAGGATCTGCTGCGAATCAGCTGGGTCAAGGACGCCCGCGTCTCGCGCCAGTTGCCCGATATGCTGGTAATCGACATCGTCGAACGGCAACCGCACGCGGTGCTGCGCCGCCCCGACCGGCTGGTGCTGATCGACGAGACCGGGCGCGAGCTCGATCCGATTGCGCCGGGCGACGTGGGCGACATGCTGGTGATCGAAGGCGAGGGCGCGCAAAGCAAGGTGGCCGATCTCGCCCGCCTGCTCGAAGCAGCCCCCGCGCTGCGTCCGCAAGTGCGCGGCGCCCGCTGGGTCGGCAACCGCCGCTGGGATCTGACCTTCGCCACCGACCAGCGGCTCGCCCTGCCCGAAGGCGACGAACGCGCCGCCGGGGCGCTGATCAGCTTCGCCCGCGCCGATGGCATGCATCGCCTGATCGGCGGCGAGGCCATCGCTTTTGACTTGCGCAATGCCCCGCGCATGTACCTGCGCGCGCCCGGCCATGCCGATGGCGAAACGGCCAGCGAACTGAACCTTTCCGCCGGAGGAGACACCTGATGGCCACCCAGCCGCGTTTCACCAATGTCATTGCCGCGGTCAATATCGGCTCGTTCCGCATCTCGGCGATGATCGCCGGGCAGGCGGAGGACGGCGAAATGCACGTGCTCGGCAGCGGCCACCGCGCCAGCCAGGGGATCAAGCGCGGTTATGTGACCGACATGGCGGCCGCCACCTATGCCGTGCGCGACGCGGTCGAGCGGGCGGAGAAGCTGGCCGGAACCACGGTCAATTCGGTGTGGATCGGCTGCTCGGGTGCTGGTCTCGCGAGTTCGATCAACCCCATTGAGATCGAGATCGGCGGACGGCGGATCGAGGAAGAGGATATCGAGCACCTGCTGGTGGCCGCGCGCGACGGGCTGGAGCCCGATGGCCGGACCGTGCTGCACGCGCTGCCGGCCTGCTATTACCTCGACGGGGCCGATGGCGTGGCCAATCCCAAGGGCCTCCATGCCGATCGGCTGGGTGTCGATGTCCACGTGATGTATGCCGACAGCGCGCCGGTGCGGAACGTCACCGAGGCTGTGCAGAACGCCCACCTCGAAGTGGAAGGCATCGTCGCCACCCCGCTCGCCGCCGGCTATGCCTGCCTGACGCAGGAAGAGCGCGACCTTGGCGTGGCGCTGGTGGAATTTGGCGCGGCGGTGACCAATGTCTCGGTCTATGCCGGCGGGATGCTGGTCGGGCTAACCTCGATCCCGCGCGGATCGGGAGACATTACCGATGCGGTCGCCTCGGCCTTTGGCATTCGCCGGTTCCAGGCCGAGCGGCTGAAATGCGTCAACGGTTCGGCGATAGCCAGCCCCGCCGATCACCGGGAGATGATCCCGGTCAATGCGCCGGGAGAAGAAGCCGGCGGGCCGCAAGCCCGTCATGCCGATGACAAGAACCAGATCC
>JBDSUF010000019.1:0-14213 GCA_039927835.1 Alteraurantiacibacter sp.
GCACCACGGCGCTGCGCCTGCTCGAAAGCGCGGCGGACGAAACGGGCACGATCCACCCGTTCGAGGGCGACACCGCCATCTTCATCACTCCCGGCTACCGCTTCCGCGCCGTCGACGGCCTGATGACCAACTTCCACCTGCCCAAGTCGACACTGTTCATGCTGGTCAGCGCGCTGATGGGCCGCGAGCGGATGCAGGTGGCCTATGCCCATGCTGTCGACCAGGAATATCGGTTTTATTCGTACGGCGATTCGAGCCTGTTGTTGCCAGGGAAGGACTTTCAGTGAACAAGCGGACCTGGGCCATTTTGGCCGCACTCAACCTTGCCGCAATTTGGCCGATCAGCGCTTCCGCGCAAATCGCCGGGCAGGAGGCAAGCCCCGGGGCCGCGCGACTGGGGGAATGCGTGCTGGGCAGCACCACCGGCAACGACAGGGTTCTGGTTGGCCGCTGGATTGGTGCGGCGCTGGCCTCCGCGCCCCAACTCGAAGGTCTTGTCACGGTCGACACTCAACAAAAGGATGTTGTCGACCGTGAGTTAGCGCAACTGTTCGTCCGTCTGTTCACGCAAGATTGCGCTGCGACCGCTCGCCCGCTGATTATGGCAGGTGACAGTACCTCAATCCAGATGGCCTTCAGCATGCTTGGCGAAGCGGCGATGCGCGAACTGATGACCAATCCGGCGGCGATGACCGCGCTGACCGGCTATGCTCAATATATTCCGCCCAATGCGTTCGACTCGCTGCGCTCAAGCGCCGAGAAATAGAGGCCATCCCGGCTACTCCGTCGTCTTCCCGTCGAAATGCTCGTGGCTCGCCGCGGCATCGGTAGGAGTCTTGTGCACCACGCCGTCGATATGTTCGGGCGGGCCGTAGATGGTGTACATCTTGAGCGGCTCTTCACCCGTGCAGCGCACGTTGTGGCGCGCGCCTTGCGGGACGATCACCGCGTCATCGGCCTTCACGGCATAAACGGTGTCATCCACCATCACTTCGCCGGTCCCTGCCTCGAAACGAAAGAACTGGTCGCGATCGTCATGCACCTCGGCGCCGATTTCCTCGCCCGGTTGCAGGCACATCAGCACCAATTGCAGGTTGTGGCCAGTGTAGAGCACTTGGCGGAAGAAGCCGTTGTCCTCGGTCGCCTGCTCGATATTGGCGTGATAGCCTTTCATGCGTCGGGTCCTTTCGCGTCACATGCCTGAGTCTGTCATGTAGGCATCCGCCGGGTCTTTGAAACCGGACAAATCCGGCTAGCCGGGTGTAAAGATCGCGTTGTCTTGTAAAAGACATCGCGGTGGCCGATCTCTGCGGGTGATGGTCACTGACATTTCCGATCCGATTCTGGATATTCACGGTCTCGAGAAGATTTACCACGGGGGCACCACCGCGCTGGGCGGGGTGGATCTGCAGATTCGTCGGGGCGAGATTTTCGCCCTGCTGGGACCCAACGGCGCGGGCAAGACCACGCTGATCGGTGCGGTCTGCGGGCTGGTAAAGCCGACCGGCGGCTCGATCCGCGCCTTCGGGCACGACGTGGCGCATGGCTGGCGGCAGGTGCGCAGCCGCATCGGGCTGGTGCCGCAGGAACTGGCCTTCGACATGTTCGACACGGTGATCCGCCAGGTGCGCTATTCCCGCGGCCTGTTCGGCTTGCCCAATGATGAGGCACGGATCGAGGAAGTGCTCCGCAGCCTCAGCCTGTGGGACAAGCGCAATGAGCAGATCCGCAAGCTTTCGGGCGGGATGAAGCGCCGGGTGATGATCGCCAAAGCGCTGGCGCACGAACCCGAGCTGCTGTTCCTCGATGAGCCGACCGCCGGCGTGGACGTGGAGCTGCGGCGCGACATGTGGGCGCAGATCGGCGAACTGCGCAAGCGCGGCACCACCATCATCCTGACCACCCATTACATCGAGGAAGCCGAGGAAATGGCCGACCGCGTGGGCGTGATCAACAAGGGTCGCATCCTGCTGGTGGACGACAAGGCGGCGATCATGGGTAAGCTGGGCCGCACCGAGGCGCGCTTCATCATGGCGCAGCCGTTGGCGCAAGTTCCGACCGCGCTCGCGCATTATCCCGTCACGCTCGACCAGGACGGCATGCGGCTGACCTATCGCGGCGGCGACGGCAGCGGCAAGGGCAAGCGCGAGGTGGCCGAATTGGCACAGGACCTGACCCGACAGGGGCTCGCCTATACCGGGCTTGAAACCGCCGAATCGTCGCTTGAGGAAATCTTCGTCGGCTTGCTGACCGATCCGGAGAAGGCGGCATGAACCTTCGCGGCAGTCTTGCGATCCTGAAGAACGAACTCAATCGCTTCTTCCGCACCACCTTCGGCTCGATCATCTCGCCGGTGCTGACCACTTCGCTGTATTTCATCGTCTTCGGCGCGGCGATCGGCGGGCGGATCCCGGAGATCGGCGGGGTCAGCTATGGCGCCTTCATCGTGCCCGGCCTGCTGATGCTGACGCTGCTTTCCGAAAGCACCAGCAACGCCAGCTTCGGCATCTACATGCCCAAGTTCACCGGGGCGATCTATGAGCTGCTGTCGGCGCCCGTTGGCGTGGCCGAGACGCTGATCGGCTTTGTTGGCGCGGCGGCGATGAAGTCGCTGATCATCGCCGGCATCATCCTCATCACCGCCACCTTCTTCGTCGATTACACCATCGCCCATCCGCTGCTGGCGGCGGGCTATGTGCTGCTGGTGGCCGCCGCGTTCAGCCTGTTCGGCTTCATCCTGGGGCTGTGGGCGGATGGGTTCGAGCGGTTGCAGATCGTGCCCATGCTGATCCTCACCCCGCTGACCTTCCTCGGCGGCACGTTCTACTCGATCGACATGCTGGCCGAGCCTTGGCACACGGTCGCGCAGCTCAACCCGATCTTCTATCTTATCAATGGCCTGCGCTGGACCTTCACCGGCACCAGCGACGTGCCGATCGGCCTCGCGTTTGGCATGACGCTGGCATTCGTCGTGATTTGCATCGCGGTCATCACCTTCATTTTCCGCACGGGCTGGCGTCTCCGCGAATGATTTGATAGCCTTGGGGCATGTACAAGGCCCTCCTCCCGGCTCTTTTGGTAGCGCTAACAGCCACGCCCGTGCGGGCTCAGCTGCCCGAGGGCGTCTCGCATATGATCACAGCCGCGATTGCCACCGGCGAAGTGGCCAAGGTCGATGCCGTCGCTGGTGTCGCCCGCACCGCGTACCCTGACGACACAGCCGCCATCAACGCACTGGTCGAGCCGTTCCATCAGGCGCGCCGCGAGGCCGAAGCCGCGCAGGCGGCCGCCACGCAACAAGCCATCCGTGAGGCCAGCCTGCTCGAGCATTGGGGCGGCGAGGGACAGATCGGCGCCTTCCAATCGAGCGGCAACACCGATGCCGTTGGGCTGACCGCGCAGTTGCGATTGAAACGCCAGGGGATCGACTGGGAGCACAACCTGCGCGCCGCCGCCGACTATCGCCGGTCGAACGGCCGCACCGATCGCGAGCAGTTCTCCGCCGCATATGAGCCGCGCTATACCGTCAACGAGGGGCTGTTTGCCTATGCGCTGGCGCAGGTCGAGCGCGACCGGCTGCAGGGCTTCACCGCGCGCTATGCCGTGTCGGGCGGGCTGGGGATGCGGCTGTTCGATACCCCGGCGCTCGATCTGGCGATCAAGACGGGTCCCGCCTTCCGCCGCACCGAACTGGTCAGCGGTACTGTCGAAAGCAGCATCGCAGCGCTCGCGGGTCTCGATTTTGACTGGACGATCAGCGACCGGCTCAAGCTGACGCAGGACGCTAACGCCGTGGCCGAGGCGGGCGGGACTGCCACCGCCTTCATCGGCGGGGACAACACCAGCATCAACCTGGTCACCGGCGTCGAAGGCCGGATCAGCAGCAAGTTGAGCGCGCGCCTGTCGTACACGCTCGATTATAACAGCGGCCCACCCGCCGGAGCGGTTGCAACCGATACGCTGACCCGCTTTACGCTGGTCTATGACTTCTGATTCTAAACCGCGCTTCGCGTTTACTATTGCGGCAACCGACGGCAAGGCGCGGACCGGCACCATCGCCATGCGCCGCGGCGAAATCCGTACGCCCGCGTTCATGCCGGTGGGCACCGCCGCCACGGTAAAAGCGATGAAGCCGGAAAGCGTGCGGGCGACGGGGGCGGACATCATCCTCGGCAATACCTATCACCTGATGCTGCGCCCCGGCGCGGAGCGGGTGGCGCGGCTTGGCGGGTTGCACAAGTTCATGAACTGGGACCGCCCGATCCTGACCGACAGCGGCGGCTATCAGGTGATGAGCCTGGCGGACTTGCGCAAGCTGACCGAGGAGGGGGTCAGCTTCAAAAGCCACATCGACGGCTCGGCACACATGCTCACGCCCGAGCGGTCCATGGAAATCCAGCGCCTGCTGGGCAGCGATATCGTGATGGCCTTCGACGAATGTCCGCGTGCCGATCGGCCGCGTGACGAGATCGCCGCTTCGATGGAGCTGTCGATGCGCTGGGCCCGGCGCAGCCGCGATGCGTTCGACAGCGGCGGCGAGCACGCGGCAAGCTCGGCGCTGTTCGGCATCCAGCAAGGCGCGCTCGACGAGGACCTGCGCCGCACCTCCGCCCAAAAGCTGACCGACATCGGGTTTGATGGGTATGCCATCGGCGGCCTGGCCGTGGGCGAGGGGCAGGAGGCCATGTTCGCCACGCTCGATTTCGCCCCCGCCATGCTGCCCGAAGACCGCCCGCGCTACCTGATGGGGGTGGGCAAGCCTGACGATCTGGTGGGGGCGGTGGAGCGCGGAATCGACATGTTCGATTGCGTGCTGCCCACAAGGTCGGGCCGCAATGGGCAGGCCTTCACCTGGTCGGGCCCAGTCAATATCCGCAACGCGAAGCACGCCGAGGACACCGGACCACTGGACCCACGCTGCACCTGCCCGACCTGCAACACCTACAGCCGCGCGTACCTCCACCACCTCAACAAGGCGGGCGAGATGCTCGGCGCAATGCTGATGACCGAGCATAACCTGTCGTTCTACCAACAGTTGATGCAGGCGATGCGCGCGGCGATTGCGGGCGGCAGCTTTGCGCCTTTCGCGGCGCAATTCCGCAGCGATTACCTGAAGGGCTAACAAAAAGGGCGGCCCTCGCGGACCGCCCGTTTGTTTGGCTTTGGGCCGAAATTAGCGCGAGTAGAACTCGACCACCAGGTTCGGTTCCATCTGCACCGGATAGGGCACTTCATCCAGCGTGGGCACGCGGCTGAAGGTGACCTTGTCGGTGCCGTCGACCACCACATAGTCGGGGATGTCACGCTCGGGCAGGCTCTGCGCTTCGATGACCAGCGCCATGTTCTGCGCCTTGTCACCCAGGCTGATCACGTCGCCCACGGTGATGCGGCGGCTGGCGATGTTGCACTTCACGCCGTTGACGCGAATGTGGCCGTGCGAAACGATCTGGCGGGCGGCGAACACGGTCGGCGCGAACTTGGCGCGATAGACGACCATGGCCAGACGGCGCTCGAGCAGGCCGATCAGGTTCTGGCTGGCGTCGCCCTTCATCGCGGTGGCTTCTTCGTAGGTGCGGCGGAACTGCTTTTCGGTCACGTCGCCGTAATAGCCCTTCAGCTTCTGCTTGGCGCGCAGCTGCAGGCCGAAGTCGGAAACCTTGCCCTTGCGGCGCTGGCCGTGCTGGCCGGGACCATACGAACGCTTGTTGACCGGCGAGCTGGGACGGCCCCAGATGTTCTCGCCCATACGGCGGTCGAGTTTGTGCTTGGCGCTATGGCGCTTCGACATGAGTCATCTTCCAATTTGCGTACCCCATCCCATCGATGGAGCTTCAACCCGGTATTGCACCACAAGACCCATGTGCCTTGTGCGGCCACCGCTTCACCGGGATGCGGGGCCAATCGAATGGACGCCCAGTAAGGACGGACAGTCGAAGTGAAGGCGGGCGGATAGCCGATGGGGTGTGGAAGTCAACCCTGCGGCGGGCTTTGGCGGATCGGCTTGATCAGATAGCGAACGATCCCGCGCAGCGTCCGCACCTCCAGGTGGTTCCAGCCCGGCCGGGTCAGCACGTTGCGCATGGCCAGCCGCGATGCTTCCACGCGGGCGGCGGGGCGATAATAGCCGCGCTCACCCAGCAGGGCATCGACTTGGCTGATCAGCCCTTCCAGCTCCTCGTGCGGGGCGGGGGGCAAGATTTCCTCGACCGTCGGCTGCGCCAGCTCGCGGTGCTTCGACCATTCGTATGCACACAGGATCACCGCTTGCGCGAGGTTGAGCGAGGCGAATTCCGGATTGATCGGCACGGTCAGGATCTTGCGCGCGAGGGCCAGATCCTCGGTCTCCAGCCCGGAGCGCTCGGGGCCGAACAGGATGGCGCTGCGGCCGTGTTGCCCGGCGATCTCGCCAGCGGCTTCGGCGGGAGTGACCACTTCCTTGGTGACACCGCGCTTGCGCACGGTGGTGGCATAGATGTGCGTGCAATCGGCCACCGCTTCGGCCACGGTGGGGAACACTTGTGCCTGCTCCAGCACTTTGTCCGCGCCCGCAGCGGCAGGTCCGGCGGAAGGATTGGGCCAGCCGTCGCGCGGAGAGACCAGACGCAGCTCGCTAAGCCCGAAGTTGAGCATTGCCCGCGCCGCCTTGCCGATATTCTCGCCCAGTTGCGGTCGGACCAGGATAATGACCGGAGCTCTAGTCTCCGCCGACATCGCGCACCTGGCTGGCGAATTCCTCAAAATCGCGCGCCTCGCCGAAATCGCGATAGACCGACGCAAAGCGGATATAGGCTACGCTGTCGATCTGGCGCAGGCCGTCCATGACCATTTCGCCGATGCGCGAGGAGGGCACTTCGCCATCGCCCGCGGTTTCCACCTGGCGCTGGATGCCCGAGACGAGCTGGTCGATCCGTTCCTGCTCGATCCCGCGTTTGCGGCAGGCGAGGCCGATAGCCTGTTCGATCTTCGCGCGCTCGAAGGGCTCACGCTTCCCCCCGCTCTTGATGACGGTGACGTCGCGTAGTTGCACCCGCTCAAAGGTGGTGAAGCGCCCGCCACAGCTCTCGCACTGGCGGCGGCGACGGATCGAGGTGTTGTCCTCGGTCGGCCGCGAATCCTTTACCTGGCTGTCGTCATGGGCACAGAACGGGCAGCGCATCGATTAGGGACGGATGCGCTTGTAGAGCATGAAGCTGGCACCGCCGAGCAGCCCGACGACCACGCCCAGCCCGCCCAGCGGCAACAGCCAGCCAACCACCGTGCCGACGCTGGCGCCGATCAGGACGGGCTTGGTTGACGGATGGCCCATGCCATCGCGGCCCATTTGCTTGGCTTCGGCGACGGCATCGACCAGGATGCGGCTGTCGATCGGCTTCTCGGGTTCGTTCATGCTATTGCCTTCCGGGATAGACGGGGAAGGCGTCGCACAGTTCGGCCACTTGCCGGCGCACGCGCTCTTCCACCTGGGCGTCACCCGCTTCGCCGTTGCGGCCCATGCCGTCGACCACTTCGGCGATCATCTGTCCCACCCGGCGGAACTCCGCCGGGCCAAACCCGCGGGTGGTGCCCGCAGGGGTTCCCAGCCGCACGCCCGAGGTGACAAAGGGCGAGGCCGGGTCAAACGGTATGGCGTTCTTGTTGCAGGTGAGGAAGGCCCGGTCGAGGCCCTTCTCCGCAGCCTTGCCCGAAACGCCCTTGGCCGACAGATCGACCAGCATCAGGTGGTTGTCCGTCCCGCCAGAGACAATCGCCAAACCGCTTTCGGCCAGGCTGGCGGCGAGCGCCTTGGCATTCTCGGCAATCGAGGCGGCATAGACCTTGAACTCAGGCCGCAGCGCTTCGCCGAACGCGACCGCCTTGCCGGCGATAACGTGAACCAGCGGGCCGCCCTGCATTCCGGGGAATACCGCCATGTTGATCGGCTTGGACAGCGCCTCGTCGTTCCACAGGATGATGCCCGAGCGGGGGCCGCGCAGGCTCTTGTGCGTGGTGCTGGTGACGATGTGGGCGTGGGGGAAGGGGTTGTCGTGCACGCCGCCCGCCACCAGGCCCGAGAAGTGCGACATGTCGGCCAGCAGATAAGCGCCCACCTCGTCGGCGATCTTGCGGAATTCGGCGAAATCCCAGCCACGCGGATAGGCCGTTGCGCCCGAGATGATCAGCTTGGGCTTGTGCTGGTGCGCCAGCGCGCGAACCTGATCCATGTCGATCAGGCTGTCCTCACGCCGCACGCCATAGGGCACGGCGTTGAACCACTTGCCGCTCATGTTGACCGGCGACCCATGCGTCAGGTGGCCGCCGCTGGCGAGGTCGAGCCCCATGAAGGTATCGCCGGGATTGAGCAGCGCGAGGAACACCGCCTGGTTCATCTGGCTGCCCGAATTGGGCTGCACATTGGCGAAATTGGCACCGAACAGCTGCTTGGCGCGCGCGATCGCCAGCAGTTCCACCTCGTCGGCATAGTCGCAGCCGCCGTAGTAGCGCTTGCCGGGATAACCCTCGGCATACTTGTTGGTGAACACGCTGCCGGTGGCTTCCAGGACGGCGGGGCTGGCGATGTTTTCCGAAGCGATCAGTTCGATCCGGTCACGCTGGCGGCCCAGCTCCTTGCCGATGATCGCGGCAACCTGCGGATCGGCATCCTCCAGGCTGTCATGCCAGAAGCGGTTGAGCGCATCGTGCGCGGCGGGGGTGGCGACGGATGACATCAGGCGACTTCCTGCGAGGAGTGGGGGAACCGGGGATGCGAAAGCTTGGTGACGCGCTGTTCGTGGCGACCGGCCGAAAACTCGGCGACGAGGAAGGTCTGCAGGCAAGTGCGGGCCATGTCCGGCCCGATCAGCCGCGCGCCCATGGCGATGACGTTGGCGTCATTATGCTCGCGGGCGAGGGCGGCGGAATAGGGCTCGCTGACCAGCGCGCAGCGGGCGGCGGGATGGCGATTGACGGCGATGGCAATGCCGATGCCCGATCCGCACAAGGCGACGCCCAGCTCCGCTTCGCCAGCGGCAATCGCTTCTGCCAGCAGGTAGCCGTAATCGGGGTAATCGACCCGCTCGGCACTGTCGGTCCCAAGGTCGAGCACGTCATGCCCCCAGTCGCGCAGGTCCTGCGCCAGCTGGGCCTTCAGGTCGAACGCAGCATGATCCGATGCGATGGCGATCTTCATGGCAGGCCACATAGTGATTGCCGGGCCGCTATGCCACCGCAAAACGGCTTTGTTCCCCAGAAGCGGGGATGTCAGCTGGGTGGGTCAGACCGCGCGCAGCAGATCGGCGCATTTCTCGCCGATCATCATGCAGGCGAGGTTGGGATTGCCGCGTGGCAGCGCTGGCATGATCGAGGCATCGGCCACGCGCAGGTTGGCAATACCGTGTACCCGCAGCTTCTCGTCCACCACCGCCATGCCATCGTGCCCCATGCGGGCCGAGCAGCCCGGATGGGCACGGTGTGTGGCGGTGCGGCGGACAAACTCGGTCAGTTCGGCGTCGCTCTCGTGGCCCGGACCCGGCAGGTTCTCGCGGGCGATCAGATCGGCCAAAGGGCTCTGGGCGTAGATATTCCGGGTGAGGCGGATCGAACCGACCATGCCTTCCATGTCGCCGGGTGCGGAAAACATATTGAGGAAAATACGCGGTGCGGCGCGCGGATCGCTGCTCGCCAACTTCACCCACCCGCGCGACTTCAGCGGCAGGTAGCCGGTGCGGACGGACACGCGGCTGACGGGTTTGCGCATGCCGGGCCACCACAGCCGAGCGTCGCCGCTCATCGGCAGGCACATCATCTGCACATCGGGCCGGTCGGCATCGGGCCTCAGCCGGGTAAACACGTTGGCCAGCGTGCCGGTATAGGCGAACGGGCCGGAGCCATTGGCGAACCAGCGCGCGGCGGCGACGGCTGCGCGGTCGATCCGCAAGTGGCGGGTGAGGCCAAGGTCGCCCTTCAGGTCCCACTCGTTGATCACCACCGGATGGTCGGCCAGGTCATTGCCGACGCCGGGCAGAGCGTGCAGCGGCGTGACGCCCGCGGCGCTCAGGTCCTCCGGGTTGCCAATGCCGGAGAGCATCAGCAAGTGCGGCGAGCCATAGGCTCCGGCGGACAACACGATCTCCACGGCGGCGTGGGCGCGGATGGACTGGCCGTTCTGCACATAATCGACCGCCGTCGCGCGTGAGCCTTCGAGGACCACCCGGTGGACCAGCGCGCCGGTCGCCACGGTCAGGTTGGGTCGGCCGAGGGCGGGGGTTAGGTAAGCCCGCGCGGAGCTGGCGCGGCGACCACCGGCCACGGTCGATTCCATGCGGCTGATGCCATCCTGCTCAGCGCCGTTGGGGTCGTCGTTGAGCGGAATGCCCGCAGCCAGCGCCGCATCGCGATGCGCTTCCCACAGCATGTCCGGCCCGACCATGCGGGTGATGCCGACCGGACCGCCGGTGGAGTGATAGGGGCCGTCGCCGCTCCAGTGGTTCTCGGTCCGCTTGAAGTAGGGGAGCACCTCGTCATAGCTCCACCCCGGCAACTGCCGCGCAGCCCAGTCATCGAAATCGCGCCGGTTGCCGCGCACCGCGATCATCGCGTTGATTGAACTGGTGCCGCCCAGCGTGCGCCCGCGCGGAATGCCCAGCCGGCGGCCTTCCAATGCGGGTTCAGGCTCGGATTTGAACTGCCAGGTGCCGATCCCTCCCAGCGCCACGCGCGGGAAGGCCAGCGGCATCAGCTGCAGGGGATGGCGATTGGGCCCACCCGCTTCGAGCAGCAGCACCCGGCACGCGGAATCCTCGCTCAGCCGCGCCGCGACCACGGCGCCGGATGAACCGGCGCCGACGATGATGTAGTCGTAAGTCATCCCCATCGCAGGACTTGTGGTGGCAATCGCGGCAGTTGCAAACCGCAAACGAGCTACCAGTCCAAATCGGTTCCGGTTTCGTCAATGATTGCCGCAAAACTGCGGCTAACGTTGCGAAGGTCAACGATATCCACTTTCCATCGAAGGTCTGATTCGCTGAAGGATTCTGTCAGCCGCGCTTGCAGCGGAAGGGGAATTGTCTCGCCCAGATCGATGGCCAGATCGAGGTCTGAATACGGCTTCCACCTGCTGCTGGCGCGACTGCCGAAAACCCGCACTCTGGCGCTGACGGGTAACTGCTCACGCAGGATAGCAGTAACGATTTTGCGCTCTGCTCCGGTCAGGCCCGGGATGGCCTTCATTCGTCAGCAGCCGGGCGCAGCAACCGGGTGAGGGCCAGAACTTCGGCGAGAAAAAGCGGGATGCCCGCAACAACCTGCAAGGCCTTGGCCTCGTCATAGGTGTGCGAAGTGATGTTGCGCATATCACGCCATGCGCGCCATTGTGGCCAGTCGCCGGTAACGAGGCCCTGCTCGCAGGCTGTGCGGATCAGGTCGGGAAAGCCCATCCGGTCGATTTCTTCCGGGTTGGCTGCCTTTGATTCCAGCACCCGGCGCATCATCTTGTGTGCCAGGTCATAGGTGAATTCGAACCGTTGGATCAGACCGTCGCGGATTTGCTCATCACTTGTGTCACGGTTGTACCGTTCCAATCCCTCGTCGAGCCGGGCGACAGCGCTGACGAGGGGCGACAGGTCAATCATTGACTACTGATCCAGGAAGCTACGCATCTTGCGTGACCGGCTCGGGTGCTTGAGCTTGCGCAGCGCCTTGGCTTCGATCTGGCGGATACGTTCGCGCGTGACCGAGAACTGCTGGCCGACTTCCTCCAGCGTGTGATCGGTGTTCATGCCGATGCCGAAGCGCATGCGCAGCACACGTTCCTCGCGGGGCGTGAGCGACGCCAGTACGCGGGTGACGGTTTCCTTGAGGTTGGCCTGGATCGCTGCATCCACCGGGATAACCGCGTTCTTGTCCTCGATGAAATCACCCAGGTGCGAATCTTCCTCGTCGCCGATCGGCGTTTCGAGGCTGATCGGCTCCTTGGCGATCTTCATCACCTTGCGAACCTTTTCGAGCGGCATCGACAGGCGCTCGGCCATTTCCTCCGGCGTCGGCTCGCGGCCCTGTTCGTGCAGGAACTGGCGGCTGGTGCGGACCAGCTTGTTGATCGTCTCGATCATGTGCACCGGAATGCGGATGGTGCGCGCCTGATCGGCAATCGAGCGGGTGATCGCCTGCCGGATCCACCACGTGGCATAGGTGCTGAACTTGTAGCCGCGACGGTACTCGAACTTGTCGACCGCCTTCATCAGGCCGATGTTGCCTTCCTGAATGAGATCGAGGAACTGCAGGCCGCGGTTGGTGTACTTCTTGGCGATGGAGATCACCAGACGCAGGTTGGCCTCGACCATTTCCTTCTTGGCGATGCGGGCCTCGCGCTCGGCCTTCTGCACCATGTTCACGATGCGACGGAATTCGCTCAGGCTCATGCCGGTGGCGGCCGCGATATCCGAAATCTCGGCGCGGATGCGCTCGACCGCGTCGACTTCCTTCTCGGCGAAGGCGGCCCACTTCTTGTCCTTGCCGGCCATGTTGGCCAGCCACGCATCATCCAGCTCGTTACCCAGATAGGTATCGAGGAAGTCCGACCGCTTGACCTTGTGGCGCTCGGCCAGGCGCAGCATCTGCCCGCCCAGCGCGGTCAGGCGGCGGTTGAAGGCATAGAGGTTGTCGACCAGATATTCGATCTTGGTGGCGTGGAACTGCACGCTCTCGACCTCGGCGGTCAGCTGCTCGCGCAAGCCCTCGTATTTGGCTTCCTTGCCCTTGGGGAATTCATCGCCCCGGCCCAGCACGTCAACGCGCTCGGCCTGCAGGCGCTCGAAGGCCTTGAACAGATCGGTGATTCGGGCGAAACGCTCCAGCGCCTCGGGCTTCAGCGCCGCTTCCATCTGGGCGAGGGACATGGTGTTGTCCTCCTCGTCCTCTTCCTCGCGGCGGCGGGTGCGGGGCTCACCGTCCTCGTCCAGCTCTTCCTCGGGCTCCTCCTCGGGCTCTTCCTCTTCCTTGAAGGTCGGACCGGCGGTGGCTTCGGAAATCTCGGGCTCTTCGTTGTCGTCCTCGGCGCCTTCCTCCATCTTGTCGACGGGCGGCTCCTTCGACAGCATGGCATCAAGGTCGAGGATTTCGCGCAGCTGCATTTCGCCGCTGTTGAGACTTTCCGACCAGGTGATGATGGCGTGGAAGGTGATCGGGCTTTCGCACAGCCCCATGATCATCGTGTCGCGACCGGCCTCGATGCGCTTGGCAATGGCGATTTCGCCCTCGCGGCTGAGCAGTTCGACCGCGCCCATTTCGCGCAGGTACATGCGCACCGGATCATCGGTGCGCTCGCCTACGCCGGCGGCGCGCTTCTTTTCGGGGACGTTGGTATCGGCCGCCTCGGCGTCATCCTCGTCCTCGTCAGCGTCCTTTTCGGCTTCCTTCTCGCCGTCTTCGTCACCGGCATCCTCGTCGCTCTCGACGATCTGGACACCCATTTCGGAGATGGCGGACTGGATGTCCTCGATCTGGTCGGACGACATCTCGCCCTGCGGCAGCGCGTCGTTCAGCTCGTCATAGGTCAGGTACCCGCGCCGCTTCGCCTTCGCGAGCAGCTTCTTGATCGACGCTTCGTTGAGGTCGATCAGCGGTGCATCGTCGTTCTTGCCGGGGGTATCGTCAGACGCCATTGTGATTATGTCATTCCGTTTCTGAGCCGCCGGAAATGCCAGTGACATCCCCCGCAGAATTACCGTCCGATGCGGCCCCGTCTTTTTCGAGGGCTGCATCACGTTTGCGCGCCATTTGCCCGAGTCGCGACTCGATTTCCAGCTTTCGTTTGCGCAAGCGTTGCTGCTCGGCAAAAGCGCCTTCGGGATCGGACTCGAATCGCGCCGTCGCCGCCACAATGGCTGCGTCCAGTTCTGGTCGCTCCACCAGCAGGGCAACGGCTTCGGCCAGGTCCTGTTGCGCGTCGTCCGGATCGGAACCTTCATCAAGGAAGGTGAAACGGGTTTTGGCCGGCGGCGGTGGCAGGATGCCTGCGGGCAATATGGTGGGTTGCGCCGTGCGTTCAAGGTCTTGCGCCATGTGCAGCAGGGCATCGACCGCCGTCGCGGCCTCGGGTAGCGCAGCTGCGAGGCGCATCAGGGCCTCGGCGTGGCGGTCGATCTGGTCGGGGTGACGGGCGAGGCCGTTGAGAACCGCGGCGGTGAGCATGTCGCGGAACGAGCCCGCCGCCGCCTTGCGCAGTCGCGCGGTCATCT
>JBDSUF010000020.1:0-68590 GCA_039927835.1 Alteraurantiacibacter sp.
GTGAAGAACGCCCTGCGTATGCGCCCTGACCGGATTATCCTGGGCGAAATTCGCGGCGCGGAATGTTTCGATCTCCTCGCCGCGATGAACACCGGTCACGATGGTTCGATGTGTACGCTTCACGCCAACAGCCCGCGCGAATGCCTCGGCCGTATGGAAAACATGATCCTGATGGGCGACATCAAGATCCCGAAGGAAGCGATCAGCCGCCAGATCGCCGAGTCGGTCGATCTGATCGTGCAGGTGAAGCGCCTGCGGGATGGTTCGCGCCGCACGACCAACGTCACCGAAGTGATCGGCATGGAAGGCGACGTGATCGTGACGCAGGAACTGTTCAAGTTCGAGTATCTCGACGAGAGCGAGGACGGCAAGATCCTGGGCGAATTCCGCAGCTCGGGCCTGCGGCCCTACACGCTGGAAAAGGCCCGCCAGTTCGGCTTCGACCAGGCCTATCTGGAAGCCTGCCTCTAGCCCTTGAGTAGCCCGAGTGCTGCCAGCAGCAGCGCCAGCGCACCGATCCCGAACAACAGCAGCGACAAGCCGCTCCACGGGACCCAGCCGACCGCATCGATCGCCGTGCGTCGCATCCGCCGCACCTGCCCCAGCCACGCCAGCGCCGCCAGCAGCAGGAACACCGCGCCCAGCACGGCCAGCAAAGTGGCATCGCTGGCAAATCGCAAGGCGTGGAGCAGGCTCATCGCCCGCGCATATGTGGGCGGCCAACGCCAAGCGCAATGCCGGGTGGTGGGCTTGCACATGAGCCGCCGCGCTCTATGGCGATGCAATGAGCGCACGGGAGCATGATCGGCCGATCCTGGCCTTGTTCATCCGCCTCATCGGCATTGCCGGGCTCGCCACGATGGCGGCGCTGATCAAATATGCCTCCAACCGCGGCATTCATCTAATCGAACTGCTGTTCTGGCGGCAGGCAGCGGCGATCCCCATCCTGCTGGTCTGGGCCGCGTCAAGCGGGGGAATTGCCAAGCTGGGCACCAAGCGACCCAAGGCCCAGATCAAGCGCGGCATTACCGGGCTGATCGGCATGATCCTCAATTTCGGCGCGGTCATCCTGCTGCCACTGGCCGAGGCGACGACCTTCGGCTTTTCCGCGCCCATTTTCGCCGTGCTGCTGTCGATCGTGTTGCTGCGCGAGAAAGTGGGGCCGTGGCGCTGGTCGGCCGTGCTGGCGGGATTCCTCGGTATCATGGTGATCGCCCAGCCGGGAGCCTCGGGGCATGTGATACCCCTCACCGGCGCGCTGGTCGCGCTGGGCGGCGCGTTCGCAATCGCGCTGATCTCGATCCAGATTCGCGACCTGTCGCGCACCGAGAGTGCGATGGCGATTGTCTTCTGGTTTGCCATCACCAGCACCGTATGCCTGCTACCCGCGCTCCCGTTCGTCGCGGTGGCGCACAGTACGGAGGACTGGCTGCTGCTGCTTGCCATCGGCATTTGCGGCACGTTGGGGCAAGTGGGCATCACCCTCGCCCTGCGCTTCGGGCAGGTGGCGAGTGTAATCGTGATGGATTACTCGTCGATCGTCTGGGCCACGCTGCTGGGCTGGTTGCTGTTTGCCACGCTGCCTTCGGCCAGCACATGGTTCGGCGCACCGCTGATTATCCTGGCCGGGCTGATCATCGGCTGGCGCGAGCGGGTGATGCACAAGCGCTTCACCGATCAACGCGGGATCGCCGGGGGAACCTGAGCGGCAAGCGTTCGTTGAGGTCGGACGAAAGGATATTGCCATGACTCGCAAGATCATCATTTGCCTGACCGCCAGCGTGCTCGCGCTCACCGCCACTGCCTGCAACACCGTACGCGGTGCCGGTAACGATCTCGAATCGGCCGCGAACGCGGTTGACGACGAGACCTGAGCAGCCAGCGATACAGGTTCATCAGCGGGGCGGATTGGCATTGGCCGGTCCGCCCCGTTTGACGTCAGCGCGTCATGACTTGATGCGGCTGCGCATTCCCGCCGCGCGGCGCGCTGCCTTCTCGCGGATCGAAAGCCAGATCAGCAGGCCCAGCGGACCGGCAATGAACGTGACCAGCAGGACGGGAACTTGCCACCAGCGCTGGAACGCCTTGGTATCGGCATCGCGGGCGATCCACAGGCCGGTGAACAGGTCGAGCGCCAGATAGTGGATCCAGCCAACGGTGACCCCGCCGTCGGACAGGAAGATATTGCGCACGCCGTCGATCGTGGTGAAGCCGGCGCTGCCCGCCTCGGCCGCCTTGCCACTATCGACAATTCCGGTGAGCAGCATGGCGAGCAACAGGACATAGGCCAGGCACAACAGGCCGACGCCAACGTACATGATCGCAGCGTGCGGCAAGTTGCCGCGCGGCCCCATGATCAGGCCGAGCCAGCACAGCGCCGCCAGCACGTTGGCGGCACCAAAAACGACATCCCACATCAACGATCTCCTGCGGCCTTGCGCCGCCATCGCCCAGCCATACGCACCATATCATCGTAATGATGCACGAAACGACCGGGCGCCTTCTCGCACACGGCCTGCAGTGCGGCTGCCGCGACGAGTTGTGCGGCAATCGCCCGGTATTTGCGCCGCCCGCCGTGCAGCACCAGCGAGCCAAGCGGGGCGGCGAGCTGACCGAGCATCTCCAGCGGGCGGGCACCGTGCCTCCGTCGACCACGCAAAAGACCGGGTCGCAGCACATCGAGCCGCGCGAAGCCCAGCTTCTCCAGCCCCGCTTCCATTTCCGCCTTGGTCCGCAGGTAGAAATTGCGCGACGACAAGGCTGCACCCACGCTGGAGGCGACGACGAAGCCGCTCACCCCCGCGCCCTTGGCGTGCATCGCCATGCGCAGCACCAGATCCCGGTCGATCGCCGCGAAGGCGTCCTGGTCGCCGCCCTGCTGGCGGAGCGTGGTGCCGAGCGCGCATATCACGTGGCTGGCGCCGCTTTCGGCCAGCGCTTCGTCCCAGTCGCTGACGGGTGCGAGCAGCACCTCCATCCTCGCGCCGGGCGGAAGCGCCACTTCGCTGCGGGCAACCGCCACCAGCCGCACGTCCGCCCGGCCCACCGCCTGCGCCAATACCTGCTGGCCGACGAGCCCCGAGGCTCCGAGCACCAACACGCGGCGCGGTTCAGACATTGGCCAACTCAAACATTGGATAGCCCTGCGGGAACTTCGCCGAACACCTGGGCGTAGCGGTCGATGGCGTAGCGATCGGTCATCCCGGCGATGAAATCGGCGATGTGGCGCGCGCGGGCACTGGCGTCGTCGGGCAAGCTGGCGGCCCAGCCGGGGCTCATCAGGTCTGGTTGCTGGTCGAACGCGGCATAAAGCTGCGCGATCACCGTTTGCGCCACCCGCGCGGTCGCCGTCTGCTCGGGGTGGTAATAAAGCCGTTCGTAGAGGAAGGCCTTGAGGCGCCGTTCGCGGGCTGCCCAATCGGGTGACAGCGCGGCGAGCGCGCGGCCAGCCTGCCGCACCTCGTCCGACGAACCGATGGAGGCGACGTTCGCGCGCGTGGTGTCGATCAGGTCCGTCACCATCACGCCGATCTGGTCGCGCACCAGTTCGCGCAATTGCAGGCCCTGCGGCGCATCGGGATGGCGGGCGCGCACCGCGTTCCACTGCGCCTCGAGGAAATCGAGCGACAGCAGGTCGTCCAGTTGCAGGAACCCGGCGCGCAGGCCGTCGTCGATATCATGGTTGTCATAGGCAATGTCGTCAGCCAGCGCCGCCACCTGCGCTTCGAGCGACGGCCAGAGCGGCAGGTCGAGCGGGTGGGCCGCGTCGAGTTCGGCCAAGGCCCAGCCGGGCGTGGTCACCGGGCCATTGTGCTTGGCCAGCCCTTCGAGCAGTTCCCAGCTGAGGTTGAGCCCCGTCACATCGGCATAGGGTCGCTCCAGCCGCATCAGCACGCGCAGGCACTGCTCGTTGTGATCCCAACCGCCATGCCCGGCCAGCGCGGCGGCCAGTGCATCCTCGCCCGAATGGCCGAACGGCGGGTGGCCGATATCGTGCGCCAGGCACAACGCTTCGGCCAGGTCCTCATCGAGCCCCAGCGAGCGGGCGACCACGCGACCGATCTGCGCCACTTCGAGGCTGTGCGTCAGCCGCACGCGGTAATGGTCGCCATCGGGGGCAATGAAAACCTGCGCCTTGCCCGCCAACCGCCGGAACGCGATCGAATGAATGATCCGGTCACGATCGCGCTGGAACGGGCTGCGCGGCCCGCGCGTGCCCTCGGCGCCCAGCGCGAATTCACGTCCGCGCGAACGGGCGGGATCGGCGGCATAGGAGGCAAGCGACATGGCCTCGGGGCTAGGAGGCGCGGCCCCAGCTGGCAACGGGAACAGTTGGAGAACCTGCACCGCAGGAAGGTCAGCCGTCCTCTTCCAGCAACCATTGGGCAGCGCGGCGGGCGTGGATCCGCCCGCTGTCGTAGATCGGCAGCACGTTGGCGTCGACGTCGACCACCTGATTGAGCTCGGTCGCCGCGAGCACGATGGCCTGCGCGCCTTCCTGCGCCTGTTCGGTGATGATCGTGCGGAACAGGCGCTCGGCAGTGCGGCTGGCGCGGCCGACGATCAGCTGTTCGTAGATGAACCGGTCGATCTCGGCTGCATGGACAACGTCGGGCGGCAGCAGGTCGATCCCGTGCGCCACCAGCCGTCGGCGATAGAACCCGCCGGTGACCACATTGCGCGATCCGATCAAGGCGGCCTTCTTCACGCCGTCTGCGGCCATCGCTTCTCCCACGCATTCGGCGATGTGCAGCACGGGCACCGACACTTCGGCCTCCACCTCGCGCACCACGCGGTGCATCGAATTGGCGGCGATCGCGATCATCCCCGCGCCGGCAGCTTCCAACCGCTTTGCGCTGGCGATCAATTCGGCGGCAGCGCGCGCCCAGTCGTCATCGCTCGACAGGCCCACCAGAGTGCGGAAATCGAGATTGTCGAGTAGCATCGGCGCGCTGGCCGTGGGTCCCCGGCGCGCCTGCACCGCGCGGTTGATATCCTCGTAATAGCTACGGGTGGAGATCCAACTCATCCCCCCGATCAGCCCCAGCTTGCGCAAGTCCTCTACCCTTCGTGTCCCGTTAATGTCCGTGCCGCCACCCATTCGCCCGCCACATGAACGGCAGATGAGCAGTCACGATGAATGGGCAGGAAAGCCAGCGCCTCGCGACGATGTGTGCCGGTCAGGCGTCGAGTGCCTTGTTGATGTCCTCGACCATCTTCTTCGCATCGGCCAGCAGCATCATCGTCTGGTCCATGTAGAACACGTCGTTATCGACGCCCGCATAGCCCACGCCGCCCATCGAGCGCTTGATGAAGAACACCTGCTTGGCCTTGTCGACGTCGAACACCGGCATGCCATAGATGGGGCTGGTCTTGTCGGTCTTGGCCGCCGGATTGACCACATCGTTCGCGCCGATGATGAAGGCCACATCGCACTGGGCGAACTCGGAGTTGATGTCCTCCAGCTCGAACACCTCGTCATAGGGTACATTGGCTTCGGCCAGCAGCACGTTCATGTGGCCGGGCATGCGGCCCGCGACAGGGTGGATCGCGTATTTGACGCTGACACCCTCGTGCTTGAGAATGTCGCCCATCTCACGCAGCGCGTGCTGCGCCTGCGCCACGGCCATGCCATAGCCCGGAATGATGATCACGCTTTCGGCCTGCTTGAGCATGAAGGCGGCATCTTCCGCGCTGCCGCGCTTCCACGGGCGCTGTTCCTTGGCCTCGCCCCCGCCAGCATCGGGTGCCGCGCCAAAGCCGCCCGCGATCACCGAGATGAAGCTGCGGTTCATCGCCTTGCACATGATGTAGCTGAGGATCGCGCCCGAACTGCCGACCAGCGCCCCGGTGATGATCATCGCGCTGTTGTGCAGCGTGAAGCCCATCGCCGCCGCCGCCCAGCCTGAGTAGCTATTGAGCATAGACACCACCACCGGCATGTCCGCCCCGCCGATGGGGATGATCAGCAGGAAGCCGATGATGAAGGCCAGCACGGTGATGGTGGCGATCACCCACAGGCTCTGGTCCATCGTGAAATAGGCCGTCAGCCCAAGGATAGCCGCCAGCAAGCCGATGTTGAATACATGGCGACCGGGCAGCATGATCGGCGCGCCGCTCATCTTGCCAGCCAGCTTCAGGAACGCGATGACCGAGCCGGAGAAGGTGATCGCGCCGATGGCAATGCCAAGGCCCGCCTCGACGCGGCTGACCGGGTTGATCAGGCCCGAAGGCAGTAGAATGCCGAAGGCTTCCGGGTTGAGGTAAGCCGCCCAGCCCACCAGCACGGCAGCCAAGCCAACCAAGGAGTGAAACGCCGCCACCAGTTGCGGCATGTCGGTCATCTTGATCCGGCGCGCGGTTGTCAGGCCGATGACTGCGCCAATGGCGATGGCGATGAGGATTTCGCCTACCGAGAACCAGTCAAGACGGGGGAGGTATCCGCAGGGATCAAACCCGAATTGCTCCGGACAGTCACGATCAGGATAGACCATGGGGAAGTGCGTTAACAGCGTCGTCACCACCGCGATCAGCATACCCACCATGCCATAGCGATTGCCCGCGCGGCTGGTGGTCGGGTGCGACAGGCCGCGCAGCGCCAGGATGAACAGCACGCCCGAAACGAGATAGGCCAGCATGGCCCAAGGTGGGGAAGAAGCGTGTTCCATCACTTCTTCTCCTTCTTCTTGTACATCGCCAGCATCCGCGCGGTAACGGCAAAGCCGCCGAAGATGTTGACGCTGGCCAGCACCACGCCAAGCAGCCCCAGCCACTTGGCCGCCGGACTACCTGAAGCGGCAGCGGCGACGAGCGCGCCCACGATGATCACGCTGGAGATCGCATTGGTCACCGCCATCAGCGGCGTATGCAGCGCGGGAGTAACCGACCAGACGACGTAATAGCCGACAAAGCAGGCCATCACGAAGATGGAGAGGATTGAGATGAAGTCCATTTCAGCCGGCTCCGTTGACGATGAGGTCGAGCCGCTGCTCGATTGTGCTGATCTGCGCGTCATATTCGTCTAAAGCCCGACGGGCATCTGCCGCATCGTCGCACAGCGTTTGAGAAGGTGGAAATGGCGTGCGCGGTCGGCTTGCCGCGATTACGCCGCTTTGAAGGGCGCCGAGTGCAGCCTCGATGCGGCGCATTCGCTCATCATTGCGACGAAACGGGGAAGCGGGATCTTCGTACGGCGGAAAGTCCGCGATTGAACAAGCCCGGTTACCGGCAAGGCGGGCGAGTGTGCGCGCATGCCAATAAGCGCGCGCGACGTCTTCAACGTCCTGATGCACGTTTTCAGCATCCTGGGCTTGTACCGGAGACGAGGCGAGCGCGATCGCCGCGAGGACCACATACTTCACCCCTTCAACCTCTCGCTCACCACAACCCCACCGCTGGTCAGCCGCACGGCATTGCCGATTTCCTCGTCCAGCACGGGCCGGCCGGCCTCCTTGTCCCAGAAGGCGGAGAGGAAGTTGTAGTGGTTGCGGCTGAACAGCGCGCTGGCGTCGGCGGGCAGGTGCGCGGGGGTGTTGGCATAGCCCATGATGTGCACGCCGTGGCGCGTCACCACCTGGTCGGGCACAGAACCCTCCACATTGCCGCCTTGCGCCACGGCAAGGTCGAAGATCACCGATCCGGCACGCATCGTGGCGATCTGCGTGTCGGTGATCAGGCGCGGCGCGGCGCGGCCGGGGATCAGAGCAGTGGTGATGACGAGGTCCTGCTTGGCGATGTGGCTGCTGACGAGGTCAGCCTGCGCGGCCTGGTATTCGGGCGACATCTCGGTGGCATAGCCGCCCGCGCCCTCACCCTCGATGCCCGCCACGCTTTCGACGAACACCGGCTTGGCGCCCAGCGACATGATCTGTTCCTTGGTCGCGCTGCGCACGTCGGTGGCGGAGACCTGCGCCCCCAGCCGCCGCGCGGTGGCGATGGCTTGCAGCCCCGCCACGCCCACGCCCATGATGAACACCTTGGCGGCGGAGACGGTGCCCGCCGCGGTCATCATCATCGGGAACGCGCGACCGTACTGGTTGGCGGCGGCGAGCACCGCCTTGTAGCCCGCCAGATTCGACTGGCTCGAGAGCACGTCCATGCTTTGCGCGCGGGTGATGCGCGGCATAAACTCCATCGCCAAGGCTTCGAGGCCTGCCTTGGCATAGGCCTCGACCCGCGCCATGTCGCGGAATGGGTCGAACGTGGCGGCGACCCATGCGCCGGGGTTGGCTCCCGCCAGCGCGGCCACATCGGGCGCCTGAATCGCCAGCACGATGTCTGCGCCCGCCACCGCCTGCGCGGCCGCCAGCACATCTGCCCCGGCGGCGCGGTAGTCTTCATCGGCGATCGAGGCGGTCAGGCCCGCGCCCTCTTCCACGGCAAAGCTTGCGCCAAGGGCGATGAACTTCTTCACCGTTTCCGGCGTCGCGGCGACGCGCGTTTCGCCGGCGGCCCGTTCGCGCAGGACCGCGATGCGCAATGCCCCCATCCCCCTTGGCTTACGAGATGATCAGGACGATGAAGAGCGTCAGCACCGCGATCAGCGGCAGTATCCACTTGAGCATGCCGATGAACGAGCCGTAGGTCTTCTCGTGCGACTTGAGATCCTGCGAATTGGCCATGGGACCGGGTCCTTTGTTGTGCGTTGATTGGATGTCTGCGGCATCGTCTATCGCCGCGCGGCGCCCTACTCAAGCCCACACGACCGCAAACGTTCAGGGGTAGCCTTAATCGCCTCTTTACCCGCGCTTGCTAGGACCCTCCCTTCACGCCGGAATACCGGCCCTTTCGCTAGTGGGGATAGATGGCCGAAGCCGAACAGCGCTTGTTGATGCTGATCGACGACGAACCGGCGCAAAGCCGGTTGATCACGGCGCTTGCCGCGCGTGAAGGCTGGCGCGTGCTGGTGGTCGACGAGGCCGAGAAGGCCATCGCCACGCTCGGCACCCGGCAGGGCATGCAACTGTCCGCGATCATCCTCGATCAGTGGGTGCCCGGCGACGAAGCCTGCGACCTGATCGCCGAACTGCGCGAACGCCGTCCCGGTCTGCCGATCCTGATGCTGACCGCCAGCACCTCGCCCTTGCTCGCCGTCGAGGCGATGCGCGCGGGCGCCACCGACTACCTCGTCAAGCCGGTCGCGCCCGAGCGGCTGATGCAGGCGCTGCGCAACACCACCACGCGCGAGAACCCGCGTGACGAGCTGACCCCGTTGACCGAGAAGATGCCCGCCCGGCTCGATTTCGATGCGATGGTCGGCACCGCGCCCAAGTTCCGCGATGCGCTGGCCAAGGCGGCCAAGGCAGCGCGCGGGCACGGGCACCTGCTGATCGAGGGCGAGAGCGGTACCGGCAAGGAGATGCTGATCCGCGCCATGGTCGCCGCCAGCCCGCGCACCAAGGCTCCGTTCCGCATGGTCAATATCGGCGGCGTGCCCGCCTCGAGCCTCGAATCGGTGCTGTTCGGGCATGAGAAGGGCGCTTTTGCCGGTGCCTTCGACCGCCAGGTGGGCGCTTTGCAGCACTGCGACGGCGGCACGCTGGTGCTCGACGAGATCGACCGCCTCTCGGCCGACTTGCAGGACCGCTTGGCCGAAGCCTTGCGCAACGGATCGGTCCGCCCGATCGGCGCGCGCCACAGCTTCAAGGTCGACACCCGCATCATCGCCGCCAGCAACCTGCCGCTGGCCGACATGGTCAGCGCCGGCATCTTCCGCGCCGAGCTGCTCGAGGCGATCAGCCGCACGATCGTCACCCTGCCGCCTCTGCGCGATCGCGCGGGCGACGTGGCTGGCCTCACCCGCCATTTCCTTGCTCGCATCGGCGACCAGCCGGGCTTGCGCCAGCTTGGCATCACCGAAGGCGCGTTGAAGCTGCTCGCCGCGTTCGACTGGCCGGGCAACGTGCGCCAGTTGCAGGCCGTGCTGTTCCGCGCGGCGGTGTTCTGCGACGGCGATGCGCTGACCGCACAGGACTTCCCGCACCTCAACCAGATGATCGGCGAGATGGCCGAGGCCAGCCTGCCGATGCAGGAGAGCACCGGGGTGCAGATCTACACCGGCGACGGCAACCTGCGCCCGCTGGAGGACATCGAGGCCGACGTCATCCGCCTCGCCATCGGCCACTATCGCGGGCGCATGACCGAAGTGGCGCGGCGACTGGGGATCGGCCGCTCGACACTGTACCGCAAGCTGAGCGATCTGGGGATCGAGAGCGCCGCCTGAGCGGGCCAATTCGCCGCCAAACCCTACAGACCTGGAACACCTGGAACACAGTCCAGGAGTGAAACGTAAACTTGCGGCCAAAAGTGTCAGCTTGGGCAGGTAAAGTGTCAGCTTATGAGCCTGCGGAAGCAGGCAGGGCGTGAGGGAATGGGCGAAGTCAGGGCTCATACTCATTGGGCTGGCATGGGACGGCGGCTGTAGGAAAGCGCTTGCGGCACACCCTCCCTTTGGTCACCCCGGACTTGTTCCGGGGCGAGGCTATTTTTCCAGGCTCGCAAAAGAAAAACACTGGCCCGGAACAAGTCCGGGCTGACAATTTTGCTATGCTGGATTAGCATTCCCGTCATGAGCACCCCCACCGAATTCACCGGCAAGCGCGCCCTCATCACCGGCGCGGCATCGGGCATTGGCGCGGCTTGCGCGAGATGGCTGGCGGCGCAAGGCGTCTCCGCACTGGTGCTGGTGGACCGCGACGCCCCTGCCCTCTCCGCGCTCGACCTGCCGTGTGAAGTGCTGCCCTACCCAGGCGACGTGACCGACGAGGCCTTGTGGGAGCGGATCGAAGCCGAGGCCGGACCGCTCGATTACGCCGTGATCAACGCCGGGATCGCCGGGGGCGCAGCGATTGCGGAAATGACCTTGGCCGAATGGCGCGCCACGCTGTCGGTCAACCTCGACGGCGCCTTCCTTGCGCTCCGCTGCGCCACCCGCCTTATCCGCGACCGCGGCGCCATGGTCCTCACCGCGTCGGTCAGCGGCATCAAGGCCGAACCCGGCACGGCAGCCTATGGCGCATCGAAAGCGGGCCTGATGCAGCTGGGCCGCGTGGCCGCCAAGGAACTGGCACCCCGCCGCGTGCGCGTAAACTGCATCGCGCCGGGCGGCGTCGACACCCCGATCTGGGACCAGACGCCGTTCTTCCAGGACATGGTCACCCAACACGGCGGCGACCGCGCGGCGGCGATGGCCGCGCTATCCGCGATGGCGACCCCGCTGGGCCGCTATGCCAGCGCGGACGAGGTGGCAGGGCAGATCGGCTTCTTGCTCAGCGATGCGGCGGCGACGATTACCGGCACGGCGCTGGTGAGCGATGGGGGGTATTTGCTCTAAAAGCTGATATCAATTCCGAAACCTTCCAAGACAATTGGCGGATTAATCGGCTTTTTTGCTATCAAGCTCGCTGATGCGTGCCTCGATCTTGGGCGCCAGCTTATAGATATCAGTCTGGTCGCTGATCAGGTGCCGATCCTCTGACTGTCCGTCAAAAGTCCCTACATATCTCGTCGTTAGGCCGTTAAAGTGCAGGCGAGCGAGTGATTTACGGTTGTTGTCGTCGAGCAGTACCGCACAATAGGATTTCGCATCCCGCATAACGACCCGCTTAGGATCGATTAGACGAGACGCGATCGCCTGAACGATCCGAAAGCCATTTATTTCATCTTCGGTCGTTATGACCTCTTCTGCAGAAGGAGTGCCTGTCGTATCGTTGTATTCGGGGACCGAGGACGCGTTAAGTGCTGAAGTTAGCCTGTCGTTTACATGATCCCGAACAATCGCAGAAAATGAATTTGCAATGAGTCGCGTAAAGTTATCTTTTACTTGTGATGTGATCTGGCCGGAGTAAACGCGTTTTGCGATCAAGCGAGCAAACTCGTCTGAAGCCGTTCCCATTTCGCCTTCCAGTTCCTTCCGGACCAGCGATTCCAATTTCAGATTGGACGCTTCACGCACGATCGCGTCAATGTCGAAATCAGCCTTAGTGAAGCTTTCGAGGATGCGGATATCTGACTTACGAACCGCATCTAGGCTCAGCGTAAAGAATGGCTGGCTGTCCATCTTGTTTGGCTGTTCAAGATCGGAGAAGAATTTGTAGATCACGCCGTTTGTTAGGATCGCAAGCCGAGCGTCAGTCACACTGAAATACCGAAACAATTGGGACGCGTGATTTACTGTCAGTTCACCAGTGGATGGCTTACATTCAATCAAGATCGAAAGCTTCCCATCGATGCAAATTGCATAATCGACCTTCTCACCCTTCTTAGTTCCGACATCTGCGGTGTATTCAGGAACCACTTCCGAGGGATTAAATACATCATAACCGAGTAGGTTGATGAATGGCATGACAAGGGCAGTTTTGGCGGCCTGCTCTGTTAGCAAAACTTCGCGATGTTGCTGAGTTTTGGCAGCCAGCTCGGTAAGACGTGTCGCCAAATCCATGCTCTTTATCCCTAATTGTCGAAGACGGAACTTGCATGCGAATCATTAAGAACGCAATCGAACACAATTATGCAAAGCCGATTTTGGACATCCACAGTCAACACTGCGTTGCAATATTGTCTCGAGTCCGCCGACAGCTTTTCCGCTTGATCACCCCACCAACCCCCCAAAATCCGTCAGCGCCGCGTCTCTTAACCCCCGCCACACATTCCGCGCCTGCACCGTCTCCGCCACGTCATGCACGCGCAGCAGGTGATACCCCGCGTCCATCCCCCGCGCCGCCAGCGCCAGTGAGCCGCCCAGCCGTTTGTCCGCCGCAGCCTCGTTGCTGAGCGCGCCGATCAGGCGTTTGCGGCTGGCGCCCAGCATCAGCGGCTGGCCCAGCGCATGGAACAAGGGTAGCGCGTTCAGCAGCGCGAGGTTGTCGGCCAGTGATTTGCCGAAGCCCACGCCGGGATCGAGCACGATGTTCTCGCGCAACACGCCCGCCGCCAGTGCCGCGTCGCGCCGGTCCTTCAGCCAGTCGAACACGTCGAACACCACGTTGGCGTAAACACCGTCCTGATGCAGGTCCTGCGCTGCCTCGTTGCTCGGCCCCGGCGCATGCATCAGGATCACCGGCTTGCCGGTGGAGGCGGCGAATTGCAGGCTGTTGGGATCGTGGCGCAGGGCGGAGACATCGTTGATGACGTGCGCGCCCGCGTCGATTGCGGCCTGCATGACGCCGGGCCGCCGCGTGTCCACGCTGACCGCCGCGCCCATCTTTACGCAATGGTCGATGGCCGGGACCACGCGGGCGATCTCGTCGCCTTCCCACACGGCCTTGGCGCCGGGGCGGGTGCTTTCGCCGCCCACATCGATCAGCGCCGCGCCCGCTTCGTGCATCAGCGCGGCCTGCACGCGCATGGCCGTGCCGAAATCGTTGAACTTGCCGCCGTCGGAGAAGCTGTCGGGCGTGACATTGAGGATGCCGACAACCTGCGGCTCGTCCAGTTTGATGGTGCGCTGACCGCAGGCGAGCGGCGGGTGGGTGCGGCCAAGGTTGGCCCACTGCGCCTCCGCCTCATCGAGCACGGAGCCGGACAAGTCGCCCAAAACCTCGGCCATTTCGCGCGGGGTGCAGGTGGCGCGTTCAACAAGCTCGCCGTTGTCGCGGATCGTCACGGCGAACAGGTGGGCATAGGCCATCGACCCGCCCAACCGCACGGCATCGCCGTCAACCGCTTGCGGCGAGGCGACGAGGGTGAGCGGCTGGATGTAGATGCGTTCGGTCATGCAGGCTCACTTCCACATGGGAAGGGCCGGATCAATCCTCCACCGCCAGCAGGTACAACTGCCGCGCGGTGTCTATCGGCTTCAACTCGCCATCCTGCTCGACGTGCCAGAAGGTCCAGCCGTTGCAGCTGGGCGCGCCTTGCAGATCCTTGCCGACCTGGTGGATCGAGCCCCTGAGCGGCCCGCAAGCCAGCGAGCCATCGGCGCGCACTTCGGCGGTCCAGCGGCGCTGCTTGTCGGTCAGCCTGGTGCCCGGCGGCAGCAGCCCGGCTTCCACCACCGCGCCGAAAGCGACGCGCGGCGCATCGCGCTTGCTCTGCATCGTGGTGATGGCGCTTTCGTCCAGCGGCAGCTCCTTGGCGATGCGCGCCGTGGCCACCTTGATATATGCGTCCTCGCGCTCGCAGCCGATCCACTCGCGGCCCAGCCGCTTGGCGACAGCGCCGGTGGTGCCGGTGCCGAAGAACGGATCGAGCACCACGTCGCCCGCCTCGGTCGTCGCCAGCAGCACGCGGTAGAGCAGGCTTTCGGGTTTCTGCGTGGGGTGCGCCTTGTGGCCAGCATCGTCCTTCAGCCGCTCGCCGCCCGAACAGATCGGCAGCACCCAGTCGCTGCGCATCTGCAATTCGTCGTTGAGCGTCTTCATTGCGCGGTAATTGAACTGGTAGCGCGCCTTTTCGCCCATGCTCGCCCACAGCAGCGTTTCGTGTGCGTTGGTGAAGCGGGTGCCGCGGAAGTTGGGCATCGGGTTGGTCTTGCGCCAGACGATGTCGTTGAGCAGCCAGAACCCCAGGTCCTGCATCATCGAACCGACGCGGTAGATGTTGTGATAGGAGCCGATCACCCACAATGCGCCATCGGGCTTGAGCACGCGGCGTGCCTCGACCAGCCACTCGCGGGTGAAGCGGTCATAGGCGGCAAAGCTGTCGAACTGGTCCCAATGGTCGGTCACGGCGTCCACGTGGCTGCCGTCGGGCCGGTTCAGGTCACCGCCCAGTTGCAGGTTGTACGGCGGATCGGCGAAGATCAGGTCAATGCTGGCGTCGGGCAGGCCGCGCATGGCTTCGATGCAGTCGCCAGTGAGAATCTGGCCGAGCGGCAAGTCCTCCTTACGGACCTTCGCCGCAGCCTTCCCCTTCGCGACCGGGGCCGCGCGCACTTTCAGCATTTCACCCATCAACAACAGACCCCCTGACTTATCCACAGGGTGAGTCCATCGAGTCCTCGGGTCAAGCGGCAAATGTTTTGCGGCCTTGCCGAACCGGCACAAGCTGAGGGAGAACGAAAAGAGTCCCACACAAGATGTTGAGTCCCTTGGGCCTTCAGGGACTCGATATGCTGCGGTGTGGCCGCAAGGACTCTGTTTTTGCGGTAATGCGCAGTTCGTGGCAAAATGATCGCACGGGACATGTGACGGGGGATTGGACATGGCACTCAAGGTAATCGGCGCGGGATTGGGGCGTACAGGCACGCTTTCGCTCAAGTTGGCGTTGGAGCATCTCGGTTTCGGCCCGTGTTATCACATGTCCGAAGTGATCGCCGACCTGCGCCGCAGCGTGCCGCTGTGGATCGCGGCGGGGCGGGGCCAGCCGGATTGGGACACGATCTTCGACGGCTTCGCCTCGACCACCGACTATCCCGGCTGCATGTTCTGGGCCGATCTTGCGGCCCACTATCCCGAAGCCAAGGTGATCCTGACCCTGCGCGACGCGGACAAGTGGTTCGAATCGGTGTCAGCCACCGTGTTTACGCCCGAGCACCGCGCCATGTTCGAAGGCGATCCGCTGATGGCCGAATTTTTCGCCACCACCGTGTTCGACGATCTTGGAGACCGCCTCGGCAATCGCGAGAAGATGGTCGAATATTTTAACACCTGGAACAATTCGGTGCTGGACCGGGTTCCGGCCGAAAACTTGCTCGTCTACCGCCCGGGCGACGGCTGGGAACCGCTGTGCGCGTTCCTCGGAGTCCCCGTCCCCGCAGAGCCTTACCCACGGGTCAACAGCCGCGAGGAAATGAGCGGACGGACCGCAGAGATGGAAGGCCATGGTCCGCCACCGCCGGAAGTGCTGGAAGCGAGCGTCCGCGAATACCTTGACCAGATGCGCGCCAAGGCGTTTGGCTAGATCGCCGGATCAGATTCCCGGATCGATCCCGGTCAACTCGACGCTTACCTGCCACAGCCGCGCCGCCAGCTGCGGATCGAGTGAGGCCGCACTGCGCTTCGCCGGGCCGCTCGCCCCGCGCGCTTCCATCATGCCTTGCGGTCCGACGTAGGCGCCTCCCTCCAGCGTCGGGTCAGTGGCAGCCTGCAAGGTCGGCACCGCAGCCTCTGGCGGCTTGTGGAACACCAGGTTGGCGAGCGCGAGGCCGATCTTGTCGAGCGCCGAAAAGCGCGCCAGCGTGGTGCCCGAAACGCCCGGATGGCAGCCAATCGACCGCGCGGGCGATCCCGCCGCTCGCAGCCGCCGGTCCAGCTCGGCCATGAACATCAGGTTGGCGAGCTTGCTCTGGCGATAGCAGGAGAATGGCGAGTAGCCCATGCTGGCATCGAGATTGGCGAAATCGATCTGCCCACGTTGGTGGGCGATGCTGGCCACGGTCACCACGCGCGGATCGGGGCCGGTGATCTTCGGCAAGAGCAAGGCCGTCAGCGCGAAATGGCCGAGGTGGTTGGTGCCGAACTGCAGCTCGAACCCTTGTGCGGTGCGTTGCAATGGCGGGTTCATCACCCCGGCGTTGTTGATCAGCACGTCGATCCGTTCAACCTGTTCCGCAGCCGCGCGGACGCTGGCGAGGTCCGCCAGATCGAGGTGCATCACCATGACCTTTGCGCCCGGCGCTTCGGCCACGATCCGCGCCCGCGCCGCCTCGCCCTTGGCCTCATCGCGGCAGGCGAGAATGACCTCACCGCCGCGCAGGGCCAGCACTCGCGCGGCCTCGAAGCCGATGCCCGCGCTGGCTCCGGTGATCAGGAACCGCCGCCCCGTCTGATCCGGCACGTCGGCGGCGGTAAAGAGGCTCAAACCAGCATCTCCAGCTGCGCCACCGGGGCGAACGACCGGCGGTGCAGCGGGGTGGGACCGTGCTGGCGCAGTGCTGCCAAGTGCTCGGCCGAACCATAGCCCTTGTTACGCTCCCACCCGTAATGCGGATGCTCGCGCGCGGCGGCGACCATCAGCCGGTCGCGGTATTCCTTGGCGAGGATCGAGGCCGCGCCGATCGACCGCTCCTTGCCATCACCGCCCACAATCGGGCGCGCGGGCCAGCGCCAGTCGGCCACTCGCCCGTGCGGGGTCAGGTTGCCATCGATCAGCGCCTCGGCCACGTCGCAATCGAGCACCTGGCACAGCAGCACCATGGCGCGGGTCATCGCCAGCATGGTCGCGCCGAAGATGTTGAGGCGGTCGATGTCCTCGACCCCGACCACCCCGATGCCGAAGGCACAGCGCCGCCGGATCAGCGCCTCGGCGCGCGCACGAGCCACCGGGGTGAGCTTCTTTGAATCATCGATGCCCTTGGGTCCTGGCTTGCATAGGACGACGGCAGCAGCCACAACCGGCCCCGCCAACGGCCCGCGCCCGGCCTCGTCCACCCCGGCAATCAGGGGGGACGGACCCAGCAGGGCCGCAAAATCGCGTGAGGGAGTGCCGAAAACCATGCGTCTCAAAGTCCTGACCAGCGCCTTGATACCCGCCGCATTGCTGGGGGCAAGCTGCACCTCTGCCGCCACCGGGGATAGCGAAGTCGTCGCCGTGCCCAGCGATGGCACGCCGGTGGAACTGGAAGCGGGATCGCCGTTCTCCGCCCGCGCCTATCTCAACCTCACCGAAGGCTGGGCCGTGGCGGTGGAGCCGGGCACGGGCAACCTGCTGATCACCGAGAAGGGCGGCACCGCCAAGTATTATAACCCCGCAACGGGCGAGGACTGGCCGGTCAGCGGGCTGCCGCCGGTGTCCTACGGCGGCCAAGGTGGCCTCGGCGACGTCGCCTTTGCCCCCGATTATGCCAGCAGCGGCATGGTCTATCTCACCTGGGCGCAGGCCGCCGGACCACAACCGGCGGGCGGTGAGCCCATGCGCCGCGCCGCCGCCGCGCGGGGCCGCCTGTTGTGCGCCGCCGGATCGTGTGAAATCGTTGGCCTGACCGAGATCTGGCACCAGCAGCCGATGATCGCCAGCGCGGGCCACTTCAGCCACAAGCTGCTGTTCAGCCCCGACGGCCGCTACCTCTACCTCACCAGCGGCGAGCGGATGCAGGGCGATCCGGCACAGTCGCTGAGCACCAATCTGGGCAAGCTGTTGCGCCTCAACCTCGACGGGACGCCGGCTGAGGGCAATCCCTTTGCCGCGCAGGGCGGCGTGACGGCGCAAATCTGGTCGTATGGTCACCGCAATCTGCTGGGCATCGATTTTGCCCCCGACGGCCGCTTGTGGGAACTGGAACACGGCCCGCGCGGGGGTGACGAGTTGAACCTGATTACGCCGGGCGCCAATTATGGCTGGCCAGTCCGCTCGAACGGCAACGATTACGATGGCGACGATATCCCCGATCACACGGCGGACGACGGCTTTGCAAAGCCGGCGATCTTCTGGGACCCGGTGATCGCGCCGGGTGACATGCTGTTCTATCGCGGCAGCCTGTTCCCGCAGTTCCGCGGCCAGGTGCTGATCGCGGCGATGAGCAGCGTGCAATCGATCGTCCAGGTGCGCGTGGACAGCGCGGCGGGAACCGCGACCGAAGTGGCCCGCTATCGCTTCCCGCAGCGCTTGCGCTCGCTGGCCGAGGCCGCCGACGGATCGCTGTGGGTGGTCGAGGACGGCCCGCGCGGGCGACTGCTGCACCTGACGCCTGCGGACTGAGGCGCTCGCGAGAAACAAGGCCGTTCAGGCGATTTCGTTTGCGCGCGGGGGCCGCGCATCCTATCGGCGCGCCCCCATGGTACAGGCTCTCTCCTCGCTGATTCCCCTTGGCCAAGTCGGGCCGGACATGGTGGAAGAACTGCTCGACCGCGCGTTCGGATCGGGCCGTTTCGAGCGCACGGCCTACAAGGTGCGCGCCGGGACCGAGGCGCTGCCAGCGTTGGGTTTTGCCGCGCTGGATGAGGACGAAATGCTGGTCGGCACGATCCAGGCCTGGCCGGTCGCGCTCAATGATCCGGCGGGCCGCGCGCATCCGATGATCATGGTCGGCCCGGTCGCCGTGCTGCCCGAGCGGCAGGGCGAAGGCTTCGGCACCGCGCTGATGGTGGCGCAGCAGCAGGCCATCGGCGACCTCGCCGGTTCGCTGCCGCAAGTGCTTATCGGCGACGCCCCCTACTATGGGCGGTTCGGCTTTGCCGCCGAGCCGACGCAGGGCTGGTCGCTGCCCGGACCTTACGAGAAGGACCGCCTGCTGGTGCGTTGCGCCAACCCGGCGGTTCTCCCGCGTGAAGGCAAGCTGGGCCCTTGGCTCCGCTGACCGGACCTGCCATCTAACCGGGCAATCATGCCCTACGATGCGCCGCCCCAATTGTCCGAAATGTCGCTGACGCAGATTGCCGAGGCGCTCGCCGCGCGCCGCCTGCCGCCGCTTGACCAGTGGAACCCGGCGGAACAGGTGGCCAGCCACATGGTCATCAAGGCCGACGGCACCTGGCTGCACGAGGGCCGTCCGATCACCCGTCCCGCCATGATCCGCGCCTTCGCTTCGCTGCTGGTGAAGGAAGCCGGTGGCCGCCACGTGCTGCTGACCCCGCAATGCCGTCAGGTGATCGCGGTGGAAGACGCAGCCTTTGTGGCGGTGGACGTGGAGGCGAAGGACGGTACGCTCGCCTTTCGCCTGAACACTGATGAGCTGGTGCTGGCCGGCCCCGCCAATCCCTTGCGCGCGGCAGGCGATCCGGAGTGTCCGGCGATCTACCTCGCCGTCCGCCACGGCACAGAAGCGCGCGTGAATCGCAGCACCTGGCTGCAACTGGTGGACTTGGCGCAGGAACGCGATGGCGTGCCCACGGTCACCAGCCAGGGCACGCAGTTCCCGCTGGTGCCTGCTGATGAGAATGGGGCATGAGCGAACTGTTCGACCGCCTGTCCACGCTGTTCGCCGCCAGCGCGCATCTGGGGCCGCGCGGGTTGCACGACGATGCCCGGTTCGTGCCGGAGATCGTGCGTCCCGCCGCCGTGCTGATCGCGGTGACCGACCGGCCCGAGCCCGGCGTGATCCTGACCTGGCGACCCGATACCATGCCCAGCCATCCGGGCCAGGTGGCCTTTCCCGGCGGCAAGATCGAACCGGGCGAAACCCCTGTCGAAGCCGCGCTGCGCGAGGCGGAAGAGGAGCTGGCCATCGCCCCGCACCACGTCCGCGTAATCGGCGAAGGCACGCGCTTTGCCACCGGATCAGGCTTCGAGCTGACCCCGGTGCTCGGCGTGATCCCGCCCGACCTGACGATCACCCCCGATCCGCGCGAGGTGGCTGGCTGGTTCGAGGCGCCGCTCGCCTTCCTGCTCGACCCCGCCAACCACGTCGACAAGGTGGGCCTGTTCCGCGGGCACGAGCGGCCCTATGTCGAGATCATGTGGCAGGACCATCGCATCTGGGGGATCACCGCGGGCATCCTGCGCAACCTGTCGCACCGGCTGGCCTATCAGGAGCTGGCGCGGTGACCTTGCTCCCGGCTGCAGAATGGACGGGGCGCGAAGACCTGGCGCAGCTGGTCGAGGCTTTGGGAGCCGACAACGTCCGCTGGGTTGGTGGCGCGGTGCGCGATACCATGCTCGGCCTGAGGGTGAAGGATATCGACGCCGCCACCACGCACCGCCCGGAAGAGGTGGTGGCGCGTTGCAAGGCGGCGGGCATTCGCACCGTCCCCACCGGCATCGCCCACGGCACGGTCACCGCGCTGCTGGCGCAGGGTCCGGTCGAGGTGACCACGCTGCGGCGCGATGTCGCCACCGACGGCCGCCGCGCCACGATCGCCTTTGCCGACGACTGGCGGGAAGACGCGGCGCGGCGCGATTTCACGATCAACGCGCTTTATGCCCATCCGCAGACGTTGGCAGTGTCCGATTACTTCGGTGGTCTCGCCGACCTCAACGACCGGCGCGTGCGCTTCATCGGGGATGCCCGCCAGCGGATTGCCGAGGATCACCTGCGTATCCTGCGCTACTTCCGTTTCCAGGCGCGCTTCGGCGCCACGGTGGACGCCGAAGCCGAAGCCGCCTGCGCCGATCTCGCCGCCACGCTGAAAGGCCTCAGCCGCGAGCGCGTGGCCGCAGAATTGCTGGCGATCCTGTCGCTGTCCGATCCGCTGGCCACGGTGGAGCGGATGCTCGACCTGGGCGTGCTGCCGGTGGTCCTGCCCGAAGGCAGCCTTACTGGTCTTGCTCAGCTACTGGCCAGTGAACGCCAGTTCGCCGCCCCGCCCGTCGCTCTGCGCCGCCTCGCCGCGCTGCTCCTGCCCGACCCGCCGCTGGTCGACAAGGTCGCCGCGCGGCTCAAGCTGTCGACCGCCCAGCGCAAGCACCTCGCCACGCTTGCCGCGCGCAAGGCGGACGATGGCGTCCGGCCCAAGGCGCTCGCCTATCGTGTGGGCCTCGATGCCGCGCGCGACCGTCTGCTGTTGACCGGCCACGACCCCCGCCCCCTCCACGGCTGGACCGTCCCGCAACTCCCGCTCAAAGGCGGCGAGATCGTCGCGCGCGGCATTGGCGCCGGGCCGGATGTGAACCGCATCTTGCGCGCAGTCGAAGCCCGCTGGGTCGCCGAGGGCTTCCCCGATCGCGTCCGCGTGGAACAGTTGCTCGCCGAGGAATTGCCCGCATAAGCAATTAACTTGCTTGTTAACGAAACAAGCTTATAGGCACCCCCGGACCGGCGCGAATACGTCGTGTGTCCCGATTGCGAGTGTGAGCCTCCCCTGTTCCAACTGGGTGAGGACCGGCAACGGGTTAGCGGTCAGACTGCCAAAGCAACCCGTGTCACGCTTGGGTCGCCTCAAAGGCGCCCCTATTGCGCCCGGATTCCGTCCGGTGCGCGCGTGATAATGTGAAAGTTGTTTATGTCATTTTTCAGTGAACTCGGCCTTGCCGAACCCATTCTGCGTGCCCTCGAAGAGAAGGGCTATACCGATCCCACGCCGATCCAGCGCCAGGCGATTCCCGCCCTCTTGGAAGGCCGCGACCTGTTGGGCATTGCCCAGACCGGCACCGGCAAGACCGCCGCTTTCGCGCTGCCGTCGCTGCATCGCCTGGCCGCCAACCCCACCGGTCGCCATCCGCGCGGCTGTCGTATGCTGGTGCTCAGCCCCACGCGTGAGCTGGCGGCACAGATCGCCGACAACATGCGCGCCTATGCCAAGTTCCTCAACATGACTGTGCAGACGGTGTTCGGCGGCATGCCGATCCGCCCGCAGATCTCCGGTCTTGGCCGGGGTGTTGACGTGCTGGTGGCAACCCCCGGTCGTCTGCTTGACCTGATCGAACAGCGCGCGCTGGTGCTCGACCATGTCGAGATCTTCGTGCTCGACGAGGCCGACCAGATGATGGACCTCGGCTTCATCAAGCCGCTCACCCGCGTCGCCAACCTGCTGCCCAAGCAGCGCCAGAGCCTGTTCTTCAGCGCCACCATGCCTGAGGAAATCGCCAAGCTTGGCACCCGCTTCATCACCAACCCGGTGAAGGTGGAAGTCGATCCGCAGGCGACCACCGCCGAGCGCGTCGAGCAGTATGTCACGTTCATCGAGCAGAAGGAGAAGCAGGCGCTGCTGACCCTTTCGCTCCAGAAGGGCATTTCCAGCGGCGAGATCGAAAGCGCGCTGGTGTTCACCCGCACCAAGCACGGCGCTGACCGCGTGGTTCGCCACCTCGTCGCCGCGGGTGTCAACGCTGCGGCCATCCACGGCAACAAGAGCCAGGCCCAGCGCACCCGCGCACTCGACGGCTTCCGCGCCGGCAAGGTGCCCGTGCTGGTGGCAACCGACATCGCCGCGCGCGGTATCGACGTTCCGGGGGTGTCCGCCGTGTTCAACTTTGAGCTGCCCAACGTGGCCGAGCAATACGTCCACCGCATCGGCCGCACCGCGCGCGCCGGCAAGTCTGGCCTCGCGGTCAGCTATTGCGCGCCCGACGAGAAGCCGTTCCTGCGCGATATCCAGAAGCTGACCGGCGTGGCTCCGGCCTCGGCTCCGCTGCCCAAGGATTTCGTGCAACTGGCCGCCAAGCTGCCCAAGCCTGCCGCCACCGGCAGCGGTGCCGAGTATTCGGACGACCGCCGCGATGGTTCCAACCGTCGCAGCCGCCAGTCGGAAAGCCGCAACCGTGGGCCGCGTCGCAACCCCGATGCGCTGGTCCTGAAGCGCGGCGAACGCGCCGAACGTCCCGCGCGCCCTGTGCACACGGACCGTCCGGTGCGTGACGATCGCCCGGTGCGGAACGACCGTCCGATGCGTGATGATCGGCCCGCGCGTACCGAAAACCGCAACGACCGCCCCGTGCGCAACGATCGTCCGATGCGCGATGACCGTCCCGCGCGGACCGAAACCCGCACCGACCGTCCGGCCCGCCCGCAAGGCGATAACCGTGCGGCGACCGGTGGCAAGCCCACCTCCCCGCGTCCGGCGCCCGGCAACGGCCCACGCCGTGGCGGCGGCGGCAGTGGTTCTGCCGGCGGATCGGGCAACGCCCGCCGCAACGCCTGGCAGGGCTAAGCCGACCTCCTTTCGTCATTGCGAGCGTAGCGAAGCAATCCAGGGCCGTCCTGCACCACCCTGGATTGCTTCGTCGCTACGCTCCTCGCAATGACGAGAGCTTTGTTTAAAACCGGTTATCCTTCGGGAACCCCGTCGGCGGCATGCGCGCGGCGGCGGCGGCGCGCGCGATTGATCCAGTTACCGAATTCGAATTGCAGCACCTCACCATCAAGCCATGTCTGGCGTGGCGGGCCTTGGCGGGTAAACTGGATCACGCTCCCCGGACTGCTTGTCTGGCACACCACGCGTTGGCCGCGAATGTTGCATCCAGTGGGCGAGGACATGCGGTATTGGCCCAGGTAGGTTGATCCATTCAGGATTACGATTATCCCGCCCACGCCGTGATCCACCACTGCCGCCCGATGAACGCCTTCAAAAGTATAGACCTGATAATCTTTCACGCCCTGATGCACCGTGCCGACAAAGGTGATCAGCTCGCGTCCGTTAAGCGGGCCGGGAAACCCCTGATCACGCAGCAGGGGCCTGATATCGGCAGGCGCCGCATTGGCCGCAGCCAGCATCATCAGGATCGCAAACATCGGCTTCGCTCCTCAGAATGCCCCACTCAGCTAAAACCGGTTATCCTTCGGGAACCCGGTCGGCGGCATCCGCCCTGCGGCACCTCGCGCCACCTTCCACATGGCGATGTCGTTCTCGGTCCGCACCCGCCCGGTGTCGCCGCCCATCGTCCAGCTGAGCCCTTCGGCCAGCACGAACGTGGTCACATCGCTGAGGCCGCCATCACGATAGCGTTGCAAGGTCACGCCCTGCCCGCGTGACATCACCGGCAGTTCGTCGAGCGCGAAGACCACCAGCTTGCGGTTGTCGCCGACCACGGCCACGTGATCGTGCGCCGGGGCAATCGCGCGCGCCACCACAAGCTTGACCCCGTCCTTGACGTTGACCACCTGGCGGCCCTTGCGGGTCTCGGCCAGCAGCTCGTCGGTGACGGCGGCAAAGCCCTTGCCGTTGTCCGCCGCCAGCAGCAATTGCCGACCCGGCTCGTGCACGATCAGCGCGATGATCTGCGCTGAAGCATCCAAGTCCAGCGTGTTCCTCACCGGCTCACCAAAGCCACGCGCGCCGGGCAGTTTGTCCGCGCCCACGGTGAAGAAGCGCCCGTCATCGCAGGCGAGCAGCAGCTTGTCGGTGGTCTGGCAATGGACCGCGAAGCCGGCCTCGTCGCCTTCCTTGTACTTGAAGTCGCCGCAGCCATCGGCGCCAAGGTCCACGTGCCCGCGTGCCGCGCGGATCCATCCCTTTTTCGAGAGGACGACCGTCACCGGCTCCTTCTCGATCATCGCGTCCATGCTAAATTCCACCACCGGCGCGGCTTCGGCAATCGTGGTGCGGCGGCGGCCCAGCGCGGTATCCTCGGCATATTCCTTGCGCAAGTTGGCCAGATCGCGCTTCAGGCGGGTGCGCTGGCGGGCGGGGCTTTCGAGCAGCTTGTTGAGCTCGTCCTGCTCGGCCAGCAGCTCGTCCTGCTCCTTGCGCAGCTGCATTTCCTCCAGCTTGCGCAACGATCGCAGCCGCATGTTGAGGATCGCCTCGGCCTGCCGGTCGGTCAGCGCAAATTCGGCCATCAGCACCGGCTTGGGCTCGTCCTCGGCGCGGATGATTGCGATCACCCGGTCGAGGTTGAGGTAGGCGATGATATAGCCCGCCACCAGTTCCAGCCGGCCCGCAATCTTGTCGAGCCGGTGCTGGCTGCGGCGCTGGAGCACGTCGATCTGGCTGGTCAGCCAGTGCAGCAGCACTTCCCGCAGGCTCATCACCATCGGCGTGCGATTGGCGTCGAGCACGTTGAAGTTGAGCGAGATGCGCGTCTCGAGGTCGGTCAGCTTGTACAGCGACTCTTTCAGCAGCTCGGGCTCGATATTGCGGCTGCGCGGCACCAGCACGATGCGGATCTGCTCGTCACTCTCGTCGCGCACGTCTTCCAGGATCGGCAGCTTTTTGTCGGCGATGGCAGCTGCGATCTGTTCGATCAGCTTGCCCTTGGCCACCTGATAGGGAACCTCGGAAATGACCAGTTGCCAGCCGCCACCCTTCTGCCGCTCGATTCCCGCCTGCCGGTCTTCCTCGTTGGTCGCTTCCTCGGCGTAAAACCGCCCGCGCAGACGGAAGGAGCCACGCCCGGTGCGATAGGCCTGCGAAATGGAGGCCGCGCTGTCCACCACCAGCCCGCCGGTGGCGAAGTCCGGGCCGTGGAACACGCCCATCAACTCGTCGTGCGTCACGTCCTTGTTGAACAGGACCAGCTCAGCGGCATCGATGATCTCTGCCACGTTGTGGCTGGGGATCGAGGTGGCCATGCCCACGGCGATGCCGCTGGCCCCGTTGGCGAGGAGGTTGGGGAATATGCCGGGGAAGACGGTCGGCTCTTCCTCCTCGTTGTTGTACGTCGGCACGAAATCGACCGTGCCTTCGTCCAGCCCGTCCATCAGCAGCATGGCGGTGCGCGTGAGGCGGGCCTCGGTGTAGCGTTCGGCGGCGGCGTTATCGCCGTCGATATTGCCAAAGTTGCCCTGCCCCTCGACCAGCGGATAACGCAGCGCGAACGGCTGGGCGAGCCGAACCATGGCATCGTACAGCGCCAGGTTGCCGTGCGGATGGTACTTGCCCATCACGTCGCCCACCACGCGGCTCGACTTCTTGAACGCGCTGCCGGGATCGAGCTTCAGCCCGCGCATGCCCCACAGGATGCGGCGGTGGACCGGCTTCAGCCCATCGCGCAGGTCGGGCAATGACCGCGCGGTGATGGTGGACAGGGCATAGACGAGATAGCGCGTGGACAAGGCGCTATCGAACGGGGTGTCGACGATGGAGTCGAACGGGTCCTTGTCAGTCGCTGGGTCACTCGGTGGGGTCGTCATGCGGCCCGCCCTAGCAGCGGCTCGGTTGGCGGGACAGCGTGCAGCGAGCGGCTTTCCCCATGTGTTGTGGGGGCGACACTAGCAAACGATGAGGTACATGCCACGGCCCCGCCCTCGGTCCGTTTTCATCGCTTGACAGTGTTACAATGTTACATGATGCTGCGTATCGGGTTGGGAGATCGACGATGCGCAATGTCATTCTGGCTGGAGCGGTGCTGCTTTTGGCTGCGGGCTGCAGTGATCGCGAGCAATCCGTCGAGCAGATCGAAGCCTATGCGATTGCCGATGTCGATGAGGCACCTCAAAATGAGTTCGGATTTGCCGAAGCTTTGGAACAAGACACGCTCCTGCCGTCCACTGGGCCGAGTGCAAGAATGGCTGCCGACATGGCTGCCTCGGGTGCGCGCAACAACGCCGAAGCACCTTCCAGCGTCCCGTCGGATGCTCCAGTCGTCCGGCAAATCGCCTATTCATACAACTGGGGCTTCCGCGTCGATGCTGGCGGCTTACCTGTGCTGCAACAGCGCCATCGCGCATTGTGCGAAGCAATGGGCGAAGATTGCCGCATCCTGTCGCTCAGCCAGTCGGGCGAAAGCGACAATGCATACGGGCGGGTCCGCCTGCAAGTCATTGCCCGCCGCGCGACCGAGTTCGGCGAGCAGCTCGCCGCGAGCACCGAAGGTGTCGATGCCGAGCAGGTGTCCTTCGCCATCGAGGGCGAAGACCTGACCGACCAGATTACCGATACCCAGGCGCACCTCGCTGGCCGCCGCCTGCTGCGCGACCGGCTGATGGAAGTGCTGCGCTCCCGGCAGGGCTCCGTCGCTGATCTGGTCGCTGCCGAACGCGGTGTGGCCGAAGTCAATGAGGAGATTGACGCTGCCACCGCCCGCCTTGCCACCATGCGCAATTCGGTCGCCTACAGCGCGGTCGAGATCGAGTACGATCCTATGCTGGGGCAATATCGTGCTGGTTTCGCGCGCCCGATCGGAGAGGCGATCAGCAATGCCGGGACGACGCTTGGCGTGGTCATCGCAGCGATCATCTACCTTCTGGTAGCGTTGCTGCCGATTATCCTGCTGGTACTGACGTTGCGCTGGGTGCTCCATCGCTTCGGCCTGCGACTGCGGTTCTGGCGCAAGCAACCTGCAAAGTCAGCGGTTGCGGAAACCGCAGTGCCGGAGGGTGAAACCCCCGCCTAAGCCCCCTGCATATCCCTACTCTCACGCGGAATCCGCACCTCAAGCCCGTCGAGCTCCTCGGTCAGCAGGATCTGGCATGACAGGCGGCTGGTCGCGGCTAGACCGGCGGCAAGGTCGAGCATGTCTTCCTCGTCGTCGCTGGCGGGCGGCAGCTTGCCGAACCAGTTCGGCCCCACAACGACGTGGCAGGTAGAGCAGGCCATCTGCCCCTCGCATGTCCCTTCCAGCGGCATTCCGGCCGCCTGCGCCACTTCGAGCAGCCGGGCGCCCGGCTTGCCCTCGGCTTCCACCCGTTGTCCGTCGCGCGTGATGAAGATGACCTTGATGGCACTTACCCCTGACTGTCGGCTGCGCTGATAATGGCTGCTGCCGCAGCTTCAAGCTCTTCGCGCGTGGAATAACGCCCGAAACCCAACCGGATCGAGCTTTTCGCCTGTGCATCGGTCAGGCCGAGCGCGCGCAGGACGTGGCTGGGGCGGCCCGAGCCGCTGGCGCAGGCCGACCCGGCGGAGAGGGCGATCTGGCGGCAATCGCTCATCAGGCGGGCCACGTCCAACGCATCGCGCCGCAGGTTGAGGTTGCCGTGCCAGCGCTGTGTGGCGCTGCCGTTCAGCTCCCACCCGGCGAACAGGTCGCGCGCGGTGTGCCACAGCGAGGCAACGTGCGCCGCGTCCTCCTCCTGCCGGGCGAGCGCCAGTTGCACCGCAGCCCCGAACCCGGCGCACAGCGCGGGCGAGAGCGTGCCCGAGCGCAGGCCCTGCTCCTGCCCGCCGCCGGTGATTTGCGGGGTCAGCGAAACGCCGTCTCGCACCCACAGCGCGCCGATGCCCTTGGGGCCGTGCAGCTTGTGCGCAGATATGGCGATCAGGTCCGCCGGGGCGACAGGGACCTTGCCCGCCGCCTGCACCGCATCGGACAGGAACAGCGCGCCAATCTCCCGCGCCCTCGCCTGCCACGCGACCGAATCCTGCAAGGTGCCGATCTCGTTGTTGACCTGCATCACGCAGACCAGCCGGGTGTCGGCGGGGAGTGGGGTTGAAAGGTCGGCGATACCCTCTGTATCGACTGGAATGACCGTCGTAGCCCCCAGCGCTCGCGCGGTATCGAGCACGGCGGCGTGTTCGATTCCGCTCACCGCAATGGACCCGCTCGCACCGCTGCCCCGCCCTGAACCTCTTAGGGCAAGGTTGATCGCCTCGGTCGCCCCGCCGGTGAAAACCACCCTTCCGCCCGAGGGAAACAGCGCCGCCACCTGCTCGCGCGCCACTTCCACCGCTACCACAGCCATGCGCCCCAGCCGGTGATTGCTGTGCGGGTTGCCGAAGCCCATGGTGTGCGGCCCGCCCAGCCACGGCAGCATGGCTGCGAGCGCTTCCGGCGCCAGCGGCGTGGTCGCCTGATAATCGAGGTAAGTCACGCGAGCGAAGCCCAGGCCGAGGCAAAAGCGGCCAGATCATCGGGCGTGGTGTTCCAGCCGAGCGAAACGCGGATCGTGCGCGCCGCCACCTCATCGTTCAGGCCGAATGCCTTCAACACCCGGCTCGGCTTCAGCGAGCCCGACGAACACGCGCTGCCCGCCGAGACCGCAAAGCCCAGGGCATCCAGCCGAATCAGCAGCGCCTGCGCGCTCATCGTGCGGTGGGTGGCGGCGAGCACGTGCGAACATTGCGGACCCAGCTTCACCACGCTGCCCTTGTGCGCGATCATGTCGCGCAAGTCGTAGCGGTCGGGGAAGGTCGTCGGCCAGGTCTCCACCCCGCCCGCCTCGAGCGCGGCGGCAAAGCCGAGCACGGCGGGGAGGTTCTCGGTGCCGGCGCGATAGCCGCGTTCGTGCCCGCCGCTCGGCTCGAGCATGGCGTAATCGCGCACCAGCAGCGCGCCCACGCCCACCGGGCCGCCGAGCTTGTGCGCCGAGACCACGACCATGTCGGCATTGGGCAGCGGCACGCGGCCGGCGCTTTGCGAGCAATCGGCCAGCAACAGGCCGCCAGCCGCATGAACCTGCGCCAGCACTTCGGTGCCCTCGTGCGGGATCAGCACGGTGCCGGTTTCGGAATTGATCGATTGCAGCGCCACCACCGCCTTGCCGGGTCTGGCGAGCGCCACGGCCAGCGCGCCGGGATCGAGCGTCGCCTGCTTGACCGGCACCACCTCGGCCTGCGGGGCCGCGCGGAACACCGCATCGTGCTCCACCGCGCTGACGATCTGCCGCTCCACCTTGGCGCGGCCGAGGCCGATGGCGAGCGCCTCGCTTGCGCCGCTGGTGAAGATCACCTCACCCTGCCAGCCCAGCGCCACCTGCACCCGCGCGCGCGCGCCCTCCAGCGCGGCGCGCGCGGCGCGGCCTTCGGCATGGGGGCTGGAAGGGTTGGCCCACAGCGCAAAACCCTCCGCCATCGCCACCTGCGCTTGCGGGCGCAGCGGGCTGGTGGCGGCGTGATCAAGGTAGATGCGGACAGTGATAACGGGCCTTTCGTTGAATAATTGCGATTTTGCGCCGAGTTCCTATATAGGCCGCCACTTCCGCCGCGCTACCCGCGCGGTCAAGCACCCATTATAGAGCATTACAGACCCATGCCCCACGTGATCTTTCCCGGCCCAGAAGGCCGCCTTGAAGGACGTTTCTCCCCCGGCCTGCGTCCGCGCGCACCGGTCGCCATGATCCTCCACCCGCACAGCCAGGGCGGCGGCACGATGAACGACCGCATCGTGCAGATGCTGTACAAGAACTTCACCGATCGCGGCTTTGCCACCCTGCGGTTCAACTTTCGCGGCGTGGGCAAGAGCCAGGGCAGCTTCGACAATGGCATCGGCGAGCTGAGCGATGCCGCCAGCGCGCTCGACTGGGTGCAGTCGATCCACCCCGAGGCGCAGACCACGTGGATCGCCGGGGTCAGCTTTGGCGCGCTGATCGGCATGCAATTGCTGATGCGGCGGCCGGAAATCCGCGGCTTCATCTCGGTCGCGCCGCCCGCCAACATGTACGACTTCAGCTTCCTGGCGCCGTGCCCGGCCAGCGGCATCTTCATCCAGGGGCTGGCAGACACCGTGGTACAACCCAATTCGGTCACCAAGCTGGTCGAGAAGCTGCGCACGCAAAAGCACATCACGATCCACCACGACGAAGTGCCGCGCGCCAACCATTTCTTCGAGAACGAGATCGTAGAGCTGAAGGCATCGGTTGACCGATATCTGAACTTCCGGCTGGACCCCGCCTGCGCGATTACCTGAGCGGCTGGCTTATCGACGTTTCAGAGCCCCTTTCCCCGGCGGGAGAGGGGCTTTTTGCTGTGCTCAGCACCTATGTAACAAAGTCACTTGTAACAATTTGTCGCAAAATGTAATGTTACATTATCACAATGCAGACTCGGGCGACAGACACCGAGCTGCCAACGCGGAAAGGAGAGCTTGGACAATGGCCTATCTCGATCACAATCACTCGCACAAGCGGCTGGCCGGGGTCACCGGCGTGGCGCTGGTCCACATCGTGCTGGCCATCGGCCTGACTGCCGGGTTGGCGATCAAGTATGTCGAACCAAAACCGATCACCGAGACCGGCGGCTGGCAGGTCCCGATACCCACCCCGACCCCGACTGAAACGCCCACTGCCACAAACGATCCGGTGATCGTCGACCGCACGTCCCAGCCGCTCCCGCCGATCCCGGTGCCTACCTCATCGGCAACCCCCCTCCCGCCCACGCCGCATGATCCACCCACTGGCCCCACTCAGACCGGCGGCGAGGCGACCGAAGGCGGGCCAATCGCGCCACCCCAGCCGCCGCAGCCGACCTACACCCCGCGCCCGCCGGTGCCAGCCAACGGCCCCGCTGGGTGGGTCACCAACGACGACTATCCGCGCATCGCCATCCAGCGCGAATACGAGGGCACCGTGGTCTACCAGGTGGACGTGAGCGTGGATGGCCGGGTGCAGGCTTGCCGCGTAGCATCCACCAGCGGGCACGATGTGTTGGACCAGGAAGCCTGCCGCCGCATTCAGCGCCGCGCCCGCTTCCGTCCGGCAACCGACCGAACCGGGGCCATGGTGGCCGGCACCTATCGCGGATCGGTCAGCTGGCAGATCCCCGACTGAGCGCAGTCAGTCGGCAGCGGCGGACGGCCCGGTGCTGTCCGCCGCCTTGTCGGGCGCTGCATCGTCCAACGGAATCGCCCAGATCACCACATTGCCCACCAGCACCAGCGCCATCACCGCCATCAACAGCGTCTGCCTGTTGGGTCCGTGCTTGCGATAGAGCCACCAGGCCCCGCCCAGCAGGACGAGCGCGGACAACATGGCAAGCGACATGGCGAACTGGAGCATCCGCCCTTTATAGCGATCCGCCGCAATTCTCACCAGTGGGCCATCACCAGTCGGCATTGACTTAGCCAGTTACTGCTGCAACCGGTTGCGTCATGTCGCACTCCACCATGACCCGGCGCCAGGCGCTGGCCACGCTCGCCGCCGGCACCGCACTCGCCTCCCTCCCCGGCTGCCGCGCCTTCGTTTCCGCGCCGACCACCGAGGAAGGCGCAGCGCTGCTCGACCAGATCGCCTGGCGGCTGCTCGAACGCTCGCCCGAAAGCGCCACCGCGCTCGGCGTCGACACCGGAGTCCACGCGGCGTTGCGCGGCAAGTTGGCCGATACCACGCCCGCAGGCCTCGCCACCGATGCCGCCATGGTGGAGGCCGATCTGGCACTGGTGCGCGATACCGATACCAGCGCGATGGACGCCGCCACGCAGACCGGCTTTGCGGTGGTGACCAGCGCCTATGCCACCGCGCTCGAAGGCTTCGCCCTGCCCTATGGCGCGGTCGCCGTGGGCGGCTGGCGCAATTCGCCTTACGCGGTGATCCAGAACGTCGGCACCTACCTTGACCTGCCGCGCTTCCTCGACGCCTCGCACCCGATCGAAACCGCCGACGATGCCGAGCGCTATGTCGCGCGACTGGAGCAGGCCCCCGCAGTGCTCGACGGCGAGTTGGAGCGGATTCGCGCCGCGCGCGGCATGGGACTGGTCCCGCCCGCCTTCCTGCTGTCCGTCGCGATCGGGCAGATGGAGCAAGCGCTGGCCGACACCACCGGCGGCGGCGCGATGGTCGAATCGCTGACCCGCCGCACCGCCGAAAAGAACCTGTCGGGCGAGTGGCAGGCCCGCGCCCAGGCGCTGGTTTCTGGCCCGATCACGCAGGCTCTCACCCGCCAGCTGGAAGAGTTGCGCCAGCAGGCCGCCACGGCCACCGATGAGGCCGGCATGTGGTCGCGCCCCAATGGCGACGAATACTACGCCTGGGCGCTGAAAGCGGCGACCACCACGACGCTGAGCCCGGCGGAAATCCACCGGATCGGGCTCGACCAGCTGGCCGAAATCCACGGGCGGATGGACACGATCCTGCGCGCTCTGGGCTATACCAGCGGCACGCCGGGCGAACGCATGGTGCAACTGGCGCGCGATCCACGGTTCCAGTTTGCCGCAGGCGATCCGGGCCGGGCCGAGATCATGGCATTCATCCACGAACGCATCGACTGGATCCGCGCGCAGATGCCGCGCGCCTTCGAGCGGATCGTCCCCGCCCGCCTCGAAGTCCGCCGCCTGCCCTTGGCCGAAGAGCCGGGCGCGCCGACGGCCTATGGCGGATCGGGCAGCAAGGATGGCAAGATCCCCGGCAAGATGTGGATCAACCTGCGTTCCACCGACCTGCACCGCAAGTACGACATACCCACGCTGGTCCACCACGAGACCATCCCCGGCCACGTGTGGGAAGGTGAGTATTCCAACCAGTTGCCGCTTATCCGCTCGGTGCTGTCGTTCAGCGCCTTTTCCGAAGGCTGGGCGCTCTACGCCGAAGTGCTGGCCGATGAACTGGGCGCCTATGCCGAACATCCCGAATGGCGGCTCGGCTTCCTGCAGGACCAGGCCTATCGCGCGGCCCGGCTGGTGGTCGACACCGGGATGCACGCGATGCACTGGAGCCGCGCACGCGCCGCCGCGTTTTTCGAGCAGAAAGTGGGCAAGGGCGCCGACGAGGCGGGCAACGAGATCGACCGTTATTGCTCATGGCCCGGTCAGGCCTGCGCCTACAAGATCGGCCAGACCGAAATCCTGCGCCAACGCGAGCTCGCCGACGCAGCACTGGGCGCGGGGTTTGACCTGCGCGCGTTCAACCAGGCGGTGGTCGAGGGCGGCAACTGCCCGCTCGACGTGCTGGCGGGTAACGTCGCGCGTTTCATCGAGCGCACGCAGGGCTGAAGCCCGGCGTTCCGCAACGTCGTTAGGGCCATGCTAACCCATTCTGGTAACACCGCCGCAACCACTTGCGCCCACCCCGTGTTCACCAATGTGAAGGAGGGGTGTCGATGATCTACCTGTATGCAACGGCAGCTGTTGGCGGCATCGCGGCGCTGGCGCTGGTGCCGCATCACCGTGATCGCACGCACCGGCTGATGGAACGCGGCGGCGCAGCAGCGCTGTTCGGGGTGGGTCTGTTCGGCGCGCTCACCATGCTGGTGGTGCGCTGATCGAGCGCCTTTAAACCGCCTATTGCGGCGCGGCGTTGAGTTGGTTCCGGCAGCTCATGCACGCCACAAGCAAAACGGCGCCGGGTTTGCACCCGACGCCGTCCTGGCGTTCCTGAAGGGGAAGCGCACCTGAAAAGGCAGCTAGCCGCTTACTGCGGAGTACCGTTGTCCATCTCGTCGGCTTGGTCTTCCATGGCGTCCTTGGTGGCTTCGCCCTCGGCTTCGATGGCATCGGCCTGCGAATCCACAGCGCCTTCCACGGCGGTGCCATCGGCGCTGTCGCGCATCGAATCGGCGACCGCCTCAGAGTTCTCGTCGATGGCTTCGGCCTGCGATTCCACGTCGTTTTCGGCGGCGCTGTCACAAGCGGCCAGGGCCATGGCGGAAGCGAAAAGGGCCGATGCGCCGAGGATACGAATGGTCTTCATGATGTGCTCTCCGTGTGTGTCGTGAGTTATCGAACTCAGGAGAGGAGACGCGCAAATTTGGCGACGGTTCCCCAAAACACGGCAGAATCTTGGCGGGATTGTGCAAATTTGCCCCAAATACGCCTTAGTCGGGGTTTGCGGCCAGCTTGCGACCCACCAGCGTTCCCTTGGTGCTGCCGCCCAACCGGCGAAACACCATCTGTGGCCAGTTCTGCGCCCAACGCCGTGCGATCAGCCGCTCACCCGGACGAGACGCATCGTCGAGCAGGACCATGCCGCCGGGCGACAGGCGCTCGAACAGCACTTCGGCCGCGCCGCGCACCAGCGGGTGCAACGTCCACGGCGGGCCGTCGATCACCAGCAAGTCGATGGTCTCGGGTAAGTCGGAAAGCTGGTACCACAGCCCCGGCCAGCCACCCGGCGGGGGGCCCAGCGGGGCATGGTGCAGTTCGGCGGAGAGACCCTCGCCCTCGACCCACTGCCGCGTCTGTTCGACAAAACCGGCGTGCTGGTCATAGGTGTGCAGCGTGCCGCCCCCGTTGAGCTGCAGTGCGCGGGCGCAGACCAGCGTGGTCGCCCCCGCGCCCAGTTCCACCACATGGCGCGGGCGCAGTTCCTCGATCGCATCGACAATCCGGTGGAGCAGCCCGGTGTCGGCCTTCCAGCTGCCGAGGTTGGGCAAGGCATCGTCGGCCAGCCCCAGCCGGGCGAGCAGGCGGCGCTTGCTCGCCTTGGTCCCGCCCCACAGGCTGTAGGCGAGGAACGGCCAGGTAATCGTGCCATAGGCCCACACCGCCAGTCGGTCGGCGGCGGAACTTGTCATGGCGCCGTCGGCGGCGTCGTCGCGCAAGGTCAGCAGGGCAGTCGATTCGCGCGAAGTCATAAGGCTCCTGAAGCCAGAGAATTGCCCCCGGAGATTGCCCTTACGAGTCGTCCGCCCCACCCGCCAGTAAATTAGCGGCCGAACAATCCTTTGGCCGCGTTGGCGATGCCCCCCAGATCGTTGAGCGGATTGCCGTCGCCATCACGGTCGAGCATGTCGAGGAGGCCCTTGGCCTGCGGATTGTTCTCGAGCAGCGTGGCGAAATGCGTCAGCGAGCCCTCGCCGCCGATCTGGCTGACGATAGTGGTCAGCACCGAAGCGTCGAGCCCGGTCTGCGCCGAGGCCAGTTCCACCGTATCACCCTGCATCTGGTGCGAGCGGCCCAGCGCGGCGATGGCCTTTTCCGCCATCGACGGCGAAATGCCCACCTTCTCGGCCAGGTTGACCACGTCATCGGGCGATCCGGCAATGCCCTTCAAGACGTCGTTCAGAATGCTCATCGAATTGGACTCCCGTGCAGGTGCGATCCCTTGATGCACCATCGGCGCTTGGGATGACGGGCGCAAGTCAGCATTCGGCGAGCGGCCTCAAGTCCGGGTCCACCCACCCAAGACGAGCGTCCACGCCGAACAGCAGCGCGCGCGACCAGAACCGCAGCGGATAGTCGCGCGCGCCGCGTTCGCTGGCGAGCAGGCGATTGACCCGCTCGACCAGGCTGACCGTCCTGTCATCGGCGAGGTGCGCGCGCACCACCGCGATGTAGAACTGCGTGATGGTCTCGTGGTACCCCTGCGCTTCGTCGTTCACCCCGCCAGCCGCGACATTATAGGAAGTGATCGCGCCGGGAAGGTCGCGGTTGGACACGAAGTCGGGATATTCGAGCAGCAGGCAGGCGCAAGCGGCCAGATGCGCCTCGTGCGTCCACTCGGCGCGCGGCAGCGAACGGTCGAGCAGGCCCGCAACGATGCGGCGCACGGCGGCATCGTCGGCAAACAGGCGGATCGGGTGATGGTCGGTCATTGGAAACAATCCCGGGTCTTGGCGCAAGGCCCGGGATTGTTTTCCGGACCGGATCAGGCGGTAACCGGGGCGGCGGCAGGCGCGGCCTGGCGCACCCCCTCGTCGACATAGGCGGTGAATTGCTCGAAGTTGTCGACGAACAATTGCACCAGCTTTTGCGCCGTCGCGTCATACTCGTCGGGATCGGCCCAGGTGGAGCGCGGATCGAGGATCGTCATATCGACCCCGGCGGCTTCCAGCGCGGGCACATAGACCGGCACTTCAAAGCCGAAGTTCTCATCCTTGCGGAATTCGACATTCTCCAGCGAGCCATCGAGCACGGCGTTGAGCAGCGTGCGCGTGCCCTTGATCGGCATGCGCTTGCCGACGCCGTACTTGCCGCCGGTCCAGCCGGTGTTGAACAGCCAGCACTGCGCCCCGCCCTTGGCGATCCGCTCCTTGAGCAGGTTGCCGTAGACGCTGGGGTGACGCGGCATGAAGGCAGCGCCAAAGCAGGTCGAGAAGGTCGCTTCGGGCTCGGTCACGCCGATCTCGGTGCCGGCCACCTTGGCGGTGTAGCCCGAGAGGAAGTAGTACATTGCCTGGTCGGCAGTCAGCCGCGCGATCGGGGGCAGCACGCCGAAAGCATCGGCGGTCAGCATGATCACGTTCGACGGTGCCGGGCCGAGGTTTTCGACGCTCGAGTTGGGGATGAACTCGATCGGATAGGCGCCGCGGGTGTTCTCGGTCTTGCTGTTGTCGTCAAAGTCCAGCTCACGCGTGGCCGGATCCATCGCCACGTTTTCGAGGATCGTGCCGAACATCTTGGTGGTGGCGTAGATCTCCGGCTCGCCCTCTTCGGACAGGTTGATCATCTTGGCGTAGCAACCGCCCTCGAAGTTGAACACTGCCTGGTCGGACCAGCCGTGCTCGTCATCGCCGATCAGCGTGCGGCTGGCATCGGCGGACAGTGTGGTCTTGCCGGTGCCCGACAGGCCGAAGAAGATCGCGCTCTTGCCGTCGGCGCCGACGTTGGCCGAACAGTGCATCGGCATCACGCCCTGGGCGGGCAGCAGATAGTTGAGCAGGCCGAACACGCCCTTCTTCATCTCGCCCGAATATTCGGTGTTGCCGATCAGGATCAGCTTCTCGGCGAAGTTGACCGCGATCACCGTGTCGCTGCGGCAGCCGTGACGCGTCGGATCGGCCTTGAAGCTGGGCAGGTTGATGATCGTGTACTCGGGCGCGAAAGCGGCCAGCTCGGTCGCCGTGGGGCGCACCAGCAGCGTGCGCACGAACAGGCTGTGCCATGCCATCTGGGTGATCACGCGCACGTTGACGCGGTATTCGGGCTGGCTGCCGCCGAACAGGTCGGCCACGTACAGCTCGTCCTTGTCCTTGATCGCGGTGAGGAAATCGGCCTTCAGCTGGGCCCAGTGCGCGGGCGTCATCGGCTGGTTGATCTTGCCCCAGTTGATCGTCTCTTCGGTGGCGGCGTCGCGGACAATGAACTTGTCCTTCACGCTGCGACCGGTGAACTTGCCGGTATCGACGAGCAGAGCGCCATGCTTCGTCAGCTGGCCCTCGCCCTTGGCGAGCGCGTGTTCCACCAGCGCGGCGGTGCCAAGATTGGCGTGAATGGTGGCATCGGTGGCGATACCCTGGTCGGCAAGTGTAATACCAAGCGTCGTCGACACGGACGATCTCCCCGCGGCAAGAAGTGGAAACCAAGCTCTGTTTCTACACCGTGCTCCCCCACGGCTTGAGATTGGCCCTTAGTAAGGCGAGCCGCCTGCGTCAATTTGCTCGGCGTCTCCGGTTCGATAAATTCGGTGCGCCGGTGATCGACATGGGTGGTCGACATGGCCGATTTCGCGGTGCACACCGTTGTGTGCAGCCTGCGCTGGCTCTAGGGAAAATGTTGCAGCGCAAGTGCAGCATGGAGCGTGATGATGACGAGCGGCGAGGTGGCACTGGATGGCGGAGCGGGCGCGGGGCCGGAATTCGATGCCCAGCGGACCATCGCGCTGGTCGACGATGACCGCAATATCCTCACCACGCTGAGCATCGCGCTGCAATCCGAAGGCTATGCCACGCGGGTCTATTCCGATGGCGAGGCGGCGCTGGCCGCGCTGCGCTCCAATCCGCCAGACCTGGCGGTGTTCGACATCAAGATGCCGCGCATGGACGGCCTCGAATTGCTGCGCCGCCTGCGCGAGACGAGCAGCCTGCCGGTGATCTTCCTGACCAGCAAGGACGAGGAAGCCGACGAGGAAGTGGGCCTGGCGATGGGCGCGGACGACTATATCGCCAAGCCGTTCAGCCAGCGGCTGCTGCTCGCCCGCATCCGCGCCATCCTGCGCCGGGCCGGTCCGCCACAGGACAATGCCGGCGAGGCGGGCGAGAACGACACGCCCGAAACCGCGGTGATCGAACGCGGCCGGCTGCGGATGGACCCGGCGCGCCATCAGGTGATGTGGGACGGGCGCGCGGTCTCGCTGACGGTGACCGAGTTCCTGATCCTGGAGGCGCTCGCCGCGCGGCCGGGCGTGATCAAGAGCCGCAACCAGCTGATGGACGCCGCCTACCCCGATGACATCTTCGTCGATGACCGCACGGTGGACAGCCACATCAAGCGCCTGCGCCGCAAGTTCCGCGTGATCGACAACGATTTCACCGCCATCGAGACGCTCTATGGCGCCGGCTACTCGTTTGCCGATGGCTGACCGCGATGGCTGACAAGGATGACGCCAGCGACGTGATCCGCCCGGGGCGGCTGGAGCGGCTGGCCTTCCCGCTCGGCTCCTCGCTCACCGCGCGCACGCTGGCGGTCAATCTGATCCCGCTGCTGCTGCTGGCGGGCGGCATATTCTTCCTCGATTCGTACCGCCGCCAGTTGCTCGACGAGCGCTTCAAGCTGGCCCGCATCGAAGCGCAGATTGCCGCCGAGGCGCTGTCGGGCGCCACCCGCGCGCGGCAGGAAGCGCTGATGATCCAGATCGGCAAGGAACAGCACCTGCGGCTGCGGATCTACGATCCCAAGGGCGCGCTGGATGCCGACAGTTTCGAACTGGCCGAGCCCAGCTTCGTGTTCGACGATCCGGTGGCCGAGCCGTTCATGGAAGACTTCGCCCGCTGGACCGACAGCGCGGTCAACTGGGTGGTCGGAGCGCCATCGCCCGCGCCCTACGTCGAGCCTGCTCCCATCGATGGCCCCGATGCAGAGGAATGGCCCGAAGTGGTCCGCGCGCGCGAACTGGGCTATACCCAGATCGAACTGCGCAGCGCGCCCGATGGCACTCCGGTGATCAACACCGCCGCCCCGGTGGGCGTGCAGAACTACACCCTGCTGACCACGCGTAACGCGGCCGATATTACCCAGTCGGTGCGCAGCGCGCGCTCGCAACTGCTCAGCGCCATCGCGCTGGCGCTGGTGGTCTCGATCATCCTCTCGCTGTACCTCGCCAGTACCATCATCGAACCCTTGCGGCGGCTGGTGCGCGCGGCGGTGCAGGTGCGCACCGGACGCGAGCGCGAGGTGGAAGTGCCGCGCATGAGCGAGCGCGGCGACGAGATCGGGGTGCTCGCCCGCTCGGTGTCGGACATGACCGCCACGCTGCGCCAACGGATCGACGCAGTGGAGAGCTTCGCGGCCGATGTGGCACACGAGATCAAGAACCCGCTCGCCTCGCTGCGCAGCGCGACCGAGAGCCTTGCCGTGGTCAAGGACGAGGCCTTGCGGGCGCAGTTGATCGAGGTTGCCGCGCACGACGTGCGGCGGATCGACCGGCTGGTCTCGGACATTTCGGAAGCCAGCCGCATCGATGCCGAGATCAGCCGCGCGAGGTTCGAGGCGGTGGACATGGCGCGCCTGCTCGAACGGCTGATCGCGGCGCGCGAGGAACGCGGGCTCAACGAGGGACGGCGGATGGTGCTGACGACCAGCTCCGGCCCGTTCGTGGTGATGGGCGTCGCCTTGCGGCTGGAACGCATCGCCAGCAACCTGCTCGACAACGCCATCTCGTTCTCGCCCGAAGGCGGCACGGTGGCGGTGCGGGTAGAGCGGGTGGGCGACCGGGTGATCACCTCGGTCAGCGACGAAGGCCCCGGCATTGCCCCCGACATGCGCGAACAGGTGTTCCTGCGGTTCCATTCGGACCGCCCCGACGCCGAAGGGTTCGGCCACCATTCGGGCCTCGGCCTCGCCATTGCCCGCACCATCGCCGAAGCGCACGCGGGCTCGCTGCGCGTGGCTGACCGGGTGGATGGCCGACCGGGTGCCTGCCTGGTGCTCGACCTGCCCGGAGTGGCGTGATGATCCTGCATCAGGCGACCGGCGTGCTGATCGATGGCGTGGTGGTGCTGATCGAGGGGGAGCCGGGCAGCGGCAAGACCTCGCTGGCGCTGGCGCTGATCGACCGAGGGGCCGTGCTGGTGGGTGACGATGGCGTGGCGCTGGAGCCGCACGAGGGGCGCTTGTCGGCTGGCCCCCCCTCCGCCACCGCAGGGCTGATCGAGATCCGCAATGTCGGCCTGGCAACAATGCCGTGCACGTGGGGGCAGGTGGGACTGGTACTGCGGCTCGACCCGGCCGCGCCGCGCTATGTCGAACAGGCCGGTTCGATTACCTTGTGCGGGGTCGATGTGCCGCTGCTCGCGCTGTATCCCGATACCCCGGCGCTACCCTTGCGCGCAGAATGGGCCGTGCGGCTCTACGCGGTGCGCCCGGCCCCGTTGGCCTAAGCCCTTCCCTTTTGTGCCCGCTACAGGCATCTCCCCGTTGATGCCCGACGACTCCTCTCCCACTCGCCAACGCGTGCTGCTGGTCACCGGCATGCTCGGCGCGGGCAAAAGCACTGCCCTGCGCGAGCTGGAGGACCTCGGCTGGGAATCGATCGACAACTACCCCATCCGCCTGCTCGACCGGCTGATCGGCGGCGCGTCGAGCAAGGGCGCGAGCACCCACCCGCTGGCGATCGGCTTCGATTGCCGCACGCGCGGGTTCGTCCCCGCCGACATTATCGGGCGGGTCAAGCTGCTGTCCGATCGACCCGACCTCGAAATCACCACGCTGTTCCTCGATTGCGCCGGGCACGAGCTGGCGCGCCGGTTCGACGAGACGCGGCGGCGGCATTACCTGGCGCAGGACATGCCCGTGCCCGCCGGCATCAAGGCCGAGCGCGAGCTGCTCAGCCCGCTGCGCCGCTGGGCCGAGGTGCTGATCGACACCACGGACTTCACCACCAACGACCTGAAGCAGACGATCCGCGCGCAGTTCAGCCAGACCGCGCCGCAGGGCATGACCATCACCGTATCCAGCTTCGGCTTTTCGCGCGGGATGCCGCCCGCGACCGACCTGGTGTTCGACATGCGCTTCCTCGACAATCCGCACTGGCAGCCGGGCTTGGCCGAGCTAACCGGGCTGGACCAGCCGGTGGCCGATCACATCGCCGCCAACCCGTTGTTCGTCTCGGCGTTCGGCAAGATCAGCGACCTGCTGCTGGAACTGCTGCCCGAATATGCCCGGCAGGGGAAAAGCTATGTCAACATCGCCTTTGGCTGCACCGGCGGGCGCCATCGCTCGGTCTATACGGCGGAACGAATGGCCGAGGCCTTGCGTGGCGGCGGGTTTTCGCCCACTGTGCTGCACCGCAACCTGGGCTCCCGCGCGGCCGGATTGGTCGAAGGTTCACCCAACCATTAATGGCAACCCATTGATGACTCGTAGAATGTCTGAAAAGTCACTGGGCCCCAAGCGCGCTGTTCCGGCCCCCTTCGTGAGTTGCACCCACCGATGATCGGCATGATTCTGGTAACCCACGGCCGCCTGGCCGAGGAATTTGTCCACGCCATGGAACACGTTGTCGGCGCGCAGGAGCAGGTCGCCACCGTGTGCATCGGCCCGAGCGACGACATGGAACAGCGGCGCGAGGAAATCGCCGCCGCGATTCTGGCGGTCGATACCGGCAGCGGGGCGATCATCCTGACCGACCTGTTCGGCGGCACCCCGTCCAACCTCGCCATCAGCCTGCTGGAACGCGGGCGCACCGAGGTGATCGCCGGCATCAACCTGCCGATGCTGATCCGCCTGTCCGGCGCGCGCAAGGACATGGACCTGTCGCACGCCGCCGGGGCCGCGCGCGATGCAGGCCGCACCTATATCACGCTGGCTTCCGAGTTTCTCGGCCAGGACGCATAGAGACCGGTCACGCTCGCGAGAAACAGCGGGTGGACACGTTTGGGGGAGAGACAGCTTTGGACGAGGCACGGCAGACGGTCGCAATCGTCAACAAGCGGGGCCTGCACGCGCGCGCCTCGGCCCGCTTCGTCGGCGCGGTGGCGCAAATGCCCGACGTGCGCGTGCGCGTGCACAAGGACGGGCACGAAGCGGGCGGCGCATCGATCCTTGGGCTGATGATGCTGGGCGCCGCCAAGGGTGACAGCGTGGACATCGTCGTCTCCGGGGACACCGCCGAGGACCGGCTGGCCGAACTGGTGGCGATGGTCGAGGGCGGCTTCGGCGAGGATTGATCTTGCCACTCCCGCCATTGGCCATCGGGCCGACCTTGCGCTAGGGAACTCGCCATGCGCCGCCAGATCACCGGATTTTCCAACCCCACGGTCAAGCACTTGCGCAGCCTGCGTGAGAAGAAGCACCGCAAGGCCGCCGGGCAGTTCATGGCCGAAGGGCTGCGGCTGCTGACCGATGCGCTCGCCTGCGGCCACGTGCCGCAAGTGCTGGTGATGGGCGAACGGCGCGACCCGCATCCGCTGCTGGCCGAGCTGGAAGCGGCGGTCGAGCGGACCGGCGGCGAGGTGATCGAGACCAGCGAGGATATCCTCAGCAAGATCACCGGCAAGGACAACCCGCAAGGTGTGGCGGGGGTGTTTGCGGAGTTCGATACATCGCTGGGCGACATCGACCGCTCGACGGCGAAGATCTGGCTGGTGGCGCAGGCTCTGCGCGATCCAGGCAACCTCGGCACCATGCTGCGCACCGGCGATGCCGTTGGCGCGGGCGGGCTGGTCCTGCTCGACGATTGCGCCGATCCGTTTTCGGTCGAGGCCGTGCGCGCGAGCATGGGCGCGGTGTTCACGCAGAAAATCGCGCAGGCGACGTGGGCGGAATTCCTGCCGTGGCTGCGCGGTGGTGACGGCCAGCTAGTGGCGGCGTCCTTACGCGATGCTGTACCCTATCGCGGCGCGCCCTATGCCGCCCCCTGCTTCGTCCTCGTCGGCAACGAATCGCGCGGCCTGCCCGAGGATTACGAGGCCGCCTGCGACCTACGCGTGACGATGCCGATGAAGGGCCGCGCCGACAGCCTCAACGCGGCTGTCGCGGCGGCGGTGCTGGCCTATGAAGTGCTGGATAAGCTCGATGACTGATCCGCGCTTCAACAAACCTCTGATCGTCGCGGGAGCCACGCTGTTCCTGCTCGGCCTTCTGCAAGGCGCCGCCGTGCAGCAATTCCTCAACCCGCGGATGGCGCTTTCCGCGCACCTGACGGCAGTGCAAAGCGGCATGGCGCTGATGATCGCCGGCGCGGTGTGGCAGGCCGTCACCTTGCCCCCGTCGCTCGCTCGCCTGTGCCGCTGGGCGCTGATGGTCAGTATGTTCGCCCTGTGGTCGGGCCTGACCCTTTCCGCCATGACCGGAGCCAGCGTCAGCCTGCCGATCGCGGGGAGCGGATTTTCCGCCACGCCCGGCATGGAGCTGTTCGTCAGTGCGCTGGTGCTGGGCTCAAGCGGGGTAATGGTGCTCGGCTGGGGGCTGCTAGTGATTGGATTGGTGCGGTGGCGTCCCACCTAACAGGGACTACTCCGCCGCCTCGTCCTGCGGCTCACCATCCAGCAACCGCACCGAACTCTCCACCACATCGGCCGCGCCATAACGGGGTTGGGCCTCCACTAGGGGAACATTTTCGATTTCGCGCTTACCAATCTCGATTCCCTTGTCGCGCATTCGTTTGGCCGAAGGCAGCACGCGCGCATCAAAACTGCGCGCAAACTCATTGTAGCTTCCCACAGCACGACTGAGATGGGTCCCCATTTTAGCTAGATCTTCGGTCACCTTGGCAAGACGATCGTACAATTCCGCCCCGGCCTTACCGATCTCCACGGCTTCCAAGGCCAGCTTGTCCTGCCGCCAGACCTGCGCCACCGTTCGTGCGATTGCCACTAGGTTTGTTGGGCTTGCGAGAAGCACTCGCTGGTTAAATGCGAAATTCCACAGATCATCGGACCTTAACAGCGCATCCTCGCCCAACGCCGTGCGGCGCTTGGCATCGTGTTCTAAAGCGGCACTGATGAAATGTTCCCCAGGGACAAACATTACAACGTAATCTGGAGCCTCGTCGAATTGAGCTTGATACCTCTTACTACCGAGCGCCTGGATGTGAGCCTTCATCGAAGCCAAGTGACGATCCAAATACCTCGCCCGAGCCTCATCGGTCTCTGCTTCGAAAGCGTCCTGATAGTCATTCAGCGACACTTTGGCGTCGATAATCAAAAATTTGTTGCCCGGAACCCTAACGATGGCGTCAGGTCTCAGGCGACCATCATCACTTTCGACCGAAACCTCAGTAACGAAATCCGTGTGTTCACCAAGTCCACACTGTTCTAAAACGTTTTTGAGTTGCTGTTCCCCCCACCGGCCCCGCGCCTTGGGAGCATTTCTCAGCGAATTGCCTAGCCGCTGCGCCTCGCGCTTCACTTCCTCCTGCCCCAGCCGCATCGCCTCGATCTGGGTGTGCAGGCTGGCGAAGGCATCCGAGCGGCGGGTTTCGAGCGCCTGGACCTGCTCCTCATAGCTTTTCAGCCGGTCACCCACCGGGGCGAGCAGCGCCTTCAGCTTTTCCTCGCTGGCCTTTTCGGAATGGCCCAGCCGCGCTTCGGCCTGTTGCAGGAATGCTTCCTGCGCTTTTGCCAGCACTTCGCCGCCGGTCGCCTTGAACTGCGCGAGCAGCTCCTCGCGCGCTTCGGCCATCTGGGCGATCTGCTTGTCGAAATTCTCGGCATTGGCTTGCAGCCGCGCCACTTCCAGCCGCGATTCGCCCAGTTCCTTGATCGCCTGCTTGAAATCATCCTCGCGCCGCCGCGCATCTTCCTCCGCGCGCGTCAGCCGGTCGCGCATGTCGGCCATCGGGCGGCTGGCGAACACGCTGCCGAGGAACAGCCCCGCCACCAAGGTGGCGACGGCAAGCAGAATGGCGATCAGCGGATCCATAGGTCCTCAATGTGGCAAGTGGAACGAAAAGGGAACTTAGCCTGTTCGACCGCTCGGCACAAGCGCTCCGCCCCGCCTTCATGCAAATCTGCTTGAGAAAGTCCCCGGGAAAATAGTATGGGGTACTTACAAATTCAGATTCGCGAAAAATTCGCAGGTATGAAACTTGGGCGGTTCCAAACAAGGCTTCCGCCCGCAATGGAAGAGGATCTTCGCCAATGGCCACCGATATTGAAATTGCCCGTCAGGCTACCCTGATCCCGATCAGTGAAGTGGCGAAGAACGCCGGTGTGCCCGATGAGGCGCTGATCCCTTACGGCAAGTACAAGGCCAAGGTCGACACGGCCACGTTGCCGACCACATCGAACGGCAAGCTGATCCTGGTCACCGCGATCAACCCCACGCCTGCGGGCGAAGGCAAGACCACCACCTCGGTCGGCCTCAGCGATGCCCTCCACCGCATCGGCAAGAAGACCATGCTGTGCCTGCGCGAGCCGAGCCTTGGCCCGTGCTTCGGCGTCAAGGGTGGCGGCGCCGGCGGCGGCAAGAGCCAGGTCATGCCGATGGACGAGATCAACCTGCACTTCACGGGTGATTTCCACGCCATCACCAGCGCGCACAACCTGCTCAGCGCCATGCTGGATAACCACATCTACTGGGGCAACACGCTCGAGATCGACCTGCGCCGCGTTACCTGGCGCCGCGTGCTCGACATGAACGACCGCGCGCTGCGCCAGATCGTCGGCCCGTTGGGCGGCGTGACCAACGGCTTCCCGCGCGAAACCGGGTTCGACATCACCGTGGCGAGCGAAATCATGGCCATCCTGTGCCTTGCCGCCGATCTGGAAGATCTCGAAAAGCGTCTGGGCGACATCATCGTCGGCTATCGCCGTGACAAGACCGCCGTGTTCTGCCGCGACGTGAAGGCCGAGCGCGCGATGACCGTCCTCCTCAAAGACGCGATCCTGCCCAACCTGGTGCAGACGCTGGAAAACCGCCCCGCCTTCCTCCACGGCGGCCCCTTCGCCAACATCGCCCACGGCTGCAACTCCGTGATCGCCACCAAGACCGCGCTGCGCATGGCCGACTATGTCGTCACCGAAGCGGGCTTCGGCGCTGACCTTGGGGCCGAGAAGTTCATGGACATCAAGTGCCGCCTGGCGGGCCTCAAGCCCGATGCCGTCGTGCTGGTCGCGACCGTGCGCGCGCTGAAGATGAACGGCGGCGTCGCCAAGAAGGACCTGACCACCGGCGAGAACGTCGCTGCGGTCCGCGCCGGTTCGGTCAACCTGCGCCGCCACATCGAGAACGTGAAGAAGTTTGGCATCACGCCAACCATCGCCATCAACCACTTCTACCTCGACACCGATGCCGAGCTGGCGGTGATCGTGGAAATGGCCAACGAGTATGGCGCCGAGGCGGTGATCTGCAAGCATTGGGCCGATGGTTCGGCGGGTGCGGAAGAGCTGGCGCACATCGTCGCCGCCAAGGCCGACAAGGGCGCGCCCGACTTCGATTTCCTCTACCCGAGCGAGATGAAGCTGGCCGACAAGATCACCAAGGTCGCCACCGAGATTTATCGCGCCGGTTCGGTGACCATCTCGCCCGCCGTGCGCAGCCAGCTGAAGCAGTGGGAAGACATGGGCTATGGCCACTTCCCGGTGTGCATGGCCAAGACGCAGTACAGCTTCAGCACCGATCCGACCGCGCTTGGTGCGCCGGTCGATCACGACGTGGCGATCCGCGAAGTGCGCCTGTCGGCCGGCGCGGGCTTCGTGGTGGCCATCGCGGGTGACGTGATGACCATGCCCGGCCTGCCCAAGGTGCCGAGCGCCGAGAACATCTACATCGACGAGAACGGCCAGATCGAAGGCCTGTTCTAAGCCTTTTAGCTTTGCCGGAAAACAAAGGGGCCGCTTCCAGCAATGGGGCGGCCTTTTTGGTGTCGCTCAGGCCCGTCCCCGCCGGAACGTCCAGAAGTGGTGCACCGCGAAGCTGGCGGCCGGATACCACAGCGCCACCAGCAAGTAGCTGAGGCGCGGGGGCATGCCGCTGTGCACCGCCAGCCACTGCACCGCAGCCGCGCTGGCGAAGATCGCCGCGGTCGCCGCCACGAAGCGCGGCCCGCCCTGCCGGTGCGCCTGCGATCCGCGATATGTGAAACGCGCGTGGCCCAGATAGCTCGCCACCAGACCGATGCTCATCGCCGCTGTGTTGATGACGGTCGACGGCAGCGTGGTCAGCCCATCCAGCGCAAAGCACAGCGCCAGGTACAACAGCGTGTTCGCCAGACCAACCAGGGCGAACCGCAGCACGGCGCGCGCCTCACCCGGCGAAGTCAGCGCACGCAGGCGGTTCATTCGGCGGCGTCGGCGCGGGCCATCAGGCCGTGCAGCGGGCGGCAATCGCGGATGAAGCGCGGGGCCATGTCGATCGGCAGCACCTGAATCGAGCTGCGATTGCCGAGCACGATGAACGCCAGCAACACCGGCACCATCGCCGCCTGCAGCGCAATCGAGACGAGGAAGCCCATCACGTTGGTCGCCCAGCCGGGAATGGCGGTATCGGTCAGGAACTTCAGCGCCACCACCATGATCGCGCCCACTCCCGCGCTGCCCAGCACGGCCAGGCTGGCGATCAGCATGCGCACGAAAACGATCTCGGCAAACACCGAGATCGCGCCCAGTCCGTGCAGCACCAGCCCGACAAAGCCCATCGAACTGCTGCCGGCATAACGGCGCCCGCGCACTGTGGGCACATAGCGCACCGGCAGGCGCGAATGGACCAGCGTGGCGGCGATGTTGTTCCAGATATTGGGCACGTGAACCATCCGGCGGACATGACCGTGCGGCAGGACCATGAAGTTGCCGAACCTGATGCGTTTGCCGGTGAGCAGCTGGAACAGGCGAATATAGACTTGGTAAAAAAGGCGGAAGGCGAACCCCTCCGACCGTTCGGCGCGCTGCGCGACAATCGCCAAACCGTCATCGCCTTGCGCCGCTTCGAGCAGCTGAACCAGCGCTTCGGGCGTATCCTCGCCGTCGGCATCCATGATCGCCAGCCGATCGAACGGACCCGAGTTGTAGGCATGGACAATGCCGGTGGCGATGGCGCGCTGGTGCCCCAGGTTGGTCTCCAACTCGACCACTTCGACCAGCTCGATCGCTGACAGGCCCACGATCGCATCGGGCGGCGGGGCGATTGACCCGTCGTCCACCGCGATCACCTGCACGCGCCAACCCTTGCCCGCCAGCGCCACGTCAAGGTTGCGGACCAGTTCGCTGGCCGATGCCCAGTCGTTGTAGACCGGCATGACAATCCTGAGCAATCTGGCCATCGATGGGTCTTCCCGGTTGCGCGCTGGACACCGGAGTTAACCCAAAATTCTGTATTCTTTCTTACCACACGTAGAGGTTTGGCAGCACGGACGGGGACACGACGAGGATGACGATCGGCACCGGGGATGCGGGATCCGGCCACGGTCGCTGGCTCGTCAATGCGGCGCTGCTGGTGCTGCTCGCGGGCATTGCCTTCGGCTTGCTGGTGCCGGTCTATACTGACGAGATCGCCTGGCGCTTCCACGAACGCGCGTGGCTCGATGGCGGGCTGGACGTGTGGCTGAACGACATCTGCGGCCCCAACTCCATCGCCCGCGCGCCCGCTTTCATGCTGCCGGTGCGGTGGTTCTCGGCAACGATGAACATGGCGCTGGCCGATCCGCTGTACATCCGCCTCACCGGCGTGGCGCTGGCGCTGGCGCTGGTGGCGGCCATGTGGCGCTTGGTCGGGCTGCTCGAGATCGACCCCGCCCGCCGCCGTCTGTTGCGGGCCTGCGCCTGCGGCTTGCTGGCGACCGGCTACCTGCCGCAATTGCTGGTCTTCAGCCGGCCCGAACAGCCGCTGTTCCTGGCGGTTATGGGCATGGCGCTGATCACCCTGACGGGCGACTGGCGCCAGCGCACCGCGCGGCAAGTGTGGCTGGCCAGCCTGGCGATTGTGCTGCTGAGCGCGCTTGCCTTGTCCTATCATTTGAAAGGCGTGCTTTACGCCGTGTTCGCCCTCGCCTGCCTCGCCATGCTCGCGCCGGGCACGCGCCACTGGCTGCCCCGGATGTTGGCGAGCGGGACGATTGGAGCGATGACTGTCGTCGGCGCGGCCTATTGGTCCGCCCGCTTTGCCTGTCCGGATAACACGGTAATGGCGGCCAAGCTGGAAGGCCAGAACCTGTCAGCGATGCTGCAGAACGGTCACGGCAGTGCCGCATTGCTGGTCGATCAGATCCTCAACTCGCACATCCTGACCTATGCCTGGCAGGGTGCCATCCACAGCACCCCGATGTCCGCCTGGCTACCGGCTGGGGTGTTTTCGGGCTTTGAAGCATTCGCCAGCCAACTGCTGACTTACGTTACCTGGAGCCTGGCCACCGTGGTCGCCGCCCGCGCGGTGTTCCTGGCGCTGCGGCACGGCGGCTGGGCGGCGCTGTTCGAACCGCGCATGGCGCTCCTGACCACCATGGTCGGCATAACGCTGGTATGGGGCGTGAGCCAGATCACCAAGAATTCCTATGAGGCGACGCATATGCTGCCGGCGTGGATCATGGTCCTGTTGCTGGCCTGGACGCTCCCTGCCCATCCAGCGCGCGACACCCGGCCCGATCCGCTGGTGCTGAAACGGCTGGCCGTGCTGCTGCTGGTGGTCGCCGCGTGTTCGCAAGCACTGGTGATCGGGCGGATGACCGGCCCGCTGCTCGCCGCCGCGCATGATCCTGGCCGCTTGGAGAATCAGCCATTTTCAGTCTCGTTGGCCGATTATGCCAGCGTCCGCCGCGATATCGCGCGGGCGATGCACGACGCCGACATGGACGGCCCCGCCCGCCTCAATCGCCCGGTGATCGACGATTTCACTTACCTCGCCTTGCAACGCCACTACCTGCCGCTCCACGCGCTGGGCGTAATGGGCTTGTGGCGCGGACCGATCGATGATCCGGCGGCTTATCTCGTCAATCGCGGGTCCGACGGGCTGGTGGTGAGCTGCGCCAGCCTGTGGCCCGCCGCTCGCGCGGTGGCCAGTCACGCGGGCGAGATCTGCGCAGTCAACGGCGCACAACTGGCGCTGCTGGCGGGCGGGCGGCAGTTCCGGCCCGCTGGTGCTCCGGTTGGGCAACCCGCTGCGCCCACCAGCCCACACCAATGATGACTCCACATTTCGGCAAAAGCGTGCTACACCCGCCGGGCTGACGTCGAAATTTGCGACGGACTTCGGCATTTGACAAAGTTCCTAAGCCCCTCGGGGCGGCGGGGCGGACCAGACGGCGACTTCCTTTCAATTGACGATTTGACGCACGACCTGGCGCGGCATTTTCGCCTCGCGAGGATCAACCGTTCTTTGAAAGGGACCTCTCATGGCCATCACCGGCTCCGTAAAATTCTTCAACGCCGACAAGGGCTATGGTTTCATCCAGCCCGACGACGGTTCGGCCGACAGCTTCGTGCACATCACGGCCGTTCAGGCTGCCGGCATGCAGACGCTCGATCGCGACCAGCGCCTGACCTATGACGTGGAACAGGGCCGTAACGGCAAGGTTTCGGCAGTGAATCTTCAGCCGGCCGACTGATTTCCTCTGGTTTCCCCCTCTCGCCTTTGCGCGAGGGGGATTGCCACAAGTCGGGGAGCCTCCCGCAATGAACCAGACTTTTTCCTTCTACGACGCGCGCGCCAATGAAAGCGCCGCCGAAGCCGCCATCGCCAAGCTCGACATGGTGCGCGAACGCGCGCTGCGGTCAGAAAAGACCTGGCGCACGCTGGCCGACCAGGCGCTGCGCCTGCAGGAAGAGCGTGCCAAGGCCGAAGCCGAACGCGCGACACGCAAGCAGGCGGAAGCCGACCTGGCGCTGGCCACCAGTGTGGTGCAGGCCAGCGACGAGAGCATGATGCTGTCGTCTGCCGCCAGCGCCGCGCTGGGCGACGACTATACGACCGTCATGGCGGGCGAGGCCGTTACCGGATGATGTAACGACGAGAGCGATGATGGCTCTCACCAACGGGCTTGGTTTGACAGCCTTGTTCTTGTTCCCGGAGCGGGCCGCCAACCGCTGCCTCACGCAGCCTTGCGCGCCTTTTCCAGCTTCTTGAGCGCCATCGAGCGCTTGAGGCGGCTGAGGTGATCGATGAACAGCACGCCGTTCAGGTGATCCATCTCGTGCTGGATGCACACGGCCATCATGCCGTCCATCTGCTCTTCGTGCACATTGCCATCGAGGTCCTGCCAGCGCACGCGGCACATGGCCGGGCGGTCGACATCGGCATAGATGTCGGGCACCGACAGGCAGCCTTCCTGATAGGTCTTGAAGTCAGCCGAGGGATCGAGGATCTCCGGATTGACGAACACGCGCGGTTCCCGGCGGGTCGGCTGGTGATGATGGTGGTGGCCATCGTGGTCACACGGTTCCGGCTCGGCGTCCTCGTCGTCAGGCTGGAGGTCGATCACCAGCAGCCGCAGCGCAATGCCCACCTGGATCGCCGCGAGGCCAATGCCGTGCGCGTCGTACATCGTCTCGAACATGTCCTCGACGAGGATCTTCAGCTGGTCGTCGAACGTATCGACGGGCGTGGACACGGTTTTGAGGCGCGGATCGGGCGCTTCGATAATCTCAAGAATAGCCATGGGGGGCAGATAGTGGCTTCGGCTCGCCCCGACAAGAGAACAGACGGACCGATGGGCCGGAACGTTCCTTCGCGCGGCTACTTTCCCCTGCATCGAAAGGATGCACCACCATGACAAACACCGCAACACTCGACCGGGCGACGATCGAACGGCTGGAAAGCAGGTTCTGGCAATCGATGATCGACAAGGACCCGGTTGCCGCCAAGGCACTGATCGCTGACGAAAGCCTGATTGCCGGCCCGACGGGCGTGATGTCGATCTCGCCCCGCAAGTTCGAGGAGATGACCAAGGACGGCAAGTGGACGCTCGACAGCTTCGAGTTTTCCGATGTGCTGGTGTCCTTCCCCAACGATACAACCGCCGTGGTGGCCTACAAGGTCCACCAGACGGGATCGATGGACGGCAAGCCGATGGACCTGAACTGCGCCGACACCTCGACCTGGGTAAAGGACGGCGAGGACTGGAAATGCGCGCTGCACACCGAAACGGTGCTTGGCCAGATGCCGCTGACGAACTGAGGCTAAACTGCGGGCCCTGTGCGCTGGTGTCGCGCTGAAATCACACCGGCCGCCGCGCCCGCAGCGCCTGTGCCAGCGTGCCTTCGTCCATGTAATCGAGCTCGCCGCCCACCGGCAGGCCGTGCGCCAACTGGGTGATCCGCACGGGCAGGCCCTCCAGCTTGTCGGCGATGTAGTGGGCGGTGGTCTGGCCCTCGAGCGTGGCGTTCATCGCCAGCACCACTTCGTCGATCCCGCCGGCCGAGACGCGGGCGACCAGCTTGTCGATCGTCAGGTCCTCCGGGCGCACGCCGTCGAGGGCGGAGAGCTTGCCGCCGAGCACGTGATAGCGGCCGGGGAACAGCTTCGCCCGGTCGAGCGCCCATAAGTCCGCCACATCCTCGACCACGCACAGCTGGCGCGCATCGCGGCGCGGATCGGCGCAGACGGTGCACGGGTTCTGCGTATCGACATTGCCGCACAGGTCGCATTCGGAGAGGCGTTCGCGCACTGCCGCCAGCGCGTCGATCACCTGCACCAGCGCGGATTCGCGCCGCTTGACCAGCCACAGCACCGCGCGCCGCGCCGAACGCGGGCCGAGGCCGGGGAGCTTGGCCAGGGCCGATGCCAGTGTCTCGATTTCACTTGAAGCCATCTGCTGTTCCTAACCGTTCGGGCTGAGCTTGTCGAAGCCCTGCCCTTCCTTTTTCCGACGCCTGAAGTAAGGACAGCCCTTCGACAAGCTCAGGGCGAACGGAGCCGACCGGGTGCGCATCATTTTCATGGGAACCCCCGATTTCGCGGTCCCGGCGCTGAAGGCGCTGGTGGCGGCGGGGCATGACGTGGTCTGCGCCTATACCCAGCCGCCGCGCCCCGGCGGCCGGCGCGGCAAGGAATTGACGCCCACTCCGGTACACAAGGCGGCCGACGCGCTGGGCATTCCGGTGCGCCATCCGGTGAGCCTGAAAGGTACAGAGGAGCAGGCGGAATTTGCCTCGCTCGAGGCCGATGTCGCGGTAGTCGCGGCTTATGGCCTGATCCTGCCGCAAGCGGTGCTCGACGCGCCCAGGCTGGGGTGCCTCAATATTCACGGCTCGCTGCTCCCCCGCTGGCGCGGCGCGGCGCCGGTGCAGCGGGCGATCCTCGCGGGCGATGTGGAGACCGGGGTCGACATCATGCATATGGAAGCCGGACTCGATACCGGGCCAATATTGGCTGAAGCTCGAACTCCCATTGGAGGAGAGACTGCGGGTGAGCTGACTGAAAAGCTCTCTGTCGTGGGCGCAGACTTGCTCGTCAGTTTTCTTGAATTCGCGTCTCACGCAGCCGTAACATCGAAGGGAAAGCCACAGCCAACACACCTCGTTGATCCGGTTTATGCCCACAAGATTGACAAGGCCGAGTTCCGGCTGGATTTCACCCGCAGTGCGGTGGATGTGGAGCGGCAAGTGCGCGCATTCCATCCCGCGGCGTGGTTCGAGCTTGGCGGCGAGCGCTTCCGCGTGCTGGCCGCAAATGTTGCGGAAGGCGGCGGGCAGCCCGGCGTAACGCTTGACGATGCGCTCACCATCGCCTGCGGCAAGGGCGCGATCCGCCCCACGCAGGTCCAGCGCGCCGGTCGCCCGGCCATGCCCACGGCCGACCTGCTGCGCGGCCTGCCGATCCTCGCAGGCACGGTGCTGGCATGACCCGCTTCGCCCTCAAGCTCGAGTACGATGGCAGCCCGTTCATGGGCCTGCAGCGGCAGGTTCACGGGCCGACGGTCCAGCAGGCGGTGGAGGAGGCCGCGTTCCGCGTTACCGGCGAGGCGGTGAGGATGCACGCCGCCGGACGGACCGACAGCGGGGTCCACGCGCTGGGCATGGTGGCGCATGTCGATGTCGCCAAGGTGATCACGCCCGAACGGCTGAGGGACGCGCTCAACGCGCTGGTGCGCCCTGCCCCGGTGGCCGTGCTCGCCTGCCGGGTGGTGCCCGACGACTGGCACGCCCGGTTCAGCTGCATCGGTCGCGCTTACGAGTACCGCATCACCAACCGCCGCGCCCCGCTGACACTCGACAAGGGCCGCGCGTGGCACATCGCCCGCCCGATAGATGCAGAAGCGATGCACGAGGCCGCACAGGCGCTGGTCGGGCATCACGATTTCACCACCTTCCGCTCGGCCCACTGCCAGTCGGCCAGTCCGGTCAAGACGCTCGACGTGCTGGACGTCAGCCGCGAGGGGGAGCAGGTGATCGTCCGGGCCGCCGCGCGCAGCTTCCTGCATCATCAGGTCCGCTCGATGGTCGGCACGCTGGCGCTGGTCGGGCAAGGCCTGTGGCGGGTGGAGCAGGTCGGGCAAGCACTCAACGCCTGCGACCGTGCGGCGCTGGGGCTTAACGCCCCGCCCGACGGGCTCTATTTCGTGCATGCCAGCTATCCGGGAGACGACGCATGACCACCCAGGGACGTCAGTTGCAATCGACCCTGTCGGCGGATGGCAGGCTGACGTTGGAAGTGGTCGACAAGACCTTTCCCGACCCCGTTGGCACCCAGGTGCTGGTGCGGATGGAGGCGGCGCCGATCAACCCCTCGGACCTGTCGCTGCTCACCGCCGGCGCCGATCTGGCCAATGCCGATTATAGCCCCGGCAAGATGGTTGCGTGGGTCCATCCGCAAATCGTAGCCGCGCAGAAGGCGCGCCACGGAATGCCGCAGACCGTGGGCAATGAAGGCGCCGGAACGGTGATCGCCGCCGGTGACAGCGACATGGCCCGCGCGCTGCTGGGCCAGCTGGTCGCCTGTGTGCCGCTCCACGCTTACGGCGAGTACGCACTGGGTGAGGCGATGATGTGCCTGCCACTGGGCGACCATACGGCCGAGCAAGGCGCGTCCAGCTTTGTCAACCCGATGACGGCGCTGGGCTTCGCCGAGACGGCCCGCATGGGCGGCCACTCTGCGCTGGTCCATGCCGCCGCCGCCAGCAACCTTGGCCAGATGCTGGTGCGGATCTGCCAGGAAGATGGGCTGGCGCTCGTCAACGTGGTCCGCAAGCGCGAGCAGGGCGCGCTGCTGCGAGGCCTCGGCGCGGAGCACGTGGTTGACAGTTCCGCGACCGATTTCGAGGACCAGTTGACCGCCGCCATCGCCGCGACCGGCGCGTTCATCGGCTTCGATCCGATTGGCGGCGGGACCACGACCGACACCTGCCTGCGGGCGATGGAGCGCGTCGCCGCCGGGCGAATGACCGAGTTCAACCGCTATGGCTCGAGCCAGCCCAAGGCAATGCACATCTACGGCAGGCTCGATACCGGCCCGACGATCCTGACGCCGAGCTATGGCTTCGGCTGGTCGGTCAGCGGCTGGCTGCTCACCCCGTTCCTGCAAACGGCGGGGATGGACACGATGGCGCGAATGCGGGCGCGCGTACTGGCCGGGCTGACCACCACTTTCGCCAGCCATTACAAGCGCAAGGTCAGCCTCGACGGAATGCTCGAGCGCGAGGCGATCATGGATTATGCGCGGATGGCGACGGGCGAGAAATACCTGGTCACCCCGCAGGCCTGAGCCACTAATCGGGCGGCGGCTGGTCGCTCGGCGCCACGCGCACCCCGCCCTCGTCCAGCCGGATATCGAGGCCCACGCCGCCAACCTCGGTGCTGATCGTCGCGCCCTGCTGGTCGACCGACAGGCGCGTCTGGCCGTCCTCGGTCAACGGGATGTCGTCGAGCTCCTCCACGTCCTGCGGCTGGACCGGCCCGCCGGGATCGGCCGAGGCTGACGGTCGCGGCGCGGGGCGGCGGGTCTCGCCAAGCGCGCCGGCCATGAAATCATGCCAGATGCGCGCGGGCACGGTCCCGCCGGAGACGCCGCCCAGCGGCGAGTTGTCATCGTTGCCGATCCACACGCCCACCACCAGCCGATCTTCGCCCTCGCCCGCATAGCCGACGAACAGCGCGTCGCGGTGGTCCTGCGTGGTGCCGGTCTTGCCGTAGTTGGCGCCGCGCAGCATGGCGGCCCGTCCGGTACCGCGGTTGATCGCTGCCCGCAGCAGGTCCTGCATATCCTCGTGCACCCCGCTCGACAGGCTGTCCGGCCCGTTCCACAGCCAGTCCCACCAGCCCTGCTCCGGCTGGACGAAGGCGTGCGGCTGCACCGGAAACGAATTGCCCGCCACCCCGGCGTAGGCGGCGGTCAGCTCCATCAGCGTCATCGTGGCGCTGCCCAGGGCCATGCTGGGATCGTCTTGCGCCAGCGGCGAGACCACGCCCAGATCGCGCGCGGTGGCGATCACCGCATCGTCACCCACTTCGCCGAACAGGCGCACGGCGGCGACGTTGCTGCTCTGCGCAAAGGCATCGGCCAGCGTGGTCGAGGACGAATAGGCGCCGTTGCTGTTACGCGGGCGATAGGAGCCGGCCACGATTTCGCTGTTGTCGATGATGTCATCGGGCTCATAGCCGCCACGCAAAGCGGCGAGATAGACGAACAGCTTGAAGGTCGAGCCGACCTGGCGCCGTGCCTGCGTGGTGCGGTTGAACGGGCTGGCGGCATAGTCGCGCCCGCCGATCATCGCCACCACCTCGCCATTGGTGCGCATCGCCACCAGCGCCACCTGGCTGCCGCGCGGGGCCTGCGCGGTAGCCTGCCGCGCGAGCGCCTGGAGTCGCGAATCGAGCGTGGTGGTCAATGTCTGGCTGGCATAGCCGACCTCGCCCCGCTGGCGCGCCTCGGGCAGCGCCCAGTCGGCAAAATAGGTGCCAGTGGGCAGGTCCTCGCCCAGCCGCCGCACGTCAAGCGCGGGCACCGGCATGGCATCGGCCTGCTCCTGCGTCAGATACCCGGCCGCGACCATGGCATTGCGCACCAGCCGCATCCGCGCGGCGGCGGCGGCGGGGTTACGCGTGGGTGCCAGCCGACTCGGCGCCTGCAGCAAGCCCGCCAGCATCGCCGCCTGTTCGGGCCTCAGCTTCTCCGGCTGGCGATAGAAGTAGTGCAGGCTGGCCGCGCGCAGACCATACTGGTTGTCGCCGAAATAGGCGTTCGACAGATAGCGTTCGAGGATCTCGTTCTTGCTCAGCTGCGCTTCCAGCCAGAAGGCGATGAGCATCTCGCGCGCCTTGCGGGTCAGCGTCTGCTCGGGGGTGAGGAAGGTGAACTTGGCGAGCTGCTGGGTGATCGTGGAGCCGCCGCCGACCCCGGTCCACGCCGCTCGGGCAATGCCGCGCGGATCGACACCCCAGTGTTCGTAAAAGCGCCGGTCTTCGATGGCGAGGAACGGCTGGATCACGGAATCGGGCAGCAGCTCCACGTCGACCGGCAGGCCGACCACCGCCCCGTTTCGCGCAATCGGCGTGCCGTCGCTGGCGAGTAGCGTGATCTCGGGCGCTGCGATGGGTGCGAGCGATTTCGATAGCGGCGCGGTGACCGCGAGGTAAGCGACCAGCAGGAAAAAAGCCATCAGCGCGGCGGCCACTCCGCGCACCGCCCACCACAGCTTGCCGCGCCCCGACTTGCCGCGCGTGGCCTTGCCGGCGGGCTGGGGCGGCAACTCGGCACTGTCGGGAGCGAGCGTCTGGACGAACGGCGGGTCCGGCGGGCGACCGCCCCCACCAGCGGCAAACTGCGGATGCCACGGCGCATCGTCGAGCACCGAGCTGACCTCGCCCGGCGCCCAGTACCCGCTCTTGTCCGCCCGTTTTGACCGCAACCAGTCCATGACTTGCTGTGTTACCTTACCAATACAGCCGTGGCCAGCCCCATTCGCCAGCCGAAAATCGGCCTCGTCCACCCAACATGGCGACAGGCTTAATCGCACGCGTTCAGGCCGGGTAAAACCGAAATCGCCGAAGCCCGATTCGGCTGATGACGCGGGCATTCTTCCGTGTCATGCTCTGCTAAAGAACAGGGCCATAAAGGCTTGGAGAGGCTAATGAAGAGATTGCTCGCCGCTGCGGCGGTGCTGGGCGTTTTTGGCGGCGTGCTGGTCGGCGTGCCTGCGGTTTACGCTCACCATTCCTTCGCCATGTTCGACCGGACCCGCACCGCCACTGTCATCGGCACCGTGCGCGAGTTCCAGTGGACCAACCCGCACGCCTATATCCAGGTGACGGTGCGCCAGGGCAATCGTGACGTCGAATATTCGATGGAGATGGGCGCGCCGATGTATCTCTACGCCCGTGGCTGGCGGCCGCGCACCTTGCGGCCAGGAATGCCGGTGACGGTGGAGTACAACCCGCTGCGCAACGGCGATCCGGGGGGCGTGGTGCTGGAAGTGAAGGACGCCAACGGCAACGCTGTCGGAACGAACCGCTGATGCGCGGCCTGTTTGCCGCCGGTGCGCTGGCGCTTGCCATGCTCGCCGGTCCCGCTTTCGCCGAGCATCATGACGAGGTGGATACCCGCAACGAGGCCTTCGCCGCGCTGCCCTATTGGCCCGGCTACTGGGTATCCGAAGACCAGGCGGGCACCACCATTACCGGCCTCGCCCCCGCCGTGACCGCTTCAGCCGGTGGCGCGGCCAATTTCGGCGGTGTCATGTCGCTGCGTGGCGATGCCGCGCCGTGGAACGAGGAGGGCCAGCGACGCCGGGCGGAAGTTCGCAGGATTGCCGGCGGGCGCAAGGCCACCGGCTGGGGCTATCCGATGATGATGAACTCGGCCACGCCATTGCGCTACCTGATCACGCCCGAAGAAACGATCATCATCAACTTCTACAACGAGGCGCGCTATATCTACACCGATGGCCGCGCCATGCCCGCCGAAGAGGACATGTGGCCGACAACCTATGGCACGTCGATCGGCCATTGGGAGGGCGACACGCTGGTGATCGAGACGGTGATGGTGGAAAACCCCTCCGCCTTCTTCCACGGATCGCCGCCGTTGTCCGAGGAAGCCCGTTATGTCGAGCGCATCCACCTCGAGGGCGACCGCCTGATCAACCAAGTGACCGTGACCGATCCCGTGACCCTTACCGCGCCGTGGACCACCACCGTCGCCCATGTGCGCGACCCCGGCTTCGATCGCCAGATCATCCTGCCGTGGGACAACGATCGCACCGGCAACGAGGACGGCCTCAACACCATCGAACTGGCTCCCGTTGAATGACCGGGATTTGGGAGTAACGCCAATGAAGACCATGCTGACCCTGCTGGCCGCATCGGCCATGCTCGCTTTCGCCACCCCCGCCGCCGCGCAGGCGCTGCAACCGGGTGAGGTGGCGACCGACATCGCCGCCATCGCCGAGGTGGTGGCGGGCGATGCCGCGTGGGAGCAGGTCTGGTCGGGCCCGATGGCGGCCGATGGCATGTCGGTCACCCCCGACGGCCTGCTGCTGTTCGCGCAGGAGCAGAGCAACGCGATCTGGAAGCTGTGGCCCGATGGCCGCTCCTTTGTGGAAGTGCCCTATGTGCTGGGTGCAGGCGCGGTCAGCATGGACGCAGCCGGGCGGATGCTGGCGGTGGAGCGCGGTTGTTCCGATCCCGGTCTGATGCAGCTGACATGCGAACGGCGCAGCGCGGTGGTGCAACTGTCGCCTGAACGCAAGATCATCGCCGATGCCTTCGCCGACGGAACCACGCTGGGCCGCCTGAACGACCTTTATGCCGATGGCCGCGGCGGCGCGTGGTTCACCCAAGGCGCGCTGTATCACACCACGGCCGATGGCGTGGTCACCACGGTGGCGACGATGGAGGCTTTCTCCAACGGCGTGGTCTCCAGCCCCGATGGGCGCAGGCTCTACGTCACCGACCGGACCACGGTCCGCGCCTATGACATCGACGAGGATGGCATCCCGTCCAACGCCCGCGTCTTCGCCACCCTCGCGCGCGATACGCAGGGCTTTGGCGGTGACGGGATGGAAGTGGACAGCCAGGGCCGCCTCTATGTGACCGGCGATGCGGGGGTCTACATCTTCGCGCCCGACGGCACCGAGCTGGGGGTGATCCCCACCCCGCGCCGTTCGATCACTCTGGCGCTGGCCGGCCCGCAGCGCAACATGCTCTACATCGGCACCTTGGGCGCGGCGACCCCGGCAGGCGACCTGTGGACCCCGCCGCACGGCGAACGCAACATCGCGATGACGATCTACCGCGTCCCGGTGCTGGCGCGCGGAGTGCGTTGAGCGTGATGACATTGCCTTGATCCGCCTGGCTCCTTCCCCTTGAGGGGGAGGCTGGGTGGGGGTGTTCGGCATATCGGACCCGCCGAACCCCCACCCCCTGCCCCTCCCCAAGGGGAGGGGAGAATGGACGGTGCAACCAAATGTCATCGCGCTCTAAAGTCGAGCTCAGGCGGGTTGCGGCCCGCCCGCGCTCGCCAGCAGGTGATCGAGCACGGCTTCGTGCATCGCCTGTTCGAAGGCGATGCCGGCCTGCTCTTCATCGACCCAGGCGATGCTCGCGGGCTGGAAGGCCAGTCCCGGCAGCTTGACCAGCACCCGCTCGCCCACCTCGCCGCCCCAGCGCTTGATATCGACCAGGCAGCCGCCGGGCGACAGGTCGAGCAGGTCGAGATCGACCGTGTTGCCCGCCTTGAAGCGGCATTTGACCTGCAACTTGCGGACCAGTTTGGCGAGAGCGCGATGAGGCATGGGTGGTCCTGCGTGAGTGGCGTTGCCGCTGTCGTGGCAGCCGCTGGCGAAGACGCTCTCAACAGACAGGCTTAACGGCCGGCGAAGGATTGCGCCTTCTCGCCTTGGCCGCGCTCAGCTCCCGGGCGTGCGCGGGAAGATGCGGCCGAAGAACTCGCCCTCGTTCCACGCCGGGCGGTCGGCCATGTCGGCTATGCCGCGCGCGATGGCGAAATTGACCGCAGTGAACCGGCTCAAGGCTGCGAAATCGACCAGCTCAACCTGATCGCTCTGCTGGTGGTAATGGTTGGCGAGAAAGTCCTTCTGCGCCGCCTCGCCGCCGTTTGCCCAGCCGAGGTCGAGATTGACCGCCGGAATGCCGTTGCGGACATACGAATACTGGTCGGAACGGGTGAAATAACCCTGCTCGGGAGCGGGATCGGGACTGAAGGTCAGGCCCATGCCGGTCACCGCCGCCTCGACCGCCGGATAGAGGTTCGAGCGTTCGGCCCCCAAGGCCACCACGTCGGTGAACGGATAGGTCACGATCGGCATGTCGAGGTTGACGTTGGCCACCACCTGCCCTGCCGGAACGGTCGGATTGGCGGCGTTGTAGCTCGATCCGAGCAGGCCCTTCTCCTCCGCCGTCAGCGCGACGAACAGCACCGAGCGGCGCGGGCGATGGTCGGCCAGTAGCCGCGCCACTTCCAGCATCGAGGACACACCCACGGCGTTGTCCATCGCGCCGTTGTAGATCTCGTCGTCGCCCGCCTCGTCGGTCTGCTCGATGCCCTCATGGTCGAGGTGCGCGGTGAGCACCAGGTACTGGTCGGCCAGCGCCGGATCGCTGCCGGGCAGCAGGCCGATCACGTTGGGCGTATCCAGGCGTGCGAAAGTGCTGGCCCAGCTGACCCGCGCCGTGCGGCCCAGCGGAAAGGCGGGGACCAGCGCCTGCTCGGTCTGCTCGGCCGCGAGGAGGTCATCGTAATCGAACTCGTGCCCCGCCAGCAGCGCGCGGCCCGCCTCGGCTGACAGGCTGCCGGTGAACTTGATGCCGGGCGAGGTGGTATAGGGCTGGCCGTCGGACTTGACCCAGGTCATCGCACTGGCGTGGCGGTTGTACTCGAGGTTGCGCTCGAAGGTCTGCACGCCCTCGACCAGCGGGGTCCACACCAGCAGCAGGCCAACCGCCCCGCGCGCAGACACGCGGGCGCCGATGGTGCTGCGGAAATGGGCCGCCTCGTCCGAACTCAAGGTGCGCGGCCCGCCATAGGCGCGCACGGCGATCTTGCCAGCCAGGTCGACCGTGTCGAGCACGTTGCGCCCCGGCAGCTCCAGACCATAGCCGACGAAAACAAGCTCGGCTTCCACCGTGCCGCTCTCGGCAAGGGCAGTGCCGGTCAGCGTCAGGTCCTTGCCCAGCTCGAACTGCTCGAGCCCGTCGATGACCAGCGAATTCCCTTGTTCCGCGCGATCGAACCGCAGCATCGGCACGGCCTGGAAATAGGTCCCGTCCTCACCCCCGCCCCGCAACCCCAGCGCGGCCATGCGGCCCGCCACATAGCCAGCAGCCCGCTCATGCCCGCGCGTCCCCGCCTCGCGACCTTCCATGTTGTCGTGGGAGAGGATCGTCACATCGCGCTCGATCGCCGCGCTGTCCACGTCCTGCGCGGCAGCAGGAAACGCAACGATCAGGGCAACACCGCAAAGCGCGGCGGAAAGGCGGTTCATGATGCTGGCGAGCCCCGTTTCAGATGAAAGCACCAGGCTACACTCGCGGGCGCGTGGGGCAAGTGGCGGTTCGACGAAGGGGTGATGCGGGCAGGCTTACGCCTTGCCCACCACGCTCTCGGGCAGTTCCTTGCCGAACACGCGCTGGTAGTATTCGGCCACCAGCATCCGCTCGGCCTCGTCGCACTTGTTGAGGAAGGTCAGGCGGAAGGCGAAGCCGGGGTCGTGGAAGATCTCGGTGTTCTCGGCCCAGCTGATTACCGTGCGCGGGCTCATCACGGTGGAGATGTCGCCGTTGATGAAGCCTTGGCGGCTGAGGTCCGCCACGCGGATCATGTCGGCGACCAGCTTCTTGTCGATGCCGGTCTTGGCGCCGACGATCTCGCGCTCCACCTCTTCGGCCAGGTAGTTGAGCGTGGTGACGATGTTCCAGCGGTCCATCTGTCCCTGGTTGATGGCCTGCGTGCCGTGATAGAGCCCGCTGGTATCGCCCAGCCCCACCGTGTTGGCGGTGGCGAACAGGCGGAACCACGGGTTGGGCCGGATCACGCGATTCTGGTCGAGCAGGGTCAGCTTGCCCGACTGTTCCAGCACCCGCTGGATCACGAACATCACGTCGGGGCGACCGGCGTCGTATTCGTCGAACACCAGCGCCACCGGGTGCTGCAGCGCCCACGGCAGCAGGCCTTCGCGGAACTCGGTCACCTGCAGGCCATCGCGCAGCACGATGGCATCGCGCCCGACGAGGTCGATGCGGCTGATGTGGGCATCGAGGTTGATGCGGACGCACGGCCAATTGAGGCGCGCGGCGACCTGCTCGATATGGGTCGATTTGCCGGTGCCGTGATAGCCCTGCACCATCACCCGGCGATTGTGGGCAAAACCCGCCAGGATCGCCAGCGTGGTGTCCGGATCGAACACGTAGTTGGGATCGACATCGGGCACGCGCCCGTCAGCCTGGCTGAAGGCGGGCACTTTCATGTCGATATCGACACCGAAGGTCGCGCGGACGTCGATTTCGGTATCCGGCGCGGCCATCAGCGTGCCGGACTGGTCGGAGGTGCTGGTCATGTCGTTCATATCGCGCCGATGCCTAGACGGCGCGACAAATGCCTGCAACGGTAAAGGACACGAAGTGCCAAGAGGATTTGCCCGATGAAGCTGTTTGGTTTCCCGCTGTCGCCATTTGTCCGCAAGGTTGCCGTAGTTCTGGCCGAGAAGGGGCAGGAATTCGAGTGGGAACCGACCAACCCGCGCGTACCCAGCGAGGAGTTCTCCAAGGCCAGCCCGTTCGGCAAGATTCCGGCGTTCAGCGATGGCGATTACCGCCTGGCCGATTCGACCGCGATCGTGATCTATCTCGAGGCGCGCCTCCCCTCGGTCCCCCTGTTGGCGGTGGAAGCGCGGGCGCGCGGGCGCGAGGTGTTTTTCGATGAGATCGTCGATACCATCCTGGTCCCCGCCGCGGCGCCGATCGTGGTCAATCGCTTCCTCAAGCCGGTGATCTTCGGCGAGGCGGGCGACGAGGAAGCGGCGCTGGCGGCGGAAGAGTCGGTCAAGCGCCCGCTCGATTATCTCGAGGCCGAAGCGGCCGCTCACGGCTGGCTCAACGGGCAATATGGCCTGGGCGACATCGCCTTGTGCTCGGTGATCAAGACGCTCGGCTATACCGGCTGGTCGCTCGATGCGGCGGCCTATCCGTCGCTGGCAGCGCTCTATGGCCGCGTGGGCGAGCGCGAGGCGTGGCAAGCCGTGGCCGCGCGCGAGGCGGCGATGTTCGCCGCCTCGCGCGGCTGATCGCGGCTCAACCGATCTTGGGCGGCAGCTCGAACAGTGTGGTGAACTTGCGGGCCAGCTTCATGTCGCCCTCGATGGTCAGGCCGGGCAGGTCCGCCAGCGGCACGCCCGCGTAGATCAGCCCGGCGATCAGCGAGGCGACCGGGGCGCGGAATATGGCCTGTGCGCCCGCCGCCGCCTCGCGCGTGATCGGCAGGGTGCGATCGTGTAGCCGGGCGCGGAATTCGTGGCCACCGACAACAAAGCCGATGTCGGCGGTAACGCCCTTCGCCTTCTTGCGCACAAGCATGGTCCGCATGCTCAGCATCAGGCCGACCGGCGACAGTGGCAAGTGGGCATCGTGCTTGATCGATCGCGCCGCCCAACGGCCCAGTTCCTGGATCGCCGGTTCGGCATGATAGCCCCACTCGGTCAGTTCATAGACCTGCGCCTTGCCCGGTGGCGGCAGGGTCTTGCGCACCAGGACACCCGCTTCCTCCAGCCCCGTCAGCCGCTCGGTCAGCACCTTGGCCGAAATACCCGGCAAGGCGGCGCGCAGGTCAGAAAAGCGTAACGCGCCGAGCATAAGCTCGCGCACCACCAGCAGCGCCCAGCGCTCACCCAGCACCTCGAGCGCGAAGGCGGTTCCGCAGGCATCGTCGTACCATTTCCCGTGCTGAGTTTCGTTTGGTGACTTCATGGTTGCTTTTAGTAACTCTTTGCGCCAACATTTTCAAGTGGCGATTCGCGAAATGGGACGACAGCGGCAATGGCAAAGATGATTTTCGTGAACCTGCCGGTGGGCAATCTGGCGCGTTCGCTGGGGTTCTATTCGGCGCTGGGGTTTGCCCGGAACCCGGCCTTCAGCGACGACAAGGCCGCATGAATGGTGTGGTCGGAAGCGATTTTCGTGATGCTCCACAGCGAGGCCAGCTGGCGCCGGTTCACCCAGGCACCGCTGCCCCAGCCCGGCGCGATGGCGATGATGCTGGCGATCAATCTCGATAGCCGCGAGGCGGTGGACGCTCTGGTCGCCGTCGCCGGAGCCAACGGCGGCGCCACCGACGTCAACCCGCCCGAGGACCACGGCTTCATGTACCAACGCAGCGTGACCGATCCCGATGGGCACTTGTGGGAGCCATTCTGGATGGACCCCAAGGCCGCCGCCGGAGGTCCGCCCGACATGGCCGAGACCGCCTGACCGATAGCAACAACAACAAGGATGCCCCGATGACCACTTCTGCCCCTGCCCCCACCCTCACCGCATTCGACTGGGTGCCCGATTTCGCCCGCGGGCTGGTTCGCGACCTGCGGGTCCGCTGGGCATTCGAGGAACTCGGCGAGCCTTACGCCGTCGAAAAGCTGCAGGCGCGGGGAGCGAAGCCCGATGGCTATGTCCAGCGCCAGCCGTTCGAACAGGTACCCGCGCTGACCATCGACGGGGTGCAGGTGTTTGAGAGCGGGGCCATGCTGCTCTACCTGGCCGAGAAGCACGGCGCGCTGCTGCCCGAGGACGAGCAGGACCGGTGGACCGCCAAGAGCTGGCTGTTCTCGGCCTTCAACAGCGTGGAACCATTCTGCACGCGGTTGTTTGCCTATGATGTGTTCATGGCGGACCAGCCGTGGTCGAAGGAGGCGCGGGTGCCCGCCGAGGCGCTGGTCAAGCAGAAGCTGCAGCGACTGGCCGACTGGCTGGGCGACAAGGATTGGCTGGCGCGCACCTTCTCGATCGCCGACATTGCCATGATCACCGTGCTGGAAAACCTGCGTGTGACCGATCTGGTGGCGCAGCAGCCCACGGTCGCCGCCTATGCCGAACGCGGCAAGGCGCGCCCCGCCTTTCAACGCGCGCTGGCCGCGCACAGCGCCGATTTCGACGGCCAACCGCCGCAAATGTAAGCCTCAAGACGCAAGGAGAAGATGCCATGTATATCCAGGGATTTATTGTCCCCGTCCCGGCGGACAAGAAGGAAGAATACCGCAAGGTGGCAGAGTGGTTCTGCGACAAGATGAAGCCCCACGGCCTGATCGAAGTGGTCGAGGCGTGGGAATCCGAGGTGCCCGATGGCAAGCTGACCGATTTCCGCCGCGCGGTGGCGCTGGAGGAAGGCGAGAAGGTGGTCTTCTCGTGGGTCATCTGGCCCGACAAGGACACCTGCAAGAAGGCCCACGACCAGATGGTGAGCGGCATGGACATGGATATGCCGATGCCGTTCGACGGCAAGCGCATGGTGTTCGGCGATTTCGAGCCGCTGGTGGTTTACGGGAGGGATTGATGGCAACCCAGGCACCCGGCGGCGGCTTCATCTGGTACGAGTTGATGACCAGCGACGCAGCCAGCGCAGCGGCGTTCTACAACGCTGTGGTCGGCTGGACCATCCAGCCCCACGGCACGACTATGCCCAACGGCAGCGAATACCGCATGATCGGGCGCAGCGATGGCGGCCATGCCGGCGGCGTGCTCACCCTGACCGAAGGCATGGCGGCATATGGCACCAAACCCGGCTGGATCGGCTATATCCACGCCAGCGATCTCAATGCTGCCGTGGCGCGGCTGGAGGCAGCGGGCGGCGCGGTACACATGCCGGTGACCGACATGGGCGTGGGTCGCATGGCGATGGTTTCCGACCCGTGGGGCGCCACGTTCTACCTGATGGACCCCACTCCGCCCGCCGACCAGCCCGACGCGGTCAGCGATGTTTTCGCCGACAAGCCGCAGCACATGCGCTGGAACCAGCATTGGTCCCCGGACGCAAAAGCCGCTTCCGCTTTCTACGGCGATCTTGTCGGCTGGCGGCAGGACGGCGGCATGACCTGGCCCGATGGACGTAGCTACCTGTTCGTCCATGCCGGAGATGTGCAGATCGGCGCGGTGGGCGACATGCTGCCCGAAGGGCGCGGCTGCCGCTGGGAATTCATCCTCGGCGTCGACGATATCGACCGGGCGGTGGCAGCGGTGCAGGACAGCGGTGGCACGGTCGATGGCAACGTCAACCCGGTGCCCGGCGGCGACTGGGCTGCTAGCATCATTGATCCGCAAGGTGCACGACTCGGAATCGTAGGCCCGCGCAAGGAGAGCTGACATGGCACGCAAGGCGCAGATATGCCTGTGGTACGAAAAGGACGCATTGGAAGCCGCGCAGTTCTATTCCGCCACCTTCCCGGACAGCGCGGTGGGCACCTGCGCCCGCGCTCCGTCGGACAACCCCTCCACGCCCGAAGGCGCACTGCTGACGGTGGAGTTCACCGTGATGGGCCTGCCGGTGCTCGGCCTCAATGGCGGGCCGCACTTCAAGCAGAGCGAGGCGTTCAGCTTCTCCATCATCACCGAGGACCAGGCGGAGACCGACCGCTACTGGAACGCCATCGTCGATAATGGCGGGCAGGAAAGCCAGTGCGGCTGGTGCAAGGACAGATGGGGCGTTTCCTGGCAGATCACCCCCCGAGTGCTGATGGAGCTATACGACAACCCCGATCCCGCCGCGCAAAAGCGGGCGTTCGACGCGATGATGCAGATGCAGAAAATCGACGTCGCGACGATCGAAGCGGCGCTGGCGGGCTGACGGACAATGGCGCGCAAAATCATCGGCGCGGCCTTCGTCTCACTCGACGGGGTGATGCAGGCGCCCGGCGGCCCTAGACAATTGACGCAGGTTTTATGTTCGCATAATGTTCCCACTTTGCGGAGATCGTCCGATGGCTGACTACACCTTCTTCTTCAATCCGATGAGCCGGGCGCAGATCGGCCGCTGGGCGCTGCACGAGGTGAGCGCCAATTACGAGCCGGTGATGGTGGCGTGGCAGGACAAGCCGGCAGCCCTGATCGAGGCCAACCCGATGGGCAAGCTGCCGACCATC
>JBDSUF010000021.1:0-18020 GCA_039927835.1 Alteraurantiacibacter sp.
TTTACAGGCACGCCTCCAAGTACGCCTGGTCGAAGCCGAACTGGCGGGCCTTCTCCAGCGTGTACGGACGCAGGCCCGACGAGCGGAACTCGCCGATGATCTTGCCGTCGTCGGTCTCGTCCAGGTACTCGAACTTGAACAGTTCCTGGGTGACGATGACGTCGCCCTCCATCCCGATCACCTCGGTGATGTTGGTGGTGCGGCGCGAGCCGTCGCGCAGGCGTTTGACCTGCACGATCAGATCGACCGATTCGGCGATCTGGCGGCTGATGGCTTCCTTGGGGATCTTGATGTCGCCCATCAGGATCATGTTTTCCATACGGCCGAGGCATTCGCGCGGGCTGTTGGCGTGCAGCGTACACATCGAACCGTCGTGACCGGTGTTCATGGCGGCGAGCAAATCGAACGCTTCCGAGCCGCGGATTTCGCCCAGGATGATCCGGTCAGGCCGCATACGCAGGGCGTTCTTGACGAGGTCGCCGATGGTGATCGCGCCCTGGCCTTCAAGGTTCGGCGGGCGCGTTTCCAGCGGCAGCCAGTGCGGCTGCTGCAGGCGCAGTTCGGCCGCGTCTTCGATGGTCAGCACGCGCTCGCCGGGGTCGATCATCTTCGAAAGGGCATTGAGCATCGTCGTCTTGCCCGATCCCGTGCCGCCCGAGATGACGATGTTCATGCGGCTGGCGCCAGCCACCTTGAGCGCCGTTGCCATCTTGACCGACATCGAGCCGAAGCCCTGCAGCATATCGATGGTAATCGGCTTTTCGGAAAACTTACGAATCGAGATCGCGGTGCCGCGCAGGCTCAGCGGCGGCACGATGACGTTGACGCGACTGCCGTCCTTGAGGCGGGCATCGGCCAGCGGCGTGGTCTGGTCAACGCGGCGACCGACCTGGTTCACGATGCGTTGCGCAATCTGGAACAGGTGGCTTTCGTCGCGGAACTTGATCGGGGCAATCATCAGCTTGCCCTTCTTTTCGATGTAGGTCTGATCGGGACCATTGACCATGATGTCGGTCACATCGGGATCGCCGAGCAATTCCTCCAGCGGGCCGAAGCCGAGCAATTCGTCGATCAACACCTTTTCCAGCGCGAACTGCTCGCGGCGGTTGAGGGTGATCTTCAGCTCGGCCAGCACTTCCATGATGATCGGGCGGAATTCTTCGGACAGCTCGTCCTTGGTCAGCGTGGCCGCCGCTTCGGGATCGACCCGTTCAAGCAGGCGCGGCAGCACCTGTTCCTTGATCTTGTGGACGCTCGCTTCGAAGCCGGTCGGCTGTTCCTGCGCTTCGTTGACCGAGTTGGCGCGGTCGGACAGCCGCGACATGGCATCGTCGCGGTTATAGGCGTTGTTGTAGGAATCGCCGGATGGCGCGGCGGCATCGGCCGGGATCGGGGGGAACTGGTCACCGCCGGCGGGCATTCCGCCGGGTAGGGCGGGCCCTCCGCCACGCATGGGGCGGGCCACCCCGAAGGATGGGCGGGCCCCTTGGCCCATGCCCGCAGCACCGCTCTTGCGTCCAAATGCGCTCATCGCCGCGTAACCTTGTCCTCGCTAGGCCGTGCTGCCGATCCACCGGCGCTTGGTCTGGTTTCCCATGTCGCCAATTTAGGTGAAGAACTGGTTAAACCTTTGCCCCAAACCACTGGTAAACCGCACCGGGGCGGGGTTTGCAGGGCCCGATCAAGCGCCTATGGCGACCGCTGGTTCACACGGGATCGCCATGCAAAAGCACCAATCGGATCGGGCCGGGTTACTCTATGCGCTGGCGGGTTTCTGCACCCTGTCGATCGGCGATGCGATCGTGAAGGGCATGGCGGGCGAGTGGCCCGCCCCGGCGATGGCTGCGACGCGTTACGTCGCAGGCACCGCGCTGCTCGCGGTGCTGATCGTGCGACACTATGGCGTGCGAGCACTGGCCTTGCCGCGCGACAAACTGCAATGGGTGCGCGGCGTGGCAATCAGCTGCTCGGCCATGGGCATGTTCCTTGCGGTGTGGATCATGCCGCTGGCAGAGGCGACCACCATCGCCTTCACCCAGCCGATGATCACCGCGATCCTGGCGATGATCTTCCTGAAAGAACGCGCCAACCGCGCCACCTGGATCGCCACTGCGGCGGCTTTCGTGGGCGTGTTCATTGTCCTGCGGCCCAATTTCGACAGCGCCGGGTGGGGTGTACTGCTGCCGCTGATAGGCGCCACCGGCATGGCGGTGACGATCATCGCCAACCGCAAGGTGACCGGCCGCGCCACGGTGCTGGCGATGCAATACTACATGTCGGTCACGGCGATGATCTTCCTGCTGTGCGCCACCATTCTGGGCCATCTGAGCGGGGCCGAGCGGTTCCACCTGGCCGTGCCGCACTGGTCGGTGGTGGCACGCTGCGCGTTCATCGGCCTCACCGCCACGCTGGCCAATTGGCTGATCTTCATGGGCACCGTGCGCGCGGGAGCCGGCACCATCGCGCCGATGACTTATGGCCAGCTGTTGATGGCCGTGGGGCTGGGCTGGCTGTTCTTCGGCGACCTGCCCGATGCGCTGGCCCTGCTGGGCGCGGCGATCATCATCGGTGCCGGCCTGTTCCTGTGGCACGCCGCGCGCCAGCGTAAGCCGCAATGACGCCGGGTGAGCGAAAAGGCTTGCTGGCGGCGCTGGCGGGTTTCGCGCTGTTCTCGCTGGGTGATACCGTGACCAAGACTATGACGGGTGAATGGTCGCCGCTGGCCGTGGGCGCGCTGCGCTTTGCGATCGGCTCGCTGGTATTGGGCGCGATGCTGGCGCGGAGCGAGGGGTGGGCCGCATTCTGGCCCAGCAACCCCTGGCTGCAGATTGCGCGCGGCGCGGCGCTGGCCGTCGCCACTTCGGGCTTTTTCTGCGCGGTGTTCATCATGCCGCTGGCGACGGCCATCTCGATCGCCTTCATCGCCCCGGCACTGACCGCGCTGCTCAGTGGTCCCCTTCTGGGCGAACGCGTGCGCCCCGCCACTTGGCTCGCCATCGTCATCGCCTTTGCCGGGGTGCTGGTGATCCTCCAGCCCAACGTCACCGCACTCGGCTGGCCCGCCTTGTTGCCGCTGGTGACGGCTGTCGGCATGAGCCTGCTGGTGATCGCCAACCGCGCCTCTGCCGGGGCTGGCAGCGTACTGTCGATGCAGTTCTTCATGGCATTCATTACCGCCACCTTGCTGACGCTGGCGGCAATTGCAGGCGGGGTGAGCGGTGTGCCATTCTTCCACCTCGACTGGCCCGACTGGACCATTGTGGCGCGCTGCTCGGTGGTCATGGTCACCGGCACCACCGGCCACTGGCTGATCTATTACGGCACCACCCGCGCGGGTGCGGCGACGGTGGCCCCGGCGACCTATATCCAGCTCCTCACGGCCAGCACGCTCGGTTGGCTGGTGTTCGGCAACATCCCCACGCTGGCGACGCTGGGCGGCGCGCTTATCATCGTGGTGGCGGGCCTGATCCTGTGGTGGGACGGGCGGCTCCTTGCCTCGACGCAGGAGCGCTGAGGCACACCGTCAGTCGCGCCGGACCCAGACATGGTAAGTGCGACCGCGGATGACGCCGCTGGTGGCGTGCCGGTAATCGCTGGCAATGGCGCGCTCGATCAGGGCAGTGGTATCAAGATCCTGCGCGGCCACCGGATCATCGCCCGTCACGATCGCGCCCGGCCTGTTGGCCAGCACGCGGCGCAGTTCGGCGAGCCGGTCGATGCCGAGCGAATTGCGCTCCAGCTCGTCGTTCCAGTGATCGGGATAGACGATGCGCGATGGCAGGCACGAGCCGGTCAGACGATAGAGAGCGGTTGGCCCGTCGAACACCAGCAGGCACGGTCCTTGCTGCATCACATGAGGGCGGATCGCATCCACCATGCGCGCCACGGTTGCTCGACCCTGGAGTGTTTCGGCGGCGTGTCGCGGGACATTGAGCAGCAGCGCCGATGCTCCGAGCAGCGCCACCAGTGGTATCCAGCGCAGGCGCGACGTGCGGTCGATCAGCGGCGCCGCCAGCAGCAGGGCGCAGGGGACAAAGGCGGCAAAGTAGTAGAGGTTGACCTTGTTGGGCAGATAAACCCCGGCCAGGATTCCCAGCCCCCACCAGCACAACAGGCGGTAGAAGGCCTTGTCGCGCACCGGGTTGAGCCGCCACGCGGCGTAGAGGCCGCCCAGCGTTATCGCCAGCAAGGGGGCCAAGGCCGCGAAGTGCTGCGGAATTATCCGCTCACCCGATGCCGCCACGCGGGCGAAGTTCGACGTAACCGTCGCATACCAGAACCACTCGAACTGGCCCTGCGCGGCGTAGATTGCGGCCACGGCCAGCGTCGGCAGCAGGCCCGCAAGCGCAAGCGACAGCGCATGGATGGCCAGACGCAGGCGTGATTCCCCACGCAGCTGCCACAGCGCGGCGAGACCAAGGACCAGGCACTGCGGCGCGGCGGTCGTCTTGATCTGCAACGCCAGCCCGCCGAGCAACATTGCCGCCACAGCTGTGCGCCAAGCTTGTCCGCGATCCCTCCCCCGATTTAGCGAGTCGACCAGCCAGACCATCCCAAGCATCAGCGGCACGAGGAAGATCTCGCTCTGGCCCGACAAGCTGCCATAGGCGTACATCAGCGGCGCATAGGCGAGGGCCGCGCCCGTCGCGGTGAGATCGTCGACCAGCTTGCGCGCCAGCACGAAGACCAGCCAGCCGCCGGCCACAACGAACAGCGCGGCCATCACCTGATAAACCGTGGCATCGGGCCCGCCCACCGCGTGGGCCAGCGCGAACAGCGCGAACAGACCCAGTGGCTTGCGGTCCCACAGGTCGACATAGGGCAGCGCGCCGTGCAGCATTTGCTCGCCAATCAGCGAATAGAGCTGTTCGTCGTAATCGGTTGCCTGATCGCCCAGCCAGACAATGCGCGTGGCCAGCGCTCCCAGCGCGATCAGCGCCAGCAGGGGCATCAGGCGCCGCCAGCCACTGGCTGGTCGAACGGCGTGGGGCAGGTCGTCGTTGGCTTGGGGCGGCGTGGCAGCCAAAATCGCATCTCCGGAACCTGCAACTGGCCTAGACCTGGATGGTTAATTTCCTCCTTGCACCACGCCACGTGAGGGCCGGGCGAATGCTGCGAGCGGCAAATTGTTAACCAAAATTTTCCCTCTCGCGTGCAGGAAGGTGGCAATGGCGGACCAAGGCTTCATCAATCGGCCCATGTCGATCGCGCTCGATGCCGTGCGCGGCGTCGCGGCGCTGGTCGTGCTGCTGGGGCACACGGTGCAGCACCGCATCTATACCGGGCCGTGGCCCTTCTCCGACATCCTGCAGCATCAGGCGGTGGTGGTGTTTTTCGTCCTGTCGGGGCTGGTGATCGCCAATTCGGTCTATCAGCGGCAGGCGTCGCTGGCCGACTATGCCGTGGCGCGAGTGGCGCGGATCATGCCGGTGGCGCTGTTCGCGGTGCTGTTCAGCGTGGCCGCCTGGGCGGTGGGCGCGTGGTTCGAACTGACGGTGATCGAAGCGCCCCGACGGTTCCTTGATCCGAGCGTAGCCGGCGCGGTCCTTCCGTTGCTGTTCCTCAGCGAGGCCGAGTGGGGCACCGGGTTGCTGTGGAACGCGCCCTATTGGTCGCTGGTCCACGAGGTGTGGTATTACGCGTTTTTCGGCGTGGCCTGCTACCTGTCGGGCTGGAAGCGGGCGGCGATGCTGGCGCTGCTGATACCGCTGGCGGGGATCAGGGTGCTCGTGCTGTTTCCCGTGTGGCTGTGCGGCGCGGCGCTGGCCCGCTATGCTCCTGCCAAGGCGGTCAACGAACTGACCGGGGTGCTGTGCATCTTTGCGGGCGTCGCGGGTCTGTCTTTGGCGCACCACTTCCAGCTCGACTGGGCACCGCTGCTCGATGAGCTGGCGCGGCCGCTGTCGGCCAACCTTTACCTGGCGCGCTATGCCATCACCGATACCATATTCGGCGCGGGGGTGGCGCTGGGGTTCCTCGGGCTGCGGGCACTGGCCGATCAGCGGGCCGAGCTGCTCGACCGGTTCGAGCGGCCGATCCGCTGGCTGGCCGAGTGTTCGTTCACCCTTTACCTGATCCACTGGCCGATCCTCAACCTGCTGCACGGGTTCGGCGTGTCGGTCGGCTCCAGCGTGTGGCTGTTGATCGGCCTGCTGGCGCTGATCGTGGCCTTCTGCGGGCAGGTCGCCAAGCTGACCGAGCATCGCCGGGGTGACGTACGCCGCTGGCTACAGGCGCGCTTGCCGATTGGCTGGGCGAGCCCGGTTGCGGCGCCGCACCCTCTCTAACGCACGCTGCAATTGCTCCACACGTCGAACAGCCGGTCCCCATAGCGGTTGGGCAAGTTGCGCGTCGAGCGAGTGCGGCAATGAGCACGCACCCACGGCATGACCAGATCGCGCGTCTCTGGATTGACCAGACGCCGCTGGGTGTGCAGCGTGATCACCGTCGTCGGCTGCCAAGCCAGCACCCGGCGCACTTCGGTGGCCGTGTCGAGGTGGCTGACATTACGCTCGGGCAAGGCCTCCAGGTGCAGCGGAAAGGCAAGGGGTGTGGGCGGGTTGAGGCCGGTCGTCGCATAGAGCGCCACCGGACCCTGAAACACGAACAACCGTGGGGCGGGCTCGCTGGCGAGGATTTCTGCCGTCAGCTGGCTGATCGCGTGACGCGATTCCTGCCGGTGCGGCAGGTCGAACTGCGGGCCAAAGGCGGCGATCAGCACGATCCCGAAGGCGCCCAGCACCGCGCCAAATGGCTCACGCTGCAAGGTGGGCGCCGCGCATAGCGGCAGCACGACAATTACCGGCAGCAGGTAATGATCGATGAAGTTGGGAATTGCCGCCAGGGCCAGCAGCGTCGCCAACAGCCACCCGCCCAAAATGAGCCGCGGCGCGGTCTTGCCCTGGTAGTCCAATCGCTTCGCCAGGCCGAACACGGCGAACGGCAGCAACGGGGCCAGGACCACGAGCATGGCGACAACCCGCCCGCCAATGTCGCTGGTGGGGTTATAATCCTTGTCGAGGTTGGACAGCACCATCGCGTGCCACAGTTCGGGAAAGTGGCCGATGGCGAGGTAGATGCCCGCTGCCAGGGTCATCGGAGCCGCGCCGACGGCGCAATAGAGCGCGGCCGCCTTGAACAGCTGCGCGCGGTCCGCACCAGCCCGGTGGTGCTGCCACAGCAGCACCAGCCCGAGGAACGCTCCATCGAACAGGCACGTCTGCTTGAAGGTAATCGCCACGCCGCACAGCAGCATGGCCCCGACAGAGGCTCGGGTGGGGACCTTGGCGACCGTGCGCGATAGCACCAGCCACGCAGCGACCACGGTCAGCAGATTGAACCAGACCCCCGCCTGTCCGCCGCCGCCCAGCACGCGCGGCAGCAGCACCAGGTAGAATGTCCCCGCCAGCAGCGCGCCCATCCGTCCGGTGTAGAGGTAGGCAATCCGCGCGAGCACAAAGGCGGTCAGCGCGGCGAACGCCAAGGCCGGGATCTGATAAGCCAGCACCGAGTCCGAAATGCCCGCAAACAACCAGAACAGCACGAACAGGCCCGGACCCTTGCGGTCCCAGATGTCGACGTAAGGCACGAAACCGTCGTGCATCCGCTGCCCGATCAGGAAGAACAGGCTCTCGTCGTCGTGGTAATTGGGGTCGCCCAGAACGGTGTAGCGGGTGACCAGCGCAATCAGCAGGAACCACGCCAGCTGCATGGGCCACGGGCGGAACCAGCGTTCGACCACAAGGCCCAGGCTGAATTGCGTCTTGTCCATCGTGTCCCCGTGCGCCTGTGGCCAGCTGAGGGGTTACCCCTGGCGCGGCGCAGGCAAAAGGGGCGAGGGCGAGGTTGTCCTCAGCCCTCGACGTGTTCGGCCAGCACGGTCAGGCCGTTTTCGCCCACTTCGGCAAAGCCGCCGCGCACCTGGATGCTTTCCGGAGCGGCGCCGGCGGAGCGGTACACCTGCACCGCGCCGTCACGGATGGTCGACATGAAGGGCGCATGGCCCTCCAGCACGCCGAACTCGCCCTCCGTGCCGGGGACGACCACCATGTAGACATCCTCGGAACGGACCAGCTTGGCCGGGGTGACGAGTTCAAAGTGCAGGGCCATGGCGTTCAGGCGTCCTCGGCCAGCTTCTTGGCCTTTTCGATCGCCTCGTCGATGCCGCCGACCATGTAGAAGGCGCTCTCGGGCAGGTGATCGTATTCGCCATCGACCACGGCCTTGAAGCTCTTCACGGTGTCTTCCACCTGCACGAACTTGCCGGGAATGTTGGTGAACACTTCGGCCACATGGAACGGCTGGCTGAGGAACTTCTGGATCTTGCGCGCGCGGGCGACGGTCAGCTTGTCCTCTTCCGACAGCTCATCCATGCCCAGAATGGCGATGATGTCCTGCAGGCTCTTGTACTTCTGCAGCGTTTCCTGAACGCGGCGGGCGGTGTCGTAATGCTCCTGGCCCACGACTGCCGGCGTCAGCACGCGGCTGGTGGAGTCGAGCGGATCGACCGCCGGGTAGATGCCCAGCTCCGAAATCGCGCGGTTCAGCGTGGTGGTGGCGTCCAAGTGAGCGAACGAGGCGGCAGGTGCCGGATCGGTCAAATCGTCCGCCGGAACGTAGATCGCCTGCACGGAGGTGATCGAGCCCTTGTTGGTCGAGGTGATGCGCTCCTGCAGCTGGCCCATGTCGGTCGCCAGCGTCGGCTGATAACCCACCGCCGAAGGAATACGGCCGAGCAGCGCCGACACTTCCGAACCAGCCTGGGTAAAGCGGAAGATGTTGTCCACGAAGAACAGCACGTCCTGGCCTTCCTCGTCGCGGAAGTATTCGGCCATCGTCAGGCCCGACAGCGCAACGCGGGCGCGGGCACCCGGCGGCTCGTTCATCTGGCCGAACACGAGGGCAACCTTCGAACCTTCCGAAGTCGCATTGCCGTCGGCATCCTTGGCGATAACGCCAGCGTCGAGGAATTCGTGGTACAGATCGTTGCCTTCGCGGGTGCGTTCACCCACGCCGGCGAACACCGACACGCCGCCGTGGCCCTTGGCGATGTTGTTGATCAGTTCCTGGATCAGCACGGTCTTGCCCACGCCCGCGCCGCCGAACAGGCCGATCTTGCCGCCGCGCGCATAGGGCGCGAGCAGGTCGATCACCTTGATGCCGGTGACCAGAATGGCCGCTTCGGTCGACTGGTCGACGAATTCAGGGGCCATCGCGTGGATCGGCGCAGTCATCTCGGCGCCGATGGGGCCGCGCTCGTCAATCGGCTGGCCGATCACGTTCATGATCCGGCCCAGCGTCTTGGGGCCAACGGGCACGCGGATCTGCGCGCCGGTGTTGATCACTTCCTGGCCGCGGGTCAGACCCTCGGTCGCGTCCATGGCGATGGTGCGCACGGTGCTTTCGCCCAGGTGCTGCGCCACTTCCAGCACCAGCGTGTTTTCGCCGTTGCGGGTTTCCAGCGCGGTGAGGATCGGCGGCAGCTCGCCTTCGAAGGCAACGTCGACGACGGCGCCGATGACCTGGCTAATGGTGCCGTTGGGGCTCTGGTTCATGACGGGGGCGGTGGCCATTTTGGTTTCCTCAGGCGTTAGAGCGCTTCAGCGCCAGCAATGATTTCGATGAGTTCGGTGGTGATCGCGGCCTGGCGGCTGCGGTTGTACTGGATGGTCAGCTTCTGGATCAGGTCGCCTGCGTTGCGCGTGGCGTTGTCCATCGCGGTCATTGAGGAGCCCTGTTCGGACGCTTCGCGTTCCAGCAGCGCGCCAAAGACCTGGGTTTTGATATAGCGCGGCAGCAGTTCGGCCAGGATCGCTTCCTCGTCGGGCTCGTACTCGACCACGGAATTCGAAGCCACGGGCACCGCCTGGGCGGGTACGGGGATCAGCTGCTGCGTCACCGGGTCCTGCGCCAGCGCCGACTTGAACACCGGGGCGATCAGGTGGGCGACGTCGAACATGCCCGCCTCGAACAGCGAAACCAGTTCGCTGGCCACGGCTTCCGCCTCGGCAAAGCCGGGGGTGCGGACGGTGCTGGTGTCGAAGCCTTCACCGGTCTGGCCGGGGAAATCGCGGCTCAGCGGAGCGCGGCCCTTCTTGCCGACGAGGTAGAATGACACCTGCTTGCCCTGAGCTTCCAGCGCGCGGGCCTGCAGGCGGGCTTCCTTGACGATGTTGGAGTTCAGCCCGCCGCACAGGCCCTTGTCAGTGTTGACCACCACCAGCAGGTGGCGCTTGTCGGCGCCGTTGCCGGCCAGCAGGCGGGGCGCAGAGTCCCCGCTCACCTTGCCGGCGATCGAGGCCATCACCGTGGCCAGCCGCGTGGCATAGGGGCGCGCGGCTTCGGCCGCAGCCTGCGCCTTGCGCAGCTTTGCCGCCGCGACCATCTGCTTGGCCTTGGTGATCTTCTGGGTCGACTTGACCGAGTTGATGCGGCCCTTGAGTTCTTTGAGTGAAGCCACTCTTGTTTCCTTACCCTTTCGTCATTCCCGCGAACGCGGGAATCCAGTTCGGCGTTTCGTTTTGTCGCTCTGGATCCCCGCCTGCGCGGGGATGACGAAGATGGATGGTCCTAAACTTGTTACGCGAACTGCTTGGCGAACGTGTCGAGCGCGGCCTTGGTCTTGTCCGCCACTTCGCCTTCGAACTTTTGGCTGTTGCGGATTTCGGCCAGCACCGAACCATGCTCGTTGCGCATGTAGCTGAGCATGGCGGCCTCGTACTCGTTGACCCGGTTGACCGGCACGGCATCGAGGTAGCCGTTGGTGCCGGCATAGATCGACACGGTCTGCTCCTCGAAGGGCATGGGGCTGAACTGCGCCTGCTTGAGCAGCTCGGTCAGCCGCGCGCCGCGGTTGAGCAGCTTCTGCGTGGAAGCATCAAGGTCAGAACCGAACTGCGCGAAGGCCGCCATTTCGCGGTACTGCGCCAGCTCCAGCTTGATCGAGCCTGCTACCTTCTTCATCGCCTTGGTCTGCGCCGCTCCGCCCACGCGGGACACCGATAGGCCGACGTTGATGGCCGGGCGCACGCCCTGGTAGAACAGGCCGGTCTCAAGGAAGATCTGCCCGTCGGTGATCGAGATCACGTTGGTGGGGATGTAAGCCGACACGTCGCCCGCCTGCGTTTCGATGATCGGCAGCGCGGTAAGCGAGCCATTGCCGTTGTCGTCATTCAGCTTGGCCGCACGTTCGAGCAGGCGGCTGTGCAGATAGAACACGTCACCCGGATAGGCTTCGCGGCCCGGCGGGCGACGCAGCAGAAGCGACATCTGGCGATAGGCCACGGCCTGCTTCGACAAATCGTCATACACGATCACGGCATGCATGCCGTTGTCGCGGAAGAACTCGCCCATCGCGGCGCCGGTATAGGGCGCGAGGTACTGCAGCGGCGCAGGCTCGGATGCCGTGGCGGCGACCACGATGGAGTATTCCATCGCGCCGTTCTCTTCCAGCTGGCGGACAATCTGCGCCACGGTGGAGCGCTTCTGGCCCACGGCGACATAGATGCAATAGAGCTTCTTGCTCTCATCCGTGCCGGCGTTGGCTTCCTTCTGGTTGATGAAGGTGTCGATCGCCACGGCGGTCTTGCCGGTCTGGCGGTCACCGATGATCAGCTCGCGCTGGCCGCGGCCGATCGGCACCAGTGCGTCAATCGCCTTGAGGCCGGTCTGCACGGGTTCGTGCACCGACTTGCGCGGGATGATGCCCGGGGCCTTCTTTTCCACGCGGGTGCGGGTGACATCGACCAGTGGGCCTTTGCCGTCGATCGGGTCGCCCAGCGCGTCCACAACGCGGCCGAGCAGGCCCTTGCCCACGGGCACGTCCACGATGGTGCCGGTGCGCTTGACGCTGTCACCTTCACGGATCGCGGCGTCAGAGCCGAAGATCACCACGCCGACGTTGTCGGCTTCGAGGTTCAGGGCCATGCCCTGCACACCGTTGGCAAATTCCACCATCTCACCGGCCTGGACGTTATCCAGGCCGTGGATGCGGGCGATGCCGTCACCCACAGACAGCACGGAGCCGACTTCGCTGACTTCGGCTTCGGTGCCGAAGTTGGCGATCTGGTCCTTGATGACCTTGGAGATTTCTGCGGCGCGGATTTGCATGTTCAGCCTTTCGGTTGCGCGCTCAGGCGCTCTTCATCGCTTGAGAGAGGGAATTGAGGCGGGTGCGGATCGAGCTGTCGATCCGCTTGGAGCCGATGGTGACGACCAGACCGCCCAGCAGGGCAGGGTCGACCTTCGACTTGAGCTTGACGGTGCGGCCTTCGCGGGCCCGCAGGCGCGTTTCCAGATCGGTCAGCTGCGTCGCGCTGAGCGGGTGGGCGCTGGTAACTTCGGCGTTCACTTCGCCGCGCTGGCTGGCTGCGATCATGGCGAAGGCGCGGATGATCGCGGGCAGGTCGCCCATGCGGCGATTCTGCGCCAGCACACCGAGGAAGTTGCCCGTCAGCGGCGATAGCTTGAGGTGCGTTGCCAGGCCTTCGACCACGCGGCCCAGCTGGCTGCGCTTCACTTCCGGGTTGCGGATGAGCGCGCGCAGTTCAGCCGATTCGCGCAGCGCGGAATCCAGCGTGTCGAGATCACCCTCGACAGCGGAGACCTGGCCCGCCTCACTCGCGAGGTCGAACAGGGCAGAAGCGTAACGCCCTGCCAGACTTGCCTTGATACCGGCGGAAAGCTCCACGCGTGAATGTCCCCTGCGAGGTTTCGAAGACGATAGGTTTCGCTTGCCGCTGGTTGGACTCAAACGTGTTGGTCCGGGCAAGGTTGGCGCGCGCCTAGCAAGGTATCTTCGCACTTGCAACCCGGCGGGGCAGCGCGATGGGACAAGTCACTCGGCTGCGGGCGGTGAATCGTTGCCGCAGGTGTAGACAAGCCGTTCGTTGGGTCGCTCGGGCAATAGCGACAGCACCGCCTGTTGCTGGCTGCCCAGTTCGCCTGGCGCTTGCGGCCCGGCGTTGCAGGCGGGCGCCTGATAGGCTGCCCGCACCTCGCGCAAAGCCGCCATCTGCGTTCTGTCGAGCAAGTAGCGTTCGACCACATACTCTTCGCGCAACGGATCGAAGCGGTTGACCGATACGGCGTCTTCATCGTCTGGTACCAGCACCCGGCTCCATTCGCCGCCGGTGGTGCCATATTGCGTGCGGCCGTTGACGCAGCCCTGCTCGGTCCAGCCCAGCGGGATCGATTCGACCGGAGCGCCGAGAATGCGGCTGCGGCCGGTGTCGAGCGTGCAGGTCAGCTGGCCGCCGCTGGTGCCGAGCGCGACGGGTGGCGTATCGGCCTCGGCCATGGCGGCGCGCAAGGCATCCTCCAGCCGCTCCTGGATGTCCTTATAGTCGGGCCGGGTGAACCAGGCGCCGAGCATGACGATCAGAGCCAGAACCGCCAACGACCCGCCGATCGCCCGTTGGCGCATGTCACCGCGCTGGTGCGACCAGACGGCGTAACCCGCCCCGCCCGCCATTACGAACAGCGCGAGGAGGGCGAGGGCTGTGCCGGTGGTCCGTTCGTCGAGCACCTGGAATTCGATCTCGCGGCGCAATTCGTCGCTGCGGCGGGCTTGTGCGGCTTCACTCTGCGCGGCGTCGCGTTCTGCCGATTGCATCTGCCGCTCGGCCCGCTCGCGTTCGGCTGCTTCAAGCTCATCAAGGCTACGGCACGGCAGCGAGTTCATTTGCGGGGTGATCGAGTTGGCGCGCAGGAAGGGAAGCAGTTCGCGCATGGTGACGGCGAAGAAGAACTCGGCCTCGGTGGCATTGCTCTCGGCGCCGAACGAGTTGACGCCGATCACCCGCCCGCACTGGTCCACCAGCGGCCCGCCGCTGTTGCCGCGCGCGATCGCGGCGGTGTGCAGCAGCGTGTCGAAATCGCGGCTGGGGCGGCGGCCGGAGAGGTAGCCCTGGCTGGTCACCGGCGGCTGTGCGCTGAAGATGTCGTCCTCGCCCAGGCCCTGCGCCTGATCGACGTTCATTGGATAGCCGATGGCGAACACCGCGGTGGACTGGGCCGGTGGATTGCCCGCGATGGTCAGCGGCGCCAGGTGCATCGGCCGCGTGGTGCGCACCAGCGCCAGGTCGTTGCGCGGGCTGACCGCAATCACCCGGCCATAGACCGCGTCGCCACCGTTCGAGGGGACGATGCCGATGGCGAGGTCCGGGTCCTCGACGGCCTCGCTGACCACGTGGGCATTGGTGACGATCGTCTCGGCATCGACCGCAAAGCCCGATCCGTGACTGACGGGGAACACCTCCTCGCCTTCGCCGCCGACCACGATCACCCGTACTACCCCGCGCGCGGCAGCGTCGATGTCGCCGGGGTCGGCCAGCGCCGGAGCGCCGCCCAGCACCAGGGCCGCCACGAAGGCGAGGAGGCGGAGGAGGGCGGTCATCTGGCCTTCATTGGGCCTTCATCGGACTTGCGCGCTCTATGCGCAAGATTCGGGAAGCAATCGTCCACCACCGCCGTAAGATGGCCAGCATGACACCAACACTGATCGACACCCCTTCCGACCTCGCCCTCAACGCCGCGCGGTTGCTCGACCAAGAGGGTAAGGCGCCTTCGCTCGATGAGCTGGCCACGGCGCTCGGCTGCTCGCGGTTCCACCTGCAACGCGTGTTCACCCGCGAGACCGGGCTGTCACCCGCCGCCTTCGCGCGCGCGCTGCGGGAGGAGCGGGCGGTGCGCGCGCTCGAAGGCGGCGGCAGCGTCACCGATGCCATCTATGACTCCGGGTACGAGAGTCCGGGGCGGTTCTACGCCGCGATGCGCGCGCGGCTGGGCATGGCCCCATCGGCCTGGCGCAAGGGCGGGGCGGGGGTGACCATCGCGTGGGACGCGGTCGCCAGCTCGCTCGGCCAGGTGCTGCTTGCGGCGACCGACAAGGGCCTGTGCCGGCTGGCCTTCAACGAGGAGGAGGCCGACCTCAAGGCCCAGTTTCCGCGCGCCGAACTGGTCCGCGGCGGCTTGCCCGAGGGCCTGGCCGAAGCCGTCCTTGCGCGCATCGAGCACGACACTGACGTGCGCCCCATCCCGCTCGATACAGGCGGCACCCCGTTCCAGCAGCGCGTGTGGGCCCGGCTTCGCGCCATCCCCAGGGGCGAGACGCGCAGCTACGCGCAGATCGCAGCAGCGCTCGGCCAGCCTAAGGCGACCCGCGCGGTGGGCGGGGCCAACGGGGCCAACCCGGTGGCGGTGATCGTGCCGTGCCACCGGGTGATCGCGGCCGATGGCTCGCTCGGCGGCTATGCCTGGGGCGAGGCGATCAAGCGCGAACTGCTGCGCCGCGAGCAGGGCTGAAGGCACCAAACCCTACAGACCTGGAACACCTGGAACAGTGTCCAGGGAGCGAAAAGCTGCTCGCCTTCGAACAGGCGTAAAACGGGCGAGAATCGACACTGTCAAAGAGCCTGACCGGGCTGGCACCAAGGGCCGGCTGTAGGAAAGGGCGCTGGCGATCAGGTTTCGTCGTCGTCCGGTTCCAGCAACTTGTTGAGCATTTCCAGTGCGCGCGTACGATCCTGCGCGTCGAGCGCGGCGAACAGCCGCTCGGGCGTGAATTCGTCCTCTTCGTCGGGCTGCTCGAAAGCGTGCCCCCCATAGAGCGATGGCAACAACACCGTGCGGGCCTCGGCAAAGCGCTCTTCCATCGCAAGTTGCCGACCGAGCAATATGCGAAATTCAAAATCGTTGCCCGACTCATCCATCGCCTGTTCAAGCGCCACGATGGCCTGCTCGGGGATGTTGGCACCCCCGGTCTGTTCATAATACGACCGGTAGTACGCGATCAGCGGACGCGGATCTTCCGCATCCAGCCGCCGCGCGCGCTGGAGGTGGGCCCGCGCAAGATCGAATTGCGCGGGATCGGTCTTGCCCATTTCTATCGCGTTGTAGGCCCGGTAGACCCACGCGCGAATGTTGGTGGGGTCAAGTTCCACCGCGCGGGCGGCCGCCGCCTCACCGGCCGGATAATTCTTCGAATCGTGTTCGGCCTCGGCCAGCAAGGTGTGCGCCCAGCCGCTATCGGGATAGGTCTGGACCAGCGTGCGCAGGCGCCGGGCAACATCGCGCGCTTCGTCCGGCGTAACACCGGCAGCCAAGGTATATTCCGAAACGACGAGCGCTTCTTCTTCAGGGCTCATCGGGGTCACCGTCACCTGCACCGGCGTCGTCACATTGGGGCGCACGTCATAGCCGGGGAACGGGCCACGGCGATAACGCACAAGTTCGCGCTGCATGGCATCCAGATCGCCGAAAATGCGCCGCGCGGCGGTGAGCGAATCCTCGCCCTGGCCCAACGCGGCGAGGAATTCGCGCAGCTTGGCCTCGCGGTCTGGATTGAAGCTGAGGTAATGCGCGAACAGCCAGCCCGAGGCATAGTGCTGGAATGCGGCGTAACCGGTCAATTGGCGATCGTCATCGAGCATTTCGTCCAGCCGCGACAGGGGCATATCGGCGATGATCCAGCCGCGAGCCTGCGGCGGATCGCCGAGGTGGAACCGGCCATCGGGCAGGAACCGCATGGTCGACATCATCTCGGCATAGCCTTCGGAATACCATCGCGGGTAAGCCGCCGGGTAGTTCATCAGCATGAAGTAATGGGTGTATTCGTGCAGCAGCACCTGCTCGATACTCTGCGTGCGATCGGTGCGCTGGCCGGTGCTGTTGCTGCGCGTATAACGGGCCGGGGCAAAGGCCACGCTGGCACCGGCGCGGCCGATGAAGAAACCCGCGAGCCCGGCGTCGCCACGATCATAGGTGCGCGAGATGTCGATGTTATCACCAAACCGGTAGATCACCGGCTTGTTGGACTTGCTGGCTTCGACATGATCTTCGGGCAATCCCATCAGGAAGCGCAGGTTGCGATCATAGAGCTCCATCGTCGCGGCGAACGCGCGGGTGGCTTCCGCACTGTCACGCGACTTGACGATGAAATGCGCGGTTTCGGCGCGATGCCAATCCTGTGCCTGCACCGGGCCGGAAAGCAGCAACAGTCCGGCCATAGCGGCCAGCGCGGCGGTAAGCAGTCGCATCAAGTGAGTCCCCCCTGGGCGGTGCGAATCGGATTTACGCGAGCATAGAGGCTGTACCGAGCGCGTGAACCGGTGATTTCGGGCGAAATCATCGCTCCCATCAAACAAAACTGTACGGATCGATGTCCACCCCCACGCGCACACCTTGCGGGAAGGCGAGGGGGGCGAGCCAGTCGCGGATCACGTCTTGCAGCTTGGCGCTGCGGCGGGCGTTGAGCAGCAGGCGATAGCGATAGCGGCCACGCAACAGGCTGAGCGGGGCGGCGGCGGGGCCGAGTACCTGCACGTCCGCCATCATGGGCCGGGTGGCGCCGATGCGGTTGGCGGCCTCGCGCGCTTCGGCATCGTCCTCGCTCGAGACGATGATCGCCGCCCAGCGGCCGAACGGCGGGGCGCCCGCGTCGCGGCGCGCTTCGGTTTCGGCGGCGTAGAAAGCATCGCGATCACCGGCGGCGAGTGCGGCGATCACCGGCTCCAGCGGATGGCGCGTCTGGATCAGCACTTCGCCCGGCTTTGAGCCGCGTCCGGCGCGCCCGGCGACTTGCGCCACTTGCTGATAGGTCCGCTCGGCCGCGCGCAGGTCGCCGCCTTCGAGGCCAAGGTCGGCATCGACCACGCCGACCAGAGTCAGCTCGGGGAAATGGAATCCTTTGGTGACCAGCTGGGTGCCGACGATCACGTCGATCGCGCCGCTTGTCGCCTCGGCGATGAACTGCGCGGCCTTGTCGGGGGTGTTGATCGTGTCGGAGGTGACCAGCGCCACTCGGGCGGTGGGCATGATCTCCGCCACTTCATCGGCGATCCGCTCCACGCCGGGGCCGCAGGCGACTAGGCAATCGCGCTCGCCGCATTCGGGGCAATTCTCGGGCGTCGTCGTCTCCAAGCCGCAGTGGTGGCAGGCGAGGCGGCGCGACAAGCGGTGCTCGACCAGCCAGGCGCTGCAATTGGGGCACTTGAAACGAAATCCGCAATTTCGGCAAAGCG
>JBDSUF010000022.1:0-12171 GCA_039927835.1 Alteraurantiacibacter sp.
GGCATCGAACATGCCCGCCAGCGTGGCGGCCGAAGTGCGGCCCAGGCCATAGGGATCGAAGGCATTCGCCGGATTGTTGCTGGCGATCGCGGCGTTGAACGCGGCAACATCGATCCCGGCGGTCGAATCCGCCCGGTCCACCGCTTCGCCATAGCCATAGCGCGCGGCGAAATTCCAGTCGCCCCACAGGTCGATCTCGACGCCCGGGGTGACCTGCCAGTTGGTTTGGAAGCCGGTGTAGTTGTCGGGCGAAATGTCGCGGTCGAAGGCATAGGCGATGTCATATCCGCCCGACCCGTTCACGTAGAAACTCGGACGCACGAAGAAGGCGTTGGTCTCGGGCACGCGGAACGTGCGGTTGATCGAACCGGGTGAGCGCGAGAAGGTGCGGCGGCTGTAATATCCGTCGAAAGTGAACTCTACCCCGTCGATCAGCTCGTAATTGGCCGTGCTGTTGACCGAGTTGTATTCCTGCTCCGGGAAGATGTCCTGGCTGGCGAAGTTGTCGCACAGGTTCTGCGTCCCCGCCACCAGCGACCCGGCATTGGCCGCGCTGAACTGGTCGGGCAAGGCATAGGTTTTGCCCCCGTAGACCAGCGTACCGGGCGAGCACTGGTTGACGCTGTAATTGGGTCCGCGCTGCGAACGCAGGTCAGTGGTAGCGAAGGCCCTGTCGGAGGCCAGCAGGTTGGAGCGGAAGGCATGTTCATAGGCAACCATGACCTGACCGCGCTCGAACTGCATGCCGGCGGCGACACCGGCGCTCCATTCCCAGAAAGCGCCGTCTTCCGACGCACCGACGCGGCCAAAAGCCTCAACCCCGTCAAGATTGCGCCGCGGTATGAGGTTGACCACGCCAGCCACCGCGTCCGAGCCGTAGATGGCGGAGGCGCCGTCGGCGATGACCTCGACGCGCTCGACACCCAGCGTCGGCAGGACCGAGGGGCTGATCGCGCGACCGTTGGTGGTCATGCGGTGGCCATCGGAAATGATCAGCGTGGAGAACGGCCCGAGGCCGCGCAGGTTGATCGAGTTGGCCAAGGTGGCGTTGCCGTTGCCGCCCGATTGCGCACGCGAATTGTCCGAGAAACCCAGGTCGAGCACAGCAGGCAGTTCCTGGATCATCTTGTCCAGCGTCACCTGCCCGCCCGTCTCGATTTCCTCGCGGCCAAGCGCCGTTACCGTAGCGCCAACCGGCGCCACGCCGGCAATGCGCGAGCCGGTAACAATGATGCGATCATCGTCACTGCTGGCCGCGTCGTCATCGACTGCTTGCGCCATCACCGGGGCAACATGAAACAGACAGGCCGCAACCATGGCGGCGGCGGAGCCAGCGCGCAGGAATCCAGGCGCACAGGTCTTGCGAATACGATCGGACATAGACATCCCCTCCCCAATTCAAGGTCCTCTGTAGGAACCAGTGGGGGCTTCACTCTCGCAAGCGCCTGCTCAAGGCAAAGAAATAATCGACAACCAAATTGTTGACATTATTGTCGGCATATCCGACGTTGTATCCATGAACAAAGCTGCCGACCTGCTCGCCCGCAAAGGTCCCTCGGGGGTCGAGATCGCCGACTGGATCCGCACCCAGATTCGCGCCAGCCGCTTTGTGCCGGGCCAGCGGCTGGTTGAGGTCGACATCATTCGCCAGACCGGCGGCAGCCGTTTCAAGGTGCGCGAGGCGCTGCAGCGCCTGGCAGCAGACGGGCTTGTCGAGATCGAGGAATTTCGCGGTGCATTCGTGCGCGGCGCCTCGATGGACGAGGTCCGCCAGCTATATCGCGCCCGCGCCGCCTTGGAGGGCATCTGCGCGGGTGACTTCGCCGAACGCGCCAGCGCTGAAGACAAGCAGAAGCTGGTGGAGCTGGCCGACGCAATGGACGACTGCGTCAACGGCGGAGCGCCCGAGAAGTTCGGGCAGCTTAACGCCGAGTGGCACAAGCTGCTGATGCAGGGCACCGGAAACGTGGTGATCGAGGACCTCGTCAAGCGCCTCAACACCCCGGTTCACCACCTGCTGTTCGAGACCTTCTATCGCAGCGACCGGCTGCGCGAGGCAGCTGTCGACCATCGGCTGATCGTGCAGGCCGTGCTGGCAGGCGACGGTCCGGCCGCCGAAGCGGCAATGCGTCGCCATATCGAGAACGGGCACCAGTTCCTGTCGGACCTCGACCGCGCAGTGCACCACGGCGGTTCGCACAACTGAGCGCGGCGATCCCCCGCCCATGTCGAGGGGCCCTCAGTGGTTGTTGCGCGGCACGCCTTGCGTTTGTGCCAGCCGCTGGAACCGGTCGCTGCCTTCGAGGATCGCGCCGCTGTCGAGCTGGCCCACCAAGGCGCGCTGGATCTGCTGCCACGGGGTTTGCGACGGCGGGTAGGCATAGCCGCCGGCCGCTTTCAGCGCGGCCCGGCGGGTGGTCAGTTCGGCTTCGTCGAGCAGCACGTCGACCCTGCGGGTGTTCAGGTCCACGCGCAGCCGGTCGCCCGATCGCAGCAACGCCAGCCCGCCGCCCGCCGCCGCTTCGGGGCTGACGTTGAGGATCGAGGGGCTGCCGCTGGTGCCTGACTGGCGCCCGTCGCCGATGCACGGGATGGCATCGATGCCCTGGCTGATGAGGTAAGCCGGCGGGCGCATGTTGACCACTTCGGCGGCGCCGGGATAGCCGATCGGGCCGGCCCCGCGCATGATGAGGATGGTGTTGTCGTCGAGCCCCAGCGCCGGATCGTCGATGCGGCGGTGGTAATCCTCGGGCCCGTCGAACACCGCCACCGTGCCGGTGAAGGCCTCGGGATCGGCCGGATCGGACAGGTAGCGCGCGCGGAAGTCGGCGCCGATGGCACTGGTCTTCATGATCGCCGCAGTAAACAGGTTGCCCGACAGGACCAGGAACCCGGCGTCGGCCACCAAGGGCTGGGCGAACTCGCGGATCACCGCCGGGTCCTCGATGGCGGCATCGCGGCAATTGTCGCCCAGGGTGCGCCCGTTGACGGTCATCGCGTCCTCGGCAATCAGCCCCGCGCCCATCAATTGCGCGACAACGGCGGGCACCCCGCCCGCGCGGTAGTAGTCCTCGCCCAGATACTCGCCCACCGGTTGCAGGTTTACCAGCAGCGGCACCGTGTGGCCCGCGTCCTCCCATTCCTGCAACGGCAGGTTCACACCCACATGGCGGGCGATGGCGGCCAAGTGGATCGGCGCGTTGGTCGATCCGCCGATGGCCGAATTGACCACGATGGCGTTGTGGAACGCTGCACGCGTCATGATGTCCGATGGCTTGAGGTCTTCCGCCACCATCTCGACGATTCGCCGCCCGGTGCGCCAGGCGCACTCCTGCCGGTCGCGATAGGGCGCGGGGATGGCGGCCGAACCGGGCAGCATCATGCCCAGCGCCTCGGCCAGCGAATTCATCGTCGTGGCCGTGCCCATGGTGTTGCAATAGCCGGTGCTTGGTGCCGAGGAGGCGACCAGCTTGATGAACTGCGCGTCGTCGATCTTGCCGGTGGCGAGCAGCTGGCGCGCTTCCCATACGATGGTGCCCGATCCGGTGCGGCGGCCCTTGTGCCAGCCGTTGAGCATCGGGCCGACCGACAGCGCGATGGCCGGAATGTTCACCGTCGCCGCCGCCATCAGGCACGCGGGCGTGGTCTTGTCGCAGCCGGTGGTCAGCACCACGCCGTCGATCGGATAGCCGAACAGCGCCTCGACCAGCCCGAGATAAGCGAGGTTGCGATCGAGCCCGGCGGTGGGTCGCTTGCCGGTTTCCTGGATCGGGTGGACCGGGAATTCCAGCGGAATGCCGCCCATGTCGCGGATACCATCGCGCACGCGCTCGGCCAGCACCAGGTGGTGGCGGTTGCACGGGCTAAGGTCGCTGCCGGTCTGGGCGATGCCGATGATCGGCTTGCCCGATTGCAGCTCCTCAAGGCTCAGGCCGAAGTTGAGGTAGCGCTCGAGATAGAGCGCGGTCATGTCGATATTGTCGGGGTTGTCGAACCACTCGCGGGAGCGGAGCTTGCGGGGCATGGTCTGGCTCACTGGCAATCACACGATACGCGGTAGACCATCTCGTGATGGTACGGCTGGCCCGGATCGACCCGCGCCGAGACGAAGGCGGGCTGGTTCGGCGCGTCGGGAAACTTCTGCGGTTCGAGCGCGATCCCGTCACCCTGGCGATACGAGAGGTGGCCGCGCCCCACAACGGTGCCGTCGAGGAAATTGCCGGTGTAAAACTGCACCCCAGGCTCGGTGGTCAGCACCTCGAGAGTGCGACCCGACAGCGGATCGGTCAGCCGCGCGGCCAGCTGCGGCGTGCGGGTGACGCCCTTGTCGAGCGCGAAGTTGTGGTCATAGCCGCGCCCCAGCCTGATCTGCTCGTCGTTCGCGCCGCGCAGGTCCTGTGCGATGCGGCGTGGAGCGCGGAAATCGAACACGGTGCCCGCCACTGCGCGCAGTTCGCCGGTGGGGATGAGCCCGGCATCGACCGGCGTGTAATGCGCGGCGGGAATGGTCAGCACGTTGTCCGTCGCCCCTTGCGGAGCGCCCGCCCCTGCCATGTTGAACAGCGCATGGTTGGTCATGTTGACCACCGTGGGAGCATCGGTCACCGCGTCGAAAGTGATGCCCAGCGCGCCCTGTTCGTCGAGCGAATAGGTCACCCGCACATCAAGGTTGCCGGGATAGCCCGCATCGCCAGCGGGGCTGTTGTACGCCAGCACCACGCGCGCCACGGGGCCGTCCTCTACAGATACGACGCGCCAGGTCACCTTGTCGAAACCGGCCCCGCCGCCGTGCAGCGAATTGGCGCCGTCGTTGGCGGGCATGCGGTACTCGCGCCCATCGAGCGTGAAACGCGCTCCGGCGATGCGGTTGGCGTAGCGGCCCACGGTGACGCCGAAGAAGTTGGGGAAACGCTCGTAATCCGCCGCCTCGTCATAGCCGAGCACCACGTCGGCCACTTCGCGATTCCGGCCGGGCACTTCAAGCGATTGCAGCGTGGCACCATAGGTCAGGATTCGCGCCGTGACGCCGTGCGAATTGGCAAGGACAATCGCCTCGATGCGCGTGCCGTCGGCCAGCCGACCGGCATTCTCGCGCGTCGCCTCGGTCGCCTGCGCGGCTTGCGGCAGCGCCAGCGTGGCCGACAGACTCAAGACAGCAGTAAGACCCCGACCAAGACTTGTCCGCACCCAATTAGCGTCCACTGCGCACCCCTTCCCCGATTGACCTTGTTCAAGGCCGCATATACTCCGACAAAAAACGCCCGCGCAAGCTGCGATCTTGTCGAGGCAACGGACCGGAGGGGATCCCGAGATATGGCTGAGAGCACGCAAGACACTGCCGAGGCTGCACCCACCAGCGCCGCCCGCTACGGCCCGACGCTGGCCTTGCTCGCCAGCCTGTTCTTCATGTGGGGGTTCATCACCGTCATCAACAACACGCTGCTCCCGCACCTGCGCAGCGTGTTCGACCTCAATTATACCCAGACCACACTGATCGAGAGCGTGTGGTTCATCGCCTATTTCGTCGCCTCGATCCCGTCGGCGATGCTGATCCGGCGGATCGGCTACAAGCCCGCGCTGGTGGTTGGACTATGCGTGATGGCAGCGGGCTCGCTCGGCATGGTGCCGGCGGCGCAGATCCCCAGCTATGGCGTTACGCTGGTGGCATTGTTCGTGATCGCCAGCGGCATCACCCTGCTGCAGGTCGCGGCCAATCCTTATGTCGCGGTTGTGGGCCCGCCCGAAAGCTCCGAATCGCGACTGACGCTGGTGCAGGCGTTCAATTCGATGGGCACGTTCTTTGCCCCCTATTTCGGCGGCTACTTGATTCTGTCGCGCACCACCGGCGGCACCTCGCTAGAGGGCACGCAGCTGACCACCGCGCAGAAGCTGGCCGACGCGCAGGCGACGCAGTTGCCGTACCTGCTGGTCGCGGGCGTGCTGCTGGTGATCGCGGTGATCATCTGGCGCTCAAACCTGCCGGTGCTCGGCACGGCCACGCAGCGCGCCGGGAAGGAAGCGCGCAAGGGCTTGTCGCTGTGGGCGCACAAGAATCTGGTCTACGCCGTGCCCGCGATCTTCATTTACCTGATCGCCGAGATTGGCGTCGCCAACCTGTTCATCAACTTCGTGATCCAGCCGGATATCGCCGGGATCACCCCGGCCAAGGCGGCCAATTACCTGGTTCTGCTGTGGGGCGGCATGATGGTGGGGCGCTTTGCCGGCAGCTTCATCATGCGCCGATTCGACGCGCGCCGGGTGCTCGCCACCTTTGCGCTGTTCGCCATGGTGGTGATGATCGGCGCGGCCAGCCTGCACGGCCCCTTGGCGATGTGGTGCCTGATCCTTGTCGGTCTGGGCCACTCGATCATGTTCCCGACCATCTTCGCGCTCGGCATCAAGGGCCTTGGGCCGCTGACCGAGGAAGCCTCGGGCCTGCTGATCATGGCCATCGCGGGCGGCGCGCTGGTGGTGGCGCAGGGCTGGCTGGCCGACAGTTACGGCCTGCAGGCGAGCTTCTGGCTGACCGTGGCCTGCGAGGTATATATCATCTGGTACGCGCTGGTGGGCGCCAGACCGACCGGGCCGCAACTGGCGGAATAGCCTAGCTTTCGTTGCCCATCGCATCCTGCGTGTCGGCCAGCGCCAGTTCCACCAGGTAACGCATCGCCCGCGTGGCGCCATCCACGTCCTGCGCGGCGATGGCATCGAATACCAGCACGTGATCGGGCAGCGGGTTGCGCGGCAATTCGCGCGCGCGCTGCTTGAACTGGGTGGTCCAGTTGACCGCCGCACCAATCCCCGCCGCGAGCGCCTGAATGGCATCGTTGCCGGTGGCGCGCAGGATCGCCTTGTGGAAATCGCGATCGGCCGCGCGCCCTTCTTCTGACGCCAATGTGTGCCGCCGCATCAGCGCCAGCGCCTCGCGCATCTCGGCCAATTGCGCCTTGTCACGGCGCTGCGCCGCCAGCCCTGCCGCTGCCGGTTCCACCACCGCGCGCAGCTCGAACAGGTCGCGCACGAACTTGCGATCGGGCGTGCGGGCAAAGGCCCAGGCCAGCACATCGGGATCGAGCACGTTCCAGCGGCTGCGCGGCAGCACGCGGGTGCCGGCCTTGGGACGGCTTTCAACCAGACCCTTGGCGGTGAGCACCTGCATCGCCTCGCGATAGGCGCTGCGGCTGACGTTCAATTCCTCGGCAAAAGCGACCTCGCCCGAAAGCACGTCGCCCGGCGCGTATTCGCCCGAGAGGATCGCGATGCCGAGCTTGTTGGCGACGGCGCCGTGCAACCGGCGGCCGGGCTTGCGCAGTGCTGCGCGGCCATCGCTGCTCCCGTCGCCGTCCATGCCCAAGGTCCACCCCTTTCAGTCGCTCCGGCCTAGCCCTGCGGGGAGCGTACTGGCAAGTGCGTTGCAATGCCCTGCCCGCTTGGATATGTCGGAGTAATTGCAAAGGGGCGGCACGCATGGGAATTCGGCTGGGCATCGTTGGCGTGGGCAAGATTGTCCATGACCAGCATGTCGCCGCGATTGCCGCCAGCCCGCACTTCATGCTGACCGCCACCGCCGATCCCTATGCCGCGCCGCTGCCCGGCGTGCCGCATTACGCCAGCCTTGCGGCCATGCTGGAAGCCGCACCGGACATTGCCGCCGTGGCCATCTGCACGACCCCGCAGGCGCGCGATGCGCTGGTATTCGAAGCGATTGCCCACGGCCTTCATGTCCTGGCCGAAAAGCCCCCCGCGACCGACGTGTCCCGCGGCGAGGACATGGCCAGCGCCGCGCGGCTGGCCGGGGTCACGCTGTTCGCCGCCTGGCATTCGCGCATGGCCGCAGGCGTCGCCCCGGCGCGCGCATGGCTGGCGAGCAAAGCCATTGAACGGATCTCCATCGTCTGGCGCGAGGACGTGTGCCACTGGCACCCCGGCCAGCTGTGGATCGACCAGCCGGGCGGCATGGGCGTGTTCGATCCGGGCATCAACGCGCTGTCGATCCTCACCGCGCTGCTTGCCGAGCCTGTGACGCTGGTCAGCGCCAGCCTTGACGTGCCCGCCAACTGGCAGACCCCGATCGCCGCCCGTCTGACCATGCACACCCTCTCGGGCGTTCCGATCGCGGCCGATTTCGACTTTCGCCAGCAGGGCCCGCAGACCTGGCAAATCGCCATCGAGACCAATGCCGGCACGCTTGCGCTCGATCTCGGCGGCGCGCAGTTGACGCTGCCGGGCGAGCCCCCCGCCGAGCCCGCCCTGGCCGCACCAGACGGCGAATATGCCGCGCTTTACGCCCGTTTTGCCGAGCTGATTGGGGCGGGCCAAAGCGATTTCGACCTCGCCCCGCTGGCGCTGGTCGCCGATGCTTGCCGGTTGGGCGAGCGCCGCCCGGCCCCGCCCTTCCATCATTGACACACAACGAAAACACGAGAGGAACCTCCGCCATGACCGCCAGATTTCGCCTGACCTTGTCCTGCGCCGTAGCGTTAGCCGCGCTGGCGCTCGCCACTCCGCAAGTCCTCGCGCAGGATGCCAGCGGGACGATCCACGCCGACCGCCCCGGTCCGACCTATGACCGGCGCATCTTCACCCAGTTTGCCGAGCACCTCGGCTACGGCATCTATGGCGGGCTCTATGTCGGCGCTGGGTCGCCCATCCCCAACGTCAACGGCTTTCGCAGCGACGTGATCGGCGCGCTGCGCGAACTGCACGTTCCAGTGGTCCGCTGGCCGGGCGGCTGCTTTGCCGACGAATACCACTGGCGCGAAGGCATTGGTGCCAATCGCCCGGTCAAGATCAACACCCATTGGGGCGGCGTCGAGGAGCCCAACGCGGTTGGCACGCACGAGTTCTTCGAGCTGATCGACCAGCTTGACGCCGAAGCCTATATCTCGGGCAATGTCGGCAGCGGCACCCCGCGCGAGATGGCCGAGTGGGTCGAATATATCACCGCGCCGGCCGGCAGCCTTGCCGCCGAACGCGCCGCCAACGGCCGGGCCGAACCGTGGCCGCTGCAATATTTCGGCCTCGGCAACGAACTGTGGGGCTGCGGCGGCAACATGCGGGTGGAGTATGCCGCGGATGAAACCCGCCGCTATGCCACCTTCATCAAGGCCCCCGCCGGGACCCGCATCGTCAAGATCGCGAGCGGCGCCAGCGACGATGACGTCGAGTTTACCCGCGTGATGATGCAGCAAACCGTGCGCCAGGTGGATGCCTTGTCGCTGCACCATTATACCGTGCCCGGTGGCTGGCCGCCCAGCCGCTCGGCCACCGAGTTTGGCGAGGAAGGCTGGGCCGAAACGCTCGACGCGACCTGGGAGATCGACCAGATCCTGACCGACCATATCGCGGTGATGGACGAATACGATCCGCAAAAGCGCGTCTGGCTGGCGCTCGACGAGTGGGGCGCGTGGTATGCGGCCGATCCGGGCACCAACCCCGGCTTCCTGCAACAGCAGAACTCCTTACGCGACGGGGTGCTCGCGGCGATCCACCTCAATGTCTTTGCCCGCCACGCCGACCGCGTGAAGATGACTGCCATCGCCCAGATGATCAACGTGCTGCAGGCGATGATCATCACCGAGGGTGACCGGATGGTGCGCACGCCGACGTTCCACGTGTTCCAGATGTACGTGCCGTTCCAGGATGGCACCGTGCTGCCGCTCGATATCGATACGCCGGACTACACCTTTGGCGAACACACCATGCCCGCGATCAGCGCGTCCGCCGTGCGCGGCACCGATGGCAAGGTCTATGTGGCGCTGGCCAATGTCGATCCTGACAGCGCGGTGCCGGTGTCGCTGGCGCTCGATGGCCTCGCGGCGCAGCGGGTGACCGGCCGGGTCCTCACCGGGGCGGCGGTCAATGCGCACAACACCATTGCCGATCCCGACGCAGTGGTGCCAGTAGCCTTTACCGGCGCGCGCATTGCCAACGGTCGGCTGGCGGTGACCATGCCCGCCCGCTCGGTGGTGATGCTGCAACTCGACTGATCTGACTGGAGACCGACAGACGTGACAAGTTTCAAGGAAAAGCTGGCGCAAGGCCGCCCGCTGATCGGCCTGTGGCAAGCGCTGGCCAACCCCTATGCGGCGGAAATCTGCGCCCGGCAGGGATTCGACTGGTTGATGCTCGATGGCGAGCATTCGCCCAATTCGATCGAGAGCCTGCTGGGCCAGGCGCAGGCCATCGCGGCCTTCCCGGTCGAATGCGTGGTGCGGGTGGCCTTTGGCGAGCCGGTGGTGATCAAGCAGTATCTCGATCTGGGCCTGCACACCCTGCTGGTGCCGATGGTCGAAACCGCGCAGCAGGCGGCCGATCTGGTACGCGCCTGCCGCTATCCGCCGCATGGCATTCGCGGGGTGTCGAGCGCCACCAGCCGGGGCGCCAACTTCGGGCAGGACGCCGATTACCTCCACAAGGCCAGCGAGAAAATCACCCTGATCGTGCAGATCGAGAGCCGCACGGGGCTCGACAATGTGGCCGACATCGCTGCGGTGGACGGGGTGGACGCGCTGTTTATCGGCCCGTCCGACCTTGCGGCGTCGCTCGGCCATCTGGGCGATCCGCTGCACCCGGAAGTCAGCGCCGCGATCGACAGCGCCTATGCCGCCATCGCCGCAGTGGGCAAACCAGCGGGCATTTTCGCCATGTCACCCGGCCACGCGCGGGCCTGTTTCGCGCAAGGGTTCGCCTTCGCCTCAGTCGGGACCGACATCGGCTTGATGATCAAGGGCGCGCAGGACATATTGAAGGCCGTGCGCGACTGAACGGCACCTAGCGGGGTAACCCCGGCACACGGCCCGGAGGCGTCTAAGTCGCGAATGTCCTGGAAAAACTGGAGCGGGCGAAGGGATTCGAACCCTCGACCCCAACCTTGGCAAGGTTGTGCTCTACCCCTGAGCTACGCCCGCTCACTGGCGTTCCCGAAACAGGCCCTTGGTGGGTGTTTCGGGTTGGGAGGCGCGCCACTAACACCCCCTCCCACAAGGTGCAAGGGGTTCTTTGGGGGAAGAATTCGCCCTTCACAATTGCCCGCAAAGCGCCACATAGGGAGGCCACAAAGCGCAGCATCAGCAGGGAGACACCACTTGGCAAGCATGGGCCTCAGCCTCGACGAACAGAAAGCCGTCGACCGTTTCCGCCAAGCCGTGGTGGAGCCCAGCGCAACCAAGCTGGTGATCGTCGATTTCTGGGCCGAATGGTGCGGCCCGTGCAAGGCACTGACCCCGGTGCTGGAGAAGGTCGCCGCCGAATATGCCGACAAGGGCGTGGTACTGGCCAAGGTCAACGTGGACGAGGAAGGCTTCATCGCCAGCCAGTTCCAGGTGCAGTCGATCCCCACGGTCTATGCCATGTTCCAGGGCCAGCCGGTCGCCGACCTGACCCCGGCGCGGACCGAGAGCCAGTTGAAAGGCGCGCTCGACCAAATCCTCGCGCAGTTGCCGATCCAGCCCGGCGCGGCGGGCGGTGATGAAGCGGCTGACCTGGGCCAACTCATCGCGATGGGCGAGGAGATGCTCGCCAGCGGCGACGCCGAGCGCGCCGCGGCCATGTTCCACCAGATCAGCGAGATGGCGCCCGACAACGTCGCGGCGCTGTCTGGCCTGCTGCGGTCGCTGGTTGCCGCCAAGCATATCGAGGAGGCGCAGGCCGCGTTCGATACCCTGCCGCCCGAGGTGCAGTCCGCGCCCGAGCTTGCGCAGGTCAAGCTGACGCTGGAACTCGCCGCGAGCAAGGTCGACGACAGCGAATTGCAGGCGCTGCGTGCCGCCGCAGTGGAGCGCCCGACCGATATGGACGCGAGCCTGGCCTTTGCCGAAGCCGCCTTTGCCGCCGGGTCGCGCGACGAGGCGGCCGAGACGCTGCTCGGCATGATCCGCACTGATCCTGCGTGGAACGACGGCGCGGCCAAGGCGCGGCTGTTGCAGATGTTCGAGGCGGTCGGGCTGGAGGACCCGTGGGTCGCCGGCCAGCGCCGCAAGCTGTCGCTGCTGCTGTTCGGATGACTAAACGCAAGCTCTCGATTTTCCCGTTGACCGGCGCGATCCTGTTTCCCGGGCTGCAATTGCCGTTGCACATTTTCGAGCCGCGTTACCGCGCGATGATCGGCGATGCGCTGGCGCGCGACCGGCGCATCGGCATGATCCAGCCGCAGCAGGCCCGCGAAGGCGC
>JBDSUF010000023.1:0-47657 GCA_039927835.1 Alteraurantiacibacter sp.
TGATGCGCTCCTTGTCGACATCGACATCGAGCACCACGGCCTTGACCGGCTCGCCCTTGCGGTGGAGCGCCAGCGCGTCCTCGCCCGAGATGCCCCAGGCGATGTCGGACATGTGGACCATGCCGTCCACGTCGCCCGGCAGGCCGATGAACAGGCCGAATTCGGTGGCGTTCTTGACTTCGCCTTCCACGGTGGAGCCAACCGGATGGCTCTCGGCGAACTCTTCCCACGGATTGCGCTGGGCCTGCTTGAGGCCGAGCGAGATGCGGCGCTTGTCGCTATCGACTTCCAGCACCAGCACTTCGACTTCCTGCGAGGTTGAGACGATCTTGCCGGGGTGGACGTTCTTCTTGGTCCAGCTCATTTCCGAAACGTGGACCAGGCCTTCGATGCCCGCTTCCAGTTCCACGAAGGCGCCGTATTCGGTGATGTTGGTCACCACGCCATTGATCTTGGCGCCGACCGGATACTTGGCGGCGACGTCACCCCACGGATCGCTTTCCAGCTGCTTCATGCCCAGGCTGATGCGCTGGGTATCGGCATTGATGCGGATGATCTGGACCTTCACGGTCTGGCCGATCTCGATAACTTCGCTGGGGTGGTTGACGCGCTTGTAGCTCATGTCGGTGACGTGCAGCAGGCCGTCGATGCCGCCCAGGTCAACGAAGGCGCCGTAATCGGTGATGTTCTTGACCACGCCATCGGTGATCATGCCTTCGGTCAGGCCGTCGATCAGCTCGCTGCGCTGTTCGGCGCGGGTTTCTTCCAGCACGGCGCGGCGCGAGACCACGATGTTGCCGCGGCGGCGATCCATCTTGAGGATCTGGAACGGCTGCGGCACATCCATCAGCGGCTGCACATCGCGCACCGGACGGATGTCGACCTGCGAGCCGGGGAGGAAGGCCACGGCGCCGTCGAGGTCGACGGTGAAGCCGCCCTTGACGCGGCCGAAGATGCGGCCCTCGACGCGCTTGCCTTCGCCGAATTCGCTTTCCAGCTTGTCCCACGCGGCTTCGCGGCGGGCGCGATCGCGGCTGAGCATCGCTTCGCCGTCAGCGTTCTCGACGCGATCGACGAACACTTCGACTTCCGAGCCGACGACCAGGCCATGCTCGTCTTCGCCACGGGCGAATTCGCGCAGGGCGATGCGGCCCTCGGACTTGAGGCCGACGTCGATCATGGCAAAGCCGTTTTCGATGGCGGTAACGGTGCCCTTGACCACGCGGCCTTCGAAGCCGCCGTCGGCGCCGCCGAGTTGCTGGTCGAGAAGGGCCGCGAAGTCATCGCGGGTGGGATTGGCAGTAGAGGCCATTGTGGTTTCCTGTCTTCACTGGTTCCGGCCGCCGGGTTGGATCCCGGGGTCTTTCTCCGCACGCTGCACCATTGCAGGGGCGGGCCAAGAGGCCGATCTGCCCGCACGGCCGATTGCCGTATCGGGCGTCTTTGGGGCAGGGCGGTTGCGGAGCGGGAAAGCGGAGCATCCGGGCGTCGTTGCGCCCCCGGTCAGGAAGAACGGCCATGCTGGCTTTTCGCCTCGCGAACGTTGCCGTCCGTCAGACCGGGCGCGCCTAGGCGAAGCGGGCCGCAAAGGCAAGGCGAATCGCCCTGTGGAGCAGGTGTGCCCGCGGGCAAATCCTACAGACCTGGAACACATGGAACACAGTTCAGGGGCGCAATGTAACCTTGCGGCAAAAAGCGTCACCTTGCGCGGCGAAGTGTCACCTTGTGCAGGGTATAGCGGGGCGGATCGGGTCATGGCTCACGCGTGGGGCGGCATCTGCCGTGTAGGACAGCGCAAAGTGCGCCCTTGCTTGACATGCGATGTGCGCGGGAGTGACTTGGCACCGATGACCCCGCTTGCCCGCACCCTCGCCAAATATGGCGCATACCACCGTGATCGGCGCAACGTGGCGACGCACCTTGTCGGCATTCCGATGATTGTGCTGGCGGTGGTGGTGCTGCTGTCGCGGCCTATGTGGTCGTTCGGCGACTTTGCGCTGACTCCGGCGATCATCGGCAGCCTTTTGGCGAGCTATTTCTACCTGCGGCTGGACTTGCGCTTCGGGATCGCCATGGCGCTGTTGCTGGTCGTGCTGCAATCGATCGGCTCTGTGATAGCCTTTTTGCCCACCCCGCTATGGCTCGGTTGCGGCCTCGGCCTGTTCGTGGCGGGCTGGGTGATCCAGTTCGTTGGCCACTATTTCGAAGGTCGCAAGCCCGCCTTCGTGGACGATCTGAAAAGCCTGCTGGTCGGCCCGTTGTTCGTGGTGGCCGAGCTGGCCTTCATGCTGGGGCTGCGGCGAGATCTGCAAGCGCAGATCAGCGGCCAAGCGCCTCATTGACCAGTTCGATCGCGTGGGCCACGGCCTCATCGCGGTCCAGTTCCGACGTATCGAGCACAATCGCATCCTCTGCCGCCACCAAGGGAGCAGTGGCGCGGGTGCTGTCGCGCAGATCGCGTCGGCGCAGGTCGTCCTCGATCTCGGCCAGCGTCTGCGGCTCGCCGCGCGCGTGCATTTCCTTCCACCGACGCTCAGCTCGCGCTTCGACGCTGGCGGTGACGAACAGCTTCACATCGGCATCTGGCGCGATCACCGTGCCGATATCGCGCCCGTCGAGCACCGCGCCGCCGGGTTGCGTGGCGTATTTGCGCTGACGATCGTGCAGTGCCCGCCGCACGCGCGGATGCACCGAGACGCGGCTGGCGAGCCCGCCGGTCGCCTCTGAGCGCAGGGCAGGGTGGCCGAGCAGCTCCTCGGGGAAGTTGCACGCCGCCAGCGCGTCAGCCTCGCTGTCAGGATCGCAATTGTACAACGCCACCTGATAGCCGACAGCGCGGTACAGCAGCCCGGTATCCATATGCGGCAAGCGGAAATGCGCCGCCAGCGCCTTGGCTATGGTGCCCTTGCCCGAAGCGGTGGGGCCGTCGACGGCCATGATCATGGCTGCCGCCTTGCCCGCAAGGCCTGCCACAGTCCGAACAGCGCGATAACCGCCCAGCAGGCTTCCAGCACAAAGGCGGCCAGGTTGAACGTCACCGACAGCGAGATCAGCAGCAGGATAGCACCCACCAGATTGGCCACGTTGAACGCCAGCTTGTCCAGTTCCTTGGCCCAGTTGGCATAGGCAAAAGCCGCAACGAACAGGGCGCTGCCGGCCAGGCCGATGATATCTGCGGCGAGCGGGCTCACTGCGCCAGGCTCCGCAGCAAGGCGAAGAAGTTGGGGAAACTGGTGGCGATTGGGCGCACATCGTCCACCTCAACGCCGCCCGCACTAGCCAACCCCGCCACCGCCATCGCCATGGCGATGCGATGGTCGAGGTGCGTGATCACGGCCGCGCCTGCGGGCGTTCCGGCCAACGGAATTCCGCCGCTGCCGTGGATGGTCAAGCCATCCTCGTGCTCCTCAAGCTTCGCGCCAGCCAGTGTCAGCGCCTGCGCCATGGCGGTCAGGCGGTCGCTTTCCTTCACCCGCAGTTCGTCGAGACCGCTGGTTACCGTGGTCCCCTCCGCCAGCGCGGCGGCGACGAACAGCACGGGGAATTCGTCGATCATGCTCGGAGCCGTGGCCGGGTCCACCGTGATGCCGTGCAGTTGCGAATGCCGCACGCGCATGTCGGCCACGGGTTCGCCGCCCACTTCGCGCAGGTTCAGGAAGTTGATCTTGCCGCCCATCTTGTGCAGCACGTCGAACAGCCCGGCACGAGTGGGGTTGAGGCCGACATTGGCGATCAGCACGTCGCTGCCCGGCACGATCAGCGCGGCGACCACGAAGAATGCGGCGGACGAGGGATCGCCCGGCACCTCGATCACCTGCGGCTTGAGGTCAGCCGGGCCGTTCAACGTGATGGTCCGCGTTCCGTCCCGTTCGGTCACCGTAAGGTCCGCCCCGAAGCCCTTGAGCATCCGTTCCGAATGGTCGCGCGTCGGCACCGGCTCGATCACCGTGGTGGTCCCGCTGGTGTTGAGGCCCGCCAGCAGCACCGCGCTCTTCACCTGCGCACTGGCGACCGGCAGGCGGTACGTGATCGGCACGGCGGGGCAAATCCCGCGCAGGGTGAGGGGGAGGGTCTTCGCGACTTTGGCCCCATCGCTGGCCTCGAACTCGGCACCGATCTGCGAGAGCGGCTCGATCACCCGGCCCATCGGCCGCTTGGACAGGCTGGCATCGCCGACAAACGTGGCGGTGATCGCATGGCTGGCGACCAGGCCCATCAGCAGCCGCGTCGAGGTGCCTGAATTGCCCATGTCGAGCGGGGCCTCGGGTTGCAGCAGGCCGCCCACGCCCACGCCGTTGATCACCCACTCGCCATCATCCTGCCGTACGATGGTCGCGCCCATCTGGCGCATGGCCTGGGCGGTGGCGAGCACGTCCTCGCCCTCGAGCAGCCCGGTAACCCGCGTTTCGCCCACGGCCAGCGCGCCCAGCATCAGCGAGCGGTGGCTGATCGACTTGTCGCCCGGCACGCGGATGCTGCCCGCCAGCGGCCCCATGGGCGAGAAGCGGCGCGGTTGGGGTAGGCTATCGGCGGGAGCGGACAAGGCTGGGCCCTTCTGGCGGTCTGGCTGGCAGGCTGGAATGCACTGGGTGAATGGGGGGCGTCCTTGCCAGTGCCATTGCCCTATGGCAAGGCGCTCCCCATCTGTGCTTTCGTCGCGTTACCCAAGGGACTTGATTTGCCGTGGCGAATCGGGAAAGGGGCGCGCCTGCATTTTCGCGAAATTGACGCGCCCGCCTTTTTGCAATCCGCCGGGCGACAAGAGGAATTGATCATGGCCAAGCCTGAATGGGGTGCCAAGCGCAGCTGCCCCAAGTGTGCTGAACGTTTCTATGACCTGGGCAAGGATGACCCGGTCGTGTGCATCGAATGCGGCAACCAGTGGACGCCTGAGCCGGTGCTCAAGTCCAAGCAGCCGATCCCGTTCGAGGAGATCAAGAAGGAAGAGGTGGTCGAGGCCGACACCGATCTGGCCGATCCCGATCTGGAAGGCATCGACGACGACGGCGATTCGCCGGACAACGATGTCGACCTGGGCGGAGACGACGATCTGGGCGTGACCACCGGCGGTGACGACGAAGCCGAAGATACCTGATCGAATTGATGTAAATTACCCCCTTGCGCAGTGGGAGGTTCGGCAATAGATGGCCGTCCTTCCCGGGGTCGCAAGGTTTTGGGGACACCGCAGTGGACCTTCCCGGCACGCTGTGGACATCGAATGGCACGGGGCCTTAGCTCAGCTGGGAGAGCGCCTGCATGGCATGCAGGAGGTCAGCGGTTCGATCCCGCTAGGCTCCACCATTCGTAAATGATTGAAATACACCGCGTCTGCCTTTGGCGCGATGACTGAACTGCCCGCTGGCCGATGAGTGTTCATCCGCCGGCGTTTTTCGCGTTTGGCACCGTTTGGGTGCCGTAATGGAGTGGCACGAGGCCGATGTTCGATACGCTGTCCGACAATCTCGGAACCGTGTTCGACCGCTTGCGCGGGCGCGGCTCGCTGAGCGAGACCGACGTGCGCGAGGCGATGCGCGAAGTGCGCGTGGCGCTGCTCGAAGCCGACGTGGCGCTGCCCGTCGCGCGTGACTTCATTGCCCGCGTAACCGAGAAGGCTGTCGGCGCCGCGGTCCTGAAGTCGGTCAAACCCGGCCAGCAAGTGGTCAAGATCGTCAATGACGAGCTGGTCGCCATGCTCGGCGGCGAGGACGCTACGGGGGAAGGCATTCCGCTCAACCTCGATGTGCGTCCGCCCGCCGTGATCATGATGGTCGGCCTGCAAGGCTCGGGCAAGACCACCAGCACGGCCAAGATCGGCAAGCTGCTGAAGGACAAGCACGGCAAGAAGACGCTGCTCGCCTCGCTCGACGTCAACCGTCCGGCGGCGCAGGAACAGCTGAAGGTGCTGGGCGAGCAGACCGGCGTGGCGACCCTGCCGATCATCGTGGGTCAGCAGCCGGTGGATATCGCCCGCCGCGCGCTGGAAGCGGCTCGATTACAGAACTTCGACGTCCTGCTGCTCGATACTGCGGGCCGCCTGCACGTCGACGAAGCGTTGATGGCCGAGATGAAGGCGGTCGCCGCCGTCGCCACCCCGGCCGAAGTGCTGCTGGTGGTCGATGCGCTGACCGGACAGGACGCGGTCAACGTGGCGCAGTCGTTCAGCGACGAAGTGCCGCTGACCGGCGTGGTCCTCACCCGCATGGACGGCGATGCCCGCGGCGGCGCGGCGCTGTCGATGCGGGCGGTCACCGGCAAGCCGATCAAGTTTGCCGGCACCGGCGAAAAGCTCGACGCGATCGAGCGGTTCCATCCCAGCCGCGTGGCCGATCGCATCCTTGGCATGGGCGATGTCGTCAGCCTGGTCGAACGCGCCGCCGAGGTGATCGACGCCGAACAGGCCGAGAAGGCCGCCCAGCGCATGATGCAGGGCAAGTTCGACCTCAACGACCTGCGCCTGCAACTGAGCCAGATGCAGAAGATGGGCGGGCTGGGCATGCTGGCGGGCATGATGCCGGGCATGAAGAAGGCCAAGGCAGCGATGGCGGCCAGCGGCGTGAACGACAAGACGCTGCTGCACATGGACGCGATCATCGGCTCGATGACGGCGAAGGAGCGCGCCAGGCCCGAACTGCTCAACGCCAAGCGCAAGATCCGCGTGGCCAAGGGCTCGGGCACATCGGTGCAGGAGGTCAACAAGATACTCAAGATGCACCAGGAAATGGGCAAGGCGATGAAGCAGCTGAAGAAGCTGGGCGGCATGAAAGGCCTCGGCTCGCTGCTCAGTGGCGGACTTGGCGGCATGGGCGGCGGCGGTGCCGGTGGCCTGCCGGGGCTCGGTAGCGGGGGCGCTCCGCAATTGCCCGCCGACCTACAGAATTTTCTCAAGAACAAGTGATTTCAAAGAATTAAATTGGAAAGGTAATATCTCATGTCAATTTCAATCCGGCTCGCCCGCGGTGGCGCCAAGAAGCGTCCGTACTATCGCATCGTGGTGGCCGACAGCCGCAGCCCGCGCGACGGCAAGTACCTGGAACAGGTCGGCACCTACAACCCGATGCTGCCCAAGGACGATGAGACCCGCGTCAAGGTGAACGAGGATCGCACCCGCTATTGGCTGGGCGTTGGCGCACAGCCGACTGACCGCGTTGCCCGTTTCCTCGATGCCGCCGGCATCCGTGAGCGGGCCGTGAAGCTCAACCCGAAGAAGGGTGAGCCGGGCGATGCTGCCAAGGCGCGCGTCGAAGATCGCGCCGCCAAGGCCGTCGCAGCCGAGGAAGCCGCCAAGGCTGCCGAGGAAGAGAAGTCGGAAGCCGCCGCTGCCGCTGCTGCTGCACCGGTTGAGGAAGCGCCTGCAGCTGAAGAAGCTCCTGCTGAGGAAGCTCCGGCCGAAGAAACTCCTGCCGCCGAGGAAGCGCCTGCTGTCGAGGAAGCGCCTGCTGTCGAGGAAGCTCCCGCAGCTGAGGAAGCTCCCGCCGCTGAAGAAGCTCCGGCTGCCGAAGAAGAAAAGGCCGCGGAGTAATCCGTTTGCCCAAGGACTCGCCCGTCACTCTCGCCGCCGTCGCTGGCGCGCACGGGGTGACGGGCGAGGTCCGCCTGAAGCTGTTCGGCGATGGCATTGCCTCGCTCAAAGCGCACAAAACGTTCAACGCCGGCTCGCTGACGGTCAAAACCCTGCGCGATGACGGCAAGGGCGGGGCCGTGGCCCGCTTCGCCGAAGTGGCGGACCGCACTGCCGCCGAGAAGCTGCGCAGCACTCTCCTCACCGTTCCCCGCACCGCGCTGCCGCCGCTCGCAGAGGGCGAGTATTACCATGCCGACCTGCTCGGCCTCGCCGCCGTGTCGGCCAGTGGCACACCCTTGGGCACGGTCATCGCGATCGACAATTTCGGCGCGGGCGACGTGCTCGAGATCGAGCGGCCACCCGAAGAAGGCAAGCGCGGCAAGCGTTTCATGGTGCCGATGCGGGTGGAAGCCGTGCCCACCTGGGATGACGCACAACTGATCGTGGCAGACGACTTCGCAGTCGACGAATAGAGGCTTTACATAGCAAGTTAGTTATATAAGCTGACAGCTATGAATGAGTCGCCAAACCTTCCGCTCGACCTGGCCTTCTCGGCCTTGGCCGACCCGACGCGCCGCGCCATCCTGCGCCAGCTCGGCCGGGGCGAGGCGAGCGTCAACGCCATCGCTGGCCAGTTCTCGATCAGCCAGCCCGCCATCTCACGCCATCTGCGGCTGCTCGAGGAGGCTGGGCTGGTCGAGACCGCCCAGCGCGGCCAGTCGCGCCCGCGCCGCCTGCGCGCCGAGGGCCTGTCACAGGCCCAGCGCTTCCTCGACGATATGGCCAGCTACTGGCCCGACCGGCTGGGCCGCCTGAACACTTTCCTCGACGAGACAAAGGATCGCCCATGACCACTTCAGACGTGCCTGTATTCGTTATCAAGCGCCAGTTCGCCGCCGCGCCCGAGCGGGTCTATCAGGCCTGGGCCGATCCGGTGAAGATGGCGCAGTGGTCCGGCCCCAAGGGCTCGACGGTGGAAATCCTTGAAGGCACGCAGGCCGAGGGGCACACGACCATCGCGCGCACCTCCTCGCCCGAGGGGCCGGAAATGTTCAGCCTGTGCCTGTGGCGCGAGCTCTCGCCGAATAGCCGCGTGGCCTGGGAACAGAGCTTCTCCACCCGCGAAGGGGTCAAATGCCCGCCGCCGTTTTTCGACACTTGGCCGGTGACGCTGCTGACCGAGGTCGATCTCGAACCGCGCGATGGCGGCACCTTCCTCACGCTCACCTGGACACCGATCGAATACGACGAAGCCGGCCTCGCCAAGTTCGCCGAGATGATGACCAGCATGACCGGCGGCTGGGGCGGCAGCTTCGACAAGCTGGAGGAGTGGCTTGCGGCGGGGGATTGAGGTGCGCCGTCGCAGCCTTTAGGCTGGGCGGCATGGGCATTTTGTTCCTGTTTGGTTTCGGTGTGCTGCTGCTCAATATGGCCTCGGCCGGGGCGGCAGCGTTGCTGGCTGTAATAGCGCGCGACACCTCGCGTCGGCGGCGCACGGTGTGGGCCTGTGCTGTCACCGGCTTAATCGCTATGTTGATGCTCGGCGGACTCTTGCTGGAGCAGAACATGGAAACGCGCAGCTTGGCGATGATGGGCGTATCCCTGGCCTTTATTTTCACCGTCGGCACGGCGGTCGCATTGCCAGGAGCGATCTTAATGAGCCGTCTGGCCGAACGCCCGCCCGCTGTTGGCGATACGTTCGCCTGAGCGGGATGGCGCACTTCCCTTTGTCCGCTGATCGGCTAGGGCAGGGGCATGAACTCCGCGCTCCTGTTTCTCGCCGTGCTCGCCTTGCCCCTGCTGGCCGGGTTTGCGCTCGCCCGGGCGCGTCCGCAGATGTCCGGCTTCCGCGCCGGCCTGTGCGCCTCGCTGGTGCTGCTGGCGGCCTTCCTGGCCTATTGCTGGCATTTGGCGGGCGGGCAGGGCGCCGGCCAGACCACGCCGCTGGCCTTGCCCGCGCTGCTCGTTTTCGGCCTGATCGCCTGGCTGATGGGCTTTGGCCTGGCGTTCTTCGGGCATTCGCTGGGACGGCGGAAACCCTAGCGCCTGTTGCCAGCTTGCCGAGCCATGTATATACAGGCTGTATATACGGAGCATGGTCATGGGTAAGGAATATCGCGCCAAGGTGTTCAAGTCGGGCAATTCGCTGGCCTTGCGCCTACCCAAGGAACTGGGCCTGAAAGAGGGCTCGACCATGGTGCTGCGCGAGGAGCGGGCAGGTTTTGTGGCGGAACCGGATCAGGGCCCGAAGAAGATCGACATCAGCGGCTTTGCCGGCAAGGCGCCGTGGCTCAAGCCGATCCCGCCAGAATTGCGCGAGTTCGAGGAAAGGCCCAGCGCAATTGCCGCTCGCGAAGACAAGGCCTAGAGCGTGGCCAGTTTCCTGCTTGATGCCAACATGGCCATCTATGCCATGATTGATGCCAATGGACCGGTGGCGCGACGGATCGCCGACTGCGCGCCGGGCACCCTGTTCGTCTCAGCGATCAGTTTTGCAGAAATTGCGCTTGGCACGCAGGCGCAGCGGCCACCCCCTCCGAGCGTGCTGGATGCATTCGTCGATGCGATCCCCATCGTGCCTTTCGATGAGGCTGCAGCCCGAGAATATGCCAGGTTGCCCTTCAAGCGCGCCCGCTTCGATCGCCTGCTGGCCGCCCATGCGCTCAGCATCGGAGCCACGGTGGTGACCAATAACGAGGTGAACTTTGCCGATGTGCCCGGGCTGAAGGTGGAGAACTGGACCTTGCCGCTGTGACCTTCGCCGCCACCATCCTCACGCTCTATCCTGAGATGTTCCCCGGCCCGCTGGGCGTCTCGCTGGCTGGCCGTGCCTTAACGGACGGCGCGTGGAGCATCGACGCGGTGCAGATCCGCGACTTCGCGACCGACAAACACCGCACTGTCGACGATACGCCAGCGGGTGGCGGGGCAGGGATGGTGCTCAAGGCTGATGTGCTGGCGGCCGCCATCGACCATGCGCGAGCGGCCAATCCGCAGGCCCCGATCCTCGCCATGACCCCGCGCGGCAAACCCATCACACAGGCGCGCATCCGCGAGCTGGCGAACGGCCCCGGCGTTATCATCCTGTGCGGCCGGTTCGAGGGGTTTGACGAGCGGATTTTCGCAGGTCGCGAGGTGGAGGAAGTCAGCCTGGCCGACATCGTCCTGTCGGGCGGCGAACCGGCGGCGCTGGCCATTTTAGATGCTTGCATTCGCCTGCTTCCCGGCGTAATGGGCGCGCCTTCGAGCGGTATCGAGGAGAGCTTCGAAAGCGGCCTCCTGGAATATCCTCACTACACCCGGCCCGTTGAATGGGAAGGGCGCACGATCCCCGAAGTGCTGCGATCGGGGGATCATGCGAAAATCGCGGCTTGGCGCAAGTCACAGTCGGAAGATCAAACTCGGTTACGCAGGCCGGACCTTTGGGAACGTCATTGTGACGTTCGGGACCAGCCTGCCTCTGGCGCGCGGCGTGACATATAGGAACCAGCAATGGGTCTGATTCAGGAACTCGAAGCCGAGGCCACTGCGGCCTTTCTGGCGACGAAGGATATCCCCAATTTCCGTGCCGGTGATACCGTGCGTGTCGGCGTGAAGGTTATCGAAGGCACCCGCACCCGCGTGCAGAATTACGAGGGCGTGGTGATCGCGCGGTCCAACCGCAGCATCAACAGCAATTTCACCGTCCGCAAGATGAGTTTTGGCGAGGGCGTGGAACGCGTGTTCCCGCTGTACAGCCCCAACATCGACAGCATCACCGTGGTCCGCCGCGGCATCGTGCGTCGTGCCAAGCTGTACTATCTGCGCGGCCGCACCGGCAAACGCGCGCGTATCGCCGAGCGCCGGGAGATTACCGGCCAGTAAGGGCCGTCTTCTCGCAAATCAGTTTCGTATTCGCGAAAGGGGCGCCCTGACAGGTTGGTCGGGAGCGCCCCTTTTGTCATGCTCAATCAAGTGCATATCAGGAGGTAGTAATGGGTTATCGTGTGGCCGTAGTCGGCGCGACGGGCAATGTCGGGCGCGAGATGCTGGCGATCCTGGCCGAGCGGGCTTTCCCGATCGACGAGATCGCCGCCGTGGCCAGTTCGCGCAGCCAGGGGCTGGACGTGGAATTTGGCGACAGCGGCAAGATGCTGAAGTGCCAGAATCTCGAGAACTTCGATTTCACCGGCTGGGACATGGCGCTGTTTGCCGCCGGTTCGGGCCCCACCAAGGTGCATGCCCCGCGCGCGGCGGCGGCCGGTTGCGTGGTTATCGACAACAGCTCGCTGTACCGGATGGACCCCGATGTTCCGCTGATCGTGCCCGAGGTGAACCCCGAGGCGATCGACGGCTACACCAAGCGCAACATCATCGCCAATCCCAACTGCTCGACCGCGCAGATGGTGGTGGTGCTGAAGCCGCTGCACGATGCTGCCAAGATCACCCGCGTGGTGGTGTCGACCTACCAATCGGTTTCCGGCGCGGGCAAGGCGGGCATGGACGAGCTGTTCGAGCAGAGCCGCGCGATCTTCGTCGGCGACCTGGTGGAACCGCGCAAGTTCACCAAGCAGATCGCCTTCAACGTGATCCCGCACATCGATGACTTCCTCGATGATGGCTTCACCAGGGAAGAGTGGAAGATGGTCGTCGAGACCAAGAAGATCCTCGATCCCAAGATCAAGGTGCAAGCCACCTGCGTGCGCGTGCCGGTGTTTGTCGGCCACTCGGAATCGATCTCCATCGAGTTCGCCAACGAGATCAGCGCCACCGAAGCGCAGGACCTGCTGCGCGAGGCGCCCGGCATCATGCTGGTCGATAAGCGTGAGGACGGCGGCTACGTCACCCCGGTGGAGTGTGCGGGCGACTATGCCACCTTCGTCAGTCGCGTGCGCGAGGACCCGACCGTCGATAACGGGCTGGTCCTGTGGTGCGTCAGCGACAACCTGCGCAAGGGCGCCGCGCTGAACGCGGTGCAGATCGCCGAATTGCTTGGGCGGCGGCACCTTAAGAAGGGTTGAGTCTGGATGGGTCCCGCCGAACATGCACAACTAATCGAGGCGGAAGCTGGCCGACAAGGCCATAAGCTGGGCTGGAGCCTGTATTACTGCCCCATGGCTTGGGCGCGCAGCGCCCGCCTGGCCACTATCGGGCTCAATCCGGGCGGCGGTCGCGATGACGGCACCGATTGGGCAAGGCGTACGCAGCTGGAGGATCACGTAGGCAACAGCTATCTGTGTCAGAGTTGGGGGACTAATGGCGGGAAGACCGTACTTCAGACGCAAATTGCTCGATTGCTTGCAGTGGCCGGAGTGGAGCAGGAAGACGTCGTCTCGCTCAACGTGGTGCCGTTTCGGAGCCCTTCGTGGGCCGAGCTGGCGAACAAGAAAGCGGCTGTCGATTTCGGCCTGAACTTGGTGAGTGAGGCTCTGCGGTCTCCGCGATTGCGGTTGATAGTCGGGTTCGGCCTATCCGCGATTGAGAGCAGGTTGGTCGACCGGCTGGGCTTCGTACAGCAGGATCGGTTGCCTACCGGATGGGGCACAATTCAGGCTGGTCGGTTTGTGCGGAAGGAGCAGACACTGCTCCTCCTGCCGCATCTGAGCCGATTTGGCGTGCTGGGCCGCGAACAGGGAGCTGGATTGGAAAGTGCCATCAGGAAAGCAATGGGCTGACCACTCCAAAACCTGCCGGTCTAGCGCCGCCCGCCCCCATAAACCGGCGACTTGCGCATCAGCAGCACTAGGGGCGCTGCTGCCAGGCTCATCCACTGCATCATCGCGAAATCGTTTATGTAGGCGATCATCGCGGCCTGCCGCGTCACCTCCATGTCCACCACGCTCAGCGCGGCTTGGCCGTATTGCTGGAAGCGGTCGAGCGTCGAGAGGTCCACCGCCGTCGATAGTTCGGGTGTGATGTGGCTCGCCAGTTCCTCGTGGTTGTATTGGATGCCCCGGGCCAGCATCGTCGCCATCACCGAGATACCCACGGATGAGCCGACCGAGCGCATCAGGTTGAGCAGGCTCGATCCATCGGTCCGCAGTTCGGGCGGCAGTGTGGCAAAGGCCGTGGCGTTGAGTGGGATGAATACCAGCCCGATCCCCATGCCCTGCACCAGCCCGGTCATGACAAAGTGCCACTCGCCCGCCTCCAGCGACCATTGCGACATGGCATGAAGTGACCATGCTCCGATCAGGAAGCCGATCGCCACCAGCCAGCGTGCGTCCACTCCGCGGCGCATCAACTGCCCGGCCAGTTGCATCGAAATCAGCACGCCCAGCCCGCGGGGCATCAGGACCAGCCCGGTATCGATCACATCATAGCCGAACAATTGCTGCAGCATCGGCGGCAGCAAAGCGACGGTGGCGAACATCACCACGCCCACCACGATCATGAACAGCAGCGCGATGGCGAAATTGACGTCGGCAAACAGGCGCCGGTCGAACAGCGGCTGGCGCGCGGTGGTCAGGTGGATCGCGGCGATCCACGCGCACGAGATGGATACCGATGCATAGAGCCAGCTTTCCGGGCTGGTGAACCAGTCGACCACGTTGCCCCGGTCGAGCAGCAGTTGCAGCGCCGACAGGGCCAGCGCGATCATCGAAAAGCCGAACAGATCGAACCGGCGGCGCACAATGGGGCGGCTGGGCAGCTGGGCGAGCAGGATGACGAGGCACAGCACGCCCAGCGGCACGTTGACGAAGAACACCCAGCGCCAGTTGAAGCTCTGGGTCAGCCAGCCACCCAGGATCGGCCCTAGGATCGGCCCGATCATCACCCCCATGCCCCACAGCGCCACGATCTGCGGCTGTCGGCTGGGGCGGGTGGTATCGAGCAGGCTCGACTGGCTGAGCGGGGCGATAAAGGCGCCGCCCACACCCTGAAGCGCACGGAACAGCACCATCTGCTCCAGGCTCTGGGCCATGCCGCACAGCATCGATGCGCCCACGAACAGCGCCACGCTGGTGATGAACAAGCGGCGGCTGCCGATCCGGTCAGCCAGCCAGCCGGTGATCGGCATGGCCACCGCGCTGGCGATGATATAGCTGGTCAGCACCCAGCTGATGGTATCGGGCGAGGCGCTGAGCGAACTCTGCATGTGCGGGATCGCCACGTTGGCAATGGTCATGTCGAGCACTTGCAGCAAGCTGGCGGTCATCACCCCGACGATCAGCAGCAGGTGATTTTTGACCGGCAGCTGCGCCACGTCGGCCGGAGGAGCCGAGGGTGATCCTGCGGCGACCGGTTTGCCGGGGGCAGCGGCGCTGGCCAAGCTAGCGGTCCTGAGAGGCGGTGAACACGGTCACTTCGGTGGACAGGCCGGCGATCAGCGGTCGCGGGCTGCGCTCGTCGATGGCGATGCGCACCGGCACGCGCTGCGTCACCTTGACCCAGTTGCCGGTGGCGTTCTGCGCCGGGAGGACCGAGAATTCCGACCCCGTGCCCGCACCGATGGTGGCGACATGGCCGGCCAGCACGAGGTCCGGATAGGCATCGAAGCGCACTTCTGCGCGCTGGCCGGGGACCATCTCGTCAAGGTCGGTTTCCTTGAAGTTGGCCTCCACGTAAGTTGTGCCATCCGCCACCAAGGTCAGCACCGGCAGGTTCTGGAGCAATTGCTGGCCGACTTGCAGGCGATCCGCTTGCGCCACGCGACCGGCAGCGGGCGCGCGGACTTCGGTGCGACGCAGGCCGAGTTCGGCGCTGGCACGCTGCGCCTCGGCGGCGGCCACGCGCGGATCGCGATCGGGCACTGCGGCCCCGTGCGCCAGCCGCGCGCGCGCCTCGCGCTGACGGGCCTCGGCCTGATGCAATGCTTCCTGCGCCTGCGCGACCTGGTGCTGCGCAGCGTCGTAATCGGCCTTGGTGGTGAACCCCCGCTCCCACAGCGCCTGCTGGCGTTCCAGTCGGCTACGGGCGAAAGCAATATCCTCGCGTGCGGCCGCGATGTCGACGCCGGTCAGGTCGGTGTCGCTGGACAGCGTGGTGACATTGGCTTGCGCGGTGGCGACGGCGGCCTGGGCTTGCGTGATCTGCAACTGATAGGGTTCGGGATCGATGCGGTACAGCAGCTGTCCGACCTCGACGTGATCGCCCTCGTGCACCAGCACCTCGACGATGCGGCCGCCGACCTCGCCGCTGACCGCGACCATGTCCTGCTTGACGTAGGCGTTGTCGGTGGAAACCTTGCCTTGCTGGCCGGTCCAGTAGAACCACGCCGCCCCCGCCAGGATCAGCGGGATAATCAGCATCAGCGCGATCCGCTGTATGCTTGCGCGGCGCGGCTTCTCGGGTGCGCCCGGGGGCGCGGCTGCCTCGTTGGCGGAAATCTGCGGATCGGCTTCCGCCATATTCGTGCCTTCAGCCTGCCCTGCCCCTTGCAGCGCGCCTAATAGGGTGATTGGTTGCAGGCAACAACCAAAATGGAGCCCAGCGGTGCCGGAACTTGCGACGAAATTCCTGACCAGCTTCGACGGCACCCGGCTGGCCGTGCACGAGATGGGCGAGGGTCCGCCCGTGCTGCTGCTCCACGGCCTGTTTTCCAGCGCGCAGATGAATTGGATTCGCTTCGGCCATGCTGAACTGCTGGCGCAGGCTGGCTTCCGCGCGATCATGCCGGACCTGCGCGGCCACGGACAGTCGGATGCGCCGCACGATCCGGCGTGCTGGCCGGGTGACGTGTTGGTGCGCGATGCGGCGTTTGTGGTCGAGGCGTTGGGGTTGGACGACTATGACCTCGTGGGCTTCTCGCTCGGCGCGCGCACGGCCTGCGCAGCGGTGATCGCTGGACTGCAACCGCGCAAGCTGGTGCTGGCCGGGATGGGACTGGAAAGCCTCGACAACTGGCAAGCGCGTTCCGACTTCTTCCTCGATGCGATCGACCGGTTCGACGATGTGAAACCGGGCGACCCGGCGCATTTCGTCGTCTCGTTCATGAAGACGATGAAGATCGACCGGGAGGCGGCGCGGCTGCTGCTGTCTGACGGCGTGACGATTCGGCGGGAGGACCTGGCGCAAGTGACCATGACCACGCTGGTGCTGTGCGGCGACGAGGACGACGACAACGGCTCCCCGCAGGCTCTGGCCGAGGCTCTGCCGAACGCGCGTCTGCAACTGATCCCGGGCAATCACATGGGCAGCGTTACCAAGCCCGACATGGGCGCGGCGCTGGTCGAATTTCTTACCTGAAAGGCGGCTCATTGAACGCGCGCAGCTTGCGGCTGTGCAGGCTGGCCCCTTCGGCGCGCAGCAGTTCGCAGGCCCGGATGCCGATCTGCAGGTGCCCGGCAATCGCCTGCTCGTAGAACAGGTTGGCTTGTCCGGGCAGCTTGATTTCGCCGTGGAGCGGCTTGTCCGACACGCACAGCAGCGTCCCGTAGGGCACGCGGAAGCGATAGCCTTGCGCGGCCACCGTGGCAGATTCCATCTCGATCGCCACCGCGCGGCTGAGGCTGAGGCGGCGGGCCGACTGGGTGTAGCGCAGTTCCCAGTTGCGATCGTCGGTGGTCACCACGGTGCCGGTGCGCATGCGCTGCTTGAGGTCAGACCCTTGCGCGCCGCTCACTTCCTCGGCTGCGGCATAAAGCGCCTGCTGCACCTCGGCGATGGCGGGCAGGGGAATCTCAGGCGGCAGCACCGAGTCGAGCACGTGATCGTCGCGCAGGTAAGCGTGGGCGAGCACAAAGTCGCCGATCTGCTGGCTGGGTCGCAGGCCGCCGCAGTGGCCGATCATCAACCACGCCTGGGGGCGGAGGACGGCCAAGTGATCGGTGATCGTCTTGGCGTTGCTTGGCCCCACGCCGATGTTGACCAGCGTGATGCCCATGCGGCCCGGCGCGTGGAGGTGATAGGCGGGCATCTGGTGCCGTTTCCACGTCGTTTCGTTGAGCTGCACCCGCGCGGCAGGAGTATGCTCGCGCAAGTCCAGCCCGCCCGCTCCGGTCAGCGCGGTGTAGGTTCCCTGGCCGACCTGCTCGCCCGCCCAGTCGACGAATTCATCGATGTAGCGGTGGTAATTGGTCAAGAGCACGAAGTTCTGGAAATCATCCGGCCGCGTGCCGGTGTAATGCGACAGCCGCGCGAGGCTGAAATCGCAGCGCAGGCCGTCGAACAGCGACAGCGGCATGGGGAAGGTCGGGTCGCTCAAGTCGACGAAATCGGCGATCTCGTCCCCGATCAGCGCCAGTTCGGTGGTCGGGAAATGGCGCGCCAGTTCGGTGGGGCTGATGCCTGCCATGCCCGCCCCGTGCGAGCCATCGAGCACATAGGGAAAGGGGATCTCCTGCCGCGACGCGCTGACGATGACGGTGACGGGGTAATCGTGCAGGATCAGGTCGAGCTGTTCGGTCAGGTATTTGGCATAGAGATCGGGCCTTGTGACCGTGGTGACATAGTCGCCCGCCGCGTTGAGCCGTCCGAACGCGCGCGCGCCTTTGGTCCGTTCGCCGCCGCCGGGGTAGGACAGGCGCAGTTCCGGATAGGCATAGGAGCCGTCGTGGCGGCGTTCGGGCGGGGGCAGGGTGCCGTCCTTGGCATAGGCGGCAATATCGGCGCGCAGGCGTGCGACGGCGGCGGTGTACAACCGGTCAAGTTCGGCGATGATTGTTTGGGAATCCATGCGAGCGGATAGCGCTGATTGGCCGGACTGCCAAGGGGGCCAAACGAAAAGGGCGCCTTCCGCGATGGAAAGGCGCCCTTTTGTGGTCCCGAGATCGGGGTCCGCGAGAGAAGCTTACGCCTCGGTCGCTTCGTCCTCTTCTTCCGCGGGGGGCAGGTCGCCCGGTTCGCGATTGGGATCGTATTCTTCGGTGAAGCCTTCACCTTCAGCGCGATCGTCGGCAAGGTGCGAACCGATCACGTCGACGCCCTGGCGCTGCAGTTCGGCTTCGTCGTCCGAACGGGCGATGTTGGCCTTGACCGTCACCTGAACTTCAGGATGCAGGGCCACGGTCACGTTATAGACGCCGAGCGCCTTGATCGGGGCGCCCATGATAACCTGGCGCTTGTCGACCTTGTGACCCTTGGCGACCAGCGCCTCGGCCACGTCACGCACGTTGACCGAACCATAGAGCTGGCCCGAGTTGGACGAGGCGCGGATCAGCACGATCTCTTCGCCGCCAACGGTCTCGCCCTGCTTTTCGGCAGCGACGCGCTTATCGGCGTTTTCCTTTTCGAGGCGGCCGCGGTTGGCTTCGAACACGGCCTTGTTGGACTGGTTGGCGCGCAGGGCCTTCTTCTGCGGGAGCAGGAAGTTGCGGGCGTAGCCGTCCTTCACGGAAACCACGTCACCGATGGTGCCGAGGTTTTCGATACGTTCGAGAAGAATGATATCCATGGTCAGTCCTCCCTCACTTCACGATGTAGGGCAGCAGGCCCAGATGGCGCGAGCGCTTGATGGCGCGGGCCAGTTCACGCTGCTTCTTGGCAGAAACGGCGGTGATGCGGCTGGGCACGATCTTGCCACGCTCGGACATGAAGCCCTGCAACAGGCGCGTGTCCTTGTAGTCGATCTTGGGGGCGTCCTTGGCCGCGAACGGGCAGGACTTGCGACGGCGGAAAAACGGGCGGGCCATCAGATGCGCTCCTCACGGGTTTCGCGGCGCTTACGGTCGCGGTCGTTCTTGCGCATCATGGCCGAGGGACCTTCCTCCAGCTCGTCGACGCCAATGGTCAACCAGCGGATGATGTCCTCGTTGATGCCGTTCTGGCGCTCGATTTCGGCCACCAGGGTGCCCGGACCGTCGATGTTCAGCAGCACATAGTGCGCCTTGCGGTTGCGGTCGATCTTGTAGGCGAGGGACTTCAGTCCCCAGGTCTCGGTCTTGGTGACCTTGCCGCCGAAGCTTTCCACGATTTCCGTGATGCCGGCAGCCAGCGCATCAACCTGAGCCTGGCTCAGATCCTGACGCGCGAGAAACACGTGCTCATAAAGAGCCATGTCACGCTTCCTTTCATGTTCATGCCGATCGCTGGCTGATCCGTCCGGATGACGGGGCCCCTCCGGCTTTCTTGATTTCCAGCCCAGGGTTTTGGCCCGAAGACTGGTTTCCGAAGGGCCCGTCGGCCCCCCGGAAGCGGCGCTCATAGACGAATTGCCCTGCAATGCAAGCGCGGCTAGGCTGCGAGCATCAAGGGAGAGGATACCTCAATGCTGATGTGCGTTCTGGCCGCTGCGGCCATTTTGCTGGCGACGACCACCGTTTCGGCACAGGAGGCACCGCCGGAGCCGGGGCTGGAACTGCTCTACCGCTCGCGTGTGACGCTTGCCCCTGCGGTCGACGTGGGCGAAACCGCACTGGGCCACCGGCGCTTCATCCCGATAACCGGCGGCACCTTTGAAGGGCCTACCATGCGCGGCGAGATCCTGCCGATGGGGTGGGATTGGCAACTCGACCGGCCAGACGGCTGCACCCAGATCATCGCCGACTATTTCCTGCGCACCGACGATGGCGTGGTGATCAACGTGGTCAACACCGGTGCGCTGTGCCGCCCGGGTGCGGACGGCTCGCCGCCGCCGCCCGTGCGCACCAGCCCGGTGTTCGAGGCGCCGCGCGGTCGGTATGAGTACCTCGGCAAGGGCAGCTATATCGGCACCCTCGGGCTCGACACCAGCGGCGAGGAACCGGCAGTGATCATTACGGTTTATCGGGCCAACTGATCGTATCTTGCAGGCTGCTCCTCCAGCGGGCAAGGGCGGTGGCGGATCAACGCTGAATGTGAAGGAACTGCCATGCCGAGCGGCCTAGTCGCCCTGCTTGACGATATTTCGGTCATCGCCAAGGTTGCGGCGGCATCGGTTGACGATGTTGGCGCCGCCGCCGCCCGCGCCGGCTCCAAGGCGGCCGGCGTGGTGATCGATGATGCGGCGGTGACGCCCAGCTATGTCACCCAGTTCACCCCTGATCGCGAATTGCCGATCATCTGGAAGATCACCAAGGGTTCGCTGCGCAACAAGCTGCTGATCCTGCTGCCCGCCGCGCTATTGCTCAGCCAGTTCGCGCCGTGGGCGATCACCCCGTTGCTGGTGCTCGGCGGCCTGTTCCTGTGCTATGAAGGCGCAGAAAAGGTGATGGAAAAGCTGGGCGCCGAAAAGCACGGCGAGACGCTGGAAGATCCGATCGAGGATCTCGCCACCTTCGAGAAGGAACGCGTGTCGGGCGCGGTGCGGACCGACTTCATCCTCTCGGCCGAGATCGTGGCAATCGCCCTGGCTGAAGTCGCCGCCGAGCCGCTGGTCACACGCGCGCTGATCCTGGCGCTGGTTGGTGTGGTCATCACCGTGCTCGTCTATGGCGCAGTGGCGTTGATCGTGAAGATGGACGACATCGGTTTGCACCTCGCCGAAAAGCGCACCAGTGCCGCCGAACAGAAGCTTGGGCGCGGCCTGCTCAGGGCCATGCCGATCCTGCTCGCCGCGCTGTCGAGCATTGGTACCGTGGCCATGTTGTGGGTTGGTGGCGGGATTTTCCTGCACGGCGCGGAGGAGTTGGGCTTGCCCGCTCCGGCGCATCTGGCGCACGATATCCAGCATGGCGTGGAACACGCGACCGGCGCGCTGGGCGGCGCGCTCGGCTGGGTGACCTATGCGGGCCTTTCAGCCGTGGTGGGCATGGTGTTGGGCACGATCATAGCGCTGCTGTTGCATAAGGTGCTGAAGGTGGGCGCCCACTGAGCAGGAGTTCTGCGGGCACCTCCGGCATGCCGCTGGGCACCGGCGGACAGACGACATCTGCGATGTGATCGAGCGTCACGGCAATGTCTGTCACCGGAATGCCTTGTGACGCCAGCCACCGCTGGCGCTCCTCGTCGACCCAGGCATCCACCCCGCTCCAGCAGCGTCCATCGGTGCATTCGACCCGCCCGTCGGGATGGATCACGTGCCACTGGTCGTCGTCCGCCGCGCGTGGATCGATCACCAGCGGGGTCAGAGTCCGCTCGCTGCTGACTGACCAGCCGAGCACATTGCTCTTGACCAGATCGACCTGGTTATCGTCGAAATAGGCGGTGACCAGATAGGTGCCGGGTAAAGCCGGCAGCATCCCCGCGCTCGCCGGTCGGTAACTCTTCGCCATGCCGTGCCCCCTGTTGTGGCTGGCATGATCCCACGCGGTGCTGAACCACACACGAAGGAGCGTCGTTAACGTGGTTTTAGCTATGCCAGCCGAGCCAGCACGTCGCGAGCGAAGTCGCTGAGGGTATCGTCGCGCGCACCCATGATCACCACGCGGTCACCAGGTTCGGCGAGGTCGACGATGCGGGTCCCGCAGGCGGTCCGCTCGGGCACATATTCAGCCTGGCCGCCAGCCTCGGCGATCAGGCGCACGATCCGCTCGGTCCCTTCGCTGCGGTCGACGGTGCCGCCGAAATAGACCGGATCGCACATGATCGTCACGTCGTCCGCGCCCAGTTCCGCGGCGAAAGTCTGCGCCAGTTCGCGGCCCATCTGGCGCAAGGGGCCATAGCCGTGTGGTTGGAAGAACGCGATCACGCGGCCCGGCTGGCTCTTCAGCGTGCGCAAGGTGGCGCGGCATTTCTCGGGGTTGTGGCCGAAGTCGTCGATCACGGTAATGCCGCCGGGCGAGGTGCCGATGATATCGAACCGCCGGGCCAGACCCTTGAACTCGGCCAGCGCGAGCACCGCGTCGTGCATCTCAATCCCGGCCGCCACGGCCCCGGCCACGGCCGCCAGCGCATTGGCCAGGTTGTGCCGCCCCGGCATCGGCAGGCGCAGCGGATGGACCGTGTGGTCGCGCCGGTCGAGCAGCAGCGCGGCAATGCTCGTGGCGCCTTCGCTGATCGTGCCCGGCTCAACGCCGATGTGGGCGCTCTGGTCGTCGATGGCGAAGGTGATGCGGCGCGTCGCCCGTTCACCAAGGAAGCGGGCGTCCTCGTCATCGAGGTTGATCGCCGCAGTACCCGCGCGGGCCACGAAGTCGCCGAACAGGCGGCGCAGTTCCTCGATCGACTTGTGATCGAGGCTGACGTTGAGGAGAACCGCCACGGTGGGATTGTACAGGTCGATCGAGCCGTCGCTCTCGTCCACTTCCGCCACGAACGTGCGGCCGCGCCCGACCACGGCGCTGGCGAAGGGATTGTCCGGCCCGGCGAAGTTCTTCATCACTGCGCCATTCATGATCGTGGGATTGCGACCGTCCTTCTCGATGATCCAGCCGATCATGCCCGTCACCGTGCTCTTGCCGCTGGTGCCGCCGACGGCAATCGAGCGCGGCGCGGCGTTGAACAGCGTGCTGAGCAATTCGGCCCGCGTTATACGCGTGCAACCCAGTTCCCGCGCGCGGGCGACCTCGGGCACGGTGTCCTCGATCGCCGCGCTGGCCACCAGAACCTGGTCGGGCGAGGTGATCCCGCTGCCGTCCTGGTGATGGAGGCGGACGCCCTGGCGGCGCAGCCAGTCGAACTTCTCGGGCGAGCGGCCCTGGTCCCAGCTGCGGTCCGATCCGGCGACCTCGGCCCCCATGCCGCTGGCAATCATGGCCAGCGGCAACATGCCCGAACCCCCGATGCCACAGAAGAACAGGGGGCGGGCTAGCAGGTCTTGGCTGGTCAAGCGGTCCATCGGCCATGCCTATTATGGCAGTGGCACTTTGGAAAGCGGCTGTTAGGAATGTTTCCGCATGTCGCTGAAAATTGCCCTCGTCTGCCCCGGAAAACCCCTGCTGCGCGAGCGGGCGGAGGCGGTGCTGGCACTGGCCGAGTGCGAATATCCCCAGGTCGAGCTGGCCTTTCACCCGCAATGCTTTGTCGAGCACGGCCATTTCGCCGGGCCGGACGAGGTGCGTTTGGCGGCCTTCCTCGAGGTTGCCAACGATCCTGCGGTCGACGCAGTGTGGTTCGCGATGGGCGGCTATGGCTCCAACCGCATCGCCGCGGCGGCGCTGGCGGGGCTTGGAGCAGCGGCGCAGGGCAAGACCTGGCTCGGCTATTCAGACTGCGGCACGCTGCTGGGCGGGCTTTACCGTCACGGCATCGGCAGGCCCGTCCATGGGCCGCTGGCTGGCGATGTGCGCCGCCCCGGTGGCGACGAAGCGGTACGCCGCGTGCTCGACTGGTTTGGCGGCGACAGGCAGGGGCTGGAACTGGGGCTCGATCATCGCCCCGCCGTCGCCTTCAACCTGATGACGCTGGCCATGCTGGTGGGCACCGAGTTCATGCCCGATCTCACCGGCCACGTAGTGCTGGTGGAGGAGGTGGCCGAGCATCTCTATGCGGTCGACCGCCTGATGTTCCACGTCACCCAGCACCTGAAGGGCGTGGCGGGTCTGCGGCTTGGCCGGGTATCGGATGTGCCCGCGAACGACCGTCCATTCGGCGCCACCGAGGAGGATATCGCCCGCTATTGGTGCGCCAGCGCGGGCATTCCATACCTCGGTCGCGCCGATATCGGGCACGATGCTGCCAACAGGATTGTCCCCTTCGGCCTTGCCTGATCGGCCGCGCGGCCATAGTCGCGGCGGCCAAGAGCAGGAGAAAATCCCGATGATTGCATTCGTGTTCCCCGGGCAGGGCAGCCAGAAGGTCGCCATGGGTGTCGAACTCGCCCAGGCCAGCGCCGCCGCCCGCGAGGTGTTCCAGGAAGTGGACGAGGCGCTGGGCCAGAAGCTGTTCGCGCTGATGGCAGAAGGGCCCGAAGACCAGCTGACCCTCACCGCCAACGCCCAGCCCGCCATCATGGCCCACTCGCTCGCCGTGGCGCGGGTGCTGGAGCGGGACTTCGGTGTGTCGCTGACGCAGAAGGGCGAAGCGGTCGCGGGCCATTCGCTGGGCGAATACTCGGCGCTGGCCGCCGTCGGCGCGTTCACCCTGGCCGACACCGCGCGACTGCTGCGACTGCGCGGACAGGCGATGCAGGCCGCCGTGCCGGTGGGCGTGGGCGGCATGTGCGCATTGCTCGGGGCGGACCTCGAGAAGGCGCAGGCGCTGGCCGATGCGGCAGCGCAGGGTGAAGTGTGCGAAATTGCCAATGACAACGATCCGGGGCAGGTTGTCCTCTCCGGCCACACCGGAGCGATCGCCCGCGCGGTCGAAATGGCCAAGGATTACGGCTGCAAGCGCGCCGTGCCGCTGCCCGTATCCGCGCCGTTCCACAGCAGCCTGATGCAGCCCGCCGCCGACGCTATGGCCGAAGCACTCGCCCAGTGTCCGCCCAAGGGCCTATTGCTGCCGGTCTACGCCAACTTCAACGCCACACTGGTCACCGATCCCGCCGTGGAGCGGGACCTGCTGGTCAAACAGGTCACCGGCCGCGTCCGCTGGCGCGAAAGCATGGCGGCGATGGGCGATGCGGGAATCACCCGCTTTGTGGAACTGGGCGGCAAGGTGGTCGGCCCGATGATCCGCAAGATCGTGCCCGAAAGCACGCAGGACAGCCTGGTGACGATGGCTGATATCGAGGCGCTGGCGAAGGAAATTGGCGCTTGAAATCGATCTTGTTTTCCCTGCTCGGCACAGCGACCTTAGTGGTTGCAGTGCCCGCCGTTGCTGGCACAACCGCTGATGTGGATTGTGTTCGGCAGTCGTATGGATCCGAAGGAACAGAGCTTATCGCAACCTTGGTCCGTGATCCAAGCTTCAGCGGTATTGGTGCCAAAAGTGGGCCTGTGGGAGAAGCGCTCGGGCAGCTAATTCAAAATTCGGTGCGAGCTTGCGGCGAGGAGCATGGTTGGTCCCCGGAGCAGTTGCTTTTTGCTGTCGTCTACGAAGTTGGGCGTCTGACAGAAGAAGCGCTTCGTGTTACAGGCGGGCTAACCGCCCCAGATATCAATAAGCTCGACGTTGCGATCACAGCCCACGACAATGCCGAAATCTGGCAGATGCTCGAAAGAGTTATGATGGCAACGTTGGGCGGCGATGATGAGGCTGACAGCACGCCTGGTGAGGATACGGCGCTGCGCGACTTTGTCCAATCTGCGGGACTTAATACTAATGATGCCACTGTGTTATCTGTAGGGACCCTCATGGGCGCAATTGCGATGCAGCGCGTCGGGTTGCGAGAGTTTGAGTCCCTGCGGGGAGGAAATTGAGTATGTTCGACCTTACCGGAATGAATGCCCTGGTCACCGGCGCTGCCGGCGGCATCGGCTCGGCGATCAGTCGGGCCTTGGCGGCGCAGGGGGCTCGGGTGGCGCTGTCCGGCTCCAACGGGGCCAAACTGCGCAGCTTTCGAGAGGAGCTGAACGAGGCCTATTCGCACAGTCACGAAGGCCACGTCGAAATCACCTGCGACCTCAGCAACACCACCCAAGTGGAGGAACTGATCCCCGCCGCGATCGATACGCTGGGCGGGATCGACATCCTGGTGAACAACGCCGGCATCACGCGTGACAACCTCGCCATGCGCATGAAGGACGACGAGTGGGATGCGGTGATCCGCATCAATCTCGAAAGCACCTTCCGCCTGATGCGCGCGGTCGCCCGGCCGATGATGAAGGCGCGTTTCGGCCGCATCATCACCATCACCAGCGTGGTGGGGACCACCGGCAATCCGGGGCAGATGAATTATTGCGCCGCCAAGGCGGGCATCACCGGCATGACCAAGTCGCTCGCGCAGGAGCTGGCCAGCAGGGGCATCACCGCCAACTGCGTCGCTCCCGGGTTCATTCGTACGCCGATGACGGAGGTGCTGACCGATGACCAGAAGGCCGCGATCAATTCCCGCATTCCGATGGCCAAGATGGGGGAGGGAGAGGATATTGGCGCTGCCGTTGCTTACCTCGCCAGCCGCGAGGCGGGGTATGTCACAGGCCAGACGCTGCACGTGAATGGCGGCATGGCCATGCTCTCTTAGCCTCAAACGCCGGCGGGGCCATCCGGCCCCTTGGCTTTCCTCGCTGCCGGTCGGCGTCGCCTCCCTTCGCTGCGGGCGGCCGGTCGGCCTTGCGGTCGCATTCGCGACCGATATTCCCGTGAGTCAGGATCGGCCGGTTTTATCCCCAAGGAATCGCCCTTTGACGGGCAGATTTGCCAAGCGGTGCTTGCCCCTGTGAGCACCCCGGTTAAGACTGCAAGGGTCATTTTCCGGCGCTCCAGGGCGATTCCGGCCACTTCCGGTCAGGGTCACAACCGCAGGCAAGCGCGAACAGGGGTTTGAGACGCGATGAAGGCCACCATCGAACGGGCGAAATTGCTGCGTTGCCTGTCCCACGTGCAAAGCGTGGTCGAGCGGCGCAACACGATCCCGATCCTGTCGAACGTGCTGATCGAGGCCTCGTCCGACGGGCTGGTGAAGATCATGGCGACCGACCTCGATATCCAGGTGGTCGAAAGCCTGGCTGCCAATCGCGTGGAAAGCGCCGGCTCGATCACCGTCTCGGCGCATCTGCTGTTCGATATTGCCCGCAAGCTGCAGGACGGGGCCGAGGTCAGCCTCGAAACCGCCGACAACCGCATGGTGGTCAAGGCCAACCGCAGCCGTTTCCAGCTGCCCACATTGCCGCGCGATGATTTCCCGGTGATCGTGGAAGGTGACCTGCCGACCAGCTTCGAGGTGCCCGCCGCCACGTTGGCCGAACTGATCGACCGCACCCGCTTCGCCATCTCCACCGAGGAGACGCGCTATTACCTCAACGGCATTTTCCTGCACGTGGCGGATGACGATGGCGGCGTGCTGAAGGCGGCCGCCACCGATGGCCACCGCCTGGCGCGCTTCACGATTCCGCGGCCAGCAGGTGCCGAGGGCATGCCCGACGTGATCGTGCCGCGTAAATGCGTGGCCGAACTGCGCAAGCTGCTCGAAGAATCGCTCGATACCAACGTGCTGGTCGATCTCAGCCCGTCGAAAATCCGCTTCACCATGGGCGGCGAGGGCGGGGTGGTGCTCACCTCCAAGCTGATTGACGGCACCTTCCCCGATTACAGCCGCGTGATCCCCACGGGCAACGACAAGCTGCTCAAGCTCGATCCGAAGAGCTTTTTCGCCGGGGTTGACCGCGTGGCAACCATCGCCACCGAAAAGACCCGCGCGGTCAAAATGGCGCTGGAGGCGGACAAGGTGACCATCTCTGTCACCAGCCCGGACAACGGCAACGCTTCGGAAGAACTGGCGGCTGACTATCGCAGCGAACCGATGGAAATCGGCTTCAACGCCACCTACCTGAAAGACATCCTCGCCCAGATCGACAGCGACACGGTGGAACTGCACCTGGCCGACGCGGGTGCGCCGACCTTGATCCGCAAGGATGAGAAGAGCCCGGCGCTGTATGTGCTGATGCCGATGCGGGTGTGATCTTGCGGAATGTAAGGAAATCGATTACCTTTCCCGCATGATCCTCGGCAAACTCACTGCGAAGGCCCAGACGACCGTCCCAAGGGCGGTGCGCCTTGCGCTGGGACTCAATCCGGGAGACGAGGTGATGTGGGAGATCGAGGGTGACCAGGTCATTTTGACCCGCGCGCGCCCGGCCTCAGATCCCTTCACTGGCAATCTCGACCGCTTCACCGAATGGGCCAGCGACGCAGACTGTGCGGCCTTCGATCGCCACTGATGTGACAATTGCCAGCGGCGACGTCGTGTGGGTGCCATTCCCGTTTGTTGAGGAGCCGCGCGTCCGTAATCGCCCGGCGCTGGTAGTCAGCCGACAATGGCCCGCAAACGGCGTCGACTTGATCTGGGTTTTGATGATCACCAGCGCAGTCAACAAGGGCTGGCAGGGCGATATCTCGCTGGAGAGCCGGTTTGCCGAATGCGGACTGGCGGTGCCATGCGTGGTGCGCACAGCCAAGATCGCCACGCTCGAAATGGCCCGAGCAAAACGGGGTGGGGTGATGCCGGAGGATATTATGGCTGAAGTGCGGTCGACATTGTTGCTGGCGACGGCTTGATCACCCCCTCGCCCTGATCATCGCCGCCACATCGACGAACTTCTCTCGCGGTGAACCATCCCGCGCGGCCTTTTCCTCGGCTTCCTCGATCCTCTTCCAGTCGCGGAAGGTAACCACTTGCAGGTCGCGGGTTTTGGCAATGGCATCAAAGCCTTCGCGGCCGCTTTTCCGGCCCGATCCCAGGGCGCCTGCCGCGATATCCTCGATCACCTTGTCGATCACCGCATAGCCATCGGGGCGGTTGGTGCCGATCGTGCCCGAAGGTCCGCGCCGGGCCCAGCCGACGCAGTAGAGGCCGGGCATGATGCGGCCTTCATCGTTGGCGAAACGACCGGCGCGCTCCTCGAACGGGACGCCGGGGATCTCGACGGTGCGATAGCCGATGCAGGCGACCACGAGGTCGGCGGGCAATGTCTCGCGGCGTCCGGTGGGCACGGCCTTGCCTTTGACCACCTCGGTCTCCTCGATCACTATGCCGGTGACCTCGCCGTCCTCTCCCGACAGCTCGATCGGCTGCCCGTAAAAGGCGAATTCGATGGCGATGGGCTTTTCGGCGCGGATATGTTCAGGGATGGCGGCGAACTGGCGCAGCAGGTTGACGCTCTTGCGCAGGCCGGGTTCGAGCAGCGCATCGTCGGCTTCGGGCGGCAGGTCGGACCGCGCGACGTGGGGGCTGGCACGCGACAGCTCGGCCAGTTCGCCCAGCTCCTTGGGCGTCATCATGATCTGGTGCGGTCCGCGCCGACCCAGCAGCACAATCCGCTCGATGCTTGAGCCACGCAGCCGATCGAGCGCGTGGGCGACGATGTCGCTGCCGGCGAATTCTTGCGAGGTCTTGGCAAGGATACGCGCTACGTCGAGCGCCACGTTGCCCATGCCGATGACCACGGCTGCTTTGCCCGACAGGTCAGGATCGAGCGCGGCGAATTGCGGATGGCCGTTGTACCAGCCGACGAACGCGGCCGACCCGAACACGTTGCCCAGGTCCTGCCCAGTTATCCCCAGTTCCCGGTCCTTGGGCGCGCCGGTGGCCAAAACCACGGCATCGTAGAGCTCGCCCAGCTCGGCAATCGACACGTCGCGGCCCACCATCACGTTGCCAACGAAGCGCACGTTGTCGGTCAGGGCGACTTTCTCGTAGCGCTTGGAGACGCCCTTGATTGACTGGTGATCGGGCGCCACTCCGGTCCGGATCAGGCCGTAAGGCACGGGAAGTACATCGAAAATATCGACCCGCACATCGTCGCCCAAGGCCTTCTGGGCGGCTTCGGCGGTGTAGTATCCCGCCGGTCCCGAACCGATGATCGCAATATGCCGGATCGCCATGCGCATCCCCTGTGTCCCGATTGGCAAGTGTAGCCGGGTTGCTGCGCGGCTCAAGTGGTTGCGGCCAACCATTCGCCGGGCGGCCATTGTCCGCCGATTTCGTCGACGATTTGCCGCGGCGGATTAACAGTTTTTCAAAGCCATATGCCCCATGGCTGGCCGATGGACCCTGCCCGGCAGACACCTGCCTCCCGCACCGAGTTTGCGCGCCCCCGTCCGGCGCCGCCCGAAGCGGTGCCCGCAGTTCCCATGGCAGCGCCCCCGGCGACCGATCGTGAGGCGGCCGATCGCCGCCTTCAGGCCCGCCGCGAAGTGTCCGCCAAGCGCGCGTTCGCCCCGCTCGACGCCGATGATCTGCAAGACAGCGGCCAGCCGGTGCGCTGGCATGGCGTCACCGCGACCATGGTTCTATCGGTTGTGCTGTCCGCCGCGCTCACGTTCGCCTCGCCGGGAGCGGGGAGCATATTCCTGCTCTTGCTGGCGGTCAGCGCGGCGGCAATCGTTCCGACCGCACAAGCCAGCCTGGCAGCAAAGCCGCGCTCGATCCGCACAACGGCGGACATTTTCCTGCTGGTCATGCCGCTGGCGCTGTTCGGCGCGGGCCTGTCGATCTGGGTGGCCGATGCCGGGCTCTACTGGGTAGCGGCGCTGGCCATGCGGGTTTCGGTAGGCGCGGTGGCGGCGGCTTGCCTGCGTGCCCGCCCGGCGCTGATCGTGGCCAGCCAGTGGGCGCTGTGGGTCAGCCTGGTGCTGACCGACCCGTCGTTGCAAACCGTCTGGGCCTTCGTGATCTCGGGCATCGTGATCGCCTATGTCGGACGTAACGAGCAGCGCGAACAACGACGCGAGGACCAGATGCGTGCGGCGCAGGATCGGGCGCAAAGCCGGGCGCGCGACATTCTTTCGGACTACGAGGATACTGGCCAGGGCTGGTTCTGGGAAACCGACCGCCGCTCGCAACTGACCTATGTGTCCGATACGGTCGCCAAGATGCTCGGCAACTCGGGTGACAGCATGATCGGCCGCCCCCTGGTGCAATTGTTCGACCTGGCGGAAACCGGCGACGCCAGCGAGCGAACGCTGATGTTCCACTTGTCCACCCGTTCGGCGTTCAAGGAACTGCCGGTGCGTGCGGCGGTGCGGGGAGACGACCGCTGGTGGTCGATCAGCGGCCGCCCGATCTTCGACGGATACGACAATTTCGTTGGCTTCCGCGGCTCGGGCACCGACTTGACCGAACGCAAACGCAGCCAGGAAGAAGTGTCCCGCCTGGCCAATTTCGATTCGCTGACCGGGCTGGCCAACCGCCGCCAGATCAGCCGGGTGTTGGAGAAGATCCTCACCGCGCAGCAGGTCGAAAAGCGCTGCTGCACCGTGTTCCTGCTCGATCTCGACCGCTTCAAGCACGTCAATGATACGATGGGCCACCCGGCCGGCGACGCCCTGCTCAAACAGGTCGCACAGCGGCTTGAGCGCACGGTCGGCAAGGCCGGACAAGTGGGACGCCTGGGCGGTGACGAGTTCAAGGTGGTGATCCCCGGGCTGCACAAGAAGCAGATGCTGGGCGAGCTGGCCGGAGCGGTGATTCACGCCCTGTCGCAGCCCTATGCCATCGACAGCCAGCGGGTCGTGATCGGCGCTTCCATCGGCATCGCCATCGCGCCCGACAACGGCGATAATGTCGACGACGTGGTGCGCAATGCCGACCTCGCGCTCTATGCCGCCAAGGATGGCGGGCGCGGTCGCTACCACTTCTATGCGCCGGACCTGCACGCCGAGGCTGAGGCCCGCGCGCAGATGGAAGAGGAACTGCGCGACGCCATTACCAAGGGTGACCTGCAGTTATTCTACCAACCGATCGTCTCGATGGCGACCGAGGAGATATCCGGCTTCGAGGCGCTGCTGCGCTGGCACCACCCGATCAAGGGCTGGGTGCCGCCCGACCGCTTCATCCAGATCGCCGAGGGTACAGGCATCATTGCGCAGCTGGGCGAGTGGGCCTTGCGCACGGCGTGCAACGATCTTGCCGAAATGCCCGACACCGTGCGCGTCGCGGTCAACGTATCGCCGCTGCAGTTCTCCAACCCGCAGCTGCCCTCGATCGTCACCCACGCCATTGCGCAAGCGGGGATCCGGCCCGACCAGCTCGAACTGGAGATTACCGAGAGCGTGTTCCTGTCCGACGATGCCAACACCGATGCCATGTTCAAGGCGCTCAAGCGGGTGGGCGTGCGGCTGGCGCTGGATGACTTCGGCACCGGCTATTCCTCGCTCGGCTATTTGAAGACCGCGCCGTTCGACAAGATCAAGATCGACCAGAGCTTCGTCCGCGGGGCCACCCAGGAAGGCAGCCGCAACGGCGCCATCATCGCCTCGATCACCAGCCTGGCGCACGCGCTGGGCATGGAGACGACCGCAGAAGGGGTTGAGACGCTCGACGAACTCGATCTGGTGCGCCTGCACGGCTGCAGCCATGTGCAGGGCTTCATCTATGATCGCCCGCTCGATGCCGAGACCGCAAAGGCGCGCCTTTCCACCGGGCTGATGGCCGTGGCTCGCGGCCCGAAGGCAGCGCGGGCGCCGCGCCAGACGATGCTGCGCAAGGTGGTGCTCGACCATTCGGGTAGCCTGTACGACGGGACCATCCGCAATATCTCGTCCTCCGGGGCGATGATCGAAGGCTTGTGGAACGTGCCGGTCGGCACCGTCTTCACCGTACAGTTGTCGCAAGGATTTGTTGTCACCTGTACCACCCGCTGGAGCGCCGACGATCGCATCGGGGTGGAGTTCGCCAACGCGCTGCGCCGCGACGAGAGCGGCCGGCTGCAGGGCGTGCAGGGGCCGGCCGTCAAGCCGCTCGCGGCAGAGGCCTCGCGCATGGCTGGCTAAGGTCAGCAACCCGATCGGCGAGCCTGCGCCTTTACCGCCTGTTGAGCCTGATCCTTTACGAATCCGCATCTGGTGGATGACCCACCGCCGATCACTTGGGGTTTCGGTCGCATGGCTATGCGCGACATACTGATGAAACGTCGCCCCCGCGATGACGGGGCAGCGGCAGATCACGCGCCGTCCGCGCTTGACGACGGCGAACGGCTGGCACTGCTCGAGGCTTTTGAAGACAGCGACCTGGCATGGTTCTGGGCAACCGATACCGATGGCCGAGTCAGTTATCTTTCACCCAATGCCGCCGTTCGCTTTGGTCCAGACGCGCAGGTGATCGGCACCCCTCTGATCGAACTGCTCGAAACGGTCGGTGAAGACGGGGTTGCCAGCGGCGAGCGCCCGCTCAATTTCCTGCTGGTGTCGCAAACCCGGTTTCAGGACGTGGTGGTGCGCTTGATGGTCGGTGAGCGCGAGCAGTGGTGGCAGCTCAACGGTCGCCCGCACAAGGACGCGAGCGAGGGCTTCCGCGGGTTCCGTGGCAGCGTCAAGGACGTGACCGAACAGTTCGCCCGGCAGCGCGACCAGTCGCGGTTGGCCCAGTACGACGAGCTGACCGGCCTCGCCAACCGGCACCGCATGCAGCAGCGGCTGGACTCGATCCTGTCGGCCTTCAAGCTGGCCCGGCGATCGTGCGCGCTGCTGATGCTCGATCTCGACAAGTTCAAGAAGGTCAACGACACGCTGGGTCATCCGGCGGGCGACGAGCTGCTGCGCCAGGTCGCCCAGCGGCTGCGCGGCATCCTCGTCTCCCCTGCGGAGATTGGTCGTCTGGGCGGGGATGAGTTCCAGATCATCATCCCCGACATGGATGATCGCGGCCATCTGGGAGACCTCGCCAAGAAGATCATCCAGATGCTCTCGCAGCCCTTCGCGCTTGGACCGGACCGGGCGCTGATCGGGGCTTCCATCGGCATTGCCATTGCGCCTTACGATGGCGTGACACCCGAGGAACTGGTGCGCAACGCCGACCTTGCGCTCTATGCCTCGAAGGGCGGAGGGCGCGGGCAGTATCGGTTCTTTGCCAGCGACCTCGCCAAGGCCGCACAGCGCCAGCGCGAGATCGGCGACGACCTGCGCGCCGCGCTGGAAACCGGGCAGCTGAGCATGAGCTACCAGCCGATCGTGCGCGGCAGCGACAACACGGTAATCGCGTTCGAGGCGCTGCTGCGGTGGGACCATCCCGAACTTGGGCCGATCAGCCCCGCGACTTTCGTGCCTATCGCCGAGGAGCTCAACCTGACCACGCGGCTGGGTGAATGGTCGCTGCGGCAGGCCTGCAAGGAGGCCGCGGCCTGGCCGGGCGACATTCGCGTGACGGTCAACGTCTCGCCGCAGCTGTTCTTCTCGGGCGCGCTGGTGCCCGCTGTGGAGGAGGCGCTCGATACCTCGGGCCTGCGCGCCAACAGGCTCGAGCTGGAGGTCAGCGAAGGCGTGTTCATGGGCGAGGGCAGCCAAGTGGACAAGACCTTCGCCCGGCTGGCCAAGCGCGGGGTGCGGCTGACGCTGGACGACTTCGGCACCGGCTATTCCTCGCTCGCCTTCCTGCGGCGGGCGCCGTTCGAGAAGATCAAGATCGACTACAGCTTCGTGCGCGGCTGTGCCGAGGCGGACAATCCCAACGCCGCGATCATCGCCGCCATCGTCAGCCTGGCGCGCGCTCTCGACATGCAGACAACGGCCGCCGGGGTCGAGGCGATGGATGAACTGCGCACCGTGCTGGATCGCGGAGCCACCTACATCCAAGGCTTCATCTTCTCGCGCCCGGTGCCGCAGGATGTGGTGCTGGCCAAGCTGGAGCACGGCGACTTCACCTACGAGCCGATCGGACCAGAACGCCACCGCGCGGAACGGCGGACGGTCCTGCGCCGCGTCGGCGTGATCCACGAGGACAACCGCTACGAAGCCACGCTGCGCAACTTGTCGCGCACCGGGGCGATGATCGAGGGCCTGCTCGATGTGCCCGTTGGCACCGACCTGGTGCTCGACCTTGGCAGCGGACAGCTTGCCGTGTGCACCGTCCGCCGCGCGCAGGACGCGACGCAGGGCGTGCAGTTCGAGACGCCGCTGATCAGCGATGGCGCGAACGGACTGTGCACCCGCCACCGCGTCTCGCCCTACCAGCTGGCCGCCGCAGGAGCGCCTCTCACCCAATTGGGCGCCGACGCGGGCCAGCAGGCGACGCCATCTGGCGGCAGCCGGCGGCGCTTCATCCAGGTCGATATCTCCGCCGCATCGGCCAGAGCTGCCTGATCCGCAGCATCGCTGCTGACATCCCCGCTCCACCCCGCTAGAGGCGGCGGATGACCGAGCTTTCCCTGATCCGCAACTTCAGCATCATCGCCCATATCGACCACGGCAAAAGCACCCTGGCCGACCGCCTGATCCAGGCCTGCGGCGGTCTGACCGATCGCGAGATGAGCGAGCAAGTCCTCGATAACATGGACATCGAACGCGAGCGCGGGATCACCATCAAGGCCCAGACCGTACGCCTCAACTACACCGCCAAGGATGGGCTGACTTACGAGCTCAACCTGATGGACACCCCCGGCCATGTCGACTTCGCCTACGAAGTCAGCCGCAGCCTTGCCGCGTGCGAAGGCGCGCTCCTCGTGGTCGACGCGGCGCAAGGCGTCGAAGCGCAGACGCTCGCCAACGTCTACCAGTCGATCGAGCACGACCACGAGATCGTCCCCGTCATCAACAAGATCGATCTCCCCGCCGCCGAGCCCGAGAAGGTCAAGGCCGAGATCGAGGACATCATCGGTCTCGATGCCAGCCAGGCGGTGCTCACATCCGCCAAGTCGGGCATCGGGATCGAGGACGTGCTCGAAGCGCTCGTCAAGCGCATCCCGCCCCCCAAGGGTGACCGCGCCGCTCCGCTCAAGGCCATGCTGGTCGACAGCTGGTACGATCCCTACCTCGGCGTCGTCATCCTTGTCCGCGTGATCGACGGCGTCATCAGGAAGGGCCTCAACGTCACCTTCATGCAGGGCGGCACCGAGCATCTGGTCGACCGCGTCGGCGCCTTCACCCCCAAACGGGTCGAGCTGCCCGAGATCGGCCCGGGCGAGATCGGCTTCATCACCGCGCAGATCAAGGAGGTCGAGCAGGCCAAGGTCGGCGACACCATCACCACCGTCAAGGGCGGGGCGACCGAGGCGCTGCCGGGCTACAAGGAAGTGCAGCCGGTGGTGTTCTGCGGCTTGTTCCCGGTCGACGCGGCGGACTTCGAGAAGCTGCGCGAATCGATCGGCCGCCTGCGCCTCAACGATGCCAGCTTCAGCTTCGAGATGGAGAGCAGCGCTGCATTGGGCTTCGGCTTCCGCTGCGGCTTCCTCGGCCTGCTGCACCTCGAGATCATCCAGGAACGGCTGACCCGCGAGTACGACCTCGACCTGATCACCACCGCGCCATCGGTGGTCTACCGCATCCAGCTGGGCAAGAGCCGCACCGACGATGCGCGCGAGATGTACCTCCACAACCCCGCCGATTACCCCGATCCCAGCCGCATCGAGCAGATCGACGAGCCGTGGATCAAGGCGGTCATCTACACCCCCGACGAATACCTCGGCTCGATCCTCAAGCTGTGCCAGGACCGGCGCGGCGTGCAGACCGACCTGACCTATGTCGGCGGGCGGGCGCAGGTGACTTACGAGCTGCCGCTCAACGAGGTGGTGTTCGACTTCTACGACCGCCTGAAATCGATCAGCCGCGGCTATGCCAGCTTCGACTACGAGCAGATCGGCCTGCGCGAAGGCGACCTGGTCAAGATGAACATCCTGGTCAACAACGAGCCGGTCGACGCCCTCTCGATGATCGTCCACCGCGCCGTCGCCGAGGAACGCGGCCGCGGCATGTGTGAGCGCCTTAAGGACTTGATTCCAAGGCATTTATTCAAGATACCGATCCAGGCAGCGATCGGCGGCAAGGTGGTCGCCCGCGAGACGATCGCGGCGATGCGCAAGGACGTGACCGCCAAGTGCTATGGCGGCGACATCAGCCGCAAGAAAAAGCTGCTCGACAAGCAGAAGAAGGGCAAGGCCCGGATGCGCGAATATGGCAACGTGAGCATCCCGCAGGAGGCGTTTATTGCGGCGCTGCGGATGGGGGAGGAGTGAGGGAGGCAAGGAACAATCGAAAAGTGGAAAATGGATAATGTTACCATTTTGTTCTCCTCGCGGATCAGCTAGGCTCCCGACAAGGAGTGCTTATGGACAATCAATTGGCAGGGGCTAACGTCATGGCTGATCGAGGCCAACGTCGGGAAGTCTGGTCGTTCTTCTCTGGTGCGATGGGTTTGGACCTCGGATTGGAAGCGTCCGGGTTGGCGCCCACCTTAGCAGTCGAAATCGATCGCGTGTTCTGCAGAACGATTCGCGCAAATCGACCTCAATTGGATTTGATTGAGGGTGACATTACGGCGCTGTCTTCCATCTCCCTTCGCGAGCGTATGAATTTCGACGGCGAAGTGTTCTTGATGGCAGGCGGGCCACCATGTCAGCCATTTTCTTCTGGGGGTAAGCGGGCTGCACTTAACGATCCTCGCGGCAACTTGATTTATGAGTATTTTCGTCTGATTGCCGAGGTGCGGCCGCGCTATTTCGTGCTGGAGAATGTGGCGAATTTGGCGACTGCAGCGTTGCGCCATCGCCCCATTGCTGAGCGACCGGGTAAACATTGGAGCTTGAAGCGCTATGCTGAAGGCTCATTGAACCGCGACGATGGCAAAGTTCAGGCTTTAGAAGATGACGAACTGTCCGGTAGCGCACTTCGGCAAATCATCAGCGATGCTACGGCCCTTGGTTATCATATTTCGTTCGGCGTGGTAGATGCTGCCGACTACGGTGCTCCGCAGCATCGTTTGCGCTTCGTTATGCTTGGCTCGCGTGACCATCCGCCCGCGTCCTTGCCCGAGCCGACACATGGACCTTCCACTCGGCCCTATGTAACAGTACGCGATGCAATCTTTAGCTTTCGTGACGGTCCCGGTGCCCATTCAGAGTATACGGACGGAGTTCGTCGCTTCTTCGCGATGGTGCCGGAAGGTGGCAATTGGCGCTCTCTGCCACCGGACATTCAACTGCTTGCAATGGGGAATTCGTTCCATTCGGGTGGCGGTAAAACTGGCTTCTTCAGACGTCTTTCATGGGATCGTCCTGCGCCTACGATTACTGGTCGCGCAAACCGCAAGGGAAGTGCTTTGTGTCATCCCGAGCAAGTTCGACCGATTTCGGTTCGCGAAGCAGCGGCACTTCAGGGCTTTCCCGCTGACTGGCAATTCATCGGCGCGATGAACGCGCAATACATGCAAGTTGGAAATGCAGTACCGGTGCCGCTGGGAAAGGCCATCGGTGCGGCAGTTTTGCGGCACGACTCATCCAATAGGCAGAATTTGGTACGTCATCCTGACATGGATACGATGATGACTCGGGCGGTGGAACGGCTTCGGGCGTCTGCCCGCAACAAGGTTGCTAAGGCGGCGTGATGATTGAATTTCTTCCGCCCCGGCATCCTGCCCATCGGATCGGCGAGAACTTACGGGCGGAGATGATCCGCGCACAACAGTCGACCATTAGCCGCGCATTTAGTGATGCTGGAGAATTTTGCGGTCGTGTTATTGCCGATTTGCGCATGGCGATTGACGTTCCGGAGGAACTTCATGGGCGACCCGTTGAAGAAGTCGCAAATCTTCCCATCGCGGGTCTTCAGGATATATTCGCCGCTTCACTTGCCAGGGCAGGCACTCCCGAGAGCGGCATTGTGCTGTCCGCTACAAATCTCGCGCGGCGCGCACAGCTATTGCGCGCATTCGAAGATCCCGACGCGGTTCTACAATGGACCACAAGCAAAGTAATTTCCATCGCCGCCGATCTTCCAAAGACGGCTCGCGAAATCGAGTGTGGCCGAAACCCCGGCGACGTTCTCGATCCTTACCTTCTCGCGGCCACGCAATCGCTCCTATGTGAAGGCGACTTCCGAAGCGCCATCGGCGCGACGGTTACACACAAGGCCTTGATGATCCTCGAAGGGTTGATGGGCCATCTTCACGAAGAGGTTATCGGGCGAATGCGCGGCAACGTGAAAAACCCGGAGCCGCGCGCCGACAATGCTGAGATACTCGACCTTCAGTTCAATCCTTTCCCCGGTGCTGACGTGATTCAACCACCGCTTGCGAATGGGGAGCCGCTTCGCCTTCATCAAGTTAAAAGCAAAACCGGCAGCATGAACAGTAGCGGCGGCAAGCGCTTGGCGGAGCAGATGCGAAACCTTCGCATGGCGTATCCCGGTGCTGAACTTTATGCGCATTCTCTTGTCGGAAACACGCTTCGCGGTCATCGCTCTATGAGCGGAATGTTGCGTGCCGAACCTGCCTTGATCGTAACAGTTGGGGACGCATCGTTCCGAATTTTGACCGGAAGCGACAACGGGGCCGAACTGCTGTTGCGCCTGTATCAGTCCGCCTTTGATCTTGCCGCAGCCCAAACCGGGTACAGCGTTGAAACCATGACGAATGCGATTTTCGAGACGTTTAAGGAGCGAGCTGAAAACGCCGGCGAGGGTTGGCTAGAGTCAGTTCTTCATCAATCCACGCGTGGCGTTGCAGAAAATATGGATAGTCGCACTTATCAAGGCGGTCGTCGCCGCTAAGTGGTATCATTTTTGCCGATCAGGGAATTCCGGGGACAGCGGGGAATTCCGGAGACAGCCTCCCCTTCGCCACGCCGATGCTCCGCGCGAATTCGGCTTGCGACAGGCCGGTGCGCGCGCGGATGGCGGCCACGTCCACGGCGAGCACTTCCACCTGATGCACGCGCGCGCCGGTCGGCTTGCCGTTGGCAAAGTCGATGGCTTCGGCCAAGCCCTGTCGAATTTTCTCATAAGCGCTCAATGCTTTTCTCCATGAGTGGCGATCAAGGCCCGACTGCGTGCAACCACCTCATACTTCACTGGCCTATAAGTCAATGGCACATGGCATCCGCTAGGCCGCCCCCAAAACCCCATCCCCTAAAGACATCCCGCCCAACCTGCGCTATGCGCGCCGCAACCACCCCGTCCGGCGTGCGGCACTCCGCGCCCGCAACACACAGAAGAGACTCGCACTTACATGGCCTACAAAGACGACAGTTTCGAAGAACGTACCGCGCGCGCCAATGCGGCGCGTGACAAGGCGCTGGCGAAGCTTGCCAATCGCCCCGCCGCTGACCCGGAAGTGGTCGCCCAGCGGGTCGCCGCGCAGGCGGCCAAGGCGGCCGCGCTGGCCGAGAAGTCTGCGGCCAAGAAGGCGGCCATTGCCCAGGTCAAGGCTGACAAGCTGGCAGCGACAGAGGCGGCTGCGGCAGCGGCGGTGGCTTCGGTCCGCTCGGTCCCCACGGCGGCCGAGATGAAGCAGGCGCGCGATGATCGCTACGCCGCGCGCAAGAACCGCCAGAAGTAACGCCAGAAGCAACTCCGGCGTTCAGTCCGCGTCGGCGTCCTCCTCTGCATCCTCGCTGGCACCGAAGACCATGTCGATCGTCTGCCACACACGGGCGCGGCGGTCGGGCGTGAACCACTCGGCATAGTCGGCTTCGGCGGCGCTGTAGTCGTCCTCGTCGTCCACCCATGCAGGCACGGTGTTGGCGGCGCGGGCGGCGCTGAGCTGCGCCTGGTTGTGCGCTTCGGCCTCGCGGAACTGACGATAGGCGGCGCGGGCCGCCGGGCTCAACCCGGTGAACCAGCGGTGGTGCAGCGCGGCGAGTTTCTCGTGAGGTCCTCGTTGCGCTCGTCCTCCCCGGCGCTGGCGCGGATCGCCAGTTCGCGCTCCCAATCCTGCCGCCACTGCGCCTTGAGCCGCTTCAGCTCGCCCGCATCGACCGCGCTGAGCGCGCGCGCCTTGGCCTCGGCAAACCGCTCGCGCGCGCGGTTGCGCAGCAGGAACATCAGCAGCCGGTCATTGTGGACGATGCGCGTGCCGACGAGCTCGCCGTACGAATAGACCGGCTCCTCCACGCCGTTGAGCGCGCGGTCCATCGCCACATCCTCGAGCCGCTGTACGCCGATGTCGAGCGCAGCCTCCCACGCGGCGCGGAAGCTGTCGGCATCGGCCCGGCGGCGCAAGTCGTAGACGCGGTATTCGCCCACGCCCATGCGGCGGCAGGCGGCGCGCACGCTGCCGGTTTCGGCCAGCAGCTCGATGAATTCACGCTGGCGGGCGGCGCTCCAGCCACCCCGGCGCATTCGCTGGCGCGAGACGGGTTCGAAGGCGGGGAGCACGGCGGGGAGGGTGGACTGGTCGGTTTGGTCGGGCATGGCGGGGCGCATCCTTGCTGGGCAAAGCAAGCGGTCTGGTGTGGTCGCACCGGTGTAGGAAAGCGCGAAGTGGCGCTGGCGGGCGGGGCGGGCTAAGCTGACCTTTCGACTTGGGGGGCGACTTGGGTCGACTTGGGGGGGAGGGCGCGGGCGTGAAGCGATGGACGAGGCGGCTGACCAGTCTGGGCACGGGCCTGGGCCCTGTGGCAGCGGGGCTGGCAGTGCTGGCGCTGGTCGTGCTGCTGCAAGTGGCCAATCCCGCGCCGCTCGAACGCGTGCGGTTACAGCTGTTCGACACCTATCAGCGCGCGGCTCCGTGGAGCGGACCGGCGGGCGGCTCGCGCGTGGTGGTGGTCGATATCGACGAAGCCTCGATCGAGCGGCTGGGCCAGTGGCCGTGGCCGCGCAGTGACCTTGCCACGCTGACGCGCCGGCTGGGCGGGGCGGGGGCCACGGTGGTGGCTTACGACGTGGTGTTCTCCGAGCCCGACCGCACCTCGCCCGAAGCGCTGGCCGCGCGGCTCGATCCGGTGACGGCACGGGCCTTGGCGGGTCTGCCGGGCAACGACGCGCAGTTTGCCGCCAGCTTTGCCGAGGTGCCGGTGGTGGCGGGCTTTTTCCTCGACCGGGCGCGGCGCGGGCGGGCGGTGGAGCCGAAGGTGCCGTTCACCCTGCATGGCTCGCTGCCCACCGAGTTCGTGAAGCAATACGAGGGCGCGATCCTGCCGCTGCCGGTGCTGGAGCAAGCGGCGGCGGGCACCGGCTCGCTGACCATCGAGGGTGACCCCGACGGCATTGTTCGCCGCGCGGCGCTGGTGGCCTTGCACCGGGGCACGCTGGTCCCTTCGCTGAGCCTCGAGGCGGTGCGGCTGGCGGTCGGCGCGGAAAATCCGCCTGCGTTGACCACGAGCGACGGCAGCCGCCAGACGCTCGGCTCTCCCGGCGCAGCTGTGTCGGTGCGCGTGGGCGAGACGGTGATCCCGGTGACCGATGCGGGCGAAATGTGGCTCCATTTCCCGCCGCCCGCCGCGCAGGCCATGCTCCGCGCCTGGCCGATTATAACCGGCGACATGAGCGATGCCGCGCTGGCCGAGCAGGTGCGCGGCAAGGTCGTGTTCGTGGGCGGGAGCGCTCAGGGCCTGCAGGATCTCGTGGCCACGCCGCAGGGCGAAAACGTCGCCGGGGTGACGGCGCACGCTGCGGCTGCCGAGCAGATGTTGGCGGGTCATTTCCTCGAGCGGCCCGACTGGGCTTTCGAGCTGGAACTGGTGCTGCTGTTGCTGGTCGGCACGGGCCTGGCGCTGCTCCTGCCGCGTGTCGGCGCCGCGCTGGGCGCATTGGCGGCGATCCTCGGTATCGGGCTGGCGCTAGGCGGAAGCTGGCTGGCCTTCACGCGGGCGCAATACCTGCTCGATCCGACGTACCTCGTGCTCGGGCTGGCGGCGATCTATGCGGTGCTGACGCTGCTCAAATTCCAGCGCGAGGAGCGCCGCCGCAGCTATATCCACAAGGCCTTCGACCGCTTCCTCTCGCCCGAACTGGTGCGCCAGATCGCCGCCGACCCCGGCAAGCTCGAGTTGGGCGGCGAGGAGCGCGACATGAGCGTGCTGATGGCCGACGTGCGCGGGTTCAGCCGCATTTCCGAAGCCTACAGCCCCAGGCAGGTGATCGACTTCCTGATCGCCTTCCTCACCCCGATGAGCGCCATCCTGCTGGCCCGCAAGGCCACGCTCGACAAGTATATCGGCGATGCCGTGCTGGCCTTCTGGAACGCCCCGCTGGACGATCCCGAACACCCGCAGAACGCTGCCCGCGCGGCGCTGGAAATGATCGCCCGGCTGGAGCAGATGAACCGCGACATGGCGACGCAAACCGCCGTGCCATGGCCGGGCGAGGTCAGGATTGGCGTCGGCATCAACACCGGCCTGTGCTGCGTGGGCAACATGGGCAGCGCCGAGCGGCTGGCCTACACCCTCATCGGCGACACGGTGAACGTCGCCAGCCGCCTGGAGGGCCTGACCAAGCTTTACGGCGTGCCGATTGCCATTGGCGAGGCGATGGCCGCGCGTTTGGACGGGTTCGCGCTGATTGAACTCGACCGCGTGCGCGTTGTCGGCCGCGACGAACCGGCCACGCCGTTTGCGCTGCTGGGGGATGAGGCGCTGGGGGGGGGTGCGGATTACCTTGCCTTGCGGTCGGCGCATGGCGCGATGCTCGCAGCCTATCGTGGGCAAGAGTGGGACCGCGCCGAAACGCTGCTGGCCGAAGCCGAGCCGCTCTATACCGCGCATGGCATCCCCGGCCTGCACGCGCTCTACCTGCGCCGCGTCCAGACCCTGCGCGCCGATCCGCCGGGCGGGGGGTGGGACGGGGTGTTCATGGCGACGGAGAAGTAGGGGGAGTAACGGCACTTCTCTGTCTGCCTCCGATGCCGCAGTTCTGCGATTTTTGCGGCCCGCAAGCCGTGCTCGACGCCAAACGCAAATGCCGCGTTTGACGATGGCGTGGAACAAGCCGCACTTTTCATTCGTTGTGTGAAAAACGGGTGAGGAGAACCGCAGTGAACTTGATAATCCTTTTGGTAGTCGGTGGCTTAATCGGCTGGGTAGCCAGCATGCTGGTAGGCGGTGGTGGCGGTATTCTGATGAATATCGTCGTGGGTATTGTTGGCGCGCTGCTCGCCGGTTTTCTACTGAATCCCTACATTGGTGGCGGCAACATCATGAGCGGCGATCTCAGCCTGAGCGCCATAGCTGTTTCGCTGCTTGGCTCGGTCATTCTGTTGGTGGTTCTCAATCTCGTCCGTCGACGGGGGGTCTAACCCGAACAGCTTTGCAACCAGAACCCCGGTGGCCGGAAGTCTGCCGGGGTTTTGTTGGGCGACGTATGCGGGCCCTGATTGAAACCCTGTCAGTAGCTTCCATTTAGCGCACGGACCTGTTGATATCCGTTCGCCACCCTATTCCTGGCATCGGTGCGCATGATCGACCGGCGGGAAGGGAACAGCTGGCGACGACGCATTGCGGGAAATTACAAGTCGGCCACATCGATTTAATGTCGACTGGCTCGTCTAGCCTTACCAGCGGAACTCTCGATCGGCTCCCTTTCAATGATTATGCGAGACCGACGGTCTCTGGCGTTGCTTCGTAATAGCTCGACACCCGGTCAGCATACGCCCGGGTGAACTCTGGAGTGTGGTTTGCCCAACTTGGACAACCTTCGAGAACACGCTGATCAATCTTCACGATGTAGCTGTCCGCAGTGCTGTCATAGCTCAGAAACTTGATCGGTATCGGATAGTAGCTCCTGCCCAACCCTAGCATCCCTCCCAAACTGAGAACTGCGTAGCTGACAAGGATCGACCTCTTTTCGATCATGAAGGCGTGAACTTGCCCCAATCGATCGCCGTCGCGGGACCTCAGGTAAAGTCCGTCGGTTCTTGCAGTGGCAAACAGGGAAGTTGCTTCTGACGACGCGGTCATGGGATTTGTGCCTGTCATGGTGAGGAGACACTCCACCAACGGCAGTTCTTGATTATCGTTCCATATCTCGCCCCCTTGAGCTCGATTGAACGACGGCTTTACACCCTAAATCGGCATTCGACATCTGTGGTCATGGCACGCACTTCGGGACGCCATGACTGCATCGTGGGCTTTTTCCAAGGGCGTGGCTTTCCTCGTTAGGATTGCACCAGAAAGGCCCTGCATCAGAACACATTCGCAGCAACTATGACGAGGTCAATTCCCCAGCCCATTCGGCCCCGAAGTCGGCGAGTTTGGCCCGCCCGTGGTGGAATTTGGCACGTCATTCGGGTTATCCGCCGTCCGCCCGTTATCGTCCCCACCATCGGTCGCCACGATCACGCCCACGGCGACCACGGCCAGCCCCGCCGCCACTGGCAGGATATCTCCCAGCAGGCCGCCGTCGGCTGCGCGGGCGACTTCTCCGGCCAGTTCGTCCTGCACGCGGATCAGGCCGGCGTCGGAGATCATGAACGGGCCGACTGGCGGGGCGCCGAGGCGGGGGATGAAGGCGGCTTGTCCCGGTCTGTCGAGCCGCACGGTCACGCCGGCTGCCGTCACATCGGCGAGGCCGGGGGTCAGGCCGCCCGAGGTGCCCACGCCGGGCCCGCGCAGGACCACCAGCGTTGCCTCGCGGTCGCGCGCTTCGACGTCGCCCACGGCGGGTTCATCCTTGGCGATCTTCTTGGCGTCCTCGCCCACCAGCATGTCGATGGCGGTGCCGCGAATGCCGATGCGGCCCGAGGGCGAGGTGACCTCGGCGCTGTTGTTGCCCGCCTGCGCGCCCGAGAAGAACCGCAGCGCGCCTTGCAGCAGACTGGCGGCGATCGAGCGCTCGGCATCGGGGTCATAGACGAAGCGGTCGATCCGCACGCGGCTGCGCGCGCCGATGCCGAAGGTCGAGCGGTCGAGCAGCAGGATCTGCGCCTGCGATCCGCCGCCGGTCTGGATCAGGTCGCCCCAGGCGATCCGCTGGCGCAGCGCGATGCGGCGCAGTTCTTCCTGCGCGGCGTTGCTCAGCCGCACTTCGCCGACCACGCTGGAGGTGTTGCCGACCACTTGCTGCGCGGCGGCAGGGGCGGCGAGGGCGATGAGGGCGCACGACAGGGCGAGGTGGGTCAGCGAACGAGCCATGTCAGTTGCTCCCCTTGGGCTTGCCAGTCGCGGCGGGAACAGGAGCTGGCGCAGCGGCAGGAGCAGGAGCTGCGGCAGCGGCAGGAGCAGCAGCGGCACCACCCGCTTCGCAGCGCGCGCGGGCGTTCTCGAGGATCGCCTCGCCATCGCGGCGGCGGCGGGCAAGGTCATGCGGGCGCAGGCGCGACAGTTCCACCCGGCCGCCCTGCCGGTCATCCACCTGGCACAGGTACAGCGCGTGCAGCAGGCGCGAGCCTTGCGACCTTGGGCTCATCGCCAGCACGCGTTCCAGCGTGGCCAGCGCCTCGAGGTATTGCCCTTGCGCAGCCTGCTGCTGGGCGAGCGCGGTGCCGCCCGCCTCGTCCTGCGAGGCATCGATCAGCGCATCGAGCTGTTCGGGCGTTTCGGCGCGCGACGACAACGAGCCCCCGGCCAGCACGGCGGCGGCGAGGAGTGCGCCAAGACCCCTCGGGTCAATTCCACGGATCATCGACAATTCCCCCAGCGCATCTGCGCCTGGGTAGTGAATTGCCACAGCCCACACACCCGGCGCAAGGCTGGCGATACGACGGCGTTAGTGAACCGCGTCTGAAACCGAGGAATTGACCTCGCTGAAATTGGTGCTCACCGAACTGCCCAGGTTACCCATGGCGGCGAGCGCGGCAATGCTCACCAGCACCGCGATCAGGCCATATTCGACGGCGGTCGCTCCGCGCTGATCGCGCGACAGGCGGCGAAAGATGGTACTGGCCATGTGCGGCTCCCATTGGCGTGTCGTGGCGCTGCTTTGGCACGCCCATGGTCGCCGCCCGGCTTTCACTGCCCCCCGTAGTTTCCCCCAGGGCCGTATTTTCCCCCAGGGCCTCAGGGTTTCACCGCCGAGACGAGCGAGTAATAGCCGCCCCCGGTGCGCACGGCCTGCACATCGGTGAACCCGGCGGCTTCGAGAATCGCGCGGAACTCGGGCAGCGAGTATTGCTTGCCGAGCGTGCCCAGCAGCATCAGCAGGCTAAAGCTGGCGGCGTGCCACGGTCCCGCGCCATCGTCGTCCATCAGGATTTCGGACAACAGGATGCGCCCGCCGCTGGGTAGGGCGGCAATGCTCTTGCGGGCGAGCAGCAGGTTGGTCTCCTCCGACCAGTCGTGGAACACGTTGGCGAAGAAATGCGCGTCATGCCCGGTGGGCCAGTCCTGCTCGAACATGTTGGTCGGCGTGGTGGTCACGCGGTCGGTGAGGCCCGCCGCCGCGACGTATTTCGCTGCCTCGATGCACATTGCCGCAAGGTCGAGCAGGGTCACTTGCAGGCCGGGATTGGCGCGCGCCATCTCGATGCCATAGACACCCGAGCCACAGCCCACGTCCATCACGCTGCCGAGCTGGCCGAACACGCTTTGCACCGCTGCACCGCGCGCGGGGGCCATCGAATGCGCGTGCATGAAAGCGGCGATGCTTTGGGCCGTTTCCTGGCTCATCGTGCCGCGCTCCCACTCCGGGCCGCCCCTCTGTGTGTCGGCAGGCCGCTTGCCGGTGCGCAGCGTCTCGAGCAGCTTGGCGTGGAGCGGTTCGGTCTCGCGGAAGCGGAACAGGAAGCCGCCCCAGTAACCATCCGCATCGGGATGCAGCCAGGTGCGCGCGGCGGGGGTAGCGATCCATTTGCCGTCGCGCTTCTCGACCAGCCCGCTGGAGGCAAGCGCGCCGAGGTGGATCGACAGCGCGCGCGCGTCGACGGCGATTTCGGCGGCGAGTTCCTCGGTGGTCAGCGGACCATTGCCGAGCGCCCGGAAGGTGCCCACTTCGTCGGCCACGGTGGCCACCGGCAGGCGGAACTGCGCCTCCCACATGTCCCAGATCACGCGGTCATCGGTGCTTGGCGGCAGTGGTCCCATGATTCTCTCCCGTTTTTGTATTCGGCAAACTAGCAAGCCGCTTGCGCCGCGCCAGCCCTGCGTGCCATATTTCTAACGATTGTTACGATAGCCTTGGGAGAGGACAAGATGGCCACCGTTTTGGATGCGGACCCGGAGATTGGCGCGGAGATTGGCGCGCGCGAGGTGCGGGCGACGAT